>JANPEG010000118.1:0-116429 GCA_031431855.1 Akkermansiaceae bacterium | reverse complement strand
AATATATTGGATGTGGATAGGTCGCACCGACCTCGTGCCGGTGCGATAGCCCACGACTTGAACCAGACACGACACCCTTTAATCAAACCTCAACTCAACCAAAGAATGCCTGGCAAGTGCCAGTCGCAGCCATAAGGTCTCACCCTATATGCGCTTTCATCTCGGTTCCATTCCTGACGAGTTTACGCCAGACAGCTCATGGCGTCCGATTCGCGAGCCAAGCCCGCTCGTAATGCAGTTTTTCGCTGTCCCCATTGGACTAGGCGTGGCGACATTGGTCGGGTATTGCTGGCACCGCGTTGGCGTCTTCGCATCTGTGCCTATCGAGGGTAGTTACGCCGTCCTCTTTCTCGTCTTCTTACTGCTATCCTTTCCCGTACTCATAGTGGTTCACGAGCTTCTCCATGCGGCTGTGCATCCCCGATTCGGACGCTCGCCTGCAACGATTATTGGCGCATGGCCGAGACGCCTGTTGTTCTACGCCCATTACTCCGGACCACTCACTCGAGATCGATTTCTCACCGTGTTTGCGATGCCCTTCCTCATCATCACCGTTCTGCCGCTGGCGATGGCCGCAACCGGACTCATGCCGCCCGCGTTGGTCATGGCAGCAGCATGGTTCTCCACCTGGAACGCTTTCTTCGCGTGCGGCGACTACTTTGGCATTGCGCTTATCTTGGCTCAGGTTCCCCGCGCATCCATCGTCCAGAATCAGAGCTGGCGCACATACTGGAGGCCCATATGACGGATCCGAAGAGGTGAACAAGCCGTGGGATGCAACCGGCGATAACGTCCGTTGTTGAATTCAGGCTCGCCACCACCGGTGCATCCACTCTAACGTTCGCCAAAGAAATATGAGACCTAAGCGCTGGAACGATTGGCTTTTCTTTTTTGCGATCCTCTGCTTCCTTTGCACACCGATTTACAACGCAATCATCCTCTTAGGAATAGAACGCCCAGAATACAACGAACTTGCCAAAACATACAACCCAGGCACGAGTCATCCAGGCCACTTCATCTCAGCGGGATTCATCAATATTTTCCGAATTATAGCAACGGTAGCAGGGCTTGGCACCGGCGTTCTCTTCGCTCTGATAGCTTGTATTCGTATCCCTCAATTAGCTACCTCGACACGTAAGCTGCGCGACGCGACGTGGATCTTATTTTGTGTGGCATTTGTTGCTTGCCTAGGAATTGCACTGATATGAAGCCACGAAAGAACTCGTCAAAACCAAGGCGAACAAGCTGGACATGGCAACGCCGTTGGACGCGTCAGATTGAATTTGGAGCTTTCCACCGGCGTTGCCATTCCTTTATCGTTGGGCAAGAAATCTCAAATCCCTTTCGCAATCTTAGTGATGAATCTCTTCCGTCCAATCGCATTCGGCATACTCCTCAGTTTGACTCTTGGGCCTAGCTGTAGTTCTCGGTCTTCGACAGCCGACAGGAACCAGAATGCAGAGGCTAAAAAGTTCAAGTCTGACCTAATATCATCAGTATCGAAGGCTCATCAAATTGCTGTAGTAGAGCATTCGTGGCTCTACGACTTTCACGATAGCCGAGGAGAATTAATCCAAGATCCCCCGCACATAGAATACAAGCGCACTGAATTAACGCCTGAACAAATGGCTGGATTTCACAGGGTCTTAGAGAAGATGGCCGAATCCCCCAAAAAATCGTTTTCAATGTGTATGTTTCAGCCTCACCATAGTATCGAATTAATCAGCGATAATGGAAGCAAGAGCGTGATCCGAATATGCTTCAAATGTGACGATACCGAATGGGATGGTAGCGACGGCACTTCACCGGAAGAATTTCAGAAAGTAGTCCAGCAGTTCATCGTGCCCCTGGGATTTCAGGTCAGTCGCGATTGGGACGAGCTAGCAAAAAAAACAGCCCAACAAGACGCGTCATCCAACGGCGATAAGCCGTCAAATTGAATTCGAGCTTCCATCCCGCCGTGGATGCGCTCTATCGTTGGGCAATAATTTCCGAACCATGGACGCCAAAGAGATTAAGTTGCTTCTAGACCGGCTTCGTGATGGCATTGGCCAGAAGGCAGTCGCTTTGCGGTGTGACTGCGAGAATTTAGAGACAGTTTACATCACGATCAATGATGCCAATGACGTTTGTGTCACAGATGATCACAGGACTTTTCAATACTTGGATCGCGGGAGCGACTCAACCTACATTCCTCTCGAATCCCTTAATTTGTCCTCTGTTCAGAGCATCTGCGATAGCCTTTCAATTGAATTCAAGCCAGCGCCTGAGGACGGTTTCCCCAGCCTCGAGTGTTGTCCGGATCCTAATGAATCGATAGCAGGAACTGTCGAGCGGGTCGCAGAGGCAGTGGATCAAGTGTTCGGCCTCGCAATGCGTCCAGACCTACAATAAAGAAGCCCAACAAGCCGCGCCGTGACAACCACTACCAGCCGTTCAGTTTCGATGATCTCACCTGACTACAACCCTAACCCCGTGATCGACGTGCGCCCTCGCTGGTAGTGGTGCACGCGCTCATCGTTAGCCAAGAAAATGGAAGAACCTGATGAAACGCCGAAGCCGAAGCAGATGCATTTCGCACTGTTGTTGCTCTCCTCGTTCATGGCATTTCCAATCGGATATTCGATAGACCAGACATTTCGATGGACAAACCATTGGGAGGGTTTCTTGAGCGGCCTTATCCAAGGCGGCATGCTTGCGATTCCTTGGTGCCTGATTTACGTCCTTCCTTGGAGCCTCATCATCTTCGGGATTTATCGTTGGCGTCGTTTGAAGAGGTACAGGACGCAGTGGATACTTACGCCGAGTTTTTTGCTTATTACCGTCATGATAGGCTCTTTGGTCTTTGATCCACCATCTCCGGCGAAGCGCTTTGAGAAGTTCGCGAAGACAGCCCTTCCGAACGATCTGCGGGATTTGCATTATCGGTTCACTGGTGGCGGATTTGCAGATTATGGAGACACCTACTATTTTACCACGTCACCGTCAGAAGTAGATCGTCTGATTCGTGATATGGGACTGGAGAAGAACGAGACCTACACCTCAGGATCAATGTCACATTCGGGATTTTCACCACTACCAAGCTGTCCTGACTACAATACTTGGGAGGGTGCCAAGCAGTTCAAGGGGTGGGATGATCGCCAGCACTGGTTTTACTACCTCATTACAGATTCGACACGCACACAAGTATACGTCATGGTCGGATGCATCTAAATCCAAGAAGGCTAACAAGACGCTACATCCAACGGCGGGTAACGCTCCAGTTTGAATTCGGGCTTCCAACCCCGCCGTGGATGAGCTAGACGTTGCAAAAAAACATTTTGCAAACTCCAGTAAATTTCTAATGTCCCAGATAACTCGAGTGCTGATCAACGCGCTTCCTCCTTTGGGAGGCGGGATCTGGCTTCTGTTCTTTGGCGCACGCTACAGCCGCTATGGAACTCTGGGTGACTACCACTACCGCATTTTTCAGCTCAACCTTGTTCATGGAACCTTACTGATTGGAGGCTGGGTGCTTTTGGGAACTGCCCTAGGGTGCGTCGTTGCAAGTATCACACGAAAGTTCTATATTGGGGAGTTTCAGTCGGAGCCGGATGATGGCACGAGGTTTATTTGGGAGAACCATTGGCTAGTCACGATCCTTTCTATTAGTGGGCTGATCGGCCTTGCCTCAGGCACGATTCTTTTCGGGAATCCATGAAGCTTGGGAAAAGAGAATCTTTTCATTTAAAAATCAATCATTGATCGACCTCTAATCCGCAGTTGAAGTTGAGAATGGAAAGTGAAGGTCCTTTAGCTTGCGTTGGTTGTAGATAAATATCCACCGATCTTCGGCTCTCCTGTGGGTGAAGAAGATAGATGGAGTTTTTTTACAGAAGGTAACGAAGTCAACGAAGGGGCTTCGCATACAGCCTTGGCTTTGCTTCTATGATTCTTTGGCAGGAGTCTTGAGAATGAGGAGTTGGAACATCCTTCGTTCTCTTTGTTACCTTCTGTGAAAATCTTTTGTACTAAAAATCGCAGTGCCTACTGCGGATTTTAGGTTCAATTTACAGTGAGGAGCGGATTAGAAGATAGTTTTTGCGGGTTAGCTGGGGGATGTTTCCAAGAGTGTTCGTCGCGTTGCTCCTCGAGACTTGGTGGGTTTCTGTGATCTGGCTGGGATGGAGGTTTCACTTCTGATAGATGGAGTTGGCTTCAAGATTTTCAAAATGGGTCGACTCGGCGAGGCGACCCTACCGTATGTCAAAAAAAGCCCCGCACCAAATGCTTGGGGCGGGGCTGCTGATTGGAATGTTAGATGGCTTACAGCGACTCGTTAACCAGCTTCTCGAGTTTGACGATGTCGGCGGCGAAGTTGCGGATGCCTTGAGCGGTTTTTTCGGTGGCCATGGCGTCTTCGTTGAACATCAGGCGGAAGGATTTTTCATCGAGTGAAATTTTTTCCACGGGATCGCTCTGGGCGGATGCGGCGGTGAGTTTTGGTTCGATGGTGTCCTCCGATGCGGCGAGCTCTGCGAGTAGGCCGGGGGAAATGGTTAGAAGGTCGCATCCGGCAAGGGCGATGATTTCGCCTTTGTTGCGGAATGAGGCGCCCATGACTTCGGTTTTGTAACCGAATTTTTTGTAGTAGTTGAAGATGGCCTTTACGGAAATGACGCCCGGATCTTCATCTCCTTGGTAGTCTTTGCCGGTGCTGGCTTTATACCAATCGAGGATGCGTCCAACGAAGGGGGAGATGAGTTGTACTTTGGCTTCGGCACAAGCAACAGCTTGGGCGAAGGAGAACAGGAGAGTGAGGTTGCAGTGGATGCCTTGCTTTTCGAGGATCTCTGCAGCCTTGATGCCTTCCCAAGTGGAGGCAGCTTTGATGAGAATGCGATCGCGGGAAATACCTTCTTTTTCGTAAGCGGCGATAAGTTGCAGGGCTTTGTCGACTGTGCCTTGGGTGTCGAAGGAAAGACGTGCATCGACTTCTGTGGAAACCCGACCTGGAACGATTTTGAGAATTTCCAAACCAAATAAAATCAGGATGCGGTCGAGGACGGCATCGGTGAGGGCTTGTCCGGAAAGTCCACTGTTTTTGTGCTCGTTGATGGCTTGATCGATGAGCGGGCGATACTCCGCTTTGGTTGCGGCTTGAAGGATGAGCGATGGGTTGGTGGTGGCGTCTTGAGGCTTGAATGCTTTCATGGCCTCGAAATCGCCGGTATCGGCGACGACGGTGGTGAGTTTCTTAAGTTGGTCGAGTTGTGTCATTGCGAGGTGGTTCTAATACGAGTTTGGATGGTTTTGAAAATTAATTTTCGGTTTCGGGGCTGGTGGGAGATGAAAATTTGAGAAGGAAGGGATGAAAGTGATTTGCGATGAGCACTCCTAGTGAGGCTCCAAAGAAATCGGCGAGCCAATCGTAGGGATCGTTTCCTGAGCGTCCGGGGGTGAAGGTTTGGTGGTATTCGTCGATGGCGCCGAAGATGCCGAAAAAGATGATGGGTAAAAGGTAGCGGGTGAGGCGAGTGGTTATGCTGCCTTTTTTAAGCAGTAACCAAGTGGTGAGGATGATGCCGCCACCGAAGAAATAACCGAAATGGGTGATTTTATCGAAGTGGGGGATTTTCGGGGCTTCTTCGGGAAGCTTAGTGTTGAAAGATGAGGCGATGCAGATCGTAGCCAGCCACAAGATAAACAGCCCAAGCCATGGCTTTGGTTTTGTAAAGATGGAGATCAGGCGTTTCAAGGTTCAGGCAGTTGATGAAAGGATTATGGCTTTTTCATCTCATCCTCGAGACGTTCGGCCAACCATTGTTTCATCATCGACTGATAGTTGAGGTAGCGTGAACGCGCGATGCGTTTGATGCGTGAAAGCATGCGCGGATCGAAGCGCAGAGTGATCGTGGTGGATTCACGGACATGGGCTTCGTGGATAGAATTGCTCATGAGTTTTGGATCAAGCTCGTGGTCTTGCCAAAAAGCATTTTCCGATGCGCTGTCTTCAAAATTTGGAAGCTGATTCCAAGAGTTAATGGTTTTCATGATATTAGCGGGTTTCGTTGTAGTTGCGGTCGTAGAACCGGCGTTCTGCTTCGCTCATTTCACGTGCGGTAACGACACGTGCGATTTTACCATCTGTGGTGAAACCAATGAAAAGATGTCGATCTGTTACGGTGCGACCTAAAGCATAAAATCGGGAAGCGCCGTCATCTCGATCGTTATCGGGAAGGAAACGAATCCCGAATGGATCCTCGAGGATTTCTTGGAGTTCACCAGGTTTGATGAACTTCAAATCGAAGGGAGCGTTGATAAGATCGAGTTCCATGAGTATATCAGTGAGAGTTAATAATCGCTACTCAACATCGAATGAGATTATTTTTGATTCTTGATGTGAGGAAGAATTTTGTCGAGAGCAACTTGAGGGCTAATGTGGTGAAGGTTCAAGAGAATCTCTGGTTTGCCGTGTTCGACAAATGCGTCTGGCCAACCGATGCGTTCGACTTTGGTTGAAATACCAGCGTCGTGGAGGTGCTCGATGCAGGCTGCTCCGAAGCCGTGCATGAGCACGTGGTCTTCGAAGGTGCAGATGACTTTGGCGTTTTTAGCGACTTTTTCGATAAGAGATTTATCAAGCGGTTTGATGAAACGTGGATTTACCAGAGAAACGGAATAACCTTGTTTTTCCAGAAGGTCTTTGGTTTGAACAGCGAGATCGAAAAAAGTGCCGAGGCCGATGAGTGCGACATCGGTTCCTTCCTGGATGAGTTCGCCTTTACCAAGTTCGATGGGTGAAATGGGTTGGTCGAGAGGTGTGCCATGGATAACACCGCGCGGGTAGCGGATGGCTGTTGGTCCTTGGTCGTAGGCGGCCATCCATTTCAGCATGGCTACGAACTCAGGTTCGTCCTTTGGCTGCATGTGAATGATGTTAGGAATGTGACGGAGGTAGCCGATATCGAAGAGGCCGTGATGGGTTGGCCCGTCATCACCGGAGAGGCCACCGCGATCCATGCACATGCGCACCGGCAGATTTTGCAGGGCGATGTCGTGAATAATCATGTCATAAGCGCGCTGCATGAAGGTGGAGTAGATCGCAAGAAACGGGCGGATGCCTTCGGTTGCGAGTCCTGCGGCGAAGAGCGCAGCATGTTCCTCGGCGATGCCGACATCGAAGTAGCGATCGGGTAAGGTTTTTTTGAAAATATCGAGTTTCGTTCCGCCCGGCATGGCTGCGGTGATGGCGACGATTTTTGGATCATCGATGGCGAGGTTCGTTACCGTCTGGCCGAAGATTTCCGAGCAGGTGGGAGTCGAGACGGTATCGGTAGAGCCGTCTTCAATTTTGTATGCGCCGAGGCCATGGAATTTCCCAGGGTTATCAAGGGCTGGTTGATAACCACGGCCTTTTTCGGTGATGATGTGAAGGATGACGGGTTCTGTTAGCGTTTTGAGGTGCTCGAATGTTTTGACTAATAAGGGAATGTTGTGACCATCGATGGGGCCAAAGTAGCGGAGGCCGAATTTCTCAAAAAGTACGTTGGGAAAAATGAGGTTTTTTGCACCTTCTTCGACGCGGTGTGCGATTTTTCTAACAGCCTTTCCGAGGACGCGTTCTACGAAGTCTGCCGCAGTGGTTCTAACGGCGGAGTAGGTGGCGTGGGTTTGCAGAGCGTTAAAATAGCGGGCGATGGCACCGACGTTTTTATCGATGGACCAGTCGGTATCGTTGAGGACCACGATGAATTTTTTTGTGGTCTCGGAAATATTGTTGAGAGCCTCGAGAGTTGGGCCGCAAGTGAATGCGGCATCGCCAGCGACGGCTACGACGTGATTGTCTGCGCCGGAGAGATCGCGTGCAGCGGCCATGCCGAGTGCTGCTGAAAGGCAGGTTCCGGCGTGTCCCGCACCATAGGAATCGTGTTCGGATTCGGTACGTAATAAAAATCCATTCAGGCCTTTGTATGTGCGGATCGTATCAATTTTCGATGCGCGACCTGTTAGCATTTTATGAACGTATCCTTGGTGGGAGACGTCGAAGACGAATTTATCTTTTGGTGTGGAGAAAACCTTGTGCATCGCAACGCAGAGCTCGACGACGCCGAGGTTGGGGCCGAGGTGGCCGCCGGTGACGGAAAGGCAGTTGATGAGCGCACTACGTATTTCTTCGCTGAGAGTGACGAGTTGTTCGTCGGAAAGTGTTTTGACATCCGCGGGTGACTGGATCGATTTCAGGATCGGTCCGAGTTGCGGATGGCTAGGTGATTCAGAAGAGGCGGATGTCATTAGGTTCGTCGGAAGCTCCGTCATTTGCGGGCGGAGTGCTTGTTGGGGAGTTTTGGGCTGTTTCCTGCCCGCTATCCTCGCGATTTGCAAGAGTGATTAGTTCGATTCTCTTGCGGGCGGATGATAGAACGCTTTCGCAGTGTTTGAGAAGCACGGATCCTTTTTCGTATTGGGTTACGAGATCTTCGAGCGGGAGTTGCTCGCTTTCCATTGAATCGACGATTTCTTCAATATTGGAGAGGGCTTCTTCGAAGCTCAGGGAATCGTCATTTTCAGGGAGTTTTTTACGTGCGGGCATGTCTGGAGAATTTGGGTTAATTTTTCTCGTTTGGATTGGTGAGGTCGCGATCCGAATAATAGATCATCTGCTTCAATACCAGCGGGTATCGATAGGGGTAGCGGACCATGATATCATTGATTTTCGAGTCTTCTTTGGTAATGGAAAGGGTTTCATTACCGGTGGCGCTGAGGACTTGACCTTCGAGGATAAGAGAAGAGAAATCTTTGTATTCAATGACGACATTGGCAATGACGTCTGAACCGTGAGAGGAAGGGGAGATTAGGATGCCTGCGATAGGGGTCTCGAGATCATCTGCAATCATTTGATATTTGATGAAATCTTTAGTAGTGGTCGGTAACCAAATCGAGATGCGGTCGGCATACCATGCGGTGGCCCAAGGTTGATCTGTGACACAGATTTGCGATTCGTTGAGAAGATTATTCAGGCCCAGGTTTTGGACAGGGGGAAAGTAGGGTGGCCAATGAGGGATGCCACCGATGTCTTTGCGGTTGAGGCCGAGACGGATTTTGTAAGGAAGAGAGAGAATTAAGGGTAGGGCGCAGATGATGATGATGATCACGTGGTGTAAATTACGGATCATGGGAGCGTTCATGACGATGGGCAATTTTCCCCAGAGGATGGAAACAAATGCCAAACCGTAGGCAGTCATCACAGGAGCAAAGAGCAGGTGAGTTTGGTTGGGGTCAAGATTTTCGGAACTGACTCCGAATAATGCGAGGCCAAGTGCAGAGATGCCGAACATGCACAGCAGTGCCCAGCGGAAGGTGGCGATGGATGGGCTTTTGAACGAATGAAGCAAGGAGAGGAAAAATAAGGGCGCGACTATTATGCCTCCGAGGAAGGGAATGATATCGGTGGTTTGAACTAGGATGGATCTCAGGATAGCTAAGAAGAAACCACGGTTGATGAAATCTGGTGGGACGGAGCTACGTAGGGCGAAGCTTTCTTTGTCTCCACCGATACCGTTGTAGAGGTTGTAAAATGCAGTACCGAAGGGTGTTCCGGAAATGTCGTAGTTACGCAGCATCACAAATACCGAAGGAATAATCAAAGTGACGAGAATAGTGATGCCCACCACGCCGCGCGGACGGAAGGCGATGGCGGCAAAAATGATATAACCCAGTGCAATCCAAACGGTTAGATAATGCGTCATGCTGAGTAGAGTGAAAAATACCCCAGCAATAATCGCAGATATCAAAGGGGTGCGCCCTTCGCTAGAATCTTCAACTGCTCGGTAGGCAAAATAGATGCCGCAAGTGAACAGTAGGAGCATAAACATTTGAGGTAAGCCGCTGAGCGAGTAGTTCCAAAACGTTTCACAAAACAACATCAGCATCGCAGTGACTCCTGCTATCTTCGGGTCAAAAATTCTGGCTATTAGCAAGTATGTAACACCGATGGAGAGTAGGAAGCATACGGTAGAGATCGCAGCGATAACGCGATCCAAAGGAAAAACGATTTCTTTCTTCGACATTTTCCAGCGCTCGAAATCGTCTGCACCGATCATTTTAAAAATTGCAGCGTTCAGTAATGGATTTAGCGGTGAGTGATAAGTATCTTGAAAGCCAGTATAGGGTATGACGTTTTTTTGATGTTCCGTATTTTTCAGATAATCCAGCGGACGAATGAATTTGGTGGTGAAGCCGTTGCCACGTGCGATTTCTCGGGCGATCTGTGCCTGATCCATGGCGTGCGGGGAGTTCAGCCCACGGAATAAGGTGAACAAATTTCCGAGAGTGAGCATGACGAGGACAACCAGAAATAAACTGCGTCTGACCAGGGGGCCTGAATTTAAAAGAGATGAGGAAAGGTTCATTCGGTTGGGATGAGGTTGAGGTTGGAACGGCTGAAAATTTTAGATGCCTAGTTCTTTGAGTTTTCGTTGGAGGGTGCGGCGGCTGATTCCGAGGAGTTCGGCCGCCCGTGAGCGGTTTTCTTGGGTCTGGGCTAGCGCGCCTCTGATTGCCTTAGTCTCAAGCTTATGCAAGTTGAAATCGACTGGACCAGCAATGTTGTTGTGGGCGCTTAGTCTGCTTTTTTGGGGCGGCTGGGGGCTCTGGTTTAGGAAAGTGGGAAGGTGCTTGATGTCGATTTGATCATCGTTTGACATCACCACGCCATGCTCGATCGCGGTGCGCAGCTCGCGGACATTTCCCGGCCATCGGTAGCCAAGTAGGAGCTGAAGCGCTTGATCGGTAAGTGTTTTGAACGGTCGTTGGTTTTCTTCAGCGAACTCTTTAAGGAAAGCATTGGTCAATAAAACGATGTCTTCGGGCCGCTCACGCAGGGTTGGCATCTGGATGGAAACGACGTTCAGACGGAAATACAGATCCTCGCGGAATTTTCCAGCATCGACCATTTGGCGGAGATTGCGGTTGGTCGCGGTGACGACCCGGACATCGACTTTGATCGGGGAGTTGGAACCGACGCGTTCGATCGTGCGTTCGGACAGGGCGCGTAGGAGTTTGACCTGAGTGGCGGGATCGATCTCGCCGATTTCATCGAGAAACAAGGTTCCGCCATCGGCTTGTTCGAAGCGACCGATTCGTTTTTGCGAGGCTCCGGTGAACGCGCCTTTTTCGTGACCGAAAAGTTCGGACTCGAGAAGCTGCGGAGAAAGCGCGGCGCAGTTGACCACGACGATTTTTGAGGCGGGGCGGCCGGAGAGGTGGTGGATCGTGTGGGCGACGATTTCTTTTCCGGTTCCAGATTCACCTTCGATGAGAACTGTGGCACGGGTCGGCGCGACTTGTTCGATGAGATCCGCGACGCGTTTGATTTCCGGAGACTTCCCGATGATGCGCGAAAGGCTGCTGCCTTTTTTGACTTGTTGGGTGAGCTGGACGTTTTCGGTTTCTAAGTTGCGGGTGCGTAGGGCGCGTTTGAGCAACATTTCGACCTCATCTAAAATCAAAGGCTTGGTGACAAAATGAAACGCTCCGCGTCGCATCGCTTCGACCGCGGTGTCGACCGACCCGTAGGCGGTCATCATCAGGATGGTCGGGGGATGTGAAAGTTTGGATGCGGCATCGATCAGATCCATACCTGAATCGCCGCCGAGCCGGAGATCGGTGAGGAGCAACTCGATGGGCTCGTTTTTCAGAATAAATAAAGCCTCGGTGTTATTTGATGCCAGATAGACATCGAAATCATCCTCCAAAGCCGAGCGCAGCCCTTCGCGGGTGGCGCGTTCGTCTTCAACGATGAGGAGGGTAGGGAGCATGAAACTTTAAATTTTAAACTTTAAACTCCAAGGAAGAGAGTAGTGACAAGTTGACGCAGTATAGTGACGCGAGGTCGGGCGTCAATAGGAGGGTGAATGAGTTGATCAATTTGGTAGCCCCGACAAGTCGGGGGAGGGCACCGCATGAAATAAGGAGGAATATGATACTTCATGAGAGAATCGACTAAGTCTCGCTTCGCGCGGCGCCCTCGGCGATGGCGCCCCACCTTTCACTTACAGACTTTTGGCAAACAGTTCAATCGGCATCAATCACCGGAGCAGGCAAAAGCCTTGGACTCGGTGCAGTATGCGGCAGATGAATCAGAATAGATGTTCCTTCATTCGGATTGGAATGGATTTCGATTTCGCCGCCGTGTTCGCGGATGATGCGGCGGACGATGAGTAGACCAAGGCCGGTGCCGGCGGATTTGGTGGTACGGTATGGCTCAAACAGGCTTCCCATTTGCTCGGGAGGGATGCCGATTCCGTTATCGGAAATGGAGATAAGGAAATCAGTTTCGGTGGAGCGGGTTTTGATGTCGATCAAGCCTTCGTCGCCGGAGATGGCTTGGTAGGCATTGCGGAGAAGGTTGTAGAAGACTTGCTGGAATTGATCGGGATCGATGACGGCATTGGGGAGGGTTTCTGATAGATCGAGATTCACCTCGATGTTGCGGGAACTGATTTCGGGTTCTAACAGGCTGAGTGTCTGACGGAGAATTGCGTTGAGGTTCTGCGGCTCGCGACGCGGAGTGGTGGGACGGACGGCGTGGAGAAATTGTTTCAGGATGGTATCGAGTCGCTGAATTTCCTGACGCGCGGTCTGCATGTTTTCCGTTAGGCTCTGTCGATAGGAGGGCGGGAGTTTGCGAATTTTCCGCTCGATGAGTTGTAGATGGATATCGAGCGAGTTGAGAGGATTGCCAATTTCATGAGCAACACCCGCGGCTAGCAAGGTCAGCGCATTGAGCCGCTCCGACTCGATGTTTTCCTCAGTCTCCGCATGGGTGCTGGTGGTGTCTCGGATCAGCATCACGTGACCGAGTGGGAGTTCGAAATTTTTCGGGTCGTCGATGGGGGTGAGGTAGAAGTTGAGTCGACGATGCTCGGGATAGAACACCTCGATATCGCGGGAGACCGATTGGGTGGAGCCTTTGAGGGAGAAATTATCAAGCCCACGGATTTTCGATGAAATGGTCTCGCCAAGCGCGTTCGATGGATCCAGTCCGAAGAATTGGCAGGCGGCACGGTTGAGGAACATGATTTTCCCCTCGGGATCGAGAATGATCAGGCCTTCTTGCAGCGCCTCGAAAACGTGTTCAAGAAAGCCCTTTTCCTGAATCAAACGCGTGACGATGTTTTGGATCTCGCCGGGTTCGACCTTGTCGAGACGAGATACAAGTTTTTCAAGGAATCCAGACTTCACGGGGGGATTGTGGGGAAATGTGGGCGGAATGGCGAATTGAAATTATCGGGGATGGCGAAGTGGGTTTAAATTGGAGAGGAACTGCAATGGAAGCGCAGCGGACATGGACGAACAGCAAACATACTCCTTGAGTCAAATGAACGCAGATGGACACGGATTAGATTGGAAGTGCAAAGGCTTGTAAAAATGGGTTGCAGCCGGGGGGAGACTTGGTTGAATGCGGGTGCCTTTGGGCGGAAACACAATTTTGATACGATGAATAGAAAACTGAAAATGGGCATGGTAGGTGGTGGACGTGGGGCATTCATTGGTGCGGTGCACCGGATGGCCGCGAATCTGGATGGGAAGATTGAATTGGTGGCGGGTTGTTTTTCTTCAGATCCGGAGAAATCGAGGCTCTCGGGGGAAGATTTCTTTTTGTGCCCAAGCCGAGTTTACGCAACTTTTGAGGAAATGGCTGAGAAAGAAGGAGCTCTTCCAGTAGGTGAGCGCATCGATTTCGTCAGTATCGTGGCGCGCAATGACCTGCATTACAAAGTGGCGAAGAAGTTTTTGGAAAATGGCATCCACGTGATTTGTGAGAAACCTCTGGCTTTGTCTAAGGCGCAGGGCGAGGAGCTGAAAGCGGTGGTAGATAAGAGCGGTTTGGTGTTTGCGTTGACTCATAACTACACTGGCTACCCAATGGTGAAAGAAGCCAAGGCCATGGTCGCGGAGGGCAAGCTTGGGAAGATTTTGAAAATCGTGGCTGAGTATCCGCAAGGCTACGCGATCTCAGCCTACGACGAAGCCGCTTCGGCAGGCGGAAAAATTTCTAATTGGCGGATGGATCCGAGTATCTCGGGAATTTCCAACTGCATGGGCGACATCGGCACTCATGCGGAAAATCTCGCCCAATACATTTCCGGGCTGCGCTTGGAAGCGGTGGCAGCGGATTTGAATACGTTCATTCCTGGCCGCCAACTCGATGATGATGGTTCGATGCTTTGCCGTTACGAAGGCGGCGCGCGGGGCGTGTTGTTTGCATCGCAGATTTCCACGGGAGATGAAAACAATCTCAATATTCGGATCTATGGAACCAAGGCATCGATTGAATGGCATCAGGAGCAACCGAACGAGTTGATCGTGAAATTTGCCGACAAGCCGCGTGAAACATGGCGCAGAGGTAACAGCTACAATGGAGCGGTGGCGCAGAAATACACACGTCTTCCGTTTGGTCATCCAGAAGCATTCATCGAGGCATTTGCGAATGTCTACCTCGCCGCCGCAGAAGCGATCACGGATGCGGTTGAAGGAAAATTCAAAGGCAACGAAGCATACGATTACCCAACCGTTCAAGACGGGGTCGATGGAATGGCGTTTATCGAAGCGGCCGTGAAATCATCCAAGAACAACGGGGCTTGGACGAATCTTTGAAGTAGCGGCCCCGACACGTCGGGGGTCGCCGTCTTAATACTCTCCTTTTAAGGACATGATAAACCGTCAAATTACATCATGAAATTAGAAGGAGAATACGCAGTTGATAAAAGCGAGCAGGCTCATCGCATCGCTTCCGCAGTCGTGTATCTATTATGGATAGGATTGGCCTTTTATAACAGAGGTGTTGGAGGTGCATTCAAAACAGCGGGGTATTATTTCATACCCATGACTTGCATTTGGTTTTCTGAAGCGATGGCAACTTATACAGGCTATGTGCCGTTTATAGGAGGTCGAATCTATGAGCGCTCACATCCATTAGCGCTACGTTGGGGAGCTTGGTTTCTGTTGTTAATTGCTCCTCTCATTGTGATTTTTATCTTTTGGCTCAACAAATGAAACCCGTAAACCTAGTCGAGCTATAAATGAATTCCAAAGCATCCAAGAGCTCCAGACCTGTTATCTACCAATTGTTCGTCAGGACCTTTGGTAATACACGCTCGAACTTAATCTCTAACGGAAGTCTGGAAGAGAATGGCTGCGGGAAATTCCGTGACATCGATTCGACGGCTCTATCGTCGATACGTCAGATGGGTTTCAACCATATCTGGCTGACAGGAGTCATCGAGCAAGCGAGTGGCACGGATTATCCGGGGCGTCCTGCGGATCCACCGGATATTTTAAAAGGCCGTGCGGGAAGTCCTTATGCGATTCGGGATTACTTTGATGTTTGTCCAGACTATGCGGTGCAACCGGAGCAGAGACTGGAAGAGTTTCGTGAGTTGATTGATCGATGTCATCAGGCGGGCTTGCGCGTGATCATGGATTTTATTCCGAACCATGTCGCGCGGAGTTATCAATCGGATATTAGGCCAAAGCTTTCGTTTGGTGAGGGAGATAAACGCGATGTCTTTTTTGATCGCGATAATCATTTTTTCTATCTCGATAAAACCAGTCCTGGTGGCGGTCCGCCGTTGAAACTCCCGACTGCAGGTATGCCTGGTTGCACTGGGGAGTTTGAGCGGGAGAAAAAGTTTGGTCGTGTCACAGGAAATAACGCAGTGACATGGGCACCATCGGTTCACGATTGGTTTGAGACAGTGAAGCTGAACTACGGTCATGATTTCACCAAAGGACGTGATACCTCGCATTTACCTAAACCGGATGCAGCGGTGAACATGGTGCCGCGGACTTGGCGGACGATGGATGAGATTATCACCTACTGGCAAGACATAGGGGTCGATGGATTCCGTGCGGATATGGCGCACATGATACCGATGGAATTTTGGGCATGGGTTGTTAGAAGAGCACGTAAGCGGAATCCACAGGTTTATTTTGGTGCGGAGGCGTATGATTCTGATCCTGCAAAACTCACGGATCAAGATGTGATCGAAGCTCTTCTACATGCAGGTTTCGATGGAGCGTATGAGCATCCGACTTACAAAATCCTGCAAGGGATTTACGAATCTGGAAAATGGACGAACGATCTTGATGGAGAACTTTTTTCGGGTCGGAGATTTCATCAATGCATTCGCTATCTAGAAAATCACGATGAAGTAAGGATCGCGAATCCACAACATTGGGGCGGGCAGGGGATGAAGGTTGGAAAGCCGGCGGCTGCGGTGATGTTTGGAATGAGTCGAGCGTCTATCATGTTTTATAATGGTCAAGAAATCGGTGAACCAGCCATCGGGGCGGAAGGTTTTAGCGGAGATGATGGTCGGACTTCCATTTTTGATTACACCGCGATGCCAGAATTTCAGAAATGGGTGAATAGAGGGAAGTTCGATGGAGGAGAGCTATCGACGGAGCAGAAGCAACTGCGCCATTGGTATTCGGATTTATTAAACCTCTTGCGTGAGCCGGCGTTTGAGCGAGGTGAGATTTTTGGGTTGAATTACGCGAATCACGAAAACGACAACTTTGGTCGCTGTGAGGGTGAATCGGTATCGGGTCACTGGATCTATGCGTTTCTTCGCCATGACAATAAGAGCGGACAGGTATTTTTATGCGTGGCGAATTTCCACCCAGATCGGGATTTGGCGGTGAAAGTTCGGTTCACCGAAGATGCCTTGGCGTTTATCGGTATGGCCTCATCTGATAAGTTTTCGTGGCTTGGACGGCTGGGTTGTTCAATCGAAATGAGGGTTTCCGGCGAGTCTATGCTCTCGGAAGGCTTAGAACTAGGGAAATTGCCATCCTGTGGGGCTTGCTATTACGAGTTGAAATAGTCGGCCGTAAGGGTTGAACTGTCGGTCATGGATTTTGAAGCGAAAGCACGATCAGTCATTGAGATGGAAGCGGACAGCCTGCGTGAGATGGCCTCACGGCTTGGTACGGAGTTCGGTGAGGCGGTGCGTTTGATTAAGGACTCGCTGGAAAATCGCGGCAAGGTGGTGATTGTTGGGGTGGGGAAATCTGGAAACGTAGGTCATAAAATCGCGGCGACCCTGAACTCTACGGGCGCAACGGCGGTGGTGCTGAATTCACAGAATGCGCTGCATGGCGATCTTGGTTTGCTGTGCGATGGCGATGTGGTTCTCGCGCTTTCTTATTCCGGTGAGACCGGAGAGCTACTCGACCTAGTGCCATTCTTACGTAGCTTCGATGTCAAAGTCATCGCGCTGTGTGGTAAGCGAGGTTCTTCGCTTTCACGAGCGGCAGACGTCGCGCTGGACACATGGGTTGAGCGTGAAGCGTGTCCGATGAATCTTGCGCCGACTTCATCGTCCACTGCGATGTTGGTCATGGGTGATGCGTTGGCGATGGTTTTGTTAGAAGCACGTGGATTTTCAGAAGAAGATTTCGCGCGTTATCATCCTGGTGGTTCACTGGGTCGCGCGCTGCTTTTAAGAGTTGGCGATGTGATGCGCCGCAAAGAAGAAATGCCGATGGTTGGGATGACTGCACGGGTGATCGATGCTGTGGCGGAGATGAATCGGAATCGCTCGGGTGCTTGTTTGATTTTGGCCGATGATGGCAAACTCGCAGGAATTTTCACTCACGGGGATTTCGCACGTGGTTATGAAAAGAATACATCGATTGGTGAAATACTTGTCGCGGATCTGATGTCCCGTAATCCGATTTCCCTTACGGAAGATTCGCTTGCAGTCGAGGCCGTCAAGCAAGTGGGTGAGAAACGGATCGATGATATCGTCGTGGTCAACTCGGAGGGTAAACCAATCGGTTTGATCGACGCACAGGATCTGGCGCGGTTGAAATTGGTTTAACGATACGAGTATGGAGCAACTCGATGTCGTGATTGTCGGTGGCGGGCCTGCTGGTTTGCGCGCGGCGGAGGTTGCTGCGATGGCGGGTCGGTCTGTGACGGTGTTTGATGGGAAACCATCGGTGGGCCGGAAATTTTTAGTGGCAGGAAAAGGTGGGTTGAATCTCACGCACGGGGAAGATTTTGAGACTTTTGTTTCGCGTTATGCTGGCGGGAAAATTTGGCAGAGTTTGCTAACGGATTTCAAACCGCAGGAGTTGTGTGAATGGTCGCACAGTCTCGGGCAGGAAACGTTTCAGGCAACGAGTGGGCGGGTGTATCCGAAAGCGTTGAAAGGCGCACCGGTGTTGAGGGCGTGGTTGGCGAAGTTGAAAGGGTTAGGCGTGGAGATCCGGCCACGGCATCTTTGGTGCGAACTGCGCGAGAGGAATGTGTTGGTTTTTGAAAACGGTTTTGAAGCAGCGGCAAAGGCGATCGTTTTTGCGCTTGGTGGTGGGTCGTGGCCTAAAACTGGATCGGATGGGGGATGGTTGGCGAAGTTTCAGGAGTTGGGCGTGAAGTGTGAACCATTGGTAGCATCGAACTGTGGTTGGGAGGTTGATTGGCCGGAGGGTTTGTTAGAAAAAGTTGAGGGAATGCCGATGAAGAACATCGTGGTATCGGCAGGCGGCAAGCAGGTGTCAGGGGAGTTATTGATCACGCGCTACGGCTTGGAAGGAGGAACGGTTTATGCACTGGGTAGGGAGTTGCGGGGGATGAAAGAACCGGTTTTAGAAATCGATTTTAAACCGACTTTTTCGCATCAGGAGTTATTAGAGAAATTAGGCGATGGTGGAGCGGATCTTTTGGAGCTGGCGACGCGGCGCTGGAAGTTGAGCGAAGCGGCGCGGCAGGTGATCGGGTTGCAATCGGTGACCAGTGCAGCGGAACTCGTTGCGCGTACCAAAGCTTGTCAGATTTCTCTCAAAGGTCCTCGACCCATTGCTGAGGCAATTTCCTCAGCGGGCGGAGTATGTTGGAGCGAGCTCAATGATCAGCTCATGCTCAAGAAGTTCCCCGGCGTTTTTTTCTGTGGAGAAATGATAGACTGGGACGCGCCGACGGGCGGCTATTTGTTACAGGGGGCGTTCGCGACAGGGACTCGTGCTGGGAAGTCGGCGGCGAGTTGGGGTGGAGTCTGAGCGATTTGCAGACAGAAAAATTTTGGGTAAAAAATAAGAGGAGTTTAAAAATTCCACTGGAGTCCGGCGCCACAGTGGAAGAAATCTTCTAACAGCGCATCGCCAGGGGCGGTGGCCTTTTTGTCGATTGCCCAACTGTAGGTGGTGTGGGCGATGAGTGAGAGAGATTTTGTGAGAACGTATTCGTAGCCGATTTGGAGGGCGAAATGGTTTGCTCCGTCGTGGCCGTCTGAGACGTAGCCTTGGTTGATTCCGAAGATGGATGATAAGGCTACGCTGAATGGCTCGGTGATTTCGAATTCACGTGAGGCGGAGAGTTCGGCGAAATAGCCATCGGCATCGAATGAGTGGTAGATGTCGGCGGAGAGTTCGATTTCGGCAGGCAAGCCAGACCAAGTGATACCGGTTCCGATTTCGTCGTCGTGGCTGCCATCGAAGGGAAAAATGTAATGCGTGTAGCCGATGTAGGCTTCGAAATCGCCGAAAGTTTGGGTGAGTGCGAGGCTGAGTTGGAGTTCGTCGTAGGATTGATCGGGAGAGTTACCATACCAAAGACCCGCAGCGAAATGTTCGAGTCCAAACTCAAAACTGCTGGCCCAGATCGAATCGCCATTTAGGGCATCGCGGCCTTCCGAGAAATAGCGACTTTCCAATCCGGTGTGGATGTGGAACTCAAAGTTTTCATGCGCGTGTGGACGCTCGAAGGGTTGCTGTGGTTCCGATTGATGGGCAAATGCCATTGATCCACCGGAGGCGAAAATCGCAACGAAGATGCTGTAGAAGTTTAGTTTCATCTCTTGCGAGTCTTCTTCGCTTCAAAGTTCACGACTTTTGGATCGAAGTGTTCCGGGATGTAACCCGGATGTGCCCATTCGATTTCACCAGCGGCGGCCATCATGTATTGGAAGGCTCCGCCGAAATCTTCGGGTGGGCAGGCGCGTTCGCCAGCGATCATTTCCGGCCCGGTGACAGTATCGCTTTCGACGCGTTTTTCGAAAACGACTTCATGAATCCATTCATCTGCGAAGTCGTAACGGTAGAGCATCCGCATCGGTAGGCGTTTGCGGCCAATGTAATCGGCGACGGTGAGTAGAGTCTCGTCCTGGAATTCGCCGAGTGTCTGATCTTGCAAACCAACGGGCCCAATCACATCCACGAGGCGTTTGCCTTTTCCGTGACGAAATTCGTGAGGGTGTTTGTTTTCCCATCCCATCGCTGCTTGGACCGCATCGCTCAACTGCAGGAAGTTTACCGATGTATCGATGGAAAATTGTCTCCAGATTTTGGGTTGGATGCCGTAGGTGAAAACTTTCATTACGACTCGTTCGGTTCCGCTTTTTTTGGGCATTGAGGTGAGAGGTGAGAGTTGAGAGGTGAGAGGTGAGAGGTGAGAGGTGAGAGGTGAGAGGTGAGAGGTGAGAGGGCTTTTAAATCAAAAATCAACAATCGGAAATCATCAATCATCAATCAATCCTATGTCATTCGTGGCTGGATTTAGCGGGCCGTTAAATATTACGGTTTATTGACGATTGATGATTGTTAATTTTTGATTTTTGAATGAAGAAGAATTTTGCTTACGCTTCGCGGATGGCTTTGATAGCGGCGGCCATGTCTTTGGCTCCGAAGGTGGTTGATCCTGCGACCATGACGTTGGCTCCGGCTTTGGCGCTGATTGCGGCGGTTTCTGCACCGATGCCGCCGTCGACTTCGATGTGGTAGCTGAGGTTGTGCTCTTTGCGATAGGCTGCGGCAGCTTCGACCTTGCTCATCATTTCGTTCATGAATGGCTGACCCCCAAATCCGGGGACGACTGTCATGACCAGGAGAAGATCGATTTGAGCGAGAAACGGAACGACCTCGGAAAAGGGCGTCGCTGGATTGAGTGAGAGACCAGCGAGGCAACCGGCTTCGCGGATGCGCTTGAGTGTGTCTGAAACGTTGTGATCTGCCTCAATATGCACCGTGATGCAATCCGCTCCAGCAGCGACGAAGCGCGGAAGGTAATGATCGGGTCTTGAAATCATCAGGTGGACATCGAGGAAGATATCGTTCGATTCATGAACCGCCTGCACCATGGCTGGGCCGAAGGAGATGTTATCTACGAAATGACCGTCCATGACATCGAGATGCAACCAATCCGCCCCAGCATTGATGGCACGGGTCGTTTCCTCTCCGATTTTTGAGAAATTGGCGGCAAGCAGAGAAGGAGCGATAACGCGGTCGAGGTAAGTCTTGGGAATCACGGGATTAGGGAAGCATGGGAAAGCGAGATGGGAAGGAAAAATCGAGGGAAATAGGAAAGTGGAGTGGGAACGATTGGCGATCCGCCTCCGCCAAGGCTCACTGTAGCGGCCCCGAGCCGTCGGGTGCGCCGTCATCTCTCATCTCTCCCAAATATCCCAGGATTCACTCATCTTAATCTATTCATGGTCGCGTGTGGGGAAGCCCCTTTACGCGACAAACGCGTGTATATCAGAAATCCAAATACAACTGTCAAAGTTGAAAGAAAGAACCCTGATATACACGCGCAGAGTGAAAAAATCCTTTTCAAATCAAGGATTTTTCTATCAGGTCTAGAAATGACAGTCGCTGGATATACGGTCCCGACGTCCTACTAATAAGCAACTATGTTTGCGAAGAAACTTTTAGGGATGTATTCAGCATGATTGCTAGCTTTCTAGCTATTGCGACTAGAGCTACCTTCGCAGGTTTTCCATTTTCGCGGATTTTTTTGTAATACTGGCTCAATGTTGGATGATAACGACAAGCAGACAAGGCTGCCATATACAGCGCTCTACGAGGCCTAGAGCGTCCATGTTTTATCATCCTTTTTCCTGTCACTTTGCCGCTATCTTTATTCATAGGAGCAAGACCAAATAGAGCCGCTACTTCTTTGCGATTCATTGATCCGAGCTCGGGCATCGTAATGACCAGTGTGGTTGATGTATTTTCACCAACTCCCTTAATCTCTTTGAGTTTTTCTCTGCGCGCGTTGAGCTCTTTATTTTGGCCAATCTCTCTGTCGATCTTTGCCTGGTATGTCTCTATACGCTTATCAAGTGCACAGATCTCGCGACGTATTTCCTTTAGTATCTCAGGATCATTATAAGAATCGAGCGAGGCTTTACAGCGGGCACGTGTCGCAGTCAAAAAATCGATACGTTGTAGGAACTGAGATAGGCGCATTTTGCTAAACCATGCATCGCCAACTAATTCGGGATTAAAGGTTTTCGCGTAACTAGCAATCAGTAGAGCGTCGATTTGATCGGTTTTTGCCAATTGACCCGCGGCACGGGCGAAGCTGCGCACAGCACGAGGATTAACAATAGAGATTGGGATTTTACTCTTAAGGCTTAGTCCGACTAGAAGCCTAGAATAAGGCCCCGTAGCTTCGCAATTTAGACGATAAGGCTCCTGCAAAGCGCTGAGCTTTGAGAAGAGAGTATTGATGCCCTTCGTGTCATTAGAGACTGCGATGATTTTCCCGTTGAGAGCAACGTCGAGCTTGTCTTTAGAAAGGTCTATACCGACCTCGATATATGGCGATGGTGTGAATTCTTTCATAGGGGTTGAGTTGGATATAAATGGAAAACCCCCGCTCGAATCCTTCTGTCTTGTGTTCGAGCGCGTCAATGTCTAGACTGCTCATGCAACTATCCGAAAAGAGCGGGGAAGGCAGGCAAGTGACCCAGCTTATTAACGAATCGTTAGTACCGATTCTATACTGTTCCCGGTCGCCCTGCCTGCTTTCCTCGCAAATCGTTAGTACCGATTCTATACTGTTCCCGGTCGCCCTGCCTGCTTTCCTCGCAAATTATACCACAAACTTTTACACAAATACTGTTCTGCAAGAAATGGAATCGCTGAGACGACAATTTAGACCCCGTCTTTCGATGGTGATTATGACCGCATTCATCTTGCCGCTGCTTGTAGTCTTCATCGGTGCCCTCCTCCCGTTTGAGTCACTGGTACTCGGAAACTTGGTCGTCTCTATCGCCATAACAACATTGCTTGGTTCGCTTTGCGTGCTCTTCACGCGGCTAGAACTCAATGCCGAGGATGACCACTTCTCGTTGGTAGTTCGTCTGTTCAAGACGCCGATCATTCAGAGAGAGATCAGAGGATCGGCTTGGCACGCGATTGCACGGCCTGGTCGTTCTTTTGATTCATCACCGAACCAGTCGACATTCTACCGAGTTGAAGTTGCTGACCTTGATGGCAATCGGCGTCTGGTGATGGGAGAGTTCCTTGCGTTTCTCTACGGAGTCGAGTGTCTCTAGTCACAGAAATCCAAGAGCAGAACAAGTCGTGACGCACCAACCGGCCATAAGCTTTTCAAATTCAATTCATTTTCCTTTCAATCGCGCCGGTGGGCGCACATCAAACGTTCGCCATAAAACAATCTATATGTTAGCGTGTAAGACTAAATCAATAATCAAACGAATCATTATTGGATGTGCATTGTGTTTTGTCATACTCATCGTTGCCGTCCTATTCTTGATTATCCAATGGAAGTTTTATCCGCCTAATGCGACTGCTGTGATCGGACCGTCTGGCTCTACAAATAGAGCATTTATCGAGAACCGTAGTTTAGGAGACCTGTGTTTTGTTCTGTCTGCATCAGATTGGCCTCACACCTTCGCCGGACCTGCTTCTCTGGGAACAGTAATTGGCTCAGAAGGATCTAACTCGCGAGTATTTTGGAGTGTAGATGGAAGTGTATTAGTCGTCAAAGACGATGCTAAATTTGAATCCGCCTACGACTACAAATTACATCAAGTAATAGAATATGACTCAGATAAGATCAGAAAGTTAATTGCCTCACGTGGAGGCCTTGGTGCTGAGCAGCCCAGTTATCCGGACGGTAAGGGTGACTACTAACTCAACAAAAGACAAAGCGAACAAGATATGCTAGGCAACCGCGGACAGCTCTCAGGTTCGCTTCGCTCTGGACAGGCCAACGCGCGGTTGCCTACACTTCAACGTTAGCCAAAGAAAATGAAAATTCACATCATCCTCGCAGTTCTTTGTATTCAAGCCGTGTTTGCAGGAACACCCACAGAAGCTCTCACAGCATTCGAGAAGACTGCACAGTCAAAAGATTTTGAAACCACATGGAATCATGCGGCGAAGTTCAAAGGTATTTCAGACAATATGACCGAACTCTTAAAAGCTTCGGTGAAGGAATTTATCGCCGCTACCGCCTTACCTGGGTCGCATTTCGAGATTATTGATGAGAAGATTGATGGCGATTGTGCGGTGTGCATTATAAATTCAAACGAAAAGAAAGGTCATTTCGATATATATCCGATGTTATTGATCAAGCAAGATGACGAATGGATGGTATCTCCAGCTGTCTCAAGATGGGATATTGCAAAGATTCTAGCGAAGGACAAAGTCGATAATTACACAAAGCTCCATGAATGGTTTAATTCGCGGAAGAGGCTAACAAGCCGCGACATCCAACGGCGATAAGCCACAAAATTAAATTCGGGCTTCCATCCCGCCGTGGATGCGCTCTAACGTTCTCCAAAGAAATTCGCAATGAAACCGAGACTCAAACACATCTGCTAGAATGGATTCGAGGAAAATATTTCTAGGCGCGATACTACCGATACCGCTTTATATCCTCGGTTCAGCTCTGTTTGCGCTCCCAAGCCTGATTCGTAATTCGGGGGATCTTGGGATCATTGTTCTTCTCTGGTTCGGATATGGCATTCTCATAATGGGCATCCCGTCGATTCTTTACTCAGTTGCTATCGAATTCCTCCGAGCGAAGGAGAACGCAAGTCTTCCTATCCGTATGGTATTAGGTGCTGTGATGGGGTTCGTTGCTGGATCGATCATGTTCTTATGGTCGCCCCAACTAGTCGTGTTCTACACGATGTCACTTCCAGGGGCTGCAATCGGGGGGATTATCCCGTTGATCCTGAGCGCATTTAACAAGGAGAACAAGGCGCAGATGGCGCAGCCGAGAAAGCCGTCTGATTAATTTTGTGCGTGCAAGCCGGTGTGCCACCACTCTAACGTCCGGCAAAAATATACTGAATGCACATGAACGCCTCAAAAGTTGTATTGAAGTCTTTGGCCGTTATCGAAGGTTTGAAAGGCGCAATAGTCCTTCTCGTTGGTTTTGGCGTTTTGTCGCTTGTTCATCATGACGTTCGTTTGGTTGCCGCAGCTTTGGTCGGTTGGCTTCATGTTAATCCAGCTTCAGGATTTGCGCGTAGTTTTATTGAGGCGTCCGACAAAATGACAGATGCTGGTTTATGGTTGATGGTTGCCATTGGTTTTTTATACGCATGTTTGCGATTTTCTGAGGCCTACGGCTTATGGTTCGGGCGCCCGTGGGCCGAGTGGTTGGCGGTAGTTAGTTGTGGTATATTTTTACCTATTGAAGTTTATGAGTTAATCGAGGGTGTCACATTGGTTCACGTTTCGGCAGTAATCGTGAATTTAATAGTGATTTATGCTTTAACGATGATATTGATGAAGAAGCGGAAGAATAAACACGCATGAATATCTCTGGAGCCAGAAACAGAAAATCTACTGAGCTGATCCAGGCGCTACAGCGAACGGAATGGCTTGTCACGGAGTGTTCTCCGAGCAGCACACTGCGCGCCAAGTGACTCCGTCGCTGGGCTTTAACATTAGGAAGAAACAAGATGAGACCTTATTGTTTGATTACTCTAGCATCGACTCTTGCTCTAATGACAGGCTGTAGTCATTTGGTTTGGCAGGCGGCGCAATTGCCCGGCTTGCGACAGGTCAGCGACTCAATGAATGAAAAGGCATTCGTGGATTGGATGGAGAGTGATCCCAAATCTGAAGTTCGAGCTCGTGTTGCCCAAGGCGAGTATGGATTGCTCGGATTGGCGAGATACGATCAGGATGATTACTGGATTCCGGGTGTGGCAGGACACAAGTTTGATCACGGCCGTTTTGATGTCACCTGGCAGGGCATAGGCGGATACGAGAAGCACATTCCGACAGCAGAGAGGTATATGGCAGAATTCAATCGTTTAATGCTCTCCGAACGTCGAGGAGTCGCGCTTGATGTTTATGCCCGAGGTCCACAGAACACAGATTACAGTGGTCCGATAAAAAGATAATCTCAGGTTCAAGAGCGAAGCGCAACCGAGTGATGTCGATTGAACATCACTTAGGACTTAGCTGGCTTGGTGTTTGATTTTTGAATCTTGGAGGTTAAAACCCATCTAGATGAGCGAAGAATTAATCATAGATCTCCACAGTGATGCCCATTTCATGCAGCAGGCGATGCGTGAGGCGCAGAAGGCTTATGCGGCATCGGAGGTTCCGGTGGGGGCGGTGGTGGTGTATGAGGGGAGAATCATTGGGCGTGCTTGGAATCAGGTGGAGACTTTGAAAGACGCGACGGCTCATGCGGAGATGTTGGCTTTGACGGCGGCGCAGCAGGCTTTGGGCGATTGGCGGTTGGAAAAATGCACGCTTTACGTGACCAAAGAGCCTTGCCCGATGTGTGCGGGGGCGATTGTGCATTGTCGGCCGGATCGAGTGGTTTTTGGTTGTGGCGATCCCAAAGCAGGCGCGGCAGGTGGCTGGATCAATTTATTGGATGCAAATCCGCCTTTAAATCATAAGTGTGAGGTAACGGCAGGGGTACTGGGCGATGAGTCGCTGGCCTTGTTACAATCGTTTTTCCGCGAGGCACGTCAGCGGAATAAGATGGCGGATTCTTGAAAGCTCGGCTCTATTTTGAGCGTTATCTGCCCACTTCTTCACCAAAGCATATGAAAATCCCATTACTTATTGGCCTTTTGGCCTCCACCCAGATTCAAGCAGCATCGTTTCTCATCGAAACCGAACAGTTTACCGACAAAGGTGGCTGGGGGGTTGATACCCAATTTATCGAGTCGATGGGTTCGTCGTATCTCATCGCGCATGGTTTAGGGAAGCCGGTGGCGGATGCGAGCACGGAGTTCGAGGTGGCTGAGGCGGGGGAGTATAAGGTTTGGGTGAGGACGATTGATTGGACCAAGCGTCTTGAGCGGCCTGAGAGCGCGGGTCGATTCAAAGTGGCGGTGAATGGTGTGGAGTTGGAGACGGAGCTTGGGAAAAACGATACCAAGTGGACTTGGCAGTTGGCAGGAAAAACCCAGCTCAAAGCCGGTAAGTCGAAAGTGTGGTTGAAAGATCTCACTGGATTCAACGGACGCGCAGATGCCGTGCTTTTCAGCAGCGATGCAAGTTTTACCCCGCCAGCGGACGCGACGTTTGAAGAACGCACCGCATGGAAAATTTCCGGAGTGCCGAGCGCGATCGAAGACGCGGGTGAGTATGATCTCGTTGTTGTCGGTGGCGGTTACGGCGGACTCGGTGCGGCGATTTCTGCTGCGCGCATGGGAGCGAAAGTCGCGCTTATTCAGAATCGGGACGTGTTGGGTGGAAACGGCTCTTCTGAGATACGGGTTTGGGCGAAGGGGACTTACCCGCCGAGTCAGTATCCGTTAGATCAGATCATCCGTGAGTTTGAGGACGAAGCCAAAGCATCGCCAGCACCGGCTGAGGAGTTTGTGGATGACAAGAAAGACAAGGTCGTCAAAGCCGAGAAAAACATCACGCTGTTCCTTGGTCATCATGCGTATGGCTTGGATATGGCGGATGGAAAAATCGCTTCGGTGAAAGCGGTGGATATCGATGCCGGAAAACTCAAACGAATCAAAGGCAAGTTTTTCGCCGATTGCACGGGTCATGGTTTCATCGGGATGTGGTCAGGTGCGGACACGAAATCCACCGAGAAGGGACGGATGGGCATGAGCAATATGTGGATGTGGGAGAATCGCGATAAGGCTGTGAGCTTCCCGAATGAGCCATGGATGCATCAGTTCAACTCGAATCAATTTCCTTATCCAAAAGTGATTCATGGTTTCGGTCATGCCGAGTGGTTCTGGGAGAGCGGATTCGATAACCATCCCGTTAAAGATCTGGAGCTGACACGGGATTTGAATTTGCTGGCTGCGTATAGTGCTTGGAGTTCGATGAAAAATCACGGTGCGCACGCGGAGCGTGATCCAAACAAGCATGCCAATGCGGAACTGACATGGTTGGCGTATGTGGGCGGCACTCGCGAGACAGTTCAGATTCTGGGCGATGTGATTCTCAAAGGTGATGAAATTCGTGGTAAGAAAGAGTTCGATGACGCGACGTTTCTCACCACATGGTCGATCGATCTTCATTATCCTTTGGAAAAATATATCAACGCCATCCCCGGTAAGCCGTTCATTGCGCGCGCCGAGCATGGCAAAGGAGTTGATAAAAACGTTGGCTACGCGGTTCCTTACCGGACCTTGTATTCAAGAAATATTCCCAACCTTTTTATGGCGGGACGCAACATCAGCGTGGAGCGCGATGCGCTGGGAACGATACGAGTGATGAAAACCATCGGCATGATGGGTGTGGTGATCGGACGCGCGGCTGCACTGGCAACAGTTCACGATTGCACCCCACGGGATATTTATCAGAAGCATCTCGATCAAGTGAAAGGTTTATGGAAACTTCCGGGTGACAAGCGTTTCGCGAGTCTTGATGAGCTGAAAAAATCCCTTGATGACAAAACCGAGAGTGCAAAGCCTGCAAACTAACGGGCGCAGGCGATTGATGCGGTGGGCGCTTGGCGCCTATCGGCTCGGGATTATTTTGGTGGCGCTGGTTTGTTTGCGGTTCTTACCTGCTGATGATACAGAGCTAGATCGTAATGTAATTTATTCGATTGCAAATCAGGTGATCTTTGATGCCCATTCGAATGCGCTATTTGATGTGGCGTCGGTTGGCGACCCTGTCGATGGGATGTATCCTCTGATATCAAAGGACGATCTTACGGTAGGTTGGGCGACATCGACTTCTCCAGAGGCGGAGAAAATTCAAGGATACTCAGGGACTTCGGAATTATTGGTTATTTTCGATGTGGATCGAAAAGTCAAAGCCGTGAAGTTTCTCGCAAGCTCGGATACCGACGGTCATGTAGAGAAGGTGTTGCGCGATAAGAATTTTTGGGAGCAGTGGAACGGGAAATCTGAGTCGTCGTTGGGTGCGGCGGGTTCGCCTATCGTGGTTTCAGGAGCGACCTTGACCAGCGAAGCGATGGCGCGCGGTGTCGCGGCGCGGTTCGGTGCGGAGGGAATGGAACAATGGTTTCCAGCTCCGCTTGTCTTGGCGGATGTGAAGAAATGGTTTCCAGATGCGGATCTCATTTCATCTAACAAAACGGGTGGAACGTATGGAGTAAGTAAGGGGAAAGAATCCATCGGTACCGTTTTACGCAGCAGTCGGATGGGAGTCTCCGCGCGGGGATTCAACGGAACTTCGGATGTGATCGTTGCGTTGGATCGCGATGAGAAAAAGGTGCTAGGGATAGGATTTCTCGGGAGTCGCGATAACGAACCTTACGTGAGCTCGGTGAAAGAGGAGGTGAAATACGCGGATGGTTTTGCAGGGAAGAGCGTGGAGGAAATTCTGCCAGAAGATACTTGGGTTTCGCCTTCGTTGTTTACGAGTGGTGCGAGTTACACGAATCACGCGGTGGTGGAGAGTGTGAGGGAGATGCTGAGCCGGCATATTGCGGAAGAGAAAAGAGCTGCGTTTTCTTGGAAAAGCGCGTTGGCGATTTTTTGGATCGCGCTCGGGGTGTTTTTGGGAATTAGCAAAGTGGGAGGGAAAAAGTCGATGCGTTCCGGCTTCGCGGTGGTATCGGTTGCGGCTGGGGTTGGGTTGGGTTGGATGGTGAGTCAGGATCAGTTGTTAGGTTGGGGGGCACATGGATTTGGTGCGGGTGCGATTTTGCCTCTGGTTGTGCTGACCGCAGCGGCGTTGATGGTGCCTGCATTCACGGGAAAAAACGTGTATTGCAACCGCATCTGTCCGCATGGTGCGGCTCAGACTTTACTCGGAGGTATGGTGAAAAAGCGGTTTCATCTTCCTGCCAAACTCCACGCGGTGTTGGTGCGCTTGCCATGGGCGACTCTGATCGTGATTTGGCTGCTGGCTTTGGTTGGTAGTGGTTTGCCGTTTGCGTATTTCGAGCCGTTTGAAACATGGAGCTCGGGTTTTGTGGCGTTCGTTCCTGCTGCGATTTTCACGATTGGATTGGTGGCGGCGTTTTTCCTGCCCCAAGCGTATTGTCATTACGGTTGCCCAACGGGTGCGATGCTGAGGTTTCTAACACAATCGCCTTCGGCATGGACACGGAAAGACAGCGTGGCAACGGTTTTGATCGGGGCGGCTTGTTTGTATGTTTTCCTATGAATTTCAAAGTCATACTTCCGCTATGCATTGCCTTGTTCGCATTGGTCTCATGTGAGAAAAAATTAGAACCGCAAATCCTTACTGGCGAAGCGATGGGGACGACTTGGAAGCTTGCTTGGCGTGGCGATGGTGCGAAGAATTTAGCGCCGGAGGTTGCAGAAGTGTTGGAGAAATGGGAGGCAGTGCTGAGTAAGTGGCGAGATGAATCGGATGTTTCTCGCGCGAATCACGGGGAGCCGATCACACCGGATTTGCAGAGAGTCATCGATCTAGCAGAAGTGATCCACCAAAAGAGCTCCGGGGCATTTGATTATCGTTTGCTCAAAGAAACGAGTGATGCGGGTTTCGGTCCCAGTGGAAGTGGGATGGATCTTTCTGCGATTGGCGAGGGCTTTGCGATAGATCGGGTTGGGGAGCGACTGCGTGAACTTGGAGTTACAGATTTTGTTTTTGAATTGGGTGGTGAAATATTGGTGGGAGATGGGGAATGGGAAGTCGCTATCGAAGCGCCGGATCCAGCGACACGAACGCTTTCAAGAACCATGAAGTTGCGCGGACGCGCGGTTGCTACCAGTGGAAACTATCGTCAGTTCAAACCTGCTTCCGGTGGGTTGGCGGGTCATATTATTGATCCTATAACTCACACTCCGGTGATCCGTCCGCCATCATCGGTAACTGTTCTGGCAAATGACTGCACTACCGCTGATGCATGGGCGACCGCCTTATTTGTACTAGGGCCAGATTTTAAAGCGCCGGAGGGAATCGAGGTTCAGTGGAATATTGAGAATTAGGGGAAGGGGAACTGAACCCGAAAACCGATTTTCTTATGAATGGTAGGGTCAACTCGCCGAGTTGACCGTGGAAATAGGGGGGAATTTAACCACGAAGTTCACGAAAGGGGGGGAGGTGGATGGATGCACAAGCTAGAGTTGAGTCAGATAAGTAGCTCTATCTTCTAAATCAACAATCAACAATCGTCATTCATCAATCGTCAATCAAAACGAATGACTAGAGCCGCCGTTCGTAAATTTGATTTCCGATTGATGATTGTTGAGGTTTGATTTTTGAATGAGTGAAAGATTTCACACCTTCAACGTCTGCAACACAGGCAGATGCTCGGGGCCAAGCTCCAAACCGGTGATGGCGCGTAGGTCGGCTTCGATGGCGTCTAGGACGTCGAGCTCGGGGCGGAAATCGGCGGCGTGGTAAGACGAGCGGACGAGCGGGCCAGAGGCGCAATGGCGGAAGCCTTTGTCGAGGGCGATCTGTTTGTATTCCGCAAACTTGTCGGGGTGGATGTATTCGACGACCGGCAGGTGTTTCGGTGTCGGACGAAGATACTGGCCGAGGGTGAGGACCGTAACGTCGTGTTCTAACAAGTCGTCCATCGCTTTGAGAATTTCTTCGTGACGTTCACCAAGTCCGAGCATGATGCCGGATTTGGTGGAGACGTTGCCGTTGACCATTTGCTTGGCTTTTTTAAGAACGGTTAGAGAACGCTGATATTTAGCACGTGAGCGAACGAGGGGAGTGAGGCGTTCGACGGTTTCGAGGTTGTGATTGAAAATGTGTGGACGTGCATCCATGACCATTTGCAGGGCCCAATCGCGGTCGTTGAAATCGGGCACGAGGACTTCGATGATGATGCCTGGATTGACTTCACGCACGGCGCGGATCGTTTCACGAAAATGTTCGGCTCCACCGTCTTTAAGATCATCACGAGCGACGGCGGTGATGACGATGTGTTTGAGATTCATCCGGCTGGTGGCCTCGGCGACGCGGGCGGGTTCGTCGGACTCCAGGGCATCGGGTTTGGCGGTTTTGACAGCGCAGAAACCACAGGCACGGGTGCACTTGTCACCGGCGATCATGAAGGTCGCGGTGCCTTGTCCCCAACACTCCCAGCGGTTCGGGCATTGCGCCTCTTCACAGACCGTGACGAGCTTGAGATCGGTGATGAGGGATTTGGTCGACCAGAAGGCAGGATTGTTCGGAAGACGGACTTTAATCCACGAGGGCTTTTGCTCTCGGTGGAGTTGAGGATCCATTTTCATTTTAGGGCCGCAGGTGGACATGGGGTCACCGTAAGTTTCAAATCTCAAAGTTCAACCCTCAAGGGCGGAAACTTTAAGTTTTAAACTTTAAACTTCAATGAAGAGGTTAAATGGGGGAGCGATGGGGGCTTGAGTGGCTGAATTAAATCAAAAATCAAACCTCAACAATCATCAATCGTCAATGCAGTGTGAGCGCTAGCGAACTTCAGAAAAGTGACGTAGTCCTGATCGCCTGGACGGAGTGAAACGGAGTCAATCAAACCGAATGATTGTAACGATCCGCTCAAAGATTGGATTTACGATTGATGATTTCCGATTGTTGATTTTTGAATGAAGAACTGAACGCATTCTCTGTTCACTGGCTATACAGCAGATTGCTCATCGCCAGGTAGAGTGGTATGCCAATAACCAGGTTGAAGGGGAAGGTGATGCCTAGGGAAGTGGTGACGTAGACTGCGGGGTCGGCGTTGGGGAGGGAGGCGCGGACGGCGGCGGGGGCTGCGATGTAGGAGGCACTGGCGGCTAGGACGGCGAAGATGACCGCGCCGCCTTGGCTGAGGCCGATGGACCATGCGAGTAGGAGTCCGATCATTGCCTGGATGATGGGTGCAACGATGGCGAAGCAGATCAGGCTTTTTCTGATGCCTTTGGATTCTTTGATTTTTGATCCTGCGATGAGACCCATTTCGAGGAGGAATAACATCAGCACTCCGTAGAAGGGAGAGATGAGGAAGGGTTCGAGAAGGGCGCGGCTTTGATCGCTGGCTGTTACTCCGCAGACGATGCCGCAGATCAGCAGGATGAAGGTTTTGCCGGTGATCACCTCGTGGATGGAGTTTTTGAGCGGGGTTTTGGCTTGGGCGCTGAACGATTTGGCGAGCACCATGGCGACGAAGATGGCGGGGATTTCCATGGCGGCCATGATGGCTGGCATGAATTTTTCGTAGCTGATGTCTTGTTGATCGAGGAAGGCAAGGCAGGCCATGAAAGTGACGGCCGAGACCGAACCGTAATGGGCGGCGAGCGCGGCGGCATCTGAGACCCGCATTTTCAGGACTTTTCTTGTGAAGAGGAAAACCAGAATCGGAATCAAACTGCCGATCACGAGGGTGATGCCGATGGGTGCGGCGAGCTCTGCGATGCTTGAGTGAGCTATGGCTTTGCCACCCTTGAAGCCAATGGCGAGGAGGAGGTAGATGGTGAGGCCTTGGTAGACTTGTTCGGGGAATTTTAGATCGCTTCTGACGTAAACTGCAATGATTCCAGCGGCGAAGGCGATGACGGGTGGTGAGATGAGGTTGGCTAGGAGTAGGGCGATGGATTCCATGTTTTGGTGTGCTGAACGGAGGTATAATTCCAGATGAAATACATACGCAAGTAAAAACACGAAAAGAATGTCGCGAAATGAAAATTGGTAATGAAAGCCACTAGATTACTGGGATTGAGCTGAATTTGACCTATGAATCATGAAAATTGAGAGTGATTGAATGCGTAAGGTAGGGCCATGAGGGGTTTATTGGTTTTGATGCTGAGTGTGGCTTTTGCGTGTGCGGGGGAAATGGTGGTGAGCGAGAAGCTTGATATATCGAAAGTCCCTGCGGAGTTTCCTGTCGGGTTTTGTTTGCTGACGACGCCGAATGTTCAATACGTGGCATATTATAATGCGGAGCGGAACATGGTGGTCGCATCGCGTAAATTAGATGCCCCGACTTGGGTTTACCAAGTGCTGCCGACAAAGATTGTTTGGGATTCTCATAACTACGTAACGATGGCCTTAGATAGCGCGGGGCAATTGCACGTTTCCGGTAACATGCATAAAGTTCCATTGATTTATTTCCGTACCCAAAAGCCTGGCGATATCACCACTTTGAAGCCTGCTGAAATGACAGGAAAACTGGAGAGTAAAGTCACCTATCCACGCTTTTTTAGAGATAAGGAAAATCGTCTAATTTTCTCATATCGCGATGGGGGATCGGGTGATGGATCCAATTATTACAATCGATATGATGTAGAGAAACAAACATGGTCGCGTTTATTTGATACCTCGTTGTTCGATGGGGATAATAAACGAAATGCCTATCCGTCTGATCCTATTTTAGGGCCCGACGGGTTGTTTCATGTGCATTGGGTTTGGCGGGAAAGCTCGGATTGTTCGACGAATCATCATCTCTCGTATGTTCGTAGCCCGGATCTCATTCATTGGGAGACGATTACAGGTGAGAAAGTTGAGTTACCCATTCGGTTAGAAAACAAAGCGCTTTATGTCGATCCTATCCCCGTTGGTGGCGGCATCATCAATGGCGGTCAAAAGTTGATATTCGATTCCGCGAATAACCCTGTTTTTGTTTATCATAAATCTGATGCAAAAAAGAATATGCAGATCTATGCGGCACGAGTTGAGAACGGTAAATGGAAGCCGCAAGTTTTAACCAATTGGGAACATCCCGTTAAATTTAGTGGAGGGGGTAGTATGGCTTTTATCGGGATTGGAATAAGTAATGTGAAGGTTGTTAAGCCCGATGTCGTCTCGTTGAGCTATAAGCATAAGGATTACGGTTCGGGATCGATTCAATTTGATGCGAAGACGCTTAAGTTATCGAACGTTCCCGTCCCGAAACCTCCTGGTTTTCCTAAGGAGATAAATAAAATCGAAAGTGGTTTTCCGGGGATGAGTGTCCGGCGCGCAAATGATATAGGTAGTTCTGGCGTTGCGGGAGTAACCTATCTTTTGCAATGGGAGACTCTGGAAGCGAACAACGATAAACCAAGGCAACCACCGTTTCCTGAGCCGTCTCAGTTGAGAATTTATAAGATAACTGAGAAGTGAATGATCAGTTCTGAAATGAAAAAGGCGCTTCCGGTGATGGAAGCGCCTTGATGATTTGGATGATGTTTACTTGAGAAGGGAGACTTTACCGTCTTTGAGGGAATAGATGCCACCGACGATTTTGATGGCACCGGATTTTTCCATTTCAGCGAGGATGGGGCTGTTTTTGCGGATGTCAGCGATGGTGATTTTCACGTTTTCCTCGATCACACGGTTCACGTATTCGGGGTTTTTGGAGTTACGTTTTTCTTCGGTGAATTCGGATTCGACCGCTTTGACCGCAGGCTGGATTTGGTTGAGTAGGGCGGTGAGATTTCCCATTTCAACGTGATCGCATGCACCTTTGACTGCACCACAAGCATCGTGGCCGAGAACCATGATGAGTTTGGCACCAGCGGCTTTGGTAGCGAATTCGAATGAACCGAGCAGATCGACGTTTTCGATATTTCCAGCCACCCGGCCAACGAAGATGTCGCCGATACCTTGATCGAAGACATTTTCTACCGGCACTCGTGAGTCGAGACATGATAAAATAACTGCTTTTGGATACTGCCCTGTTGCAGACTCGGCGATGTTCGCTTTGATGTTTAGGTCAGTAAGTTTTCCGGCCATATATCGCTCGTTACCAGCCATCAGATCGGCGAGAGCTTGATCCGGGGTAAGGGCCTTTTGTTCTTCGGAGGTCACAGGGGTTTGTTTGGCAGGTTCGGCGAAGATTGGAGTGATAGAGCTGATTAGAAGTGCGGTAATTAGTGTGTTTTTCATGATAGTTTAAGGGTTAGGTTAGGCGGCTAAGTTGGTTTGCCTGAGGAAAAATAGACGTAAATTGTATCGCGTCAACTAATTCGTGTATAATAATTCGTGTATAAGTTTTCTTGTTTTCGTGAAGTTGAGAATTTAGTTTCCAAATATGAATGATTCTTCGAACTGGACGTTTTTCACCAATCACGCCCACGTCATGGTTTGCTTGGCTCGAAATGGCGACAGGCCTTTACGCGAAGTAGCTGTGGATATCGGAATCACTGAGCGGGCGGTGCAACGGATCGTCGCGGATCTGGAGGATGGTGGATATCTCAAGCGTGAGCGCGAGGGACGGAGAAATCGGTATTCGCTGATTCTCGATACTCCGCTGAGACATTCGTTGGAAGCGGATCACTCGATCGGGGATGTGTTGAGGGTTTTTGCGGCGGAGTGAGGGAGAATTTTTAGACAGAAAAATTTTGGGTAGAAAAATTGAGAAAGGAAAAACGATTTTACCCATGAACCCAAACTGGCTTGGTATCATCTCTGTGATTCTTGCGATCGTGGCTTTTTTATTGGCTTATCGTTTTGCGATTCGGAAGCAGTTCAAGACGCGAGTATGGTTAGTTGTCGGCGCTGTGATCGCTGCGATACCGGGGGTGAGTTTTGCGGTGTATTATACTCACATTATTCCTGAGACGAGTTGGTATTATCAGTTCCGGAGCATCGCAGGGACAGAGTTGCTGATGGTGTTCGTTGGGGTGGCGGGTGGATTTTTCGCTACGCTGTTACCGCGGCTGCTTTTGGCTCTGCCGTTATTTGGAGTGGTGGCGATTTCTGTTGTTCCAATTCTCAAGCCATTGATCGGTCCTATACCACAGGATCATTTCAAAAATCTATGGGATGAAGAGGTTTGTATGCAGAGCACCGCATCGACCTGTGGTGCGGCATCGACCGCAACAATTTTGAAACTGTTAGGGATCGATGTGACAGAATTGGAAATCGCCAAAGAAGCTCACTCATATATTGCAGGTACGGAAGCTTGGTATTTGGCGAGATCTTTGCGATCGCGTGGGTGTCATGTTGTTTTTGATTTTCGTTCTGGATTTTCACCAGAAAACGGACTCCCGGCGGTAGTGGGCGTGCGGTTGGGGATTGCAGGACATTTCATTGCGGTCCTTGGCCGTGAGGGGGATCGTTTTATTATCGGCGATCCGCTGCGGGGTAGGGAAATGCTGACGTTGGAAGAGTTGGAGGAGCGTTATGAGTTCACGGGGTTTCATATGAGGATTAAACCAAATCATCCATGAGACCTCTTTTGCCACAGTCAAAATTCAACTTTCCCGTGCTGCTTAAGCTGGTTGTGATTTATGGGGTTATTGCTTTGATCGTTCTGCTTTGTGTGGTTGTTGTAGATTACGTAATTCATAGATTTGATTACTACTGGACGGATTATACTATCTTTGGAAAGAGTACGCTGCTTGATAATTTGGATCGTGATTTTGTAGGTATGGATAGTAATTTCATGAGAACTATCCATAAGGCCCCTCTGCTTACCTTACTTGCTCCAATTGGTGCAGGAGGTGTTTTTGGTGTGATCCACTACATTTTTGTTAGAAGAAGGAAGTCTGTTTTTAAAATTCAAGAATCATCAAAATCGGATGCATAACTCACGCAATAAATGCACGTCGAACTCACCATGGGTTCGCGTAGCTCTTGACGATAGGAATTCCGGTATTCGGGGGAATGCCGAAGGGTTGAAATATCTGAGAGATAAAATCGATGAAGCTTTGTTAGGTGAGGGCGTTCTGATGGAAGAATTTGACTGCGATTTTGAACAGATCGAAGTCACGGATGATTATCCTGATAAAGAACAAGGTTTTTTGGGTCGCTTGTTTGGTTGGGGGTGTGGGATCATCGCATTATTGATTTTTGTTTTGGGATTGATCGCGTTGGTGGGATTGGTGATTTTTGGTTATATTTTGCTGAATATGCATTGAGCGGAGCAAAGCGCTAATTGCTAAATCACCTAAACCCGTTCTACTTCGGTTCGAATCGCTACTTGATCTTGCTGACGCTGCCACTTTAGTTATAGAGATTCATGCTACGTAAAACTTCACTCATCCTGAATGCGCTTGTCGTTGTTTTGTCGATCTCGCTTATGGGTTATACGTTCTTTGCAAAGTCTCATTTGGTGGAACACACCCGTGCGTTCGTGACCGAGAAGACACTCGCTCACTCAAAGCCAATGATAGAGCTATTGCGTACAGGCCTTGACTCTCCGTTGTCACAAAAATTGATCTCTGAAGAGCGTCGGGCAGCGATCGAAGATGAGCTCAAACTCTACGACTCGAATCCGATTGAGTTTGTAACCAAACTGACCTCAGCGAAGAAGTCATCTTTCGGTAATGGCAAGGTTGCTGAGTTTAAGGAGAGTGTACAAGAATATTATCAATCAACTTTGGACGAGTTGGTGCGAGATCTTAGGATATTTGCGGGTTCTAATCTTGTGGCTGGCGTTTTTGCGATGTGCCTTTTGTTAAACAAAGGATTCACTCAAAATAGTAAGGTCGTAGCATTCTCGTTTCTGGTTTTTGTGGCTGTGGCTTACTGCGTTGAGAGCTACATTAATGGAGTTTCGTTCATACGAATTTTACTTAAAAGCCATATAGGTTGGTGGTATCCGGTTACCATTTTGATCATGATTTTAGGTTTGGTTCTTGAGTATGGCCTGCACAAGAAGAAGAGCGAAAAATTTGATGAATACTTTGGTGATTCGAAGGGGTAGAGGTATCTGATCTACGGTCAACCGGGCCGATTGACCCTACCTTTTTAGTTAGGGAGCGGCGGGACGCCGCTTGGACGGCCTGCCCCGACTTGTCGGGGTAGCTACTTAAATTAACTCCGCGGCGATGGGGTCGACTAGGGGTCTGCCTAGTTGGGTGAGTGAGAGGTGGGTTTCACTAATCTTGAGAAGATTCTCGGTGGCGAATGTTTGAGCTTTTTCGAGAGATGCTTCGCCGAGTAATTCGAGAGGGATGCCTTGGGTGGTGCGGAGGCCTAGGGCGATGAGTTCGATGCGGCGTTGCGCGGGGGTGAGGATTTCCGTTTCGTGGATGGCGTTTCCAAGGCTGGAAACTTGGCGAATGTAGGCGGCGGTGTCGGGGATGTTTTTGTCGCGGGTGCCGTTTAAGGTAGAAACGGCGGAGGGGCCGAGTCCGAGATAATCGCTGCCCATCCAGTAGCCTTGATTGTGGCGGGAATGGTGGTTGGGTTGGGCGTAGTTTGAAGTTTCGTAGTGATCAAAACCTGCTGCTGTTAGAATTTTCTCCGCTAAGTGGTAATGATCGGCATCGTGATCTTCATTTTCCTGATAGGTGCCGTTTTGGAGCGAATCGAAAAACGCGGTGTCTTCCTCGTAGGTGAGGTTGTAAGCGGAGATGTGATCGGGTTTCAGGGAAACCGCATGTCGTAAGGTGTTTTCCCAATCGCTGAGCGACTGACCGGGGATGGAGAACATGAGATCGATGTTGATGGAATCGATTCCTGCTTCACGCAGGGTATGGACGGATTCGGTGGCTTGTTCTGGGGAGTGCTCGCGACCGAGGGTTTCGAGGACGTGGGGAGTGAACGATTGGATGCCGAGAGAAACGCGGGTGACGCCGAGTGATTTAAACAAGCGGGCTTTTTTCAGATCAAACGTGGCGGGGTTAGCTTCGAGGGTAATTTCTTGAATTTGGGAAAAATCGAAGTTTTCTCTGAGGGAATCAAAGAGATCGCTCAGGTGCTTGGACGAGAGCATGGAAGGCGTGCCGCCGCCTAGGTAAAGGGTTTTCACTCCAGATAAAGATTGGGAATCTTTTCTCCATGTCGCCTCTTGCCCGATGGCTTGGATGAAATCGCCGATCGGTGTGTTGCCCGGGGTGTGCTTATAGAATGAGCAATACGGGCAAATCCGGTGACAAAAGGGGATATGGACGTATAGGAGCATGAAACTTTAAATTCTAAACTTTAAACTCCAAGGAAGAGTGTTTCACGATCCCTGAGAACGGACTCGGGCGATGTATTTTGCGGCGGCGTCTAGGATGGAGTTGGAGAGGTTGGCTTCGGGTTTGGCGAATGGTGGGACGAACCAGGGGAAGGAGCCGAGGAGGTCGGTGATGACGGCGATTTCTCCATCGCAGGTGGATTCGCCGCAGCCGATCCCTATCGTGGGGACGGAGATAGATTCGGTGATGATCCGCGAGGCGGCTGGCGTGACGGATTCGAGAACAATGGCGAACACTCCAGCATCGATGAGGGCGTGGGCACCGTCGAGCATGGCTTGGGTTTGTTCGGGGGTTTTGCCTTTTTTATGGTAGCCGCCTTCTTCGAGAACGCGTTGTGGGAGCATACCGAGGTGGCCGCAAACGGGAATGCCGGCTTGGGTGATGGCGCGGACTTTTTCTGCTTGGCGGATGCCGCCTTCGAGTTTCACGGCATCGGCTCCCGCGGCGACGAGGGCTTTTGCGGTGGCAAGGGCTTGTTCAGGCGTGTCGTAGGTATGGATGGGTAAATCGGCGATGATCAACGCAGCAGGTTTAGCGCGGGCGACGGCTTCGAGGTGGTGAAGGATGTGGGCGAGGGTGACGCGGGTGGTGTCAGGAAAACCAAGGACCACCATGCCTAAAGAATCGCCGACCAAAAGGATGTCAGTGCCGCTTTCATCGAGCAGACGAGCCATAGGATAGTCGTAGCAGGTCAGCGCGGCGATTGAGCCGGGACCTTTCTTAGCTGTGATAGCTGCGACTTTTTCTTTGGTAATCAAGAATCGGAAGAGTTGATGGGAATGAAAAAGCCTCCGGGGAGCAGTGCTCTGAACGGAGGCTTATATCCATGAAAATGGCGACCCGTAAGGGAGTCGAACCCTTCTTGCCAGGATGAAAACCTGGAGTCCTAACCGATAGACGAACGGGTCGTTAGTCGCGGTGGGGCGGAAAGAAAGCTGAGGCATGGATTTGATGCAAGGTTTTTTTGGGAGAAGATGAGATTTTTTTCGAAATGCTGGTGAGATGAAGAAGTTGATGTGGTTCTGGGCAACTGCCCCGACTTGTCGGGGCAGCCACTAAAACCAACCACGTAAAGGCTTGATATGTCGGGAGGGCTGTGCATTGTCGCGCCCCCGCAATGGCAGGTTCCACTTTTCAAGCACTTCCCGGTTTCCGTGACTTCACTCCTCGTGAATGCGCGGTGCGTAATTATTTGTTCGAGACGTGGCGCAATGTGGCTCGTCGCTGTGGTTATGTGGAGTATGAAACCCCGATTCTGGAGGACACCGGATTGTATCTGAAAAAATCCGGCGGTGAGCTTTCCTCGCAGTTGTTTCGTTTTGAAGATCAAGGTGGTCGCGATGTGACCTTGCGGCCAGAAGTGACAGCGTCCTTGGCGCGGATTGCAGCAGCCGAACAGCGCCAGTATCCGAAGCCGCTTAAATGGTTCGAGATCGGTCAGTGTTTTCGTTACGAAAAGCCGCAAAAGGGCAGGGGTAGGGAGTTTCATCAGTTCAACGTCGATATCCTCGGCGAAGCGGGTCCGGGAGCGGATGCTGAATTGATCGCGTTAGCCGTTGAGACGATGCTTTCGTTTGGATTTGTGGAAGGGGATTTTGTGGTCCGGATCTCGGATCGGAATGCTTGGGTGAAATTCGCGCAAGCCCGTGGCGTGAGCGATGAAGCGATGCCGGACTTCCTCAGTTTGATCGACAAGTTGGAGCGCGAAAAGCCTGAGGTCTTGACCGAGAAACTCGCGAAATTCGGCGCGACTTTGGAAGAAGTGAAAAGCTTTGTCGCAAATCCGCAGGATGCCGAGGGCTCTTTCCAAGAAATTCTAACGGATCTCAAAGCACGCGGATTCGGTAAGTTCGTGGAGTTGGATTTATCGATTGTGCGGGGCTTGGCTTATTACACCGGAGTGGTGTTTGAAATTTTCGACTCGAAGAAATCCATGCGTGCGGTCGCTGGTGGGGGGAGATATGACACTTTGGTGAAAACCATTTCCGATGGTGCGGTTGACATGCCGGCGACGGGATTTGCGATGGGGGATTATGTGATTCGTAACCTCATTGAAGAAACCACGCATGCGGCGATGCAGATGGAAGTTTGGTTGCAGCGTAATGCTGCGGGTTGTGAGGTTTACATGGTCATTCCTGATGAAACAGCACTCGATCATGCCTTGGGGTTGGTTACGGAATTGCGTCGCGCTGGGATATCTGTAGACCTTCCGCTTTCCAGCGTGAAAGTTGGCAAACAATTTCAAGCTGCGGAGAAATGCGGTGCACGGTTTGCGTTGATTGTGGATGCGGAGTTTCCGTCCGTGAAAATCAAGAACCTTGGAAGCAGGCAGGAAGAAATTTGTCAGGCGGCTGAATTGGTCGCATGGATATCGAAGCGTTTGACCGAGCCGGACGGACCGCTTCTGGCGTAAGAAAACATTTTAAAATTAGAGTCTAAGAATATGCGTAGTCATCATTGCAATGAGTTGAGGGAAAGTGATTTAGGAAAAGAAGTCACATTGATCGGTTGGGTGAATTCCGCACGAGATCACGGCGGCGTGATATTCATCGATTTACGTGATCGCGAGGGTCTGACCCAATGCGTTTTTCGCCCTGAAGAAGGAGCGGAGGTCGCACAGATTTCGCACAGCCTACGTGAAGAAGATGTGGTGCAAGTGAAAGGCAAAGTTTGCAAGCGTCTTGATGGTGCGGAGAACGATAAGATGTCGACTGGAGCACTTGAAGTCGTTGCTAGCGAACTGAAGATCGTTAACAAATCCGATGTCTTACCGTTCCAACTCGATAAGGAACTTTCCAACGAAGATATCCGGATGAAATACCGCTATCTCGATCTGCGTCGTCCGCGGATGAACAAGAACATTCGTCAGCGCAGCAAGATCACATCAGCAGCAAGACGTTTCCTCGATGACACAGGATTCTATGAAATCGAGACGCCTATCCTTTCGAATCCGACACCTGAGGGTGCTCGCGATTTCCTCGTGCCATCGCGTTTGAACCCGGGTAAATTCTACGCCCTTCCGCAAGCACCGCAGCAGTATAAGCAGCTGTTGATGGTGGCAGGAGTGGAGAAATATTTCCAGATCGCCCGTTGTTTCCGTGATGAAGATTTACGTGCGGATCGTCAGCCAGAGTTCACGCAGATCGATCTTGAGATGAGCTTTGTGGGACAAGAAGACATCATTTCGACCGTGCAAGGATTGCTGCGTGCGATGTTCAAAGCAGGTCTCGATATAGATTTGGCGAATGAGTTTCCACGCATGACCTATCGCGATGCGATGGATATATACGGTTCAGATAAACCCGACACACGCTTCGAAATAAAGATCACGGATCTCGCGGATGTTTTCGCGGCGACCGAATTCAAAATTTTCCGTGGTGTGTTAGATGGTGGCGGAGTGGTTCGTGCGATCAATGCCAAAGGCTTCGCTGGGATTACAACAGGGCAGATGAATCGTCTCAATGAAATCGCTGTGCAAGCGGGGCTTCCGGTGAAAAACCTCGCCTTCATCAAGTTGGAAAATGGCGAATACAAGAGCCCGCTCTGGAAGATTTTCTCGGATTCCGAGAAAGAAGCTGTCACCGCAAAAATGAATCTCGAAGAAGGCGATATCGTATTCTTCGCCGCCGGTTCACGCGAGAGCGTCAGCACGATCTTGGGTCGGGTCCGCAGCGAATGCGCGGTGATGATGGAAATTCTCAAGGACAGCACCGCTTTCAATTTTCTATGGGTAGTGGATTTCCCGCTGCTCGCTCATGACGAGGAATCTGGTCATTGGGCCGCGGTGCATCATCCGTTCACTCGTCCGCATCCGGATGATATTGAATTGTTAGAAAAAGGCGACTACGCAAATGTCCGTGCCGTGGCTTATGACGTTGTTCTCAACGGCTATGAACTTGGTGGTGGATCGATCCGGATTCATGAAAAGGACCTTCAGGCAAAAATGTTTGAAGTCCTCGGTGTCAGTCCAGAGGAGCAGCAGATCAAGTTCGCGCACATTTTGGATGCATTCCGTTTCGGCGCGCCTCCGCACGGTGGTTTGGCTCTCGGCTTGGATCGTATCGCGATGTTAGTTTCTGGTGAAGACAGTATCCGTGAGGTGATTGCTTTCCCGAAAAACAACAAAGGAGCTGACCTCATGGCGCAGAGCCCATGTGAAATCGGCTTGAAGGAGTTGCGTGAAGTTTACGTGCAGAGCACTTACAAAAAAAAGACGGAAGAGCCGGCGAAGTAAGTGTTATATATTATACTAGGTAGGGTATCTACCTATCTTAAAAAATAAGGGTTCACGGTGGAGTTTAGATCTATCTGTGCTATTATGCACGAGTGGCAGAATTAAATGCACAACCGAACACAACATCCAAAAAACCTCGTGGTTGTCTTTTTAGACTGCTGCGCTTGGGTTTACTGAGTATTGTTGTTTTATTTGGAGTAGCTGTTTGGCTCAATGGTCCTGGAGTAAGGTGGTTAGGTCCCAGGATTGTTCAGCATTATTTGGAGAAGGCCGGGTTTGAGATTGATCTCAAAATTTCAGGCACTTTTTTTGGTGGATTAGATTTTTCGGATGTAGAACTACGAAGTGATGGATTGGTCGCTAAGTTGAAGATCGAGCACTTGGATGTGGACTATGTGATGGGTGAAATTCTCAAAGGGAAAGTTCGAAATATCAAAGGTGACGGGGTGAATTTGGATATTCAGCTGATAGAGAGCAAAGGAGAGTCAAAGCGGCCAGTGAATTTTCAAGAACTTTACAACGCACATGCTGTGATGAGAAATCGGTTGATGCCGATGGAATTAGATTTTCAAGACGTGAACGTGCGGGTGACTAAAAGCGGCGAACGTTTGCTAGAGCTTGAAGGTGGTGCGCTTAAGCATCTTGCGGGTGAAGATCGGTTTGAATTGGTTTCAGGTAAAGTGACCGATGCGACGGGAAGGAGTTCGGTATCTCAGCGCACTGAGATCCAATGGTTGGAGGATGGGTTGAGGTTAGATCAATTTGATTTATTGCCTGGGTTCGGCGTTCGGGATTTTGTGGTGAAATTTCCAGAGAATGGAGAGGTTGAAGTGTTGAGTCAGATTCGTTTGGAGGATGCGATGTTTGATTTGGTGGTGGAGCCTGGATTCAAAGAGGCACGGGTTAAACTCTTGGAGGGAAGCTTGGATATAAAGAAATCGATGGATGGGTTTGGTTTGAAGCTACCGCTCGCGGGTAAGCTGAACTCGTTTTCCATGGTGGCAATCGATCCATCTTCAAACTGGCGGCAGGGAAAAATCAGTGCGACAGGTTCACTGACAGATGCTTCTTATGGAGATTGGAATTTTCCCGTGCTCGATGTGATTCTTAATTTGGATCCAGCAGGTAAGCTCACCGCAAATTTTGATGGTGTGAGCATGAATACGGAATTTTCTGTCTTGGCGACGAGTGAGACAATTAACAAGGGAGCTGATGTATCTATTTTCCCATCGATGGAGGGAGACATAAAAATTCAGAGAGCTGCTGAGTTCTTCGTCGCATTGCAGAAAAAGTATAATTGGAAGATAGATTTTTCGAACTTTCCAGAGAGTGAGTTAAGCGGAAAATTGAAATTAAATCTTGCAGGTGGATTTCAGTCGGTGGCGGGGGATTTGAATTTGGATGCGCTCGATCCGAACGTGGTTCCGGTTCGGTTGATCGCTGATTATTCCGACAAGCAACTCAACGTGAAATCATTCACCGCTGAGGGTCTGGATATTTCGGGATATTATCATTTCGGTCGTAAGACTTATGAAGAGCTTACTCAATTTGACGGTTTCAGGACTGAAATCATCAGACCTTGGGTTGAAGGCATGGGTGTGCAGTGGGCGGGATCGGGTGTCATGAATGGTGTCTGGAAAGGATCTGGAGATTTCAAGAATAAGATCCATAAAGGAAAAACCTCTGATATTTCGGTAGAGTGGCAGGCACGCGGAAGGCCTTTAGTTAGTGGAAGGGGAGAGTTCGAATACGCATGGCCGGGGGATATTATAGTGGGAGGTTGGGTAATCAAAAGTGAGGGTCAGCAAATTGAGTTAGATGCGTCGATCCACGAAAACTTGCTGACTCTGAGTGATTTCAAGTGGTTCGATGGAAAGGATCAGATAGCGATTGGGAGTGGGGAAATATCTTTGCCGGAGAATTTCAATGAGCTGAAATCTTGGATTTCGAGAGATGAGGGGGTTCTGGACTTTAAGTTAAAATCCGAAGTGATTGCGTTCTCGAAGCTCAGGCCGTGGGTGGGTGGATTTGAGCAGTTAGATCCAGCTTCAACGGGAGAGGTGGAGATTGAGTTGAGTGGGGGATTCGCGGCTCCTGAGGTTAAAGCGAGTTTGTGGTTGAGAGATATTAAATCTGTGGACCAGCCTTCGCTACCTAGTGCGGATGTGGTGCTGAATTTACAAACCAAAGATGGATTGGTAAACGCAGATGCTAAAGTATCGATTGAGGATTTCCCGCCAGCTAGCTTTGTCGCATCGATGCCATTCCTGCCAAAAAAGTGGGTTGATCAATCCGGAAGTTTTGAAGCAGAGAAGATTACAGGAAAGCTCCTGTTACCCAGTTTAGAGCTTTCTAGAATTCAGGCACTGATCCCGCAAACGAAAGAAGTTTCAGGGAAGATAGACGGTTATGCAGATATTTCGGGCACGGTTGGCAGCCCTATAATCATGGCGAACTTAGACCTCAGTAACGGTCGGGTGCGGATGAAGAGTAAGGCCATACCCGATTTCGAGGGGGTTAGTTTAAATCTGAAATCGGATCTGAAGCAGATCAAGATCAAGGGTTCGGTTAATGATTTATCCGGTGGAAGTATCAATTTGGATGGCTCGTTAGATTTCAATAAGGAGCTGGGACTGAATGGCAGTCAGATCGATTTTAATGTTAAAGGCAGAGGCGTGCCGTTGCTGAGAAATGAGTATTTGATAATGCGGAGTCACATGGATTTCAAGGTTAAGGGACGGCTGGATTCGGCTCGCGTCAGCGGGGAGATTGGAATCATCGACAGCATTATTTATAAAGACTTGGAGTTTATTCCGATCGGGAAACCCTTTTTAGAACCCAAGCCCGCTAAATTACCTGCTGTGGATGTTGTGAAAAATGTTGGGGAGAAAGTGCCGGAGGCTTTCAGCAAATGGACCGCTGATGTTTCTGTAAAAACGGTCGATCCGATTTTGATACGGGGAAATCTAGGCGAAGGCGAAATTGATGTGGCTGTTGGTATTAGTGGAAATCTAGGCGATCCGATCCCTAAGGGTTATGCAAAAATGCGTAATGCGTTGATTCGTTTACCGCTAACGAAGTTGCGGGTGAGTAAAGCGGTTCTGACTTTCAATGAGGCCACGCGATTTGATCCCAGTATTGAGATACGAGCCAATGCGGATCCACGGCCATATCAAGTGGATATTTATGCATACGGCAGGGCATCGGATCCGCAATTAGTTTTGGCTTCACAACCACCCTTGCCGAAAGAAGAGATTATGACTTTGCTGGCCACGGGGACAACATCTGCGGGGTTGGAGAATTCACAGCTAGCGGCTTCTCGCGCTACTCAGTTGTTGATCGAAGAACTGAGACGAGGAAGATTCCGTTTTGGTAAACAGCTCCGTCCCATATTCAATTTGTTAGACGAAGTGAATTTCAGTATCGCAGAGCCAGATCCTTATAGTGCCGCCACTTACAATACAGCAACCGTTAAGCTGAGTAGACGTTGGTCGGTATCAGCTGGAGTAAATGAGGAGGGTGATCAGCGAATGATGGCAACATGGAGGCTTGGTTTCAAATGATTCGTGTAATTCGGATAATTTATGGCTTTATAAACCTCCAGCGGTGGTCGTTGAGTTTGATTTTTATACTAAGTGTTGGATCGTTAAACGGGGAAACGCAAATTGATATACGTGGGCTCGAAAACACCACGAATGGAGAGATTTTAGAATTGCTGGCGGGTCGGTTGGTCTACGTTCGGGAGAAACCTGCAAGTGCATGGCGAGCTAACGATGCGGCGTATATGGTTGAACAAATTTTACGAAACGATGGCTATCCAGAAGTCGAGGTGAGTGGGAAAATGGTTTCTAACAATCGTATTTTGTTATCTGTGAAAGAAGGGATACGGAGATCATTGGGAAATGTGGAAGTTGAAACTGAGGGTGAAGCGGAAACCTTGGTGAAGTTGTTCAAGATGCCATTTGAAAAGCGATCTATGATGAAGCAGGGAGATATCCCATATCGCGAAGATCATGTAACGGAGGGTTTAGATTTTGTGCTTAGCCAATTGAAATCTGAGGGCTACTGGCAAGCTGATGTGAGCCTGACTTCTAAACAGATTGACCCTGAGACTGGAAAAATGAATATCAAGCTGAAGGTTCGCCGGGGAGCCCGATTTAAGATGGCTACGCCAGTTGTGGATAGTCCGGACGGGCGAGGAGTGAAGCGGTCAGCGACCACTTGGGAACCGTTTGTTGGAAAATGGGCGACAACGGAAACGATCAATCAGCTCAAAGCCGCTATGGTCGAGGCCTTCATTAGTCGGGGTTATCCAGATGCGGAAATCATCATGACGAGTCGTCTGGGAAATGAACTCTATTATACCAATTTCCGGATTGAGCTAGGAACGCGAGTTAAGCTTTTAGAGGTAAAGACAGAGGGTTTAGAAAAAACCAAACCCGGGCGAATTGGTAAGATTGTGCAGCCGTTAGTAGGTGAGTGGTATGATGAAGCGGCGATGAATCAGACAGTTCGTGATTTATTAGCGACCGGCGCATATCGTTCCGTGCGGGTCGAGACCGAACAGGTAGCGAATAAGCGCATCAGTGCGACCTTACATTTTGAAGAAACGAAGGCGCGGGAGATTGCTTTATCCGCTGGTGTTGGATCATTTGACGGACCGCTATTTCGATCAATGTATACGGATCGGAATTTCATGGGAGAGCTGAGGGCGTTCACCGCTGGGTTTGAAATCAACGCGCGTGGTTTACTGGGGGAGATGAAGCTTGCGGATCCTTGGTGGAGAGAAAATACATCTCGTGAGTTGAGATTGTATGCGATGAACAAGTCTTACGAAGGATATGCAACTTTAGAATCTGGTGCGGAGATTCGATGGAAATGGGATCTGAACGATCATTTCTCATTGGTATCTTTGTTAGGATATTCATTTGTAAACGTTGAAGAGGAAGGGTTACCCGCGGCCTTACTTGGCGATAACGTCTACAGTCATTTGAGATTAGGAATGATACCAACTTTGGATTATCGGGATAACGCGGTCATTCCCACCAAGGGATGGCATTTGAGTTTTCCGACTCAGATTGGAGTGGCGGTAGGTGAAGAAAGTAATGGATACCTGAAACTGGGTGTTGATGGAGCGTGGTATTATCCGATCAATAAAATGTATCAGTATGGAATCGGTAGTTCGTTGCATTGGGTGATCCCATCGGGAGATATCCAAGATTTACCCATTGATTTACGGGTATTTAACGGAGGCTCTCGGAGTGTAAGAAGTTTTCCTGAAAGGGAACTTGGTCCGAGTTTTGGTGGCGATCCATATGGAGGGAGTATCAGTTGGGCGATTCAGAATGAGCTCAGTCGTCCCATAGTAGGTCCCTTGCGTTTGGTTAGTTTCATCGATGCGGGGGGACTTTCTGGTGACTACGCAGGATTACTTGGTGGAGGGCTGGAGATAGCAGCGGGACTTGGGTTACGAGTCAATTCACCTATCGGTCAGATCAGTTTAGAGTATGGTCACAATATGACTCAAGACAGAGGGGAACCCGATGGCACATGGCATTTTGCAATCGGAACGACGTTTTGATGAGGGTTGCCACATCCTTTCAGGGACGTGTTCGCTGTGAATTGAAAATTCCCGTTGCGTTTGCGTGGGAAGGCAGTTAAACCGCTGGCGCATCGCATAGCGATTAGCCGGCTTAGCTCAGTTGGTAGAGCAACTGATTTGTAATCAGTAGGTCAACGGTTCGAATCCGTTAGCCGGCTCCATTTTTTATTCCTCGTATACTGAACAACATTTTATGAATGAGAGGTTCACAATGACCGGATTAAGCATTGCGATTTCACTCGGTCTTTTTTGCATGGTGCTCGGATGTGAGAAAAAGCAAAAGGAGATTCCTAAAGCAGTTCCGATCAGTCTGGATGGTTCGATGGAAGTTGGGCTGATGACGTTTAATTTACGTTATGAGAACAAACAAGAAATTGGCAAGCGCGCCTGGCGGAATCGAGTGGTGGGTATCGTCGGGATGTTGCAGAGGGAGAAAGTTGAGATTTTAGGAATCCAAGAAGGACTGCATGGACAAGTGGCTGACTTATGGGCGTCGTTACCGAATTTTGGCTTCGAGGGAGTGGGTCGGGATGATGGAGAGAAACGCGGTGAATACACGGGGATCTTTTATCGGAAAGATCGATTTGAGGCTGATCCAAATAATCGTGGCTCAATCTGGCTTTCCGATAATCCTAATAAAGCAGGTTCGAAGAACTGGGGGAATTCGTATCCGCGGATGGCGACTTGGGTGCGCTTGTTAGATCGATCCAGTGGTCAGGCGTTGTGGGTGGTGAATATTCATTTGGATCATATGCATCAACCCTCTCGAGAAAAGGGTGTGAAGCTATTTGCGCAAAAACTTGCCGAGATGAATCCCGATTCTGAACCCGTGGTTTGGATGGGGGACTTCAATGCAGGTGAGTGGAATCCGGCGGTTCGTTATATAGCCGATGGTATTCCAGCTAACGGATCGACTAAAGCGTTTCCGAGTTTGATGGAAACTTATTATCAGTTGCATCCAAAGGATAAAGCGCGCGGGACTCTGCATTTCTGGATGAGCGATCCGAATCGGCAGTGGAAGGTGGATCACATTTTCGTTTCCAAGCAGGCGAAGGTTTTGGAGGCGAAAATAGTGAAGAGCGGAGAGCCGTATTTATCGGATCATTTTCCGGTTAAGGCGCGGGTGAGGTTTTCGAAGAAAGAAGGTTGAAATTTTCCACCGCAGAGACGCAGAGGTCACGGAGGGGCGCAGAGATTTGAAGTTTGAAGTTTTAGGCCAGTGTTCCTTCCGTAACTCCGAGTTTTTCGGTGGCGTGGATTTGGGTGAGGAATTGGTCGGGGGTGATTTTTTGTGAGAGGAGGTTTTGGTAGGCGGTGATGGTGGAGATGGCGGCGTCGTGGGATTCATCGAGGAGTTCGATGCGGAAGTTGCGCAGGCCGGAGGTGAGGAGCTGTTGAAAGAATCGAGCGCCGGTTTGGGCGCGGCCGTTGAACAGAGTGTTGCGGCAGCCGACATCGGCTTGGAGGCGGTGAAGTTGGCCGACCCGATCTTTTAGGTGAACGACGTTTTTTTCGCAGGGGCGTCCGCAGTCTTTGTAGGTCGTTCCGGTGCTGAGGAAAGTGCAGAACACGCAATGCTCCATATGAAACATCGGCATGTGTTGGTGAAGGGTGAGCTCTAACCAATCGGTTGGAGTTTTCTCTAATAGGTCAAGGACTTGGGAGATATTGAGATCGTAGGAGATAGTGAGTCGATCCAGATTGGCGTTTTCCTTGAGGAGCTTAGCGGTGAGCGGGTTAGCGGCGTTGAGTGAGAAATCGCCAATTTTGATGATGTCTTGGCGATCTTTGAAATGATACAGGGCGGCGAGGTTCCGAAGCAGTAAGCCATCAGCGCCTGCTCGCTCGATCATTTTGAGATAACCGATCTCGCCGCTTTTGATGATGCGCGGGGTGGCTAATATAATTTGAGATTTGGAGTTTGAATTTTGAGATTTGAAAATTTCGACGGCGTCTTTGTAGCGACGTGGGTCTTCGAAGTCGCAGTAAATTTGAGACGGGGAGCAGGAGATCGCGGCTTCGAGTTGCTCGATTGTGCGGGTGAGGACGGAGAGTTTTGGAGATGAGGAGAATGATAGATTGGATAATGAGGGGAAGAGAGAATCGATGCTAACAATCGATTGATGATTTACGATTGATGATTGTTGATTTTTGATTTGTTCAAGATTTGAAATCAAATCGCGACGCAGTTGATTTAGTGCAGAGATGGGGAGGTGGCAGTCGCCTTCAATTTGATTTTCGAGAGAGGCGAGTTCGTATGGGGTGTCACCGAGGCGGGAGAGTTGAGCGGTGAGGACATCGGTTGTGATGGGTTTGTTGGAGGCAGCGGATAATAGAATGGATGAATCAACCGAGATTGCGCCACTGGTCAGGGTAAGAGGAGAATCTGCTTTTCCTGAAACGATTAGATGGAGCGGGGTTTTGTGCTGTTTGGGTTTGGCGTTTTGCCAGAACTTACGAATCGAAGATTCGAGGGAGGGGTCGGAGGTTTTGTAGAGCGTGACGCCGGGGCGGATGCGATCGAAGTTGATGCCCGAAAAATTGCGGTGGAAGATGATGCGGTCGTTTTCGATTTTCCAGATGGATGCACCCTGTTCGAGATCTCGGTTTTCTCCGGCGTCGAAAACGATTCCGTCCCCTGCTTTGAGTGGGGGATTTTGAGCAGAGGGAGGGGTGTCCAAGCGAATCCAACCGTTTTGTGCTTCGATGATCGTTCCGAGGAAGGGACCGCGCTTTTTTCCAAATTTTCCGTGGGTGAGGTAGGGATGATTGGATCCAGCGAGCCAGCCAGTTGTTAGACCACGGGAAAATGTCATTTCGAGTTCGTAGCGGTCTTGTGTGGTGATCGGGGCCGGAGTCCCCGATAACGGCCTGGGGCTGGAATCCCCAGCCACGTTGCACGCATCGATAGCCTTGCGATAGACGCGCGTCACGGCGGCGACGTATTCGGGAGTTTTTAGGCGGCCTTCGATTTTGAAACTAACAACTCCTGCCTTGATTAGATCTGGGATGAGATCGACTGCGGCGAGGTCTTGAGGAGAGAGCAGGTAACGATGTTCGCCGAGATCTTGGACAATTCCATCGACGATGATTTCGTAAGGCATGCGACAGGCTTGCGCGCATTCACCGCGGTTGGCGGAGCGCTGGCCGAGAGATTCGGAGGTGAGGCATTGGCCGGAGTAGGCGACGCATAGTGCGCCGTGGACGAAGACTTCGAGTGGAGTGGAAAGTGCCAAGTGATCGGTGAGCAGTGAGGAATTAAACTTTTGGATTTCGCTGATGGAGAGTTCGCGGGAGAGGACGGCGCGCTCCATGGGGAAAAGAGTTTCGAGAAAAGCCAAACCTTCGGGAGAGGTGATGGTCATTTGGGTCGATGCGTGGAGCTCGACGTGTGGGATGATTTCACGCGCTATTTTTGCTAGGCCGAGATCTTGAATGATAAGGGCATCGACTCCGGCATCGCCGACGAGGCGCAGTTGTTTTTCAGCGGCCTCGATCTCGTTGGTGAAGATTAAGGTGTTCATGGCTACGAAGCCCTTCACGCCATGTTTGTGAAGAAAAGCCATGAGCTCGGGGAGATCGGCTTCGGAAAAATTATCTGCGCGGAGACGTGCGTTGAATTTGGGAAGACCGAAGTAGATGGCATCCGCGCCAGCGGCGACAGCAGCGCGGGCACAGTCCCAGTTTCCGGCGGGTGAGAGGAGTTCGGTCATGTGTGATGGAGGGTAAAAGAAATTTCAGGTATTCGCAACCATTGCGCGAAGATGGGGTATTTCCTTCGGAAAGGGTTTCTGTCTTAAGTAAGGCGAAAGAAAGCCGGAGTATTCAGGAGGCAAGGCACTTGTTACATGTGCAGTGTTTATCGAAGGAAATATTGGAGATTGTGCTAGGTATGTGGATTTGGGATATGAAGTAGTTGATTGAGAAATCTGATCACGCGTGTATTCAAAGCAGATATCACTTACACAATACAGAACATGGTCAGACACATTGCATTATTTCAGTTCAAGGCGGAGGTCACACAGGCGAAGATCGATGAATGTTTCGTTGCGCTTCAGGGCATGATGGGACGGATTCCGGGGATTGTGGGATTTGAGCATGGTCCTTACGAGAGTCCCGAGGGACTGAACGAAGGATTCACGCATGGTTTCATCATGACTTTTGACAGTCCGGAAAGCCGAGATGCTTATTTGCCACATCCGATCCATGAAGAAGTGAAAGATATTGTGGTGCCATGTTTGGAGCGGGTTGTGGTTTTTGACTTTAATTTACTATGAAATATTTACTGATCAGTTTGTTGGGTGTGGGCATGTTGCATGCCGACCCTGTAGCGTTGTTTGATGGAAAGACGCTCACGGGATGGGTCTTTCCTAAAGACGAGGAAAAATTTTGGAAAGTCCAAGATGGAATGATCACAGGAGGATCACTTGAGGAGAAAGTTCCGCGTAATCTTTTTCTGTCATCGGCGAAGTCTTACGAAAACTTTGATCTGATGTATAAGCTGCGTTTGGTGAAAGGTGAGGGCTTTCAAAACTCCGGGATGCAGATACGCAGTGCACTGGAAAAAGTAAGTTCGATGAAAGGCTATCAAGTGGATGGTGGGATTGGATATTGGGGGGATTTGTATGATGAACATCGCAGGGCGAAACTTTCAGGAGCAAAAGATCCGGCTGCCTTGAAGGCGGTGGCGAAGGATTGGGATTGGAATGAATATCGTGTGCTGTGTGAAGGGACGCGTATCCAGGTTTGGATCAACGGGGTGCAGGTCACGGATTACACGGAAAAGGACAACACGATCCCTGCCGATGGAATGCTTGGATTGCAGGCGCACAGCGGGGGAAAATTTTTGGTGCAGATCAAAGATGTGATGATGAAAGAACTGTCGCCGACGCCAAACTCGGCGAAGTGGGCGGATGTTAAAGAGACAGCCAAACCTGCACCTGCTAAGCCCGCACCTGCAAAAAACCAAGCGCCTGCTGGAACGCGTTCACCAGAAGAGGAACTCAAAAGCTTCAAAGTCCCCGAAGGATATACAGTGGAGTTGGTCTCGTCTGAAAAGCAGGGTACTGAGAAACCCGTTACTGTAGCGTGGGATCGGCATGGAAAGATGTGGACGATGACAGCTACCGAGTATCCTTTGGATGCGAATGAAAATGCTGAAGCGGCTAATGCTATTTATGCGGCGGGAGGAAAAGATCGCATTCTAGTTTTCGATGAACCTAATTCCAAGGGTGTGCAGACGCCGCGCGTGTTCGCGGAGGGACTTGCGCTTCCTCTTGGGATTCTTCCAATGATGGATGGAGTGTTGGCTCAGTATGGCACGCAAATACGGCGTTACATTGATGATAACAAAGACGGAAAATCGGATCGTTTTGAAGTCGTGTTAGAGGGATTTGGAGTTCAGGACTCGCATCTTTTTGCTCACCAATTCGAACGCACACCAGGCGGTTGGATCCATCTGGCTCAGGGAGCGTTCAATTCCTCGACGGTGCGTCGGCCTGGTGGATTGAAATTCGATGACGGAGTCGAAAGCGTGACGTTTAATAACTGCAAGCTGGGTCGGTTCAAGTCGGACGGCTCACTTTTTGAGGCGCAAACGGGAGGGCCTAACAATATTTGGGGTTTGGTGATTTCACGGACGGGTGAGACATATATTCAAGAGGCGAACGACAATGGACATCCCGTGGCGGAGTTTGTTTCTGGATCGCATTACCCAACGCCATTTGGACCGAAAATGAGAGAAGACGCACCGATCCAACCGCCATCTTTGAAAGATAGAATGGGTGGAACTGGGCTCAGCGGGCTTGCTTTGGCTGAAGATGAGGGTTCGCCGTTCGCGAAAGATTTCGCTGGAAAACAGGTCTTCTACATTCCGAATCCAATCACTTCGAAAATTCAGATCGTGACGATGACCCGCGATGCGAAAGGACATCCGATTTATGAAAAAGGCGAAGATTTCATGCTGACGGATGACAAGAATTTCCGCCCTATCGCCGCGCACTTCGGGCCAGATGGCTGTATGTATGTGGTGGATTGGTATAACAAAATCATTTCACACAATGAGGTGGCTAGAGCGCATCCGGATCGTGATAAAGTCAGCGGCAGGATTTGGAGAATCCGTCACAAGGATCAGACGGTTGCGCCACGTGTGGATTTGGCGAAGCTTGATGGCAAAGGATTGTTAGGTTTGATTGGTGGAGTAAATGCCCGCACGGCTGCGATGGCGATGCATGAGATTGTGGACCGCAAGGAAACTAAGTTGGTGCCGGATTTGAAAACTATTTTAAACGATACAAAAGCAACCGATGCGAAACGCTTAGCCTCGCTCTGGGCGTTGGAAGGGTTGAAAGCGGTGAAGCCTGATCTTCTGGTGCAATTATCGAAATTACCGCAAGCGAGTTTTCGTTGCGAAGCGGCGAGGATTGCAGGTGAGATGTTGCTTCCGGAATCGGATTTTTTAAAGGTCATGGCAGCGATCAAAGACGATCCTCATTTCAGAGTTCGCGCTGCGGTGATCAATGCGGTGCGATTGCATCGTGCGGCGACGCCAGCAATGGTTGCGATTGCTGCAGGTTATGCGAAAGAGCCGCTGCAAGCAAAGGATCGCGATGGGTATGACAGAGAGTTTGAAAGATATTTGGTGCGTTGGGCGATGTCGATGCATCCTGAGGCGACGAAAAAAATGTTAGCTGAAATCAAATTGTCTGACGAAGCCATGGCGTTGGCAGCGAGATCGTTTGAGGGTGAAGCAGCGGCGCTGATGTTGGTTGAGAATTTGGGTAAAATGAAGCGTGCTTTGACCGTTCAAGAGTTGGGGCTTCTTGCTAAGCACATCAAACATCCGTTGGTTCTTGAGACTTTTAAAAAATTATTAGCCTCAAAAGATGATAGGCAAATGATGTTGAGTTTATTGCTTCAGTTAGATCCATCAGTGGCTGCGAATTCCGAGCTTGCTTCGCTTATCGGCGATGCCTGTGTGGCTTTGTTAGGAAATTTGAGAAATCCGGAAAATGAACGCTTGGTCGTGGATGTGTCGCGGAGATTCCGCATTTCAAAACTCGGCGATGAGGTTCGGGCATGGGCGTTTTCCCAATCGAGGAAACCCGAAGAGCTGGCGGTTGGGTTGGCGACATTGCGTGAGATTCAAGTCCTGAAAGCTGAGGACTGTGAAAAGCTGATGGATCATGCTAATGCGGATGTGACTCGTGAAGCCGTGACGGGATTTGCTTCCTTGCAAGGTGAGTCAGTGATCGATGTGTTTTCCAAACGTTGGGCGAAGTTGCCAGGAGCCTTGAAGTCAATCGCGAGGGACGGGATGACATCGAATAAGACGCAAGCCGAAGTTTTCACGAAAGCATTGATCGCTGGAAAATTTGGAAAGGTCGATGGTTCTTCGTTGGAAAAAGTCACGGCGGTTCTCGGTCAGAATCATCCGTCCGTGAAAGCTTTATTAGAATCCCAAGAAGGCTTATTGAAAAAAGTGATCCGTTTGAACGGCGGAGATCCGGACAAGTTGCTTACGAATGTGACCTTGAAAGGTCCGTTCACCGTGGAGACATGGATCAGTCTGGATGAGGGTGTTGGGGCGGATGATGGATTGTTGGGGCGTAGAGGTGGGCCGGATTTTAATTTCTACGGAGGAAAGCTACGGATCTACGGCGGACCTGAAGTGGGAGATCTGATTTCATCTAGCAGAACGATCAAGCCGGAAGAATGGATTCACTGCGCGATCACGAGAGACGTATCGGGTAAGTTCACGATTTACTTCGATGGCGAAGCGGATGCGACGGAAGGAAAAACCAGCACAGCGGATTTCATCGGATTGAATTTAGGTGAAACCACAGCGAAGGACGGGCCTGCGGCAATGTATGATGAGTATCGGATCTGGAATGTCGCTCGAACAGCGGAGCAGATTCGGATGGATTATCGGACGGATTATTCGGGGAGTAAGTTGCCTGAAAACTTGGTTTTGAGACTTACTGGAACAGATCTTGCCGGTATCAAATTGGCAGGCAAAGCCGCTGTAATCATGAGTCCAGATTTCCCAAGTATGCTCACAACCCAACAGCGTGATCAGAATTTAGAGAAGTTTCGTCGATTTGAGGGACTAGCAAAAAAAGCTGGCGATGCGGAAAAAGGCCGCGCTTTGATGGAGGCAACTTGTTTCATGTGCCATCAAGTGAATGGTAAAGGGTTGGCGATCGGTCCTGATCTCAGTGGCGCGGGCGCGATGGGTGTGGAGTCGTTATTGAGAAATATCCTGACGCCGAATGAACAGCTGGAAAGTGGATACTATCGCCACGATGTCCGGCTGGCGAATGATACCGTGGTCAGTGGATTCCTTGCAGGGGAAACGGCTGATTCGCTTAAAATCCGCCGGATCGGCGCGGATGAGTTGGTGATTATGAAAAAGGAAATTTCAGCGCACGATATTTCCAAGCGATCCCTTATGCCAGAAGGGTTGATCGAAGGTTTCACGGATCAGCAGGTCAGCGATTTGTTTTCTTATCTGAACCAGTTGAAATAGCTGCGGCTTATACAGTAAGGGTGTTTCTATGAGTCGAATCGATGGTAAATGACATCACAAGGCTTTACGTATCATGAAATATGAATAGTCTGTTCCTCAGATTATCTTTCGTGATGCAAATATCCTCTTTTAAAAAATCATTTCTATATGCGTCGAGTCTCGTTCTGGTGGCCGTGACTTGCCTTTTGAGCGGATGTTCATCGACGAACTTTCAAAACCAGATGGCAGCAAATCCGACGCCGACAGCCGGTTCGGTGACGCCGTTTCCGGATTTGTTGAATGATGCAGGAGAGCCGCTAAACCGTGGGATTTGGGTGCTAAATGAAGGTCTTTTGGTTGGAGCAATTCATCCAACGGCCAAAGTTTATCGGACAGTTGTGCCGACACGTGCTCGTGAATCGATTCGAGATTTTGCCCGAAATATCTCCTATCCGGGTCGGGTGGTAAATCACATGTTGCAGGGTCGCTGGGATGGGGCGGGGGATGAAACCCTGCGTTTCGTGACCAATTCCACAGTGGGCGTGGCCGGATTTTTCGATCCTGCGACCAAATGGAACATACCCAAGTCCAATGCTAACTTCGGTCAGACATTTGGAACATGGGGCTGGCAGCCGAAAAACTATGTGGTGCTGCCATTTTTCGGGCCAAGCGATGAGCGCAGCGCGCTGGGACTGGTTGGAGACAAGCTTTCCGAGCCACTCAATTACTATCCTCCCTATGACATGATTTCTCCAGCTACGACTTATAATCAGCTGACGGATATCAGTGAAGAAGCGAAACGGTTGCTTGTGATGGATGCGGATCCGTATTCTACTTCAAAGATCGCTTGGACCTACGCCAAGAATGATGCGCTGCCAGATTTGCAAATACGTGGAGCTATCGATTTGCCAACTTTACAGACATTTGGTGCGGTCAAGTTCAGCCCAAAAGATCCCTATTTCCTGACGCAAAGTCGTAATATATCAGTGAAAATTCCTGCGACGGGTCGGAAGATGATAAGCACTTACTGGTTGCAGCCGAAGCCTGCGCCGTTGGTTTACATTTCTCCTGGATTCTATTCGCATCGTTATTCCTCGATGTCGGTTGGTCTTGCGGAACAACTCTATCAGAATGGTTACTCCGTGGTCACCACCACCAGTGTGTTTCATCCGGAGTTCATGAGCGCGACATCGTCTGCCGCGCTGCCTGTTTATCCGTCGGTAGATAGCCTCGACCTATGGATGGGCATCACTGAAACGGATCGTGCATTGGATAAGAAATTTCCGGGTCGGTTCACCAAACGTGTCATGTTAGGGACTTCGATGGGTGGCTTCATGACACTGCGGATTGCGGCTGGCGAGGCGCAGTCAAAATCCGAGCTAATCACCTTTGATCGATATGTAGCTATCAATATGCCAGTGGACTTCACACACGGATTCAAAGTGTTGGATAGTTATGTGAACACTCCGTTGAAATGGCCTGAAGCAGAGCGTCAACAGCGCATCAATAATACGATGCAAAAAGCCAGCTATGCTCTGTTAAGTAAGAAGCAAACACCGCAGCCAGTCATGTTTGATGGAGATGAATCGAAATACTTGATCGGCCTGACTTTCCGTGTGGCTCTTCGCGATATCATCTATGATAGCCAATCCAGAAATAATTTTGGAGAGCTTCAAACCCCCATATCCAGCTGGCGTAGAGAGCCCTTGTATAACGAGATTCTCGATTATTCGTTAAGTGATTACTTTGACAGATTTGCAGTGCCTTATTATCAACAAAAAGGCATCAGCGTGGATAAGCTGATGCGCGATGTGGATTTAAGATCCCAAGAAAGTAAGCTTCGCGCGCAATCAAAAATTCGCATCATTACAAATGAAAATGATTTTCTGCTCAGGTCAAAAGATGTGGCTTGGTTGAGATCGACCTTTCCAAAATCTCGCCTAACAATTTTCCCTGAAGGTGGACACCTTGGGAACATCGGGGAGCCAAAAGTCCAACAAGCGATCTTGAAAAGTTTGGAAGGGTTAAAATAGAGGCTCAAGCATGAACATAGGCATACCGAAAGAGATCAAGGCACAGGAGAGTCGGATAAGCATGATCCCAGGATCGGTTGCCGATCTGGTGAAGCGTGGACATCGGGTTCTTGTCGAGCGTGGGGCAGGGGTAGGCGCGAGTTATACGGATGAACAATATCTGGCGGCGGGTGCGGAAATCGTTGCCGATGCGAAGAGTGTATTTGAAGGCGCGGAATTGATTGTGAAAGTCAAAGAACCGCAACCGGTTGAAGTGGCGATGCTGACTCCGAAGCACACACTTTTCACTTATCTGCATCTTGCTGCAGATTTAGGTCTCACGGAAAGTTTGATGGCCAGCGGCTGCACCGCGATCGCATACGAGACGATCGAGGTGAACCGCCGCTTACCGCTGTTAGAGCCGATGAGTGAAATCGCGGGCCGGATGTCGGCGATTGTCGGTTCTTACCATTTGGCCAAACATCGCGGGGGTCGTGGTTGTTTGTTGGGCGGCGTGCCAGGCGTTGCGCCGGGGCGGGTGGTGGTGATTGGTGGCGGAACCGCCGGGGTCAACGCGGCGCGGGTCGCAACCGGAATCGGTGCAGATGTCACGATTTTGGAAGTGGATTTTGAACGGATGCGTTTCCTCGACATCACCATGGCCGGCGCACACACCGTGTATTCGAGCGAAGCGAATTTATCCGAAATGCTACCGCGAGTGGATTTGTTGATCGGTGCCGTTTTGGTGCCCGGGGCGAAAGCTCCGAAGCTTGTCACCCGTGAAATGCTGCGGATGATGAGTCCGGGTAGCGTGTTCGTGGACATCGCGGTCGATCAGGGTGGATGCGCGGTGACAACACGTGCGACAACCCATGAAAATCCGACCTATGTTGAAGAAGGCGTCTTGCATTATTGTGTGGCGAACATGCCGGGCGCGTATTCCCGCACAGCGACCCAGGCACTCAACAACGTGACTCACGCATGGACGCACTTGATTGCGGAACATGGAGTCGAGTATGCGTGCAAGCGCAGACGCGAGCTAATCAGCGGGATCAATACCTTCGGAGGAAAGCTGACCTGTCGGCCGGTTGCTGAGGCGCACGGGCTGGAGTTTACGGATCTTGCGGGATTGGCTTAAGAAAATTTCCCAAAGAATTTTCAATAAATCCGCTCAAGTCTTGACCCAAAGCGCATATTCGCATGGTTTGTCTGCGGCATGAAGACGGTGTGACCCATCCATTTCCGCGATCTCTCCCCCATGTCCTGTTGCTTAATTTTTTCAAAACTTAATATCATGATCACCACGCTCATCGGCACTTCTTTCATTGGCTATTCACGTTCCACCGGCACTCAGCCATGTGGACAAGCGGTAAATCCCGCAACGGGCGAAGCTCTTGCTCCCGTTTACCTTTCCGCCACACCAGAAGAAGTCGAGCAAGCTATGGCTTTGGCCGCGGCGGCGTTTCCGGTTTACTCGAATTTACCTGGGAAAACCCGTGCGGCTTTCCTTCGTAAAATCGCCGAGAAAATCGAAGCTGTGGTCGAGGACATCGTGATTCGTGGTCCACAAGAAACCGCACTTCCTGAACCAAGAATGCGTGGTGAGACGGGTCGCACAGTCGGACAACTCCGTTTGTTTGCAAATCTGTTAGAAGAAGGTTCATGGGTTGATGCTCGTATCGAGCGTGCTCAGCCAGATCGTCAGCCGATTCCAAAAGTTGATCTTCGTTCGATGCTTCGTCCGCTCGGCTCGGTTGCGGTTTTCTGCGCGAGTAATTTCCCATTGGCGTTTTCTGTGGCTGGTGGAGATACCGCATCAGCTCTCGCTGCGGGTTGCCCCGTGGTGGTGATTGCGCATTCGTCGCATCCAGGTTGTGCGGAAATCATTGCAAACGCAGTGATTTCTGCTGCGAAAGAATGCGGTATGCCAGAAGGAGTTTTCTCAGTTCTCTACGGTGGCGGACGCACGGTTGGTCAGGCGGTTGTGAAACATCCTGTCATCCAAGCGGTTGGCTTCACCGGCTCACGCGCTGCCGGAACTGCACTCATGGATACCGCTGCAAAGCGTCCGCAGCCGATCCCAGTCTACGCCGAAATGAGCTCGATCAATCCGGTCGTGTTTTTGCCCGGCGCACTCGCCAAAGGCGAAACCGCTCTCGCAGAGGCTTATTATGGTTCGCTCACTCTCGGTGCCGGTCAGTTCTGCACCAATCCAGGCTTGGTGTTTTTACCAGAAGGGCAGGGAGATGAATTTCTTGCGAAGTTAAAAAGCTTAGTTGAGGTCGGTTCACCATCCACCATGCTTAACGCAGCGATCTGCAAAGCGTTCAGCGATGCGACCGAATCGTTTTCTAACATTTCCGGAGTCAACGTTCTCGCACTTAGTTCTGCTGAGAAAAAACACGGCCAATGCGCCCCAGCGGTATTCGTTGTAGAGATCGAAGACTTCCTGAAAAACGAACACTTGCAGGCCGAGATGTTTGGCCCTGGTGCACTCATCGTGCGCGGTAGCACCGCACAAATCGAAGCCGCGATTGCGAGACTCGAAGGTCAGCTCACCGCTACTGTCCACGGCACACCCGAGGAACTCACCCAATACGCTGGCATCGTCAACGCGCTCCAACAACGCGCTGGTCGCCTCATTTTCAACGGTTTTCCAACCGGCGTGGAAGTCTGCAGCAGCATGGTTCATGGCGGACCTTTCCCCGCAACCTCCGATGGCCGCAGTACTTCAGTAGGCACCATGGCGATCTACCGCTTCTGCCGCGCTATCGCTTGGCAGAGTTTCCCAGATGCTTCGCTTCCGCTTGAGTTACAAGAAGGTAATCCGCTAGGAATCCGCAGGATGGAGTGAGTTTTTTAAAAGGTAGGGTCGTCTCGCCGAGACGACCGATGATCAAACGTTAAGGTTCGATCGCTTTAAGCGAAGTAATTCTTTCCCGATTGTCTATTTATCTATTCACTAACTAGAAAGAATCACTGTCAAGACGGCGTGTTGACCTACCCTTTTTTCTAAATATTCCCCGTGCTTTCAGGCATCTGCCGCATGGGATTTTTATTGATAATCATTCTCAATAACGCTGTGAATTAATTTTACATTTATGAAAGAAAATCGCTTGTGAAATTTTTCACAATCTCCCAGTCTTCGCGCGGCTTACCACCTTACTCATTTAGCTCATGGCGAATATTTTTCCACGCTGGTCAAACTTACTACCTTTTCAAATCGCATTTTGCCTTGGCGCTGTTGGCGCGGGCGTGGTTCTTGCGTTTGGATATTATGCAACACCTAAGGCGCAGGTTGTTGGATATCAACCCTCGCAGCCGATCCCATTTTCTCACAACATCCACGTTGAGCAGTTAGGTTTGGATTGCCGTTATTGCCATTCTTTTGTGGATGTTTCCGGTCACTCTAACGTGCCGAGCGGTAACACTTGTTGGAACTGCCATCAGCATGTGCAGAAGGACAGCCCGAAGTTGGCTCCGCTGCATCGCTCGATGGATGTAAATTATAAGGGTTACGATGGAAAACCGATCGAATGGGTGCGTGTTCACAAAGCGCCTGACTATGTGTATTTCGACCACTCCGCGCACGTGAACCGCGGGATTTCCTGCCAGAGCTGCCACGGCGACGTGAACAAAATGGAGGTTGTCTATCAAGCCGAGCCGCAATCGATGGGTTGGTGCTTGGAATGCCACCGCGCTCCGGAGAATCACCTCCGTCCGTTAGAAGAAGTTTTCAACTTCCATTACGGCGATGCAGATGTCGCAAAATACGCCAAGCCAGAAGACGGTGTGAAAACCACGCTAGATCTCGGTAAAAAGCTTAAAGAACAATTTTCGGTTCATCCTAAGGTCAGTTGCGCAACCTGCCACCACTGATCACTTCACTTTCAAAAAACATTTCTCAGCAGCCCTGATATGAGCAAACGCATTTTGCAACACCCCGCAGTCCCCGAGAATGAGACCACCATCTCATGGCGCAGCACTGGCCAACTTGAGGACACCCAAGAATTCCGTAGCTGGATGGATCGCGAATTTCCGCAAGGTGCAGCTGAAATGGAAAATCAAGAGGCGATGGAGACGAGTCGTCGGTCTTTCCTGAAACTCATGGGCTCATCGACCGCCTTGGCCGGCTTCGGCATGGTCGCTTGCCGTCGCCCAGAAGCTTACATTGTTCCTTATACCAAAGCGCCAGAATGGGTGATCCCAGGGAAAGCGACTTACTACGCATCTTCTCTCCCACGTGCAACAGGTGCCGTGCCTTTGGTGGTGACGACTTACGAAGGACGCCCAACGAAAGTGGGTCCGAACCGTTTGCATCCGGATTACGAGGGAACCGATGCCTTCGCCCAAGCATCCGTGCTCGATCTTTACTCGACCTCGCGTTCGCGGAATGTTCTCAACGGTGGCAAAAAAGCCAAGCTCGCTGATTTCCAAGCGGCTATCAGCGAAATCGCTAAAGACAAGAGTGCGAAAATTGGTTTCGTGTTCGGTTGCGATGAAAGTCCTACCCGTCTGCGTTTGATTCAAAATCTCAGCAAGAATTTCACCAGCGCCAAGTTTTATCAATACGAAGCTCTAACAGCAAACGACAAAGACGTGCTCGGTGAGGGCGTTAAACTCGTCCCGGATTTCGCGAATGCGGATCGTATTCTTTCGTTGGATTGCGACTTCGCTGGAACCGATCCACAAGGTTCTAACATCACGTTTTTCAATCGCCGCAAACCAGAAGGTGCGGGTTACGAAGCGAAGCCGGATGCGAGCACGATGAACCGCCTTTACTCGGTGGAGTCAGCGTTCAGTCTAACAGGCGGCATGGCGGATCACCGTTTGCGGATCGCACCGAGTCGCGTTGTAGCGATCGCCGCGCAAATCGCACGCGAGCTTGGCGCACCAGACGGTGGTATCTCACCGCTCACCGATGCGAACGAACTTAAATGGGTCAGTGAACTTGCCAAAGATCTAAAAGCCAGCGGTGCAAAGACTGCGGTTCTCGCCGGATCACGTCAGTCGAAAGCAGTTAAGCATCTCGCTCTTGCGATCAACATCGCTCTTGGCAACATCGGCGAAGGCAAAGGTCTCAACGCTTATCAGACAGATAACAAAGGTTTCGGCGACATCGCCGCTCTCACCGCAGATCTCAATTCCGCTGATGGTATTGATACCGTCGTTTTCCTGACACCTGCCAACCCAGTTTATGACGTACCATCGGATCTGAAATTCTCCGAGGCTCTCGCCAAAGCGAAGACCAGTATTCACGTGAGCGATCGCAGCAACGCCACCGCGTATGCTTGCACCTGGCACGTTCCTGCCACGCATTACTTGGAAACCTGGAGCGATGCGAAAAGCGCGCGCGGAGTTTACACAGTGGTGCAGCCAATGATTCTTCCGCTCTATCCAAATTGCGTTTCAGAATTTGAGCTGTTACTCGCGTTTCTAAATAACGGAAAACTCGTCATCGGGGAAGGGGAGAAAGGCGCTCCAGCTCCAGCCATGCTCGAAGTCAAAGCGACGTTCAAAGGCACCGAAACTGAGTGGAAAGAAGTTCTTAAAAATGGTTTCCGTGCATCGACCTCTCACGCTTCTGCAGCCGTTAAGCTTGACGCAAGCGCCACTGCAGAAATCGCGGAAACCAAAGTCTCTGCTCCTTCCGCAAAATCTCTCGACGTGATTTTCTCCACCGACGCCTCGGTTTACGACGGCCGCTGGATCGACAACGGCTGGCTCCAAGAAGCTCCCGATCCGATTTCCAAGCTCACGTGGGACAACGCGGTTCTCATCGCTCCGAAAACGGCGAAAGAACTCGGTATCTACGATCAGATCGTCGCACTCGAGCCAACCAGTTCAATGATTGGTATTGATGGCGTGGCCATGAATAAATACGCCAAAGTAGGCCCTGATGGTGAAGGTCAAAACCGCAAGTCGCCGATGATCACAGTCACGGTGAACGGCAACACGCTCAAGCTTCCGGTTCTCGTTTCCTTCGGCCAAGCCGAAAACACCCTCATCATTCCGCTCGGTTACGGTCAAGGTTTCAACGATGAAGATGAACTGGGTCGCGGTTCGAAAGGTAGCAAATTTATCGGCCTCGTCGGTGTGAACCGCGGTTTCGATGCTTATCCGCTTCGCACTTCAGAGACTTCCTATTTCGCCACCGGCGCAACGATCACGAAAACAGAAGATCGTTACTCAGTCGCACTCACCCAAGAGCACAACGCGATGTATGGTCGTGCCTTAGCTCGTGAGATCTCGACCCAACCCGTCGATCACAAAGGCGATTTCAGTGAACAACTTGCTGGAGTTAAAAAACAAGGCAACGACTCTCACGCACCCGTTAACATTTCGCTCTACAAACAAGAGGATATCCATGGCAATCCGTTGCTCAGCGATAAGCTTCATCAGTGGGGTATGACCATCGACCTTTCTTCCTGCATGGGTTGCAACGCTTGCCTCGTTGCTTGCCAATCGGAAAACAACATCCCCATCGTCGGTAAAGAACAAGTTGCCAAAGGCCGCGAAATGCACTGGATCCGCATGGATCGTTATTTCGCCTCACAGGAATATGCGACTGATAAAGAAGGCAACAAGATCAAGCAGAAGGATGGCTCTTATCTCAAAAATCCGGAGTGGATTCGCGATAACCCGGCCTTCGTTCCTCAACCTGTCGGATGTATGCAATGTGAGTCGGCTCCGTGTGAAACGGTTTGCCCGGTCAACGCAACGATCCACACCGAAGACGGCTTGAACGCCATGGCATACAACCGTTGCATCGGCACTCGCTACTGCGCGAACAACTGCCCTTACAAAGCACGTCGCTTCAACTTCTTCGATTACAATAAACGTAATCCGCTCATCAAAAATAACCTCAACCATGGTCCATTGGGTGAGCGTCATGACAAAGAGCCAAATCATCTTCAGAAAAACCCGAACGTCACCGTGCGTATGCGCGGCGTGATGGAGAAATGCACCTACTGCGTGCAGCGCATCAAAGGCGCGATCATTCGTCAGAAGCGTGGTCAGAAACAAGAAGTCCTCGAGTCCGGAAAACTCTCAACGGATACATCTAACAACGTTTCAACCGAGACACTCCGTATTCCTGTCGATTCTGTCAAAACTGCCTGCCAAGACGCCTGCCCAGCAGAAGCGATCACTTTCGGAAACCTTCTCGACGAGAAATCCTCGAAAATGGTACGCGCTAAAGAATCAGAACGTAACTACGACCTGCTCAATTATATCGGAACCCGACCACGCACCAGTTACTTGGCTCGAGTGAAAAACCCGAACAAAGACATGCCGGATGCTCCTTACATCGGACAGTCCACCATCCACATGGTTTAAAATTTACACTTAAATGGCCTCTAATACCGACCACGCACGACACGCCGATTCAGGAATCAAACTTCCTGTTCTCAAGCGTGAAAAGTTGATTCTCAATGAGCGATCCTATCATTGGATTACCGACCGGATTTGCGGGATCATTGAAAATCGCCAGCCATTCATTTGGTGGCTGCTCTTTATCCCATCTTCCTTGATCGCATTGATCGGTGTTGGCGGGGGATTGACCTACTTGGTTGCAAGCGGTGTTGGTGTCTGGGGTATGTCCAACCGCGTATTCTGGGGATGGGATATTACCAACTTCGTTTTCTGGATCGGTATCGGTCACGCGGGAACTCTAATTTCTGCCGTGCTTTTCCTCACTAGACAAAACTGGCGAACCTCGATCAACCGCGCGGCGGAAGCGATGACGATTTTCGCGGTGATTTGCGCCGGTATTTTCCCGGCCTTCCACGTGGGTCGGGTTTGGTTCGCATGGTTCCTCGCACCCATCCCTAACGCCAACGAGATCTGGCAAAACTTCAAATCGCCTCTGCTCTGGGACGTGTTCGCGGTTTCGACTTATTTCACGATCTCTCTGATCTTCTGGTATCTCGGCATGGTGCCTGACCTCGCGACGATCCGTGATCGTTGCAAACCCGGCATTCGCAAAATTCTTTACGGGATATTCGCCCTCGGTTGGAGAGGTGGAAACCGTCAGTGGAGTCATTACGAAATGGCTTATCTCTTGCTCGCCGCACTTTCCACACCACTCGTGCTCTCGGTTCACTCGGTCGTTTCGTTCGACTTCGCGACCTCGGTGGTTCCCGGCTGGCACACCACGATTTTCCCTCCTTACTTCGTTGCTGGTGCCATCTTCGGTGGTTTCGCGATGGTACTTACGATCATGATTCCCGCCCGTTTCATCTATGGCTTGCAGGATATGATCACCATGAAGCACATCGACAACATGGCGAAAATCATCCTGCTCACCGGCACGATCGTGGGTTACGCTTATTTGATGGAGCTCTTTGTCGCATTTTACTCTGGTGCGATCTACGAAATGGATGCCTTCAAATTCCGTATCGCCGGACCTTATTGGTGGGCCTACGCAGCGATGATGTCGTGCAACGTGCTCTCCCCACAGATCTTCTGGTTCAAATCGATGCGCGAAAATCTCTGGGTCGTGATGATCGTGGCGATGTGCGTCAACGTCGGCATGTGGTTCGAGCGCTTCGTCATCATTGTCACCACGCTGGCTCGTATGTGGCTGCCAGGTGATTGGAAAACCTACAGCCCGAGCGGTGTTGAAATGATGACCTTCGTCGGCACCATTGGACTTTTCCTAACACTTTTCCTGCTGTTCCTCCGCTTCCTTCCATGCATCAACATCGCCGAGGTCAAATGGGCCAAGCTTGAGAGCGATCCACATTTCGAAGACAACGAATCCCATCCAGATGCCGGCACCGTTGAAATCCCCGCCTATCAACACGAACTTACCAGTGATAAAGGCTGAATTCCTGAAAACTGAAAACTTGAAACTGAAAACTTCTTCCACGTGAGCACTACCCGAAAACGAGTTTATGGCTACCTCGCCGAGTTTAAAAGCGCCTCGGCGCTCTACAAGGCTGCTGAAAAAGTCCGCGATGCGGGTTTCAGCAAATGGGATTGCTACACCCCGTATCCTGTCCACGGCCTTGATGGCGCGATGGGCTTGAAACGCTCCATCCTTCCATGGTTCGTGTTCTTCGGCGGCATGACCGGAACGGCCACGGCCTTCACTCTCGCTTACTACACTCAAGTGGTGCTTTACCCAACGGTCGTTCAAGCGAAGCCAACGAACATTTTCACCATCCCGGCGTTCTTTCCGGTGATGTTCGAGCTCACCATCTTGTTCGCAGGTTTCACCGTACTGTTCGGTCTGCTAGGACTGATGCAGTTGCCGCGCCTCAATCATCCGTTGTTTGCGAGTAAGCAATTCCACCGTGCGACCGATGACGGTTTCTTCATCGCCATCGAAGCACGTGATGAAAAATTCAGCCCACAAGGCACCCGCGACCTGCTCGCAGATATCGGCGGCGAGAACATTGAACTCGTCGAAGAAGAACAAGACTAACCTTTTTACCAGCACCCTCACTTATCAGCCATGCGCTACTTTTTCATAGCATACGCCATTGTCGCAGTTCTCGTTGTCGGGATTCTGGGCTTCCGTGGTCAGCATTTCTCGAAGCCACCTATCCAGATTTTTAATGACATGGATAATCAGGATAAACTCAAAGCTCAGTCGCCGAGCGGCTTCTTCGCGGATCGCCAAGGTGCGCGTCTGCCAGTTTCCGGCACCCAACCATTGGGTTTCAACGAAACGGGAAGCAAAGAGATCGGCGGCATTCCTGAATACGAATTCGGTGGTCAAACCGGTTACTATTACACAGGTCATGTCGGCGATTACTTCGGAACCGGTATGCCTGATGAACTCGGACTCAAGACTGAAGAAAATGCAGCCGAACTCATCAAACGCGGCAAAGAGCGCTTCGCGATCTACTGCTCGGCTTGCCACGGTCAAACAGGCAACGGCCTCGGCATCACTTCCCGTTACGGCGTTCCTGCCATCGCCAACCTCCATGCGGAGCTTTTCACTCCAGCCGCTTATCCCGATGGCCGTATGTTCGAGGTCATCACTCACGGCAAAGGCCTGATGAGTGGCTACGGAGCCAACATTCCTGTCCGCGATCGCTGGGCGATCATTTCCTACGTCCGCACTCTCCAAGCCGCAAAACAAGCAGCAACCGCAGCCAAATAATTTTCCCGATGTCCCACCACGTCACATCCTCAGATATAGCCATCCACGGCGACCACCTCGATAAATCGAAGGTCTCCACGCTCAAAACTATTTTACTCATCGTCGCCGCGATAGGCACCATCGTGAGCTTGCTTGCGCTGTTCGGAGTGTTTGGTCAATTTTTCCAAGGAACGTATGCCTACTCATGGGTGTTCGCTTATTACTTTTTCCTAACACTTTCCATCGGTGGCGTGTTCTGGACTCTGCTTCACAACGTTTCCAACTCGGGGTGGGGGACTTCTGTTCGCCGCACGTTTGAAAACCTCGGCTCGACTTTCCCATGGATTTTCCTCTTCGGTATTCCGTTGCTTTTCCCACAGGTGAATCAATACCTCTTTGAGTGGATGAATATTCATCGCGCCACTCCTGATGGACAGACGGTTAAGGAGCATCTTCATCACGCCGATCACCTGCTTTACAACAAGCAGTGGTTCATGAACATCCCGTTTTGGCTTGGACGTTTTGCTTTCTACGGTATCGGCCTTTCATTTGTGATTTGGTTCCTTCGTAAACTTTCCACTGCTCAGGATACCGATCCAAAACCTGGTGTTGAGAGATTGTTACGTGCCCGTTACCACTCAACATATGCTCTGATCATTTTCGCCCTCACGATCACTTTCACCGGTTTCGATTTCCTCATGGGTCAGGATTACAAATGGTTTTCAACAATGTGGGGTGTATATCTCTTCGCGGGCACCGCTCTTAACTCCATGGCTGTGATTGTTCTCATCTGCACCTGGCTAATGAGCAAAGGTCACCTCAAACACGTCACCGGACCTGAGCATTTCCACATCATGGGCAAGCTCATGTTCGCTTTCACCACTTTCTGGGCATACATCACGTTCTCCCAGTATTTCCTGATCTGGTATGCCAACATCACCGAGGAAACTTCCTACTTCCTAATCCGCAACACGGGTCACTGGAACACAGGTATGATCTGCCTTGTGGTCTTCCACTTCGTTGTTCCTTTCGTGGTGCTGCTTCAAGCATGGCTGAAAAAGAATCCGAAATACCTCTCCATCGTCGCTGTCTACTCGCTCTGCATGCACGCGCTCGATCATTACCTCATCACCATTCCGGAACGCGGTGTGTCGCTTGGAAGACTTGAAATCAAAGACGCTGCCGGCAAAGTCTTGGTCGATGGTCATAAGGTCTTCGGTGATATTACCACTTCCATTCCAGGCGCTTTCTGGGGCGATATCCTAGCCTTTGTCACCATCGGCGCTGCTTTCCTTTTTATTCTTATTCGCGCACTGGGTCAGCATTCGCTCTACCCGAACCGCGATCCACGCATCCTCGAATCCGCTAACCTTTCTAACTGATTTTCCTACCAAACCGCATGGACCCCACTCGCGACAACCTCATGATCCGATTCAAAGCCTTCATCGATGGGCTTGGAATTTTTACTCTCTTTGCCGTCTTGCTGCTCGTCATTCTTGGCGTTGCCGCTCTTAGCGGTAAGTTCAAAAAAGGCGAGGAGCCTGAAGCAGCGGCGGCTGAAATCCGCTACGCCACCAAAGCTGAGATCGCTGCAGAACAAGCGAAGTTTCTCCCGCAAGAAGCCATCGACTCCGTGACTCCTAACGTTGCGAAACTGCTCGCAAACTCCAATCCAATCGCTGTTGAAGTAAAAGCTCAAGTGGTTCCGGGTTCCGCAACCGAGAAGAAACTTTCTGAAGATGCGCCGATTGATCCTGCGAAGATGGAAATAGGGAAAGCTCAGTATTTGGTGTGTGGCGCGTGCCATGGTCAGAATGGGGAAGGTGGTCCAATAGCTCCGCCACTCGCAGGTTCAGAGTGGGTGACTGGTCCGGTTTCCAATTTGATTTTGATACAGCTGCGTGGTCTCAAGGGTCCTATCGAAGTCAAGGGAGTCGTCTATGACCAATTTGCAGCAGGCATGAATGCAATGGCTTACCAAACCGATGATCAGATCGCCGGAGTATTGACCTATGTTCGTAACAGTTTTGGAAATAAAGCCTCCGCGGTGAAACCTGAAGAAGTAACTGCGCTGCGTGGTGAAGTTGGGAAACCACAAGTCACGGTCCAAGATCTCATCAAACCCTAAGCTTTTCGCTAAACGATTTATCCAGTCCAGATGTCCACAGAAACAGCAAACACCAACCTGCAAGATGCTCAGTTGAGAGCCGGAATTGACCGCTCTCTTCGTCATCCTGTCATGTTTTTCCTCGTAAGCGGCGCGGCATGGCTCGCCGTTTCCATTGTCCTCGGTATCATTTCCTCTGCGAAAATGCATGCCCCAGAATTTATGGATGGCTGCTCATGGTTTACCTACGGGCGCACGCAAGCGGCACACCTCAATGCTTTGATTTATGGTTGGGGATTCCAAGCCGCCTTCGGCGTGATCATTTGGATCATGTCCCGTCTTTCCCGCCAAGAGTGCAAAGCTGCGGGAATCATTCTAACAGCCGGTCATGTCTGGAACCTCGGCGTGATGGCAGGTGTCATCGGCATTATTGCAGGTTACGGCACAGGTATGCCATGGATGGAGTTTCCTTCCTTCGCTTGGCCTGTACTGCTTCTTAGTTATTTCGCGATTATCACATGGTCGATGGTGCAGTTCAAGGTCCGCCCGGAAGGTCACGTTTACATATCGCAGTGGTATCTGTTGGCTGCGATGATTTGGTTCCCATGGGTTTTCCTCACCGCCAATCTCTTGCTGCATGTTTTCCCAGGTCATCCTGTCATGGCGAATGGCATCAACGCTTGGTATAAATCCAGCCTGATCTTCCTGTTCTTTACGCCGGTCGCGCTTTCCGCCGCATTCTATCTGACTCCAAAAGTGACGGGTCGCCCGATCTACAGTTACTCGCTTGCGCGTTTGGGTTTCTGGTCGCTCGCCATCATTATGCCATGGGCAGGAATGCAGAAACTCGCTGGTGCGCCTATCCCGTTCTTCATGCCTTACCTTGGTGCCGCAGCCACGATTCTGTTCTTCGTGCCTGCCTTCGCCGCCGTATTCAACATTCTCCGCACCGCCTCTGCTGATATGGAGATCGTTAACAACAGTCCGTCGCTGCGTTTCACGATGGCAGGTGTGTTTGGCTTGTTGGTGATGGCTGTTGCTGCCGTTTTCCTCAACCTTCCCGGCTCTACTCTTAAACTCACTCAGTTTTCACTCTCGGGTTACGGATTTGAAATTCTCGCGATCTACGCTTTCTTCAGCTTCGTGATGTTCGGTGCAATCTATTTTATCGTGCCACGTGTCACGCGCCGCGAGTGGATTTCACGTCGCCTGATCAAGATGCATTTCTTTTTCTCCATCTACGGCATCATCACCGTCGCAATCGTTGCGATTTTCGGTGGATGGATGCAGGGGATTGGCCAAGAAAAGTTTAACCAACCATGGGAATCCGCTGCTCTGAGAGCTTATCCTTATGTTTGGGCCATGACGATTTCATGGTGCTTCATTTTGTTTTCTAACCTTTTCTTCTTCCTTCACTTGATCTTCATGTGGATGGGACTGGGTCGTCGCAGCACACACCCAACCTTGTTGATTTCCGCACACGGTCACAGTCCACACGGTGAAGAAGGTGATATCGATAACGCCGGCACCGTTTCCGCCCACTAATTTTCATTCCTCAAATTAATCCTCACATGAGCTTCCGCACTTTCTTCCTCAGCCTCTCCGCCAGTTTCGGAGTTGCATGGTTGGCAATTGTCATCGTTCCTTACTTCAAAATGCGTTCTATCGAACCCGTTGCGATGGGTGAGGACGCGACAGGAACCAATGCTGTCTACATCCCAAAACGCGCCGGCAGGATTGCCGACGGCTCGCAAGTGTATGCGGCAAATGGCTGCTACCTCTGCCATACCCAGCTGATACGTCCTGATTACGCAGGCAATGATGTTTATCGCACAGATTTTGCTGGTTACGTGAACAAAGAAGAAGGTATCGACACCCGCCGTGAGACCAACGCTTTTGATTACCCTTTTGAAAAATTTGCTCACATCGGCATTAATCGCGTGGGTCCGGATCTTTCCAATCTCGCGGTTCGCATTGAGACAAACTATGCCAAAGATATTTCGCCTGAGCAATGGCTCTATCGTTATCTCTACAATCCTCGTTACCAACCTGCGCGCAGTCACTCAAATTGCCCGTCTTTCCGTTTCCTCTTCGATGAGAAGAAAGTTACTGGTAATCCCTCCGATACTGCTCTACCTTTCCATGGCGAAAACGGCGAGGAAATCGTCCCTAATCCAGATGGCCGCGCTTTAGTTTCTTATCTCCTGTCCTTGAAAAAAGATAATCCTGTGCCAGTAGTTTTTGATTTTAAACCAGCCGCCGAATCATCCGCTACGCCCACTGCCAAAACTCCGGCTCCATAATGCGTTCGCATCACTCTTGATCCCACAGAACCTTTCCACCATGTCATCGAACAGTCCGCAATCGAATCAGAAACCTGACCTCGACGAAACGATCAACGTCACCCAAGCCCACGGTCGTGTCGCTTCGGAGTCTGCCGCTACCGCACGTGAACATCGGATCGCCGATAACGGTCATGAGCCAATCTCTCTATGGGTGATTGTTGCTTGCGGCCTAGTGCTACTTATCGGAGGTGGCGTTCTTGGAAATGTCACTTCCTGGTTTGATTACCAAGCACTTGTGAAACCCAATTATGTCCGTGGCGTACCAGAAGGTGCTGAGAATACTGGTCCTGTAGCCAAAGAAGCACTCGCCGCTTATTCTGCCAAGGGTCAAAAAGTTTACACCGCTGTTGGTTGCTCGGGTTGTCACGGTCCGGATGGTCGTGGTGGTGCAGCTGCTCCTTCACTTGCTGGTTCAGCATGGGTCACGGGTAATACACAGAAATTATCCATGATCATTCTGAACGGTCTGAAAGGACCGACCAGCTCCGGCAAAGATTACGGCGTGATGGGTGCCATCGGAGCGAATTTGAAACCCGATGAACTCGCCGCGGTGATGACCTATGTGCGCAATGGTTTTGGCAATTCAACAAGCGATGTCGTCACGATTGAAATGGCACAAGCCGCCAAAGAAGTTTCCTCCAAACGTGATGCTCCTGGTTCATCTCTTACTTCGGATGAACTTATGGCGAAACATAACCAAATGCTTCCCGGTGTGGCTCTTGAGCCTACAACCAAGGTCGATCCTGTCAAACTCACACCTGTTCCATAAATTTTCAAGAGGCTTAAACCGTTTCTTACTTTCTAACATTTACCCACACGCCTGAACCAACTTATGAGCGCCCACGCTGCATCTTCTAACAGTCACGATCATTCTCATGATCATGACGACCATCACTATGATCCAGGATTTTGGAGAAAATACTTTTTCTCAACGGATCACAAAACCATTGGTCTTCAGTATGGCATTACCGCCTTGCTATTCCTTGCGTTCGGATTCTATCTGATGATGGTGATGCGCTGGAGCATCGCTTATCCGCATCAACCGCTTCCGGATTGGATGAGCTGGGTCTTTACTGAAAACTGGAAAGCGCGCTGGCTGACAGATGGCAAAGTAACCGGTGAAACCTACAACATGTTTGGTGCAATGCACGGAACCATCATGGTCTTCCTTGGTATCGTACCGCTCGGCTTCGGTGCGTTCGGTAACTATGTCACTCCACTTCAAATCGGCGCGGTCGATATGGCGTTCCCAAAACTCAACATGATGAGCTACTGGATCTACCTCGCAGGTGGTTTGATCATGTGCGCCTCGTTCTTCATGGAGTCCGGTGCAGCGAAATCTGGTTGGACCAACTACTCACCGCTTGCCGGTTTTGCCGACGGCCAAATCGTCAACCAATGGCTAGCCGGACAAACCCAATGGCTGATCGGTCTGGTTCTTCTGATCACCTCCTCATTATTAGGAGCGGTCAACTTCATTACCACCATCATCAACTTCCGCGCCCGCGGTATGACATGGATGCGCTTGCCGTTCTTTGTCTGGGCGATGCTGGTTACCGGTTTCCTCCTTCTCCTCGCGTTCCCTCCGCTTGAAGCCGCCGGCATCATGCAGTTGATGGATCGGGTTGCTCATTCTTCCTTCTTCATGCCTACCGGTTTATTCACCAAGAGCGAAGGCCTTGCGGATCTCTCCGGTGGTGGTTCGCCGCTGTTGTTCCAGCACCTTTTCTGGTTCCTTGGTCACCCGGAAGTTTACGTGCTTCTGCTTCCAGCCATCGCTTGCGTGGCGGAAATCATTCCCGTCAACACGCGTAAACCGCTTTGGGGTTACAAGTCCATGGTCTATTCCGTGCTGATTCTCGGTTTCCTCTCATTCATCGTCTGGGCTCACCACATGTATATGACCGGAATGGGTGCTGCGGTTTCCACCTTCTTCCAAACCACCACTGTGCTGATTTCGATTCCGTCCGTGGTCATCATCACGGCAATGTTGATCTCACTTTGGGGCGGTTCCATCCGCTTCACGCCGCCCATGCTTTGGGCCTGTGCATTTATCCCAATGTTCGGTATCGGCGGCCTAACAGGTCTTCCCCTCGCGTTCAACCTGGTGGGACTTCACCTGCATGATACTTATTACGTGATCGGTCACTTTCATTACGTTGTTGCTCCTGGGATTCTCTTCGGCCTGTTTGCCGGTGTGCATCATTGGTATCCAAAGATCACCGGCCGCTACACCAGCCGAACTCTCAATCATCTCCATTTCTGGCCCAGTTTGATCTGCATGAATCTTATATTCTTTCCGATGATGGTGCAGGGGATGGCTGGCTTCCATCGCCGCTGGTATAACGGTGGTGATGCTTATCTCGCGAAAGCCGCAGACAGCACTAACGTTTTTGGAACCATTGTTCGTGAGCACATCGATCTTAATATTGTGATGTCCTACGGTGCATGGGCATTAGCTATTGCTCAGATTCCTTTCATCATCAATGTGCTGTTCGCATGGAAAACGGGTCGCAAAGTTGAAAACGACAACCCATGGGATGCGACCACGCTTGAGTGGGCGACCCCGACACCTCCGGGACATGGTAACTTCACCTTCGATGTCGCCGTCTATCGTGGACCTTACGAATACTCCCGTCCAGATTGCGACAAGGATTATTACCCGCAATGGCAAGCTCCTATAAAATCAGTGGAGGAATCCAATAACAAAGAAACTCACTAACCTTCAGTCTTCCTAAGAGCTGAAAACTGAACTCTAGCAAACTTTAAGAAATGGAAATTCCATACATCGTCAACGCCCGCAAAGACACGGGCCTGTTCAACGCAAAGATCGCCATCTGGTTGTTCCTAGCATCCGAGGTCATGCTGTTCGGCGGCTTCTTCTCGGCCTATGTGTTTCTTCGCCTTGGTGCGGATTACCCATGGCCGGAGCGGACGCTTCCCGTGCTTCCAGGTTTAATCAATACCTTCGTGCTTATCGGTTCTTCCGTCACCGTGGTGTTTGCGTGGGCTGCCCTTAAACTTCGTAACTGGAGACAATTCCAAATCTACATGTGGATCACGATTCTTTGTGCCTTGCTGTTCATGGTGCTCAAAGGCGTGGAATACAATGTGAAGTTCCATCACCAAGCGGTTCGCCTGCATGATTACTCAGTGGTCGAAGGTCATCTCGCTTACTATGATGGCACACACATCGAGAAAAACCGCATCAACATCCAGCTCACAGAAGGTTCCACTATCGTTTACAATAATCTTCGTTTTCATACAAAATGGGTGGAAGAAATTCTAGCAGAAGCCAAAGCCGGCGGTGCGACTCTTAAACTCGCTGCTGACATAAAAGGTGCTGAAGGTTATTCCGATGCGGATAAAATCTATTTCAAAGCGGGCGCTCCGCTGACAGTTGAGCTACTTGAGAAAATTGCGAAAGCGCAAATCAGCGCCCGCAATCATAACCAAACGCTCCGCTCAAAAGCCCTTGCTGAGGCATGGGAGATCGCTAAGCCTAAACATCCTGGACAATCGGACTGGGAGTATTCCGATAAAGTGAGCATTGACGAGAAAGCCATCAAACCGAAACTACTCACCGACGTCCAAGGTGCGACTTTTGTGGTTGATAAAGCCTTTGAAGTTTCCTTCAAACCACGCGATGTCAAGGAAGGTGCTGAGCAATCCAAACTTCGTGATGACACCGTGATCAACGGCAAACTCCTCCCTAGCCCGATGGAATTCCATTACATGGATGCCATCGATTTCCAATACCTCGTCATGAAGGCGGAGAAAAAAGGCATCAAGCCTGAAGTCGCCATCGCGAATTCATGGTTGATGCAAAACGATCCTTTTGTCCGCGAAATTTGGGCGTGGCATGAAGCAGAAATCGCAAAGCTCAGACAGCGTTTGAAAGACGATTACAAGCTGGATGAAAAGGGTGAGCCGAATCGTGTGCCGACTCATAAAGAGATGTATCGTATCGGCTGGAAGGAATTTGCGAAATACGGCGAAGAAAAGCATAAGATCGATCTGTCGGGAACAGATAAGCTCAAAGAGGAGTTCATGGGACCGAACTACAAGGCTCGGAATCCTGACGAAAAGGAATCAACTTCTCACGATTCAACTGAGGAAGTAGCTCATGGGCATGATAGCCATGCTCCTTTGACCTTCCCACATTTGTCCGTTCCTCGCGAACAAATCGGATTCGCATCGAAGTTCGCTCCGGCATGGAATACCTACTACGCAATCTACTTTACCATCACAGGTCTTCACGGATTACACGTGGTCGGCGGCGCAATCGTGCTCGCTTACTACTTGTTCTTCGGACGCAAAATGTATGACGAAAATCCCGAGTGGCTCTGCAACCGCGTCGAAGTCGGTGGACTGTTCTGGCACTTTGTCGACCTGGTCTGGATCTTCGTTTTCCCTATCCTTTATTTGATGTAATCCGTCATCGTTTCCCACTTAACCACATTCACCTCAAACACGATTTTTAGAAATGGCTAATTCAGTTGAAGAAATTCAGAAGTCCAAGAAGACTTACATGCTAGTTTTCGGCTTGCTGCTTATTGGCACGGTCGCGACCGTGTTGGTTGCAACGGTTGAGGCATTGGATATTGGCGAGCACGGCTTTGATAAATGGGACGCTATTCTCGGTCTGATCATCGCCACCACCAAAGCCAGCTTAGTGGGCTTGATTTTCATGCACTTGAATCACGAGAAAAAAGCCATTTACTGGATTTTTATCGGTGCACTTTTGCTTTGCGCGTCGATGTTTGCGATATTGTTCCTCGCTAAATACAGCCCGATTTTCGACAAATTCTTTTACCTTTAATTTTCCATGTCCCTACGCGGTTTCCATATAGTCTTCATCACGATCTGCACGTTACTCTGCGCGTTTCTGATCCTGTGGGCTTTTGTGCTCGCGCCGGAGCCTTCGACTCTTGCGACTGCTCTCGGTTACACGGGTATTGTCGGAATTCTTTTGATGCCTCTGTACGGATTTTATTTCTACCGCAAAGCAGTGAAACTCAACCTCTGAACTTTCTATGAACCTTTTAAATCTTGCCTGTTCTACTTGCCGAACCTCAATGATCGAGGGCGGTGGTGATGCCGCTGGTTACTCGATCTTCGCCCTCTTGGTGGTGATTCTCTCTGTCCTCGGTGGTGTCGGTTTTTATATGATCCGCATGATCTTCCGCGACGGCAAAAACCTTGATCCTGAACTCCAAGACGACTACGTGCGCGAGTAAGCCGAAATCCTTCCATTTTATATAACACTTTTTATCTATCATGAGCCCATCCGAATTATTAGGCCTCCCTGAAAACTACTCCGCACACGGCGGACAAGTCGATCACTTGATGGACGTTGTCCATTGGTTTATGATCGCCCTGTTTGTCGGATGGACGGCTTTCTTTTTCGTCTGTCTTGTCAAATTTTGGCACAAGAACAACCCGAAAGCCTCCTATAATGGCGTTCGGAGTCATCTCTCCAGTCACATGGAAGTCGCTGTGATCATCATCGAAGCCGTGCTTCTCCTTGGGTTCGCGTTTCCGCTATGGGCCAATCGCGTCGATGAATGGGATAAAGTCAAAGACATGAATCCGATCCGAGTTCGTGTGGTGGGTTGGCAGTTCGGTTGGACTTACCATTACCCCGGTCTTGATGGAAAATTCGGTCGCACCGATCCGGATTTGATCAGAGATACCAATTCCCTCGGCATTGATTACACCGATCCGAATGCGCATGATGATTATGTCGATTCCACACTCAAGCTTTCAAGCAATCGTCCCGTGGTGCTGAACATCAGCACGAAAGATGTGATTCATAACTACTCCATTATCCCTATGCGGATTCAGCAAGATGCGATCCCCGGTAAGGAAATTGCCATGTGGTTCACGCCTGTGAAACCCATGGAAACTTCTATCGTCTGTGGTCAGCTCTGCGGTGAGGGTCATGCGAACATGACCGGAGCTATGGAAGTCGTGCCTGAGGCCGATTACAATGAATGGGCAAAGTCCATGTCAGAAACAGCCTTGGCGAATTACAAGAAGACTTTGCCAGCGGTGCAGTAAGCTCGGGTTCGCATCAGGGATTAAAACCTTTCAGACTCCTTCTCCTCACTTCATCCGTTTCGGGTTGAAGTAGAGCGGATCGGTTTCGAAATTTAGCTCTTTGGCTTTTTGAATGAATTCTTTGAAATCTTCTTTTTGGTCGTTGGGATTTTTGGAGAGTAGCCAGAGGAATTTGCGGTTCGGGGAGCCGACTAGGGCGCGGGTGTATTGAGGGTTGAGGTCTAGGATCCAGTAATCACCTTCGAAGAGGTTGGCGGGGAAGCGGTTGAAACGGACTTTGAGTTTACCGGGTTCTTGCAGATTAACGAATCTTGCCGTGCCCTCGATGCTGGTGGTTTTGCCATTTCCCTTGTGGCCTTCATTGAGGACTTTGAGGCTGCTATCTGGATTGAGCGAGTAGGTGGCTTTGGCTGCCACCAAGCCTCTTTCGAACGTATTGGGCAATCGAGCAATCTCATGCCACTCACCCGAATAACGTGACGGGTCAATTTTCTGAACTGTGGTTGGAAGGTTCTTTTGGTTTGCGCAAGCGCTGAAGAAAACGGTGATGAGGGAGGTGAGGAGAAGAGATTGGTGTTTCATGGAAAAGGAGAGGGTTAGGCACAAGACGGTGATATTTAGAACCTACGGCGGACGAGAGGGATCGCAACTGCTTATCGTGTTGCGGTGAGTTGATAGAGGGGATGCTTTGCGATTAACTCAGAAAAGTTGAGCAAATGGCTGGAGGTGCTTTTAAGCCAATGCTTCTTCAAAGGCAGCAATGATGGTTTCTGCGGGTTCTGTGCCTACTGAGATGCGTAGCAAGTTGGTAGGGACGCCGCAGTCTTCGCACCAGCTGAGCTCGTCGTAGTGGGCGAGTAGGGTGTAGGGACAGACTAGGGTGAAAGGAGTTCCAAAGGACGGGCCTTTGGAGAGTTTCAGGGCATCGTAAACTTTGGGGGCTTTTTTGGGATTTGCTAAACTGATGGATAGCAAGCCGCCGTAGCCGCCGTTCTTGCGTTTGATGGCATCAAAGTTGGCGGTGTTGGTAACCGATGGATGCCATACACATTCAATGGCTGGGTGGCTTTTTAGAAACTCGACGATTTTAAGGGCGTTATCGTTGGTGAGTTTGTTGCGCTTTTGGTAACCTTTGATGTTGTAGAGCAGAACTTCGGCATCCCCGATATAGAGTGGGGCGCATTCTACGGCATCGGCGGAAATAGAATCGCGCAGATCGGCGATCAACGGCGAATCCGAACGGAGGGTGAGAGCCCCAGCCATGACGTCGCCAGCGCCGGAAATCCATTTGGTGAGGGAAGAAGTGAGGATGTCGCAAAGTGGTAGGACATCGACATTGAGTGGGCCGGCGGCGGAGTCGTCGACGATAAGTGGTGTTTTAGAAAACGCGCATGCTTCGGAGACGCGTTTGAGGTCGATGGTGCGAAGAAGGGGGTTGGAAGGAATTTCTGTGAAAACCCCGGCGAATTCGCCAGCACGGATGCGTTGAATAGCTTCATCGAAGGATTCGCCGCTGGCCTCGTTGAGGTAAACGACGCCGAAGCCGAAGCGTTCTTGAATTTTGAGGGAATCGACGTATGGAAACTCGATTTGCAAGGTTTTTTTGCCTTCGCGCACACCGGGCAGAGAGCGAAGTGCGGCAAGGCCGGCGGATATGCCGCTGGCGAAAATGAAGGTATCTTCGGGGTTGCCGCCGTTGAATTTTGCGATGGATCGGGAGAGAAGGTGAGATTTGGAGCCCTCACGAAGATTGCCATCGAGGAAATCCTGAGCTGCGCGTGAGGAGACTCCCTCACCGGAGAATCGCCAGTAAAGATTGGCGAGGGATTTCGCTTTTTCAGGAAAGATTAGGGCTTGTAAGCCGTGATATGAAGCGGTGCGTATGGCGGTCTCTGCTTGGCGTTCCAACCAACGATGTGCGCGTTGTGCTGAAATTTTCGTGGGTAAAACCAAGACATCCTCACCGTCGGCAGCGAGTTCGGTGCGGGCGTTATCATAGATGCGCTCAACGGTTGGGTGTTTGAAAAAACGAGGATATCCGGTGCGGAGTCGCCGCAGGACTTTATCACGACCTTCTTCATACCCAACGACTGCATCCCATGTAGGGAGGCAGACAGAACAAGCATGGGTAGAATCCGGTAATGGCATACCGAGATCCTCCTCTTGCCAGGCGGGGGTGACTAACAGATCGCGCACGGGTGGTAGATGGCTTCTTGGGGGGAAATGGGCAAGTCTGTTTTAATGGTTTTAGTATGAGAAATCACCCAAACTAGGTATTTCTGGGGCTCATTGGCCTCATATTGCTTTGTCCTTGCTTCAAAAGCTTTAGTGGTGAGAATCCGCGCCCCGACCAAGGAGATGTGTCGATTAATCAAATGGACGATCAAGTTTTTAAAAATGTCATCGAAGAAATAGGTTCGGTCATCTCGGAGCATCAAAGTTTCTTGCTGATGAGTCACGTAAGGCCGGACGGCGATGCGATAGGATCGCAGATCGCGCTGGGTTTTTCACTGATGGCGATGGGGAAGCAGGTTTACCTCGTTAATGAAGATGGCGTTCCGGAGAGCTTGGAGTTTTTGAAAGGCTCCGGAAAATTAACGGTTCCGCCGAAAGATCCGATTGAAGTAGAAGTAGCGATCGCTCTTGATACAGCGACGAAGCCGAGATTGGGCGATGGAGCGCTACACGCGGCCTCGAAAGCGAAAGTCTGGCTGAACATCGATCACCATATTTCCAATCCAGGCTACGGCGATGTGAATTTGATCGATGCGAGAAAGCCTGCGACGGGTCAGATCGTTTACGAATTAATCAATGCACTGGGTTACCCGATCCCCGACGAAACGCGGGATGCGGTTTATGTCGCGGTATCGACCGATACCGGATCGTTTCAATACGGATCGACCACGGCAGAAACGTATGAGCTAGGCGCGGATTTGATACGACGCGGCTTGAATGTCGGAAAAATCAATGCGGATACCTACGATAACCACCCGCGTCGCCGCTTGGAGTTGATGCGTGCGTTGTTGAATACCTTGCACATTTCCGACGACGGTCAACTTGCTTGCTGGGAGTTATTGGACAAAACACGACTCGATTTAGCTTTGCAGCCGGATGATAGTGAGGGCTTGATCGATATGATCCGCTCGGTGAAAGGGGTGCGTGTCGCCGCGTTTTTTGAGGAACTGGCAGATGGAAAAATCCGGGTGTCGATGCGTTCGAAAGATTCCGGAATCAATGTATGCAATGTTGCTGCTGAATTCGGTGGTGGCGGCCATGCGTTGGCAGCGGGAATTCGCATGGCTGGACCGCTTTCCGAAGCGAAGCCAAAAGTTCTATCTGCCTTGAAGCAGGCATTAGCTATTCAAAAATAATTTAAATTCAAGATGAGAAAACAAGCTGAAGAATACAACGGACCAAGTGGGGTGTTGTTAGTTGATAAGGCTCCGGACATGACATCGCATGATGTGGTGGCGATCGCGAGACGTGCGCTGAATACAAAGAAGATTGGTCATTGCGGAACCCTCGATCCAATGGCGACCGGTTTGCTGATGCTGGTCATCGGAAAGGCGACGAAGATTCAGGATTTGCTGATGAGTGAGGATAAAGTTTACGAAGGCACCCTGACATTAGGTCAGCGAACCAGCACGCAGGATAAAGAGGGGGATGTGTTAGAAACTCGTGAGGTTGGAAATTTATCTGAAGTAGATGTTCGTGCGGCGTTCGAGGCCTACCAAGGTGAGTTTGAACAATTGCCGCCTATGGTTTCTGCGATCAAAATGGATGGTGTGCCGCTTTACAAACTGGCGCGCAAAGGCGTGGAGATTGAGCGGAAATTGCGGCCGGTGCGTGTCACAGGTTTTGAGATTAAACGCATCGAACTACCAGAAGTCGATTTCCGGGTCGATTGCTCGAAAGGTTTTTATGTCCGCACTTATGCGAATGACATCGGTGAAAAGCTCGGCTGCGGAGCGCATCTCAGTGCGTTGCGCCGGACTCAATCTGGAAAATTCAATTTGGATCGGTCCGTGACAGTTGCGCAGCTCAAGGAGGCAAATCCTGAAGTGTTGCTCAAAGCATTGATCTCGTTGGCAGAAATTTCACTGATGCGCGGAGCCTGAGAAACCATGCCAATCCGTCTCGACAAGCTTGAGGATCTAGTGCTTCAGCGAGGGTCGCTGCACTTAGCTCTTGGCGTTTTCGACGGGGTGCACATCGGTCATCAGGCGGTGATCGATCAGGCAGTGCAAGCCGCGCGGGCGAGTGGGGGATTGTCATTTGTCGTGACGTTTTCTCCGCATCCGATTCGGGTCATCGCGGCAAACAAAGCACCCAGCTCTTTACTCGCGACCCTAGACGACAAAGCTGAGGTGATGAAATCTCACGGGGTCGACGGATTGCTGGTGATTCATTTTGATCAAAACTTTGCGACCATGGCCGCTGAGGATTTTGTCAGGAAACTTTGTGAGGCCAAAGTTGCATCGATTTCAGTGGGCGAGGATTGGCGGTTTGGAAACAAGCGGCTAGGCGATGTGAACCTGCTGAAAGCCATGGCGGAGGAGCTTGGATTTGAACTTTCGGCAGTAGCTCCAGTGATTTGGGACGGGGAGCGGATCAGTAGCACACGCATCCGCCAGGCGATACGGGATGGGAATTTCGATGAGGTAGAAGCGATGCTTGGCAGGCACTACGAACTCTCGGGCGAGGTAGTTGAGGGCAAGAAACTCGGTCGGACTTTGGGGTTTCCGACAGCGAATTTGCATTTCGCCGATATGCAACTGCCAAAGGACGGGGTGTGGTTGGTAAAGGTGAATGGGAGTCTACGTGGGGTCGCAAACCTAGGGATGCGGCCTACCGTGGACGGGACCCAACGAACGTTGGAGGTGCATATTTTGGATTTCTCCGGTGATCTCTACGGCCAGATTTTACGGGTGCGATTCGTTCATTTCATCAGGGAAGAAAGGAAATTTCCCAGTATCGATAAGCTTCGGGAGCAAATTGCGGCAGACGTTCGGGAGGCTGAAAAAATAACCCTTGATTAAATACTGTTTAAATGAACAGTATTCGACATGAGCTCACGCGAATACCGAAGATTGAGATGGAAATTATTGCGGATTGAACTGCGTCGGAAACTTTTGACGAAGATCCGCCAGTGGAAAAAAGTCCACAGACCACGCATTGAGCAGTTGGAGCTCAGACTCTAGACCAGATGTTATAGTTAAGAAAAATTGAGAATTCGTGGATTTTAGACTTACCCTTTCGACTTCAGCTGTCTATATGTCTCGAAAACCTCCGCATGCGATTTCTTTTCAGTAAAAAATTTACGAGTTGTAGCCTAGTGCTCGCGATCTCGTTTGGGCTTTTGCCGACGAGTTTTTCTCAGGAAATCAAACCCAAGACAGGTCTTGCCCAGAGGGAATTGAATAAGCGCCGGGCGGCGGTCGAAGAGGGACAGATGTTTTTGGATAAAGGTGATGAGGCCTATTTGGCTGGTAATTTTAAAGACGCGGTGGCTGCCTATGCTGGCGCAAGTACAGCGTTTCCCAATTCACCTACAACTGCTGAGTTGAGAGATTCCGCAATTGATCGATATGCCCAAGCTTCTGTTGAACTTGGTAGACAGTTAGCTAGAGGCGGTAAGGTTGAGGAGGCTAAGAAAGTGATCGATGTGGTTTTGGCCAAAGATATTGCACCCAATCACCCCGGTGCATTGGCGGCTCGTAGCGAACTTGACGATCCGATCCGCACCAACCCGGTAATCACCGGAGAACATGCGAAAGATGTAGATGAGGTAAGAAGACTACTTTATATGGCAGACGGTGCCTATGATCTCGGAAAATTCAACGAGTCAGCACGACATTATACCTCGATTCTAAAAATTGATCCTCATAACCATGCAGCGAGGAGAGGTTTGGAGCGTGTAGCGAATACAAAATCGAAATATTATGATGCGGCATCCGGTCAGACTCGTGCCGAATTTCTCATGGAGGTGGATAAAGCATGGGAGTTGCCTTTGTCTTCGAATTTGGTGATTCCGACAGTTCCAGTTGTGAGCGATACCACTGTATCAAGTTCAAACGTTCCTTTGAGTAATAAACTCAGTCGTATCATAATCCCGAAATTCATCGTCGAAGAAGTAACATTGATGGAAGCGATCGACGTTCTAAGGATGCGCACAGCCGAGTATGATACCTTTGAGTTAGTGCCTGAACTTAAAGGTATGAACATCACAGTTAATCTGGGAGATCCTTCGACCTCGCCGGCGAAAGAGATTTTATCAAGTCGATTTAATCTGAGAGTTTCAAACGTTCCTGTGGAACATATTCTCAAATATATCACAGAAATTACGAAAACAAATTTCCGTTACGATGATCATGCCGTGACGATCACTCACAAAGGAGCTGCTGGTAATAGTTTGATCACACGGACATACCGGGTTCCTCCTGATTTTTTAAGTAATCTAACTGCTGGAGCTTCAGAAAAAGCCAAGGAAGCAGATGATATTTTCAATGCTGCGCCATCTGTAAATCAATCTCTTGCGAAACGAAAAGGCGCCCAAGAAGCATTTGTAGATCAGGGAGTTTCATTTCCACAAGGAGCGAGTGCTAATTTCAATCCAGCCACCAACACGTTGCATGTGGTCAACACGATTAGTAATCATGATATTATTCAGCAAATCATTGATACAATTGTGCAGACAGAGCCAGTCATCGTATCGGTGAAAGTCACTATGGTGAAAGTCCAGAAAAACGTTTTAGAGGAACTTGGATTTGATTGGATGATGAATGATTTTGGACTAGGGGGAGGAAGTGGGGTAGGGCCAGACAAAGGTTATTTATCAGGAGGAACCACTGGGACTGGAACATTGATTGATGATTTTCCAGTGGTGCCGGGAAATCCGCTCCCACGCAATCCGATCACAGCGGGTAACCGCAGTGGTGAAGGTGCATTCGAAAGGTCTAGTCTAGATCAACTTCTCGCTGATGGTGTGTCCACTAATGCTCAAAGTAGAGCTCGTGCTCCGGGAATTATTGGAGTGAATGGGGTGGTAAATAATTCAACCATTCAAATGTTGATGCGTGGACTGGATCAGAAAAAAGCGGGCGATGTTCTGGCTACGCCTTCCATTACAACTCGCAGTGGTCAGGCCGCCTCGGTCACGATGATTAGGGAGTTCATCTATCCATCTGAATATGAACCCCCACAAGTCCCTCAGAATATCAGCTCGTTCGATACTCCAGTTTTCGACAATAATGGAAACTTAATTGGAGTCAATTCGGTTTTCGTGACACCTCCAATCGTGCCAGCGTTTCCAGCGGCCTTCGAGACACGCGAGACAGGTGTTTTTCTTGAAGTTTTACCAACTGCCGATGAAAACCGCCGATACATTGATGTAGCCTTGAAGCCAGTGATTACTGATTTCGATGGATTTGTGAATTTTGGATCTCCTATCAATTTAGTTCAGGCCGGCGTCTCAATTCCTTTAGCTGAGAATCCTATCCTTCAGCCAGTTTTTAGTGTTAAGAAAGTAGATACCAGTGTAACGATTTTGGATGGTGCGACGATTGTAGTTGGCGGTTTATTGCAAGATCGTGCGATTAATGTGAATGATAAAACTCCGATCCTAGGTAGTCTACCTATGGTTGGTAAGCTGTTTCAATCCAACGCAGTTAAGCATCAATCTACGGCGATCTTGTTTTTTCTTAATGTCGAATTAGTTGATCCAACTGGTAGGCCATATCGTAATCGCTGATTTATTATAAATTATGCCTGATTCGAACAATGAGCCTGAGAAGTATACGATCGACGAGATGTTAGATCGTCTAAAAAAGCGAGGTGACGGTGAGGGTCAATTGGTAACACGCGCAGATGGAACGCAGGCTGTAAAAGTAAGAAAGCGCAAACGCCGCACAGACCAGACGAGGGATAAGTTAAAAGCAAAGAATCATCGCATGCAGTTAATTCAGATTGCAGGCTTCATTGTCTTCATGGTCGCAATGCTGATCATCGGAGGGATAATGATACTTTATGCGAACGGCTCAGCTTTCCGCAATGGTTTGATTACCAAGATAGAGAGCGTTACTGGTAGTGAGGTGAAAATTCAACAATTTAGGATGAATCCAGCCACAGCATCCGCAGCGCAAATTGAAATGGATTGGTCGGAAATATTCTCTATTCACCGATTGGAGGCAAATAGCTTGAGAGCAAAAATTTCACCCATCAGCTTTGTTGGGAAAGTTTTTCAAGGTCAGGAAATTAATGCAGAAAAAGGAAAGCTTTTTTTGAAGGCTCCGCATTCATCGGATTCAACTGCTGCTAAGACAACAGGAACGAGTGATTCTGGAATTAGATTCCAACGCTACTCAGTTGCTAGTTTGAATGTGCTTTTTTCAAAGGATGAATCTGCGGATGGTATGGTTGAGAATATCGAGGCTTCTTATTTGCCGACAAAGACCGGTAAAAGTGGTGAAATTCGATTGAATCGTGGAAACTTAAAACTGAAGGGTTGGCCGTCATTGGCTCTTGATCGTTCATATATACAAGTTCGTGGAGAGGAGCTTGATATCAAGAGTATGCGGTTTTTAATTCCTCCAGTGCAGAGTGAAGGGGTTCAAGATAAAGGTACGATCAATCTCTCGGGTGTAATCAGTCCTCAAGCTGAAGGGGCTACTCATAAACTGCACGTGGAATTGGAATCATTTCAAATTTCACCTTTATTGGGTAATAGCTTGGGTCGGTTTTTTTATGGTAAGATGGTCACAAATACGGATGAAACTTCTAACATGCTTAAGTTTGCTCCTGGTTCTGGGCAAGATGCATCGCTTGAATTGAATGTGAGCCAAGCGACTTCTTCACGGATCAGCCTCTCACAATTCAAATTTCTAGGGCACTTATCGATTGTATTAAATGATCGTTGGTATGAACTCCCAAATTTTGATGACAACGTTAAATTGCTGATTAAGCGAAGTGGTGAGTTCGTTAAGATGGAGAGTATCCATTTGGAACAGCGCTCAAGAATGATGATCAAGGGAACGATATCAACCAAGGATGCGGCTGGTAATATTTCAGGAACGCTTAGTGTTGGAATTCCTGATATTATTTTGGCAGCCGCCAAAGACCGTCGTCTAGATTTGATGTTCAGTCCTGTTAAGGATGGATATCGATGGATTGATATTGAGTTGAGTGGGAGTGGTTCGGCGCCAGCGGATAATTTCAAAGAGCTGTATCAAGCGGTTACGCTCACAAATTCACCTGAAATGAAAGATGCTCCTAAACCTCAAGGCGTTGATTCGTTTGATAGTTTGATCAAGCCTGAATAAGTCAGCTTGGTTTGACGATTTGTATGCCAAGCAGGCAGACATCGTCGTCGAAGTGATGGGAGTCGGAGAAATCGAGTACGGTTTCGATGATGGATTCCAACCATTCTTCGATGTCTTTTTTTGGATCTTGGCTGGCGATTTGTAAGAGCCGTTGATCCATGAATTGTTCGCCTTCGTTATTTTCAGCTTCGAGAACGCCATCAGTGAAAAGCAGCAAGCGCTGCACATCTGATAGATTCAAGTTGTGAATGGGGTAGGTCAGGTTGTTTAAAAGCCCGAGTGCCGGGCCTTTCTCTCCGCGATCGGTGCAGAGTTGTTGGCTGGATTTTTCACCGACAATGATGGGTCCTGGATGGCCGGCGCAGGAGTATTCCATTGATAATTCGTTGAGGTCGATGATGCCATAGAATGCCGTGGCAAACATGGTTACGTTGGCGCGTTTCAGGATAGAGGATAAGCCGGAATTGAGTTTTCCGAGGAATTGTGAGGCGTCATGTTTGCCGTTGGCTTGGGTGGCGAGCAGGCCTCTAAGCATCGCTACAACCAATGCAGCGCGAACGCCGTGTCCCATCACATCGCAGATGAAAATTCCGTAGCGGTTGTTGTTGAGTTTGATGATCTCGTAGAAATCTCCAGCGAGTCCGGAGATGGGTAGGTAACGTGAGCCGAAGAAAATCTGGTTGCTGTTTGGGGCGACAGCAGGTGGGTAGCCAGAGGTGGAGAGGGCTTGTTGGATCTCGTGAGCGAGTTTTACCTCTTCTTCGTAAGCGATATTTTTTTGTTGGAGCTCATTCGCCAACTCGGTGGCTTGACGCTGTGCTGTAACCAGTGAAGTGACATCGCTGGAAACACCAAAGGTGCCTTTGATTGTTCCGCTCTTATCTCTCCAAGGAAATTTTGAGGTCACCACGAAAGTCTCGGTTCCTTCACGCCATGTTTCACATTCGAGCTGACCAGTCATGGGTATACCGGTTTTGATGATTCGCTGTTCATCGGCTTCCGCTTTTTCCCAATGTGTGTTAGAAAATAAATCGCGGTCGTGTTTTCCAATCAGGCTCACACTTTGGTCAAAGCCATGGTATTCAGTCATACCGCGATTCACCATGACGAACTTCGATTCGAGATCTTTGAAATAGATTTGTAGTGGGACGTGATCGATTAAGTTACGTAAGAGATGGCGTTCCTCTTCAATCTGCGCTTCGGCGTTTTTCCGAAGGCTGATATCGATCATGGAGCCGGCGATACGATTCGCATCTCCTTGACGGTTACGAACTACGGTCCCGCGAATTCGCAGCCAACGCCATTCATTACCACCGGTTTGGATTCTGGCATCGATGGCTAGGGTTTCGGGTCCACCAGTGTCGAGGGCGCGATTAACGGTGCCTTCAAATGCTTGGCGGTCAAGTTGGTGGACATTGAGATAAGGGGGGAGAAAAAGATTGGGCGCGCTGGACTCCGTGCATTCAAGAAATTCGATAATGCGCCTAGAGTAGTAGATTTTCTTTTCGCCAACCATCCAGTCCCAGATTCCTTCGTTGGAAGCTCTCAAGGCGAGCTCGAGTCTATCGTTATTTTGAACTTCTTGGGGAAATGACTCTGACATATCTAGGTGTTTAAAAGAGGTTGCCGTTTGAGGTGGTTATCTAGTCGCAGGCATGCGGGGCTTTCAAGGAAGATCGATGAGCGGTGAGCTCGAAATGTATAAATTTTGCCTAGTTCTGGGGTTGCTTTTGGAGCTGGAGCGTTTAGAACGACCGCGATGAAACGTCTCGCTTTACTTATTCTTGTGGTTGGATTTGGTCTCGGTGCCTGTGAAAGGCATGATTTTGAAGAGACTCGGAAATTGCACGATCATCACGAAAAGCACGATAGCCACTAGCCGGAAGAGCATTCGGAGAAGCATTGAAATGCTGAAATTTCGCATTTTTCCCTCCGATTGCGCCCTGTTTCTTGATCCTAGGCTTGTCAAACGCCGAGAGCTACCCCACAGACGCGCCGTTCTAGGCAATCCATGAATCAAGAAATTGCATTAACTCTGATCGTAATCGGAATCACCTTGGTCGCGTTTATTCGTGAGTGGGCTGCACCTGATGTGTTGGCGTTAACCATTCTGTGTGTCTTGGTGGCGTTGGGTTTGATCGACATGGACAGCATGGCCAAAGTTTTCAGCAATGAGGCTCCATTGACGATTGCTGCTCTATTTGTAATAGGTGGCGCATTGGAAAAATCCGGAGCGGTCAATCAGATCGGGCGGTTGTTGGAACGTCGAGTCAATGGTGGCGTGAGAACGTCCATCTTTGCGTTCACGATGGTGGCGACATTTTTCAGTGCGTGGATGAACAACACGGCCATCGTTGCAATCCTGATGCCAGTGGTTTTGGGATTTGCGAGATCGAAAAACATCGCCGCCTCCAAATTACTGATACCTTTGTCTTATTCGTCGATCCTGGGTGGTTGCTGCACCTTGATCGGGACATCTACCAATCTTTTGGTAAACGGCAGCCTTAGAGATATGGGTCTGGAACCGATGAGCATGTTTGAACTGACTCCAATAGGTGTCCCGTTGGCGATTGCTGGCGTTGCTTACATGGTGATATTTGGTCCTAAATTGCTACCATCACGGTCATCGATCACGGGAAGTTTAGAGATCGATTTAAGGGTGGTTCCGCTGCATCACTTGCTTATTTCAGAGGGTTCGGAGCTAATTGGTCATAAGCTTCTCGATACGCCCCTTGGGAGTAGAGACGCAGGAATTCATGTTTTGGAAATTCGCCGACGCGGCACTCGCCTCATGTTGCCACTCAGTGAAGTGACGGTTGAGAAAAACGATCGTTTTCTCGTAGCTCTGCATCGCCGTAAAGGTGGTGCGGCAAAAGCACAGGAGTTGTTTGTGAAAATCGGCGCGCAGGAGCTATCCACGGTGGATGGTATTGTTTCTGAGTTGGTTGTTCCGAATGAGTCTTCTTTGGTAGGGAAAACCTTGGCGGCATCGGATTTCCGTCAGCGCTATAACTGTGTTGTGCTGGCCGTGCATCGCAACGGTTTGAACATTACCAGTAGTATGGCCAATATTGCTCTAGATCATGGCGATACTTTGCTGGTGATCACCGCGATCAATAACCTAACAAGTTTGAAAGAAACTCGGGATTTCGTTCTTACAGACACGCCGGACTCGAAAACCGAGAACGAGGCAGGCAATGCTGAATGCCTAAAATCAATTAAAATTTCATGGGCGATTCTTATTGGAGTAATTTTAGTCGTATCGATCACCGATTTCTTGAGTCGGATGAATTTAGGGATCCCAGAGATTCCGATTCATTATGCCTCAGTCGTCGGGGCTTTGTGTTTGTTGTGGCTGAAAATTCTGACGCCGCGTGAAGCTTACGCGAGTATCGACTGGCAGGTATTATTAATGCTATACGGATTACTGGGTCTCGGGATGGCGATGCAGAATTCGGGGACTGCCTTGTGGTTGGCGGAACGCTTGGTCGATATGACTCGTCATCATGTTTCTCCCGAACTTCTACCCTACGTGATGCTTTGGGTGATCTATCTTTTTACATTATTGCTTACGGAAGTTTTGTCCAATAATGCCACGGCGGTGATGTTGGTGCCTATTGTGGTCGGGCTTGCTAATGAGCTTGGGGTCGATTTCCGGCCGTTTATCATCACGATTACGATCGCTGCGTCATGTGCGTTTGCTCTGCCGATGGGCTATCAGACCCACATGATGGTGTATGGGCCAGGTGGCTATAAGTTCAGCGATTACCTCCGTATCGGCATTCCCCTAAACATTCTGATCTGGGTGCTGACAAGTCTTCTTGTGCCACTGATTTGGCATTTCTAGGGGGTCTAAAATTTTCCTTCGCTCATTGGTGAAATTCGATTTTACTTGGTCGAGATGGATTTTGATTTTCCAGAAAGTTTTTTGCTGCTGCCTCTGCTGGGGTTGGTTGGATGGTTTTGGCCAAAGCTGGGATTGTTCCGTCCGCTTCGTTTGTTGATTCTGCTTTTATTGGTTGCCATGCTTTCGGGACCAAAATTTGTGAAGCAGCAAAATGCTCTGGAGTTGATCGTGTTGTTGGATCGGTCCGATTCGACCGAAGACTTGATCGATAAAGGCCTGCCTGAATGGACGCGGCTTTTGGAGAGTTCAAAACCCGGACGTAAAGATAAGCTGCGCTTTGTGAACTACGCGGCTGAAATCGCGGAGGCAGGGATTGATGGATCTTCGTTCACGGGATCACGCAAGCAGACAAGGACCGGTTTGGCGTTATCGAATTTGATGGCGCAGGTGGATGAGAAAATGCCGACCCGGGTGTTGTTGTTTACGGATGGTTATGCGACCGAACCGTTGACGGAGGCGGCGGAGCAAATGAAGAAGCGTGGAGTGCCGTTAGATTATCGATTGGTGCGTGAGGAGACGGTTCAAGATGCGCGGGTGGCTCGTTTGCAGTTTCCGGAACGTGTCCAGGTCGGTGAGCCATTTTTGATTTCTGTTTTGGTTAGATCTGATAAAGAAGAAGCCATTCCTTTAGTCATCAAGCGCAACGGTCAAACTCTAGTTGAAACCGAGATCGCGGTGAAAGATGGTGTGGGAACCGTAGAGTTTACCGATCGGCTGGGACAGGTTGGCTCATTCGAGTATGAGGCGGAGATTCGTCCTGTGGTGGATGCGCATTTGGGAAACAACCGGATGAAGCGTTGGATGGAAATTACTGGTGGGCCGAGGTTGTTATTGGTCACGAAATATGAAGATGATCCGGTGGCGCGTGCGATGGCGGATATGGATTTCGATGTGCAGGTGATCAAGGATTCTTCGCAGCTCAAACCGGGTATGCTAGGTGGTTCCAAGGCGGTGATTTTCAATAACGTTCCAGCACATGAGATTCCAAACGATTTCATGAAATCATTGGATTTCTTTGTCAGGGAACAAGGCGGTGGATTTATGATGGTGGGAGGAAAACGCTCTTTCGGAGCTGGTGGATATTTCCAGTCCGACATCGATGAGCTTTTGCCCGTATCGATGGAGTTGAAATCCGAGCATAGAAAGCTCGCGGTGGCGTTGGCGATCGTGATGGATCGTTCCGGCTCGATGGCTGTGGAGGTTGCCGGTGGAAAAACGAAGATGGATTTGGCAAACTCAGGTGCGATTGCTGCGGTGAATCTGTTAGGAGATATGGATCAGGTGACGGTTTTTGCAGTTGATAGCGAACCAAACAAGACCGTTCCGCTCAGCAAGGTTGGAGGAAAGCAGGCGCAGATTAATCAGCGGATCTCCAAGATTTCATCCGGCGGCGGAGGAATTTATGCATACACCGGCTTGAAAGCGGGTTGGGAGGAATTGCGGAAATCGACGGCAGGAACGCGGCATGTCATTTTATTTACCGACACCCAAGATACCGAGGAGCCGGGCGATTATAAAAAACTGTTAGCAGATATGACCAAGGAAGGTGCGACAGTTTCAGTGATCGGCCTTGGGACGAATAAAGACATTGATTCGGCGTTCTGTGAAGACATAGCCAAGCTCGGTAACGGACGGATGTTTTTCTCGGACCGGCCGCTGGATATTCCGCAAATTTTCGCACAGGAGACGGTGACGATTGCTAGGTCAGCCTTCCTTGAAGAAAAAGTTGAAGGATTGGCCTCGGGGCGGTGGAGTGAAATTTCACCGAAGCCAATTGAGTGGATGCCTGCGGTTGGCGGATACAATTTGTCCTATGCTCGCAAAGACAGCACGGTTTCTTTGGTTTCAAAAGATGAGTATGTCGCCCCACTCGTCGCGCATGCTCGGCGTGGCTTGGGCCGCACAGCAGCGGTCTCGTTTCCGTTAGGTGGAGATTTTTCTGATGATGTTAGAAACTGGAAAGGATATGGGGATTTTGTGCAGACGATGGGTCGTTTCCTGATGGGGCAGCAATTGCCGCCAGGGATTGCAATCCGGCATCAGATGAAGGGAACTCGCTTGGAGCTGAGCTTGTATTACGACTCCGAGGAATGGGGGGAGCGTTTGAATCAGGATCCGCCAGTTGTGAAATTGCAGGATGAAGCCGGTGGCGCGATTTATGAAGTGCCATGGCGTCGTATTGCGCCGGGGCATTTTTCTTTGAGCCGTGATTTGAATGAAGGCAGTGTGGTGAAAGGAGCGATCCGAGTGGGGGAGCACGCGCTAGCATTCGGCCCGGTGAGTGTGGGGTCGAGCGTGGAATGGGCGTTTGAATCGGAGCGCTTGGAAGAGTTACGTCAGGTTTCTCACCAAACGAATGGGCGGAAATTATTGAATCTTGAGGACGCTTGGTTGAGGCCGCCTTATCTGGCGGCACATTCGCTTAGTTTGCCTTTGGGGATTTCCCTGCTGGTCTTGATTGTGTTGGAGGCATTGATTACCCGGACGGGTTGGAAACTTCCTGAGTTTGTTCGATTCAAAAGCGATAAGGTCAAACAACCCAAGCCGCAAAAAGTTCGTACTCCGAAAGTGGTTAAACCCGTGGTGGAAAAGGTTATCGAAGAAGTTGCGAAACCTATCATCGAAGAAGATTCCGAACGTCGCTCCCGATACCAGAGAGCGAAAGATAAGAAGTAATTCGTTTCGTGCTCTAGAAAATTCCCGGATGGTAATCTGGCGAATCGGGGCCCTCAAAATACATGGAGATGAACCGATTCCATGTTTCCCGGCTTTCTAGCGACAGGCTCTCGGTGATTTGAGAAACACAGTGGCTGCATAGCAACAACGGCAGCGCACCTTCGACCAATGAGCCGTCATTTCGGAATTGCGCGGAGATCGTGAATCCCGACATCCACTCGCGCGGCATCGTGCACGCCACACAGTGATCCATGCGCTTGATGGGTTGGTCGAGTTTTTTCCATTCGAGCATGCGTTGCTCCCAATCGATCTTGGTTTCGAGGAAATCTCTAATTGTAGCCTTGGATGACTCGCTGAAACCGCTCGCCACATCATCCCGGCAGTGGTCGCAGATCGCATATTCCAAGACGCATTCCTTGCGGTGGTAATGCTTGTTGATCACCCAACTCCTACCAGTCGTGGAGAGGGAATTCTGGCAAATCTTACAGGAAACAAAGGGTTTTCCAGTTTCGATCGAGTCAAACCATTGTGCCAATTGCCTCATGGGTCTGATTATAGCAAAAAAGCAATAATTACGCAAAGACTCTAAATTGCAAGATAGGGTCTTGCAAACTTCGCGGCAGCCCAGTAACTCCTCCGCGCCATGTCTAAAGTAGGAGCGATTGATTTCCCAAAAAACGGTTACGAAGCAGTGATTTTTGATTGCGACGGAACACTAGTCGATTCCATGCCTGCGCATTTCGATGCCTGGTGTGAAGCTCTCGCGGCTTATGGCGCGGGCGGAATTTTCAAAGAGGACGTTTTTTTCGCCATGGGTGGCAGGCCGACCCGGGACATCGTGGTCGATCTCAATGAAGAATATGATTTGAAGCTCGATCCAGAGGCCGTCGCGCTCGCAAAGCGGGATGCTTATTTGAAAAAGCTTCATTTGGTTCAGTTCATTGATGAAGTAGCAGATTTCGCTAAATCGCTCAGAGGTAAAATGCCTCTCGCCGTGGCATCGGGTGGTTCACGCTATGTGGTGGAAAAGACCTTACATCTCTTGGATTGCTCCGACTGGTTCGATGAAGTCATCACCGCTGATGACGTTTCCAATGGTAAACCCTCACCTGATATTTTCCTGAAAGCCGCGGAATTGCTCGGCGTCGCTCCGGAAAAATGCCTTGTGATCGAAGACGCGCCTCCGGGTGTGATCGCAGCGCTAGCAGCCGGGATGCAAGTCGTCACCGTGCCGATGCCGATGCTGGTGAAGAATTGATTTAAGGGAGGGGGCGTTTTTCCCGGCGTGTCGCTTCGCTCAACCACGGGATAATTTCTTTGATCCTGTTAGGATCGGATGAATATGAATAATACACGGCGACCCCCGATAAATCGGGGCAGGCGGAAGATCGCCGCTACTGTGGGATATCTACCCAACAGCCTTTTTCATGGGACTTGATGGAAAGCTCGGCGAGTTGAACACCTTTTGCGCCTTCGCGTAGGGTCCATTTGAAAGGGGTATCGATGGCGACGTGTTTGAGGAACATTTCCCACTGAATTTTGAAGGCGTTGTCGAAGTTGAGTTGGTCGGGGACTTCGGTCCAGTTGGCGTAGTAGTCGATGAGTGAGTCGATGTCCGGATTCCAGATTGGGCGTGGGGTGACGGACTGATGTTGAGCCCAACATTTGCGGAGGCCGACGATGGCGGAACCTTCGGTGCCATCGACTTGCATGGTAAGCAGATCGTCGCGGCGGACGCGGACGTTCCATGAGGAGTTGAACTGGCAGGTGACGCCGGTATCAGTTTCGAAAATGGCGTAAGCGGAATCGTCTGTGGTGCAGGCGAAAGGTTTGCCAGCTTCATCGAAACGCTGCGGGATGTGGGTGGCGGCTTTGCAGAACACGCGGGTGACATTCCCGAAGAGGTTATCAATCACGTAGCGCCAGTGGCAGTGCATATCGACGATCATGCCGCCGCCGTCTTCGGCGCGGTAGTTCCATGAAGGGCGTTGGATGGGTTGTCCTTCATGTTCTCCAGTGAAAACCCAGTAACCAAACTCACCACGAACGGAGAGGATTTTTCCGAAGAAACCTTGTTCCTTCAAAAGCTGGAATTTGCGAATTCCCGGCAACCAAAGCTTGTCTTGAACGGTGCCGTTTTTGACACCGGCTTTCTCAGCGATTTCAGCAATGCGTATCGCTTCGGAATACACGCCGGCGGTGGGTTTTTCGCAGTAAACATGTTTTCCTGCAGCGATGGCGCGTTCAAGAAATGGAATGCGATGAGGTGTTCCGGAGGCATCGAAAAAGATTTCGTTGTAAGGATCGGCGAGTGCGGCATCGAGATCGGTGGAGAATCGCTCGACTCCGTATTTTTTCGCGAGATCGGAAAGTTTGTTAGAATTCCGTCCGGTGAGTATAGGATCGGGGATGAGGCGTGAGCCATCTGGTAGGAGAACGCCGCCTTGATCGCGGATCGCGAGAATGGAGCGGACGAGGTGTTGGTTGGTGCCCATACGTCCGGTGACGCCGTTAAGGATGATACCGATTTTTTTCATAAATTTTAAATTTTAAACTCTAAACTTCAATGAAGAGTCAGAGGTTCTTGGTTGATGCTAGGATTTTTGCTAGAAAGTCATGCTGGTTCATGGCCCAGTAATTACGGGAGAAGATTTCGACTTCGGAGGGGCCGGTGAAGTTGGTGGCGCGGATCATTTTCAATATGCGCGGGGTGGCGTTGACTCCTTCGCCGGGGAGTCCGCGGTCTAACAAAGGATGATCGAAATCGGTTTTGAACTCGCAGATGTGGAATGCGAAGAGGTGGTCGTTGTTGGCGCAGGTTTGGATTTCTTGTTCCAAGTTCGTTTCCCACCAGACATGAAACGTATCGACCGCGATTCCGACGAGTGGGTGATTGATGCGTTGTGCGAGGATGTTGGCGTCACGGAGAGAAGCGACGGCGGAGCGATCTCCCGCATACATGGGGTGGAGTGGTTCGATGGCGAGTTTGATGCCCGTGGCCTCGGCGCGTGGCAAGAGAGCGCGGATGCCGGCTTCGATTTGTTCGAGGTTTTGCTCAGGGGATTGGCCAATCGTTGCCCCGCAAACCAATACGATCATGGGTAAGCCAACGAGCTCGGCTTCTTCCAAGGCTTGTAGGTTTTGATCAATAGCTTTCTCTCGATCAGGTGCAGAGAGCGCTGTGAAAAAACCACCACGAACGAGTGAAATGGGCGTCAGTCCGCTATCGGCGAGATGGGATCTCACTTTTTTTAAATCCTGACCCGCGATGGTTTCGCGCCAGATCGAAATCCCGCCGATTCCTGCTCGCGAATAATTCTCAATACATTCACCAATCGACCAAGGTTGGTTTGTGAATGTGTGGATGGCGATTTGTTTCGGAGTCATGACGATGGATGAAATGGTTTATGAAGATTCGCCGACGATGAATTTTCCTACGACTCGGTGGATAGTTTTTTGCGGAATATGATTGATGATTTCCTGTTCCAATCCAGTTGCGGCGGTTTTGGCGAGTTCAAGGATGGGCATGCTGACGGTGGTGAGCAGCGGGCGAGATAATTGACGCACCGGTGAATCGTCAAAGCCGGTGACGGAAATGTTTTGGGGGACGGCGATGCTGAGTCGGTCCAACTCACTGAGAACCACGGTGCCCATGATGTCGTTGATGCAGATGAGCGAGTTGTATTTTTTTGAAAGGCTAAGAATCTTCGTGTTGGTGACACCGTTGATGTTAGGAAAGGTATGGGTGTCTTTAATGGGATCAAAATGAATCCCTAGTTGTTTGCACGCGGCATCGACTCCACTCAAGCGCTCTTCGTGAATTTGTCCAAGTTCATCTAGCGTGATGAAGGCCGGTTTGAGATTTTTTCCGCGTCGTTTGAAAAGGTGAGAAACAATTTCATTCATCCCGAGAATGTTTTCCGATGCCAAGCAGGGGATACCGGGGATTTCTCGATTGAGGACGACGAATGGGGTTTTGTTTTTCTTGAGTTGCTTGAGCGTGTCCTCAGAAGGACGGTGGAACGCGAAAATGAATCCATTGATATCGCCGCCTTTTTTGTGAGGATAGGGTTTGTAATCTTTGCTGCTCGTTTCGCAGACCAGATTGATACCGCATTGTTTGAAGCCGGATTGGATGCCTTCGATGAGTGATGCAAAATCGTAGAACAAGGATCGCTCAGGCTCGATATGGCGGGGGAGAATGAGTTTAATATTTAAAATCGAACGCCCGCGGTGCTTGCTGATATTGCGTTTTTTATAACCCATGTGTTCAGCTTGATGCTGAATTTTTGCAATCAGTGCTGTGTCAACTAAGCGAGACTGATTGAGCGCACGTGACACGGTCGCGGTAGAGATCCGCATTTTCTGAGCGATGTCAGTGATGGTGGTCATGGGGTGATTTCTTAGTAGCCCAAGCGAGCAACGCAGTCGGCTAATATTTCGCTTTCCCATTCCGGACGTTTGGCGGATTTGGGATGGGTGAGCGGGGAAGGGCAGCGACCGATGAGGTTTTGGAAAATGGCACAGGAATGTTTGTAAGCTGGCACCGGAGCACGGAACGCGATGTTGCCGAGGTATTGGATGTTGTCGGTGAGTTTCGCGTAGCGGTCATCGCCTTCTAACCAATATTTGTCACGCAAGGCAAACAACTCAGGACAGAAAGTCGCAAGTCCTAGCAGATAATCGGAGCCGTATTCGGTCATGTCGATCGCGAGGTCGTTGCCGGTGAATATTTTAAAATCAGGTCGGACCTGATCGCGGATTTCAAGGCGGCGCAACTCGATGTCGCGTTCCAAGGAGGAATGTTTGATGCCTTTTAGCGATTGAATTTTAATCAGGCCTTCAAAGGTTTCCTCATTAAAAATCGTTCCGTTTGGTGCGAACATCGCACCGAGTTCAAAGGCGATCACGGACTCATAGCCATCGCAGACTTCTGCGTAGAGGTCGACGATTTGCGAGGGGCTCCACTGATGAAAACGTGTGGTTTGGAAAAGGATGGGTATGCCGCCGTACGAGACGATCTCGTCCATTTGGGTTTTATAGAGTTGCACCAGATCGCCCTCGAGGCCTTCGACGAAAGCTCCGGCAATGAAGTCGCGTCGACCGGCGATCATTTGATTCGTGAGCTCCAAGATGCGTGTGCGTTCGGCGGAGGTAAGATAATTCGCGTAGCCCGTATCCATGTTTACCGCACATCCAAGACCTGCATCTGTCGTTATTGCGACTGCTGCTTGGAAACTTTCCTCTGCAATGGATCCATCCGGATTGAAGGGTAATAAACACGCGGCGTATCCGGTGGTTTTACGATGGAGTTTTTTGGCTTGGTGGCGTTGCGATAGCGACATAACGGCAGGTGTATTACTACCAAAACTATTTACATGCAAACTTTTTTCTGCGTTTGCAGGATTTTTTGTCATGACATCTGGTAGGGTTTGCGAAAGATCGATGCATGTACGAAGCGACAGGCAAAATTAAAGTGATCTATGATACGCAGAGTTTTCCGAGTGGATTTTCCAAGCGGGAATTTGTGGTGACGACAGCAGACAGTAAGTATCCGCAGGATTTGAAATTCGAGGTCGTGAAAGACAAGTGCGGTATCTTGGATAACTACAAAGAGGGTAGTGATGTTGTGGTGAACTTCGATGTCCGTGGAAACGAATACAACGGCAAATACTACGTGAACTTATCCTGCTGGAAGCTTTCCGGTGGCACGGGTAGTGGCGGAGGTCGTAGTAACGAATACTCTCAAGAATCGCCAGCAGAGCCTTCGCCTGAAGATCTCCGTAAGACGGATGATTTCGATGACGATATTCCGTTTTGATATTTCACTCAGCCATCGCACTTCCGATACGCGCGTATAGTTCGATTTGCTTGCTGGAATTTTCTAGCAAGTCATTCGCGAGGGTGACTTTTCCGGACTCAAATATCGTGATGGTGGATGACCCGCCGAACGCGAAGTAGCCTTTCTCTGCACCTTTTTCGACGGGTTGGTTGGGAGTGTAGGTTTGATGGATGGAACCGACGCAGGTGGCGCCGATTTCGAGGAGCAGGATCGTTCCAAAATCTTCGGTTTGAAGTTGGGTGAGGGTGCGCTTGTTGGTCCAGAGGTAGGAGAGTTTTTTTGCAAGAGCGATGGGGGAGACGGAAAATAAAGGACCGGGAATCGTGTGGGTTTCGGAGGGGATTCCGGCGGCGGGGAAGTGGAAGCGGTGGTAATCGACCGGACACAGCCGCGACAGCACGAGCGAGCCGTTGGCGTATTTGGCGGCGAGGGCGGGATCGCCGAGAAGGGCGGGGAGGTTGAAAGTTTGGCCTTTTACGAAGAATGAATCGATTTTCGAGATGTCCGGAAAGCCGAGGTGGCGACCGTCAGCGGGAAACACGATGGGTGCTGAGACGATGGGACGGGCCTCCGGTTTGAGTTTTCGGTAGAAAAACTCGTTAAAGCTTTTGTAAGAGGTTGGGGAATCGAGGAAATCGGCTGGATTCATCTCGTATTGCTCGATGAATGGCTGAACTCGGCTAGCGGATGCCGGGTTTGACATGCGTTTCCCATACCATTTTGAAAACCCATGGCGCTTTACTAAGGCATGGAGCGAGAGTTTTCCGAGAGGATTTCCGTAGGTCCAGCGAAGGAATGATTCTCCATATACCTGCTCGGTTTCTTGCTGTTGGGTATGTCGGTTGAAATATCGGATGGTTTCCACATCGGCAGGAAACCCTTTGCGGGTATGAAAGTCAAAGAACTATAAAAGGGGATAAAAGTGGGCTTTAAGCAACGTAGTATTGTCGAATTGAACTTGCGGGTCATCCAATCCGCGTCTATCTCCCCGAAAATGAAAGCTTTCTCGATTTTTACCATCATGATCTGCCTCTGCCTCACAGGTTGTGAGAAGAACAAGGAACGGATGTTAGTTGAGGAAACACGAGGTAAGACCACCAAAGACGTGGCTCCGAAAATGTTCGCGACGAGTGCTGAAAGGTTTCACGATACCAAACCCAGTCCGGTGCAGGGAAATCCTCCCGAGAATTGGTTGGCCTTGCCTGCAAATCAGTTCCGTTTGTTGAATTATCGCTTCGGAGATTCAGGGCTCGGGGAGGTATACGTATCGATTTCTTCCGGTGGTGTGCTGGAAAATACGAATCGCTGGCTCAAGCAGTTTGGTCGTGAAGCGATGACTGTAGAGAATTTCTCAGCGATGCAAAAAATCCCAGTGGTTGGTATCGAAGGAGTATGGATTGAAGCAGAAGGTGACTATGGGGCTGGTATGGGTGCTGATTCGAAACCGGGCTATGGACTGGCGGGTGTGATCGCCGAGACAGGTGGACAAATCATCACTGTCAAGATGATCGGACCGAAGAACGAAGTGGATGCTCAAAAACCAGCACTGCGTGAGTACATCGGCAGCTTACGGATGACGGCAAAATGATCTGAATTTTTTTAGCGATTTATAAATGGATAACCAAACTTACACCAAGGAAATGCCCCGCGAGAAATCTTTCTTCCGTGTGCTTTATGATTTCCTTTCAGGATTTAAACTCGCAACGGTGCTTTTATTGCTGTTGTTGGTGCTCACATGGCTGGCAACGCTTGAGCAGATCGACCATGGACTGTACGCAACTTTGAATAAATATTTCAGTTGGAAATCGTATTTTCTCATACCTGAAATCAACGGTAAGAAAATACCGCTTATTTTACCCGGAGGCTATTATGTCTGCGCGTTGTTACTGTTGAACATGATCCTCGGTGGGGTCATTCGTATCCGTAAAGGGCCGAAGCAGATCGGAAATCTCATTTCTCATTTCGGAATCATTTTCATGCTGATCGCTGGTGGAGTGGCACACCACTTTGAAGAGCGCGGAAACATGGCGATTTATCCAGGCGAAAGAAGTAACGTAGCTGAAGACTACCACGAGTATGTTATCGAAGTTGCTGAGGTAAAAAACGGTGAACGCGATAAGTTCCACATCATTCGTGGTAATTTCCTAACCGATCTTAAAGCTGGAAATCAACGGAGGTTTGATTTCAATAATGTGCCGTTTTCCCTCATTGTCTCCGGACACTTGAAAAATTCGCAGCCAGTGAGTGTCGCTGAACAAGCTCCGAATAAGGGTGAGTTAGTGGTTGACGGTTATTATCTATTCGAACGCCCTGCAGATGAAACGGCTGAAAGAAACATAGCTGGCGCGTATGCCCAGGTGGTTTTTGAAGATGGTGAGAAATCGGCGCCGTTTATTTTGTTTGGAGCGAGTTATTATCCATTCACCGTTCGGGATGGAGAGAGGCTTTTCACGATAGATATGCACAAGCGTTTGTGGCAGATGCCGTTTGAGGTACAGCTAGATAAATTTAAAGCAGAATTCCATCCCGGCACCTCTCGACCTGCGGAGTTCGTCAGCGATGTTCGCCGCATTGAGAACGGCCAAGAGGCTAAGGTGCGCATCGAGATGAACGAGCCGATGCGTTATGAGGGTTTCACATTTTTCCAAGCGAGTTACGGACCGCCAGATGCGAAATCGGGTGACGTGATGTTTACGGTTTTGGAAGTGGTCAAAAATCCTTCGGATATGTGGCCGGAATACAGCCTCTATATCGTTGCGTTCGGTATGCTCGTTACTTTTCTAACCAAACTCATCGGTCACGTGCTGACCGTTTCAAAAAAGAGACAGAATCATGCAAAAAAAATCTAAAGTAGGCAGTTGGGTTTTCGCGATCCTTGCCGCCATCGGTCTGATGGTGGCGTTGGTGAATCTTTTCATTGATAACATGCCCAAAGGAGAGGTTCAGAAAGTCGAAGGTTACAGGCCTTGGGATAAAGAAACAATCAATCTGGTGGCAGAACTGCCATTGCAAGACGGAGGCCGCATCAAGCCGTTTTCAACTTTTGCTGGATTCAAAATGCTTGGCTTCCATGGTGCCCGCTCGATGAAAGTGAAGGACGACGCAGGCGTGGTTCATAAGATCAAACCCACCGCATGGTTGATGGATACCGTCTTCCGTCCGCATCTCGCGATCAAATTGCCCACGTTCCGAATCGATAACTCCAAAGTTCTGGAAGCGATTGATGTGAAACAAAAAGGCCGCCGTGATCGTTACAGTTATGAGGAGATTATTGAGGGTCGTGAAAAATTGTTTCAGCTCGCACAATCTTACGAGCCCATCGAAAAGAAAAAACGCGATCCTGAACAGCAGCAGACCATTGATCTTGCTTACAACATCAGAAATTACGAAGCGTTGTTGGGATATTTCAGTTACGCGAGAATCGGTGTCAAACTCGATGGGACAGGCGTGGATGGATCGCCAGATCAGCGTGTGGATTTCAGCGCCGTGATGTCCTCTGCTCCTGGTTTGATGCCTGAGCTGGAACGAATGAAGTCTGAACAAGGAAAGGTTCCTGAACGGCTTTTATCTCTGCTCCAACAGATGGAAGATGGTGCCAATTACTCCAAATACGGGCTTTTCATGCTTCCTCCGACCGCCGCATCCAAAAAAGATTGGTTAACGGCTGGAAACGCAATCATGGAAACGATGACTCTGAAAATCGATCAATCTGATGTTGCAATCAAAGATATCGCTACAACGGAAATCGCTGTCCGTGAATTAGCAAACGGCGAAAAGGAATTTCGTAAGGCGATGACAACATTGATCGAGCGCACAAGCGATCGCGCCAAGCCCAGTGATATAAAATTCATTTCGCTTGAAGTGTTCTATTTCAAAAGTGATCTCTTTCTGAGAGCGATGGTTCTATTTTTAATTGGCTCCATTAGCTCGCTGGCGATGTGGGGATTTGGACAGTCGAGAGTGGCGAAACTATTCTACTGGGTGACTTTAAGCTCAACGGTGATCGCCGTCGCGCTATGTGTGGTGGCTATTGTGATACGTTGTATTATCATGCAGCGTCCGCCAGTTGGTAATTTATATGATACTGTGATTTTCATCGGCACGACTGGCGTTATCCTGTCGCTGGTTGTCGAATGGATCAGCAGGAACAGGTTTTCACTCGGAATCGCACCCGTGCTCGGTACAGCTCTGATTATTCTGGCGCGTCGCTATGAAGTTGGAGATGCCGGAGATCACTTAGATCCATTGGTTGCTGTTTTGGATTCAAACTACTGGCTTACTACTCATGTCATCTGTATTACGCTCGGTTATACCAGTGGGATATTAGCCGCGATGATATCTTGTGGATACATCCTCATGCGTGGACTCAATCTCGATGGAGAAAACAAAGAGCTGCGGCGCTCGCTTACCAAAGCGGTGTATGGATGTATTTGTCTAACCGTTTTCCTCTCATTGGTAGGAACGGTGCTCGGTGGAATTTGGGCAAACTATTCTTGGGGTCGATTCTGGGGCTGGGATCCGAAGGAAAACGGAGCTCTCATGATCGTGCTCTGGACGCTTTCTATTCTTCATGCGCGCCTCGGCGGAATTATCAAAGATTGGGGACTGCATCTCGCTTCAGTTTTCACCGCCTGCGTAGTCGCGTTTTCATGGTGGCACGTGAACTTCCTTGGAGTGGGACTTCATAACTACGGTTTTACTGCCGGCAAGAGCACGATTTGGATATTCTACTGCGTCATGCTGTTGGTTCTTCTCTTCGGGTTTGCTGTGATGTTATGGGAAAAATATTCAGCGGATCAAAAAAATCTCAATCCGGTAGAGAACGGGGAGTTGGTTAAATCCTGATTTTGGTCGGGTGAAATTAGGTTTCAGGCTTGGCAGTGCTTTGATTGGGATTTAGATCATGCCTTTCATATGGAACCTATCATCATCATCGCTGTCATCGCTATCGTGATCCTCTTCCGCCTTTTAGCTGGCTCTTTTGATGGAGAACGGGTCGAAAAATACGTTTTTGATATGGGCTGCGAGCTCATCGATAAAAGCTGGGATCCATTTGGTCCGGGATGGTTTGGCGAAAAGGATTCGAGAATCTACGAGATCGTCTATCGAGATCGCGAAGGAAGAGTGCATCGGGCACACGTCAAAACTTCTATGATGAGTGGCGTTTATCTAACCAATGACCACGTCGTGGAAGACCGGCCGGAGCATTCGGTGGAGGAGGAAAAAGCAGAATTGCGCAGGCGGTTGGCGGAGTTGGAGGGGAAGTAGAATATGACATCTTCAAGAATCCCAATTTGGAAAGCAGGAGGCGTTGTTATGATTGCCTATTTGTTAGCTTTGGTGATTCTCAGTGCATCCGTGAAATCGGATGATTTCTGGAGCATGTTATTTGTAACTCCGCGTTTCAGGACTGGGTTTATTATCTATTCAATGCCATTCCTGTTAGTCGGTTTGGTGTTGTTCATTATCGGGAGATGGATGCCGAGTAAAATCTCTTTCGTCATTGCGAGAAGAGTGTTGGTTGGATTGTGTGTTTTGGCGCTCCTTGTCGCGATTGGGCTGATGAATGTCTTCGGGTCGTGTTTCGATTTGAGGATATCTGAGAAGACGGCGGAGAATTCATATGATGGGTTGAAAAAATTCAGCATGGCGGATGTAATCCGCCGCCACTATTTCAGATTTTCTAACACCCAATGATACTCTGCGGCGATCTGCTCCTCGACCGGACGCTGGAGGGTGTTGGGGAGGACGCCCCAAGTATAGGTTTCGATTTCGAAATGCTCGCAGGCGTTGGGATGTTTTACGCACCAATGCAGGGTTTCCTCGACGTGGGCGTGAGTGGAACCGAGCGGGTTGGTGGGTTTGGCGTCGAGCGGGATGTGGAAATGCACACGAGCCTCGCTGAAATCACTGAGTTGCAGGGTTCCGGAATCGACGGCTTCGAAGAACACCGGGAGATCTTTGAAACGCTCGAGAGAGCCATTGGGTCGACGCGCGATGACTTGATGAAAATACGTCGGCTCGTTGAACTTACGGATCGCTTCGAGCGCGGTGGGATCGGCGGGGTTCAGGCGCAGGGCGTTGGAGAGATGAATTTTCGACAGGCGGATGTTCGCGTCGATCGCTATGGCGTTGAGCGATTCTTTGGCATCGTCGAACTCGATGGCGAAATGGCAGCAATCGTAGTTCAGGCCGATGCGTTGTTGGATGAGGGTGGTGTTGGCGGCATCGCGGTGGAGTCGCTCATAAAATGCCAGGGTTTCCGCGGTGTTTTCAAAATGGCCAAGCGGTTCGGGTTCAAGGCCGAGGTGGAGGTCGATTTGGTGTTTCTGGGAGAGATCCTCGATGAAATAGGCCATTTCGATGAGGTTTTTGCGGATGATGGATTCATCGGCATGGAAGGTCTTGTGTGAACCCGGAAGGGTGGAAATCGATCCACCAGAGCTTTTCGGGGCGATTTGGGCGATAATTTGGAAGAGGTTCTGGGTGTATTTGACCCGTTCCAAGCTCATCCAATCGGGCAGGAAGACTTTTTCCTTCACGGACGTGCCGTGGAAAGCGCCGTAGGGGAAGCCGTTGATGGTGAAAACCATGCAGTGATTCGCTGCGAGCCAATCTTTGAATCGCTCCAATTGATCGCCCTCCAGTAGCTCAGTCGCAGCGCGGGCCGAAAGCCTTAACCCAATGGGGTATGGTTGGTTGGCGGGTTGGTGACCCGATGTTAGCAGTCGATCCCGCACCGCAAGGACATGATTTTCAAGCGCATGCAAGGTTTCCGTCCAAGATTCGGCTGGGTGGATGTTGGTGCAGTAACCTAAAATCATGGAAAACTATAAAATTTAAATCTCAAGGAAGAGGCTTTGTAAAGTTGCGTGACGCAGATCAAAGGCTTTCATGCGGTGGCTTCAACGGCCTTCGCCACGCGGAGCATCATGGCTTCGCCGAATTTTGGTGCCATGATTTGGATGCCGACGGGTAGGGTGGGTGCACCGTCGAATGAGGTGGTGCCGCAGGGGACGGAAATGGCGGGGATTCCGGCGAGGTTGGCGGCGATGGTGAAGATGTCGGCGAGGTAATCTTCGAGCGGGTTTTCAGAGCAGACCCCGATTTTACGAGCGGGGGTCGGAGTGACCGGGGAAAGGATGGCGTCGACTTTTTCAAATGCCTGTGTGAAATCGCGGGTGATCAGTTTTCTGACTTTCTGGGCGCGGGTGTAATAGGCATCATAGTAGCCGGACGAGAGCACGTAGGTTCCCAAAATGATCCGACGTTTTACCTCGGGACCAAAACCTTGTTCGCGGGATTGATGGTAGACATCGATGATATCCGAGGCGCCCGTGGCGCGATTTCCGTAGCGAATTCCATCGAAACGGGAGAGGTTCGATGACGCCTCGGCTGGGGCGATCACGTAGTAGGTTGCGACCACATGGGAGGTATATGGTAAAGATAACTTGATTATCTCAGCTCCTTGACTTTCAAGATGTTGAATACATTTTTCCACATTTTCTCGAACCCCGGGATGGATGCCGTCGGCGAAGTATTCGGCTGGAATTCCGAGTCTCAAACCTTTGACTCCGTCGTCGATCGTGGCGGAATAGTCGGGGACGGGGAGGTTGACCGATGTGGAGTCCAAGTGATCGTATCCAGCGATCGTTTGAATAATAAGGGCGGCGTCATCGACCGATTGGGTGAGTGGTCCGACCTGATCGAGAGACGATGCGAAGGCAACCACTCCGTAGCGCGAAACGCGTCCGTAGCTGGGCTTGAGACCGACGATTCCGCAGTGCGAGGCGGGCTGGCGGATTGAGCCACCGGTATCTGAACCGAGGGCGGCGTAGGCGGTGAGATCGGCGACCGAGGCGGCGGAGCCACCGGACGAACCGCCGGCGATGCGTTCCGGATCACGCGGGTTGCGGGTGAGCTGGATGGCGGAGTTTTCGGTGGCTGAACCCATGGCGAATTCGTCCATGTTCATCCGGCCAAACGGAATGGCACCGGCTTCTTTGAGTTTCCGGATGACCGTCGCGTCATAGGGAGAGGTGTAATTTTTTGCCAAAAAATTGGAACCGCAGGTGCAGGGCTGGCCGAAAGTGTTGATGTTGTCTTTGATGGCGATGGGGAGGCCGCCGAGCGGTTTTGAGAGGTCGGCTTTGGCAGCGGCCTGGAGTGCTTCTTCGAGGTTATATGAAATGTAAGCTTTCGTCTGAGAATCGCGCTCGGCAATGGCTGCGGCAAGCGATTCGAGGGCTTGGGTTGGGGTTGTTTCACCAGAAAGGAATTGCTGGCGGAGCTGGGTAAGTGTCATTGAAGAGTGAAAGAAGTAGTTAGTGCCGAGTGAGCAGTGATCAGTGGAATAGAAGAGGGCAAATTACGCGTCGGCGACGACTTTTGGGACGCGGATTTGGGATTGGGACTGGTCTGGGGCGTTGCGTAGGACGAGCTCGGGATCGAGGCTTGGGATAGGGGTGTCATCGCGCATAAGACCGAGTTTTCCGTGATCGTCGAGCTCTAGGTCGTCGGGGAGATCGATCGATGATAATGTTTCGACGTGTTCCAGGATCGCATCGAGCTGGGATTGGAAGGTACCGACCTCCTCGGGGGTGAGATCGAGGCGTGCCAATTTGGCAACGTAACTGACATCGATGTGTTGGTGGGACATGGGGAAAGTTCTTGGTTCTTAGTTCTTGGTTATCAACGAATTGGTGCGACACATCGTGGTCGTGCGGAGCGAGTAGATCATTCAAAGAAAATCCAGAAATGTGAACCACAGAATGCACGGATTACACGGAATGAGGGAAATTCAAAGAATTAGGCTAAGTGATCTCACTTTCTTTGTATTCCTTGGACTTCACGGACTTGATTTCTGAGGTAAGTTGTCGAGTGAGATGAGGTTTTTATGAAATGGGGTTTTCTCAGTAGGATTTACGAAAAGTCGTCTGGGATTAGGGCTGGATATCTGTTGGGTTTTGCTTAGGATCGCGTTCGATTTTGAAACGATGAAACTGATACGATTTGGCGAAGCTGGGCGAGAGGAGCCAGGGGTTTTATTGGAAGATGGGCGGCGCATGGATGCGAGTGGGGAGTTTATGGATTACGATGAGGCCTTTTTTGCGATGGGAGGAATGGAGAGTTTGGCGGAGTGGGTGGAGCAGGGATGTCCGGGGGCGATGGAGGTTGATCCTATGGTTCGGCTGGGTCCGCCAATTGCTAGACCGTCGAAAATTGTATGTGTGGGTCAGAACTACTTGGAGCACGCCAAAGAAATGGGTGGTGAGATCCCGACTGAGCCGGTGCTTTTCATGAAAGCATCCACGGCATGGAGCGGGCCGTATGATGATGTGTTGATTCCGCGTGATGCGAAGAAATTAGATTACGAGGTGGAGCTCGCGGTGGTGATAGGGAAGTTGGCGAAGGATATTTCTGAAAAAGAAGCGATGTCTCATGTGGCGGGTTACTCGGTATTTTGTGATTACTCGGAGCGGGCGTTTCAGAAAGACCATGGCGGTCAGTGGACGAAGGGTAAAAGCTGCGATAGTTTTGCGCCTATGGGGCCTTCGTTAGTTTCTGCGGATGAGATTAAAAATCCGCAAGAGTTGAGGTTGTGGTGTCAGGTGAATGGAGAGATACGTCAGAATAGTTGGACGAAGGATATGTTATTTGGGGTGCAACACATTGTGAGTTATATCAGCCGTTTCATGACCTTATTGCCGGGCGATGTGATTGCAACAGGAACGCCGAGCGGAGTGGCGATGGGGATGAAGCCGCCGAGATATTTGCAAGCGGGAGATTTGGTGGAGTGCGGAATTGAGCATTTGGGAGAGTTGAAACAACGAGTCGTCGCGACTAGGTCACGTAAATCACAGTGAGAATACGTCTTTCCATTCTGTCATGGCCCAAGCCGAGAGGCGGACCGCATCACGCGATCTGTCATTTTTGCGATACCGTATATCATGCCGCGCCTATTGCTGAGGGATCGAGAGCGAGTTGTGTGTGTTGCGGGGCAACGCTTTATCAGAACCGGCCAGCCTCTTTGGCGCGAGTGTCTGCATTTTCTCTAACAGCATTATTATTAATGATCTTGGTGCATTCCGCGCCTTTCATCACGATGGATGCGGGGAGCATAAGGACGACGCTTACTTTACCTAGAGCCGCTCATGCATTGATTGATGAGGGGACGCCTTTGGTGGGTTGGGGAGTGGTGATTTTCACAATTATAACACCACTGATTCTAGCCGGAGGCTTGGTTTATGTTTGTGTGCCATTGTTGTTCGGGCGGATCGCGCCTGGTTCAATGGTCGTAGCACGTTGGATTAGTATTACCGAGCCTTGGAATATGATTGAGGTTTTTTTGTTAGGAGTTTTGGTGAGTTTGTTAAAGCTTGGAAAATTAGCAGAACTTCATTTTGGAATGGGTTTCTGGGCATTTGGAGTTCTTATGTTTTGTATGGCAGCGGCGGTTGCGGCGATTGATAAGAAGGAATTATGGGATCGCTTGGAGGTGGCGAAAAATCATGAATAAGGTTACTGAACACGTGCCGCGTGGCATAAGTCAAGGGCTTGCGAGTTGTCATATTTGTGAGAAAGTCTCGCCAATTACTGCTGGTGTTTGTCCTCGCTGCGGTGGTCATTTGCACACGCGGAAGCGGGACAGTATCAATCGAACGATGGCGCTAATGATTGCGGCCGCGATCTTGTATGTACCTGCAAATTTGTTGCCGATTTTGAAGATACGTGAGCTCGGTATTCCCAGAGAAAAAACGATCATCAGTGGATTGATTGAGTTTTGGGAAATGGGTTCTTATCCGATTGCGATCGTGATTTTCTCGGCCTCGATATTGATTCCGTTACTCAAGATTTGCTCATTGTTGTGGTTGTGTGGGGCGGCAAAGGGCATGATTCCCTATTCTGCTAAAATGTTGGGCAAGGTTTATTGGGTCACGGAGTTGCTGGGTCGATGGTCAATGGTGGATATTTTTGTGGTGGCGATTCTTGTGGCGATGGTGCAGCTTGGCAACTACATGACGGTCACCCCAGGACCCGGGGCACTTGCATTTGCGGGTGTCGTGATCCTGACGATGTTAGCTGCAATGAGTTTTGATCCCAGATTGCTTTGGGATCAGCTTGAGCGCAAAACTTCACCAGATTTAGAAATTGCAGATTGTGAGTAGAAAACAGATTCAAGCCGAAAAACCTCTTACACAAGCCGCCCAGCGATGGAGCATGGTTTGGGTTGTTCCTATTTTAGCGGTGTTGATTGGTGGTTGGTTGCTTATCAAAAATCTTGGTTCGAGTGGGCAAGAGATTCGTATTCGGTTCGAAACGGCGGATGGAATTGCGGCTGGTAAGACGGAATTGAAGTGCCGCTCGGTGACTGTAGGTAAGGTTTCAAGAATCGAGCTTTCAGATGATTTGAAGTCGGTCTTGGTTTACTGCGATTTAAATAAAGGCAGTGAACATTTGCTAAGAAATGGGACGCGATTTTGGGTTGTGAAGCCGCGAGTCACGGCTGCGGACGTCTCTGGTTTGGAGACTTTGTTTACGGGTGCGTACATAGAGCTAGACCCAGGTAATGGAGATAAAGGCGGAGATAAATGGGATGGACTTGAGACCCCACCTGCGACGAGTCGGACGATTCCAGGTCGGCGTTTGACGCTTGCATCTGATGAGGCTCGTTCATTGGTTATCGGTTCACCGGTCTATTACCGTGGATTTGAAGTGGGAAGGGTTGAGTCGCGCTATTTGGATTTAGAGAATCGAAGGATTCAGTATGAGGTATTTATTGAGGAAAAATATCAGAACTTGGTGACGAGAAATACGAGGTTCTGGAACACGAGCGGAGTTGATATTTCAGCGGGGGTTGATGGATTTAAAATCCGCACTCCGTCATTTCAGGCGATGGTTTCTGGAGGAGTTTCTTTCGCGGTTCCTGAAGGACTCACTGCGGGTGAGTTAGTTGAGGACGGGGCGATATTTGATCTGCATGAGGACGCGGATTCCGCTGCTTCATCGACGTTCAATCCATCTTTGCAGTTGTTGCTTTTGTTTGATCAGAGTGTGAGAGGATTATCTAAAAATGCGCCGGTTGAATACCGCGGTATCACGATTGGTCGAGTGAGAAATATCTCCTTCGATTATGTTCCTGAGTTAGAGAATCAGAAAGTTCCGGTTTTAGTGGAAATTGATCCGAGTCTGCTGCGGGCGAGTCGGTTGGGCGATGTTAATCAAGTGTCGAATCAGTTGAAGGATGCTGTGCGCAAGGGTTTGCGAGCGACTTTGAAGACAGGTAGTTTACTGACAGGTGCGATGTATGTGGATTTTGATTATTATCCGGATGAACTGACTGAGGAGTTAGTCTATCAGGGAGAATTGCCAGTCGTACCAACGATGAATTCTGGCTTTGCGCAGCTTGAAGTGAAGCTGGCTTCGATTTTAGAGAAGATTGATAAGTTGCCGTTAGAAAATGCAGTTAAACAGTTTTCTACGACGGCTGAGGAATCGAGGGCAGTATTGAAAGAGTTAAGCTTAGTTGCCAAAGCTGCGCGTGAGACTATGGAAAATCCTGAGTTTAAGGAATTGCCGGGGGATTTAAAAAATACCATTGAAGCGTTGGAGAAATCTATCGTCAGCCTCGGTCCGGACGGAGCGGTGCAGGGAGATTTATTGCGCACGCTGGATGAGTTTCGTGCCGCGATGAGATCGATGGAAGCCCTTTCCGATACGATCAAAGAGAAACCCAATTCGATTTTCTTCGGTAATGAATTTTCAAAAGATCCGCTTCCAAAATCTGTGGGACCACGTCGCTAATTTAAATCATGAAACGAATTTTCCTCATTATTATAGCCGCTGGGATGTTCGTGGGTTGTGGCACGGGTCATCCTTCGTTTTACACGTTGAGCTCGGAAGGACCGAGTCCAACAGGTGGTGGAACTGGAATTGGTGTGGGTCCGGTGATCTTGGCGGAGTATGTGGATCGTACGAACTTGGTGGTGAAGACCAGTGCGAACAAAATGGAAGTGGCGGAAAATCATCGTTGGGCAGGGGATTTGGATCATTCGATCGCGCGGGTGTTATCGATCAATTTAGGTCGCAAGTTAAACACGGGAAATATCCGCACCTATCCATGGGCGCGCGACAGTGAAGTAGATTATCAAGTTGCAATGGATATCCGTGAATTTATCGCGGGAGATGATGGTTACGCGCATCTTGAAGCCAGTTGGAGGATTTATGCTTTGCCGAGCCGGCGTTTGGTGACATCGAGCACTTTTGTCGGGAAAGAGCCAATTGCTACGGAAGATTTCGAAGTGATGGTTGCGGCGCAGTCAAAACTGTTAGGCCGCTTGTCGGATGATATTGCCAAAGCTATTCGGAAAAACTAGTGGTATGGAATTTGAGTTGAATCCCCGACTTGCGGCAGGTGGTTTTGAAATTGTGCAGCGAAGGGGTTGTCGGGTGCTGTTGAAAAACGAGGCGAACTTTCCGTGGTTCATTCTTGTGCCGGAGGTGGCGGAGGGTATTGAGGATTTGCACCAACTCGATGAGCAGATGTTTCACGAGGTCACTTTATTGATTCGGGAGATGTCGGAATTCGTCAGTGGCTATTTCAAACCGGAAAAGCTGAATGTGGCTTGCATTGGAAACATGGTGCGGCAGATGCATATCCATGTGGTCGGTCGTTTTATCGACGATCCGGCATGGCCGGGGGTGGTTTGGGCTTTTGATGG
>JANPEG010000117.1:0-6791 GCA_031431855.1 Akkermansiaceae bacterium | reverse complement strand
CTTTCTGCAGGTGTGCTTAGTGCTCTGATTACCTCGGTGATCGGGCTCACGGTTGCGATTCCGATGTATATTTTCTATCTGTATTTTGTGGGTCGGTCCAAGCGTTTGGTTTCACGAATCGAGAGGGCGGGGATTGAGGTTGTTCATCTGATTGCGGATGCGCGTGAAGAAGAGGAGTATGCTCCGTTTCGGGGAGAAACGAATGGTGCTAGAAAGCGTTCTGCAACTAACAAAAAATCAAAAACTTCCGATACTGAGTGAAATTAGAAACGACATTAGATGAGCGCCCGGGCTTCATGCATGCGCTGCCGTTGTTTCATCTATTCTTTACGGTGACGATGATGTTGATGCTGGGGCCGGCATTTTTGAGCCAGAGTGGGATAAGCGTTGAACTCCCGGCGTCGCAGTTTCAGATGCAGCGTTATCAGGAATCGATTGTGATCACGTTGCATTCAGGAGAGGCTGGACAGCAAATTTATCTGGGTCGGGAAGCGGTGAGTTTGGAGGAGCTTAAGGCTAGGCTTGAGGTGCTGAAAGCGGATGAGGTGATGTCGCGTGCGATGGTTTTATTAAAAACGGATCTTGGGACACCTTCTGGAATACAGTCAGAAATGATCGATATCATTTTGCGGTTGGGATTCAAAGTTGCGTTGGTTGGAAAGACAGTAGCGGAAATTTCTGAAAACGAGCCAGCTGATGAATAAGAACGATCTGATTTTTGACTGGAGCAGTGTGGAGGCTCATCGAGGTTGGAAGGGAGCTGCGGTGTTGATTGTCACGTTGATCTTTGGATTTTTTATAAGTTTGGTTAATGTCGAGTTTGATTCCAAAGAGGTTGTTTCAGTGAAAAGCGCATCTGTGCTCTATTTGCCAGATCATGAGGAGGGAAGGATATGGCGAATGAAAGCAGAGGAAGAGGGGCCATTCCCTGGTAGGTTAGAAATCAGTGGTATGGATGATCCTTTTGAGGAATTAGCGTCAGGGGTACTAAACAAAGACGATTCATGGAATTTGTATAAGACTAGCATGAGACCTTTAGAGATGGAATCGGTGAAATCGATGCATCGCATCTCCGTTCAAGGGCAGAGATACTTACCAAAAATTTTCAAGTCTACGGGAGTGGTTATAGATCAGCAAAAATCCGAAGTTTTGTTGAAGCCGTTATTGATTCCATATACAAAAGAATCAGAAAAGTGGTTACCCACTGAATATCCTCCGTTTCGTATGGAAATGAAGGAAGAGATGGATTCGTCCGAATGGAGGTTTGTGCTGAATTTAAGTGCAGATGGGAAAGTGAAAGAATGTTTATCGTTGAGTGGTGGGGACGAAGTTGGTTTGGCAGAGATTACTGAGTGGTTGAAAGGGTTGCTGTTTCAGGAAGTAGCGGATCAGGAACGGTGGATGGGATTACGGATCGAGATTTTAAACGAACGAAGCCATGGATCTGACCCTAAATGAATTTGTACTGGGTGTGCTTTTCACGACTCTAATTGCAGTGGCGATTATTGGTATGACCTCAAGATTTATTCATTGGAGGAATGAGCGAAATCTTAAGCGTTTAGTGACGGTTTGCCGACTATGCGGGCATGTTTTTTTGAATCGGGAAAATGTCGATTTTGTTGACTGCAAGGCATGTCATGCGGTGAATAGTAGAAATGGAAATGGTAAATTGGGTTGAATGTGACTAAATCGTCACATGCGGTTCATTTGCAAGATAGTGTCAAAGATTTTACAAAATAAGTAATGCAAAAAATCTTGGTTGTTGAAGACGAAGTCGATATTGCGGATCTAATTCGATTTAATTTAGAGCGAGCTGGTTATCAAGTCTTCAAAGCTCACGATGGTATCTTGGGTACAGATGTCTGCATTAAGGAGCGCCCGGATTTGGTGGTTTTGGATTTAATGTTACCAGGGCGGAATGGTTTAGCGGTTTTCAAAGAAATCAGGCGTGACGCTAGGACATCGCATATTCCGGTCATTATGCTGACGGCGCGGGCGCAGACGGAAGATCGTATTGAAGGATTGGAAGCTGGCGCTGATGATTATTTGACCAAGCCCTTTAGTCCCAAAGAATTGGTTTTGAGGGTCAACGCCATTTTAAGGCGTGCTGATGCGGCGCCTGGCTTGGTTGAGTTGCAGTTCGGTCCGTTCCGGTTTGATAAAAACTCCGTCAAATTTTATCTGGATAATGAACCGGTGGATTTGACATCGACCGAATTCAAATTGCTTTTGTATTTATGCGAACGCCCCGGAAGGCCACAGGATCGCAATGATCTTTTACGCACGGTTTGGGGCTATTGTGACGAGGTTCACAGCCGGACTTTGGATACTCACATGAAGCGCTTGCGACAAAAGCTCGGGGAGCATGGAGCATTGATTGAAACTGTGAGGGGAGTAGGTTATCAGGTGGTCAGTTCAACTCCATGAACAATCATTTAGCCATAATTGCGACGCTCTGTGTCATTGTCGTTTTCGTTATTTATACGTACCGGATCCGAGCTCTTAAAGTTGCTAACCAAAAGCAAATCAGTGAGCTCAGGAAAAATTCGGAGAATGATCTCAAGCATGCACAGGATGAGCGGAATCATTTATTAGATGCACTTGGGGATGCGTTTCTCATTGTCGATGCGGATGCCAATATTCGTTTTGCGAATGCGATGGCGCGTGATTTATTTAGCGGTAGAGAGCTTGTTGGTAGGCAGGTTAGGGAGGCGTTTCTTGATCCGCGCTTGGCGGAGGCTTTGTTGCAATGTCTTGAGACGGGAGAGCCAGTTCAATCGCGCGTGGTTTTACCACAGCAGACTTCACCGTTGGGCGATCTTGAAACACGTGGGACCAACGCATGGATTATTGATGCGGCACAGCTTACGGATTCATCGGGCAATATACCCAACACACGTGTTGTGATACGTGATATGACATCCGAATATCAACTCGACCAAATACGTAAAGATTTCGTTGCAAATGCATCACACGAGCTGCGCACGCCGCTAGCAATCATCAGCGGATATTTGGAAAATCTTCTGGATGAAGGGATGTTAGATGATGCTGAAATGGCGAAGCGGTTTTTATCCATCATGAAAAAGCATGCGGAGAGAATCTCACGCATTGTTGAAGATATGTTGGTCATTTCAAAATTGGAGTCTGGAGAGGCATCTGCGATCAACATTGAGCCATTCAAAATTCATTCCTGCTTCAAAGATGTATTAGAACGTTTGGAGTCTGTGATTCAAAATCAGAAGGCGACCGTGAGCGTGAATTTGCAACATGATAACCTGATCTTGCAGGGAGATCGATTTTATTGGACTCAGGTGCTGTTTAATCTTGTTGAAAATGCGCTGAAGCAAAACCCATACAAGGATCTCAAGATTGAAGTGGGAGCTGAGGAGACTGATAAGTGTGTGCGGATTTGGGTGAGTGACAATGGGGTGGGAATTCCGAGTGCGGATCTTCCACATATTTTCCGGCGCTTTTATCGGGTCGAGAAGCATCACTCACAGTTGGAAATCAAAGGGACAGGGTTAGGTCTATCGATTGTGAAGCGTGCGATAGAAGCGCATCATGGCACGATTACAGTCAGTTCAACTCCCGGGCGGGAAACGAAATTTTTAATGACCATTCCGAAAAAAGAGGTGTAGGTTGTAATTATGATAAGGGAAGATGATCCGAATGAAGTTTTGGCATCACGCCGTAAACGGATCGGGATTTTCGGAGGTTCGTTTGATCCGGTGCATGAGGGGCATATCTACTTGGCGACTTTGGCGAAAGCCGCGGTTGAGCTTGATGAAGTTTGGTTTTTGCCCTGCCAGATTTCTCCACACAAGCTCGCAACGCCGCCATCATCGGGTTCGGAGCGGGTTGAGGCATTGCAAGTGGCGATTCGAGATTTGTCATGGGCGCGGGTGGATGAGACGGAGATTGAAATCGATGGCCCATCGTATTCGTATCAAACCATGCAAAAGTTGGATAAGAAGTTTCTCGAGCATGAATGGTTTTGGATCATGGGCGGGGATCAATGGGCGATGTTGCCGAAATGGATGCATCCTGAGAAGCTGGCTGGACTGGTGAATTTTATCGTAATGGCGAGAAATGGCGCCGTTGTTTACCCGATACAGGGGTATCGTATGCAAGTGGTGGCGGGGGAACATCCGGCATCTGCGACTAAGATTCGTGAGTCACTTGTGAATAAAGAGCAGAATATTCCCTATCTGGATCCCGAAGTGGCTCGTTTGATTCGGTCTCGTCAGGTGGACTTGTGAAAAAATTCACAAACTTGGAAAATCCCATTGGCGATCCGACTCAGAGTGGGCATATTTCCGTGCGTCGCCCATGATATCGTATACCAAGCAACCCCACGCCCGAGAATACCGGCTCATTTTCAAGAATATCGACCGCAAAGGATGGGATCCTTCGATCGAGACATACATGGCGGATGGTGGCTATGATGATTTGAAAAAAGCGTTTACCATGGCGCCGAAAGATATCACCGAAGAGGTGAAGAAATCAGGGCTTCGTGGCAGGGGCGGTGCGGGTTTCCCGACGGGGATGAAATGGACTTTTATTCCGCCGAACAACACCAAGCCAGTTTACCTTATTTGTAACGGAGATGAATCGGAGCCAGGCACGTTTAAAGATCGTTACATCGTCCATCAGGATCCGCATCAACTGATCGAGGGAATGGTGATTTCATGTTTCGCAGTGGGTGCGCACAAAGCGTTCATTTATCTCAGAGAAGAATTTCCTGAAGCGGCACTCATTGTTGAGAAAGCGATTGAAGATGCTCGCGCGAAAGGGTTTGTGGGTAAAAATATTCTCAACTCCGGATTTGATCTTGAGATTTATGTGCATCGTGGTGCGGGTGCATACATCTGCGGAGAGGAAACCGGGTTGATCGAATCTCTTGAAGGCAAGCGCCCGTATCCGCGCATCAAGCCTCCGTATTTTCCAGCTGCTCTCGGGCTTTATATGTGTCCGACCATCGTCAATAACGTCGAGTCGCTCTGTCATGTGAAGCACATCATCCGTATGGGTGGCGATGAGTATGCAAAACTGGGGGTGGCTCGGAATACCGGAACCCGCATTCTTTGTGTTTCCGGCGATGTGAAAAACCCGGGTTATTTCGAGGTCGAGGTTGGCAAAGTCACGATGCGTGAATTGCTTTACGATATGTGTGGCGGGCCGAAAGAAGGTAGGGAAATCAAAGCGGTGATTCCAGGTGGATCGTCCTCAAAAATTCTCAAAGCTAACGAAGTTTTCAAACTCAAGAATCCGGACGGAACCGAACGCGAACTGGCGTTTTGGGATATTCCGATGGATTTCGATTCGTTGGCGGCTTGTGGATCAATGGCCGGTTCCGGTGGTGTGATCGTTTTGGATGATACGCGGAAAATGTCTTGGGTGCTTAACAACCTTAACGCGTTTTATGCTCATGAATCCTGTGGTCAGTGCACTCCGTGCCGAGAGGGATCAACTTGGATGAAGAAAATTTCCGACCGATTGGTGGATGGCAAGGCAACGGCGAAAGACATCGAGACCTTGGAAAGCGTGGCTTATCAGATTGATGGTCGCACGATTTGCGCCTTCGGTGAAGCATCTTCATGGCCGGTTGAGGCAATCATCGCCAAATTTCGCGACGAGCTATTGGCGGATACCGTTGAAGAGAGCGAGCTTGATGATGTGAATCCCGAAGCTGAAGCTCAGAGGAAATTCCTAGTGCACTGAGCTAGCTCGGTTGATTCGAGCCTAGTAACTCGGAACCGGAATGAGCTTGGAGTATTGATAAGAATTTTCAGCGATGAAATCGCTTAGTTTTTCAGCAGTGAAAGTTCTTCCGCGTAATTGCTTGATTGCGCCGTCGGTTAGGACGGTTAGAGAAACTTCCACTGAGGAGAGGCGACCGCTTCGCACAGCTGCGGCAACATCAGTAACACCAGTAATTGTGGGCATTGTAGCGTCAGTGGTTATGCCGTTTCCTGTAACTATCAAACTTTGGCCTGTATTAAGGCTTACAGATACATTTTTCGTGATGGTTCTAGCTGCATTGGCAGGATCAGGAATTATCACATCGATATGAAATTTCACGGTGAATTGATAAACGTTTTCGCAAACAAAGTTTTCGACGGCATCGAGGGGTTGAGCTCCTCCCTCGGCATAGGGTGTAAATGCGGCTTTTAGACCAGGCCCACCATTCTTACCATCCTTACCAAGTAAGTCTTTAAAAGTAAGGTCTGGATTAACTAAGTTGCGGTAGAGGACGAAGGTTTTGTAATTATCATTGGATAGATCGTTGATTGGGTCTTTGTAGATAAGTTGGTATCCTACGCCTGAGATATCTCCACCCTTATCAACGGGAAGTCCGTCAGGACCATTTACAGGTTGGCCACCAGCATCTTTTTCGCCAACTTGACCGTTGTATCGGTCCGTTGCAGCGGAGAAGAAGATAAGATTCAGCGCGCTTGGGCTTTGGTTGCTATTTGGACCCTCGGATGGTGGTGCAAATTCAGCAATGAGCCATTGGTAATCATTTCCACGGCGGACGACCATGGATTCAAAGTCGGCGGCCATTGAGTCGACCATAGCTTTGCCTTGGAGTGAGGCTCGAACTTCTGAGCGGTTGCGATTCCAGATATCCAAAGACGTGACGGTGACGGCGACCAATACTGAAATGATAATGGTGGTGATCACCATAGAGACAAGTAGCTCGATCAAGGTGAAACCGTTAGGAGTCTTGTTTTGATGTAATTTCATAAGACGTTGGTTTCAGATTAACGGCGAACAGCAAGGTTGCGGAT
>JANPEG010000116.1:0-48648 GCA_031431855.1 Akkermansiaceae bacterium | reverse complement strand
AGAGAAAATCACTGAACGGATCAAGCCGTATTGGGAAGATGCCAAGCGCGTGACTCGCTTGATCGGTAACGGCTACTTAGTCTCCGAACTAAACGCTATTTGGAAAAGAGACTTCCGACAATATAACTGAAGAAATGGTATAATATGCTTCCGTGCCACGGATGCGATCAGCTCTAAGGCGCGCACCGCCATCAAATACCAAACACTTTCCCGATCGCACCGAAGATACCCTCCCAGAAACGGGCGATTGGATTTCGTTTGCCGCCTGTGACTTGTTGTTGAATGACGGTTCCGGAGCCTTGGAAGTAATCGTCAAACAAGGCGTTTTTGCCCCAGAGATACGCAACAAAAGTTTCGGCCCTTCTTGGTGAATATTCTAACTGCGGACTGAAGGCGACGATGAGTCGGGTGTTAACTCTTCTGCCGAGCGCGCTCTCGGCAACGTTCTCGACATGAATTCCGCGCTGAGCGGAAAAAACGAGCCGCGTCGGCCCATCAACAATTAGGTAGCGAAACTGCAAATTCACCCATGCGTGCAGTTTTCTGAACACCCACTTAGAGCGAATTCGGGGTGGATGATCTGCGGGATGACATACGGCGATCAGAAAGTTAGGACGAAACACCAAAGACACGCCTGCTGGTATTTCAACGACGGCAAGTTCCTCAGTTGCATCTTCTTGAGTCGAAATAGTGATATCTCCGATCTGTTCACCTGCATTCTGAATCTTAGTTAAAACACACAATCCCGCAGCAAGACTTGAAAATGGATAACGCCAATCCATCAGCCACTTCGTGCTTTTTTTAAAGTCCCCCATCGAGCCCTGTAAATAATCCACCCGCGTCAGCAACACTTCACCTTGATTCAAATTCATGCGCTGTGCCGGATGACTCGTAGTCACGGAAATCTTCTCCGTTTCTGTTAGACCTTCACCAAGAGCAATCGGCTTAGAACTCTGCACAATGGGAGCAAACACATAAAACGCCACAATTTTCCATAATAGCGGAATCAACAGCAGGGCTAACAAAATGTAAAACGCCTTAACTGCCAACTGCTTGAGCTGATTCTGCATTAAGTCGTCCATCGCGTCGCGCAGTTGCTGCATCTCGCTAAGTTGCTTCTGCTTTTCCTCCAAGAGCAATTGACGTCGCTCCAATTCTTCTTTGGACTCCCCTCCTTGAATACGAATGTCTCGACGCGAATTCGAGAGCTCACTGACTTCTCGCTTCAATTTTTCCTGCTCGGCCTTGATCTTCTTTTGTTCGACTAGCACTTCATCGCGACGAAAAAGATCTTTGATCTTTTGAAAAAAATCATCGAGCTGTTTGTGCTTCTCTTCCAGTTCGCGAAGTTGCTGCCTTTTCTCATCCATCTGCTTGGTGAGCTGTTCCACCTGCGCCGCTAGCTCCCCTACCAACTCTCGACTCTGGCTCAACTCCGCCACCGCTTTCTCCAGTTGGGCCTCGCGATGATCAACGATCATGGTCGGTAGAAACTTCACCAAAAATATCGCCAATAAAATCGCGAGAATTACCGCATACACGACCAGCTTCTTTGCCAGCCATGCGATGAGCTTTGTGATCAATCTAGCCATATTCTTAGTTAGATAATGAGCGGCATGCTGAAAATTTCCAGCAATCGTTTATAAGGAAACGTAAAACTAGCGGAGATATTTCAAGACTCAATCATCGCGTAGGCGTTATGATGATGGATCGATTCGAAATTCTCCGCTTCCACCCGATACCAATGCACGAGCGGATGTTGTTTCAGACCCGCCGCGACATTTCTCGCCAGATCTTCAACAAAAACCGGTTGGTCATAAGCTCTCTCGGTCACGGCTTTCTCATCCGATCGCTTCAAGCCAGCATACAATTCGCAACTCGCAGAACGCTCCGCGAGCTCGATCAGTTCTTCAAATGTCAGCTCCTCCGTGCCCTCGACAGAAATCGTCACCACACCGCGCTGATTGTGCGCACCGCGTTCGCTGATCGCCTTTGAGCACGGGCAAAGCGTCGCAACCGGAATCTGCACGCTATAAAACAGCTCGTGATCGCCATCCGCATAGAACCGGCTTTCGATCCCCAGCTCATAATCCATCAAACTTTTCATCCCAGACACCGGTGCCTGTTTTTCGCGGAAAATGGTAAATTCGCAGCTGACTTGGGCGCTTCTAGCATCTAGGCGAGAGGCTAGCTCAGCGGTCAACCGACCCAATGAAGATCCCGAAAGCGGCTCATTGTATTGGTGCAGCACATCGACGAAGCGACTCATGTGCGTACCTTTCAGATGCGCGGGCAGTTCGACCGTCATCTCGTATTTCGCAACGGTCGATTGCACGACGGCATCGCGGCCAAGATAGGTCGCGGGATAGCGCAATTCTCTCACGCCCACTCGATCAATGATAATCTCGCGATGATCTTGTTCGTTCTGCGTATCTGGCAAAACCTGCATTATAATTCCTTTAAGAGTAAACAAAAAGCCCGCCCGGTGATTCGGGCGGGCTTTGAAATTTAGTTATCCATGCTGGGTGAAATCAACATCTGCCAAATTATGGCATCAGGTTGATCGCGCGGGACTGCTTGATCGCGTTGTTGATCTTGCGATGAACTTTTGCAGTTACACCTGTGACGCGACGTGGAAGGATTTTCCCGGTTTCAGAAGTGAATTTGCTAAGGACTTCAGGATTCGTAGGAACCAACTGCTCGACAGGAATATCCTGTCTGCGGCGGGTCATCTGGCGGTTAGCCACACGAAAATTGATACGGCGTTGTATAGTCTTTGGCTCGGACATGATAATTAGCGAAGTTCGCGGTGAAGGGTTCTGCGCTTAAGGAAATGATTGAATTTCACTTTCTCCAAGCGACCTGGAGTACGAAGGCTTTTCTTGTTACGTGTGGTGACGTAACGGGAAGTCGGTTTGCCCTCGGCTTTCGCTTCGGTGCATTCAAGAATGATGATCTCGCGTGGCATGATATGTTTGGTGGAGGGGCGATATGGATTTATTCGTCGTCGTCGTCAAGCGAAACCGTCACAGAATCTTCATCTTCTTGCGGAATACCTCCACTGAAGCCAACTTCATCGGAAGGACGGAACCTGCGATTCCCATATTCCTTCTCCCATTGCGCCTGACATTCTACGGTTAAACGGGCAAAAGGGATCGCCTCAAGACGGGCGATAGGAATTTTCAATTCGGAAATTTCACATACACCATAAGTGCCTGATTTGATACGGCGAAGGGCTTGTTCGATCTCATAAAGGGCGTCCTGCTCTTTTGCCAAGACAGAAAGGGCGAAATCGCGGTCATAAGCATCGCTGCCTGCGTCACCTTGATGCTGGCCGCTGCCGGATGCTTCGCTGCCTTCAGGGGCGTTGCGAATCGTGTCTCGGGTCATTCCCGACATCGAATCGACCAACATATCCCTCAAATCCAGCAAGCGCTGACGCTGTTTATCGATGAATGCCGGGGTGTGGTGGCCTTTGCTAGTGGTAGAAGGCTTATGGGGTTGCTCGGCTTTAGGCGGAACAAAACGAGGTTTTACCTGAGCTGGCGGAGGAGTGCTGACAAGTGAAGGCTTCTTAACGACCACTTTTTTGGGCTCAGCTACTTTTGCTACTGGCTTACTGACTTCGACCTTTTTCGGTTCAGGCTTTTTAACCTCAACTTTTTTAGGCTCAGCTTTTTTTACTTCCACCTTCTTAGCGGCAGGCTTGGTGACTTCAGGCTTCTTTGGAGCTGCCTTTTTCGCTGGAGAAGCGGCTTTCTTAATAGGTGCGGCGGGCTTCTTAACAGGTGCAGCGACTTTTTTAACAGGTGCGGCTGGCTTCTTAATCACCTTCTTCGCTGGAGTCGCAGGCTTCTTATCAACTGGCTTGGCTGCTGGCTTTTTCCCTACAGCTTTCTTCACCGGAGCTGCTGGCTTTTTCGCCACAGCTTTCTTTAGCGGAGCTGCTGGCTTTTTCGCTACAGCTTTCTTTACCGGAGCTGTTGGCTTTTTCGCAATAGGCTTTTTTGCCGCAGCTGGTTTAGATTTTGCCTTGGTTACAGGCGGTTTGCTTGCGATCTTTTTGGTGGTTTTCTTAGCAGCCATGGCGGATAATGTATGGGAAAATGAACAAATACTGGTGATTCCTGAACCCTTAAGTCATTGGAAGGGGCGCGGTGGATTAGCCCTTCATTTCCACTACTTCAAGGGGAAACTTCATAATCCCTAAAATATCTTTCCTTTTCCTTCTCAGCCGTGGAGCTTGAAATGCATCGCGCCTTACCTAATCTGCCGACCCGACATGCAACTCAGTGCCATTTTAGAATCTCTCCTCATCGCCTCTCAGGAACCTCTTTCTTCCGAAGAAATAGCGCGGCTCATCCGCGCCCGCGTCGCCGAAGCCGAAGACGTGCTCATCCGTGAAACCGAAGAAGGATCAACCCCAACTCCTCTTCCAGAATGGCTTACCGCCTTTGCTCAAGCCACATCTGATCAAGTTACTGAAACCATTTTATCACTCAATCAGCATTACGCTGAAACCGCACGAGCATTCACAATTTTAGAAAGACCTAATGGCTGGAAAATTTACACCCGCCCGGATTATGGCGATTTCGTTCGTCACCTTTTCCCTGGTAGAAAACCCGAGCGCCTCTCCGGTCCCGCGATGGAAACTCTGGCCATCATCGCATACCGCCAGCCGATCACCAAAGTAGCCATCGAAGCAGTTCGCGGTGTCTCTTGTGATGGCATGATCCAAAAGCTCCTCGATCGCGATCTCGTCCGAATCGGCGGTCGCGCCAATCTACCAGGACGTCCCCTGCTCTATCTGACCACCGATCTTTTCTTCGAACACTTCGGTATCACCAGCATCGACGAACTCCCTAACGCCTCGGAACTCCGCCGAATCAAACTTCCCGAGCCAAAACCGGAAGCATCAGAAACGCAATTGGAACTCTCCGAAACCGGAACACCCTCCGCAGCAGCATCCAACGAAGCCGATGACTCACCCGATTCTGAGAACCCTATATCCACTGACGCATCATGAGCCTCGATGATATTCGCAAACAGATCGACCTCATCGATCAAGATCTCCTCGATTTACTTTCCCAACGCGCCGATCTAGTGCACGAAGTTGGAGTAGTAAAAAAACGTGATGGTCTTCAAATCTACGCACCTGAGCGCGAACAAGCTTTGTTAGAACGCCTCATCTCACTCAATCAAGGCCGACTCCCTGAAAAATCGATTCGCGCAATCTATCGTGAAATCATGTCCGCAGCACTCGCTTTGGAAGACGATCTTAAAATCGCTTACCTTGGCCCCGAAGGCACATGGACTCACCAAGCATCGATCAAAAAATTCGGTAATTCTGTCAACTACTCACCACAGCCGAATTTCTCCGATGTGTTCGATCAAGTTGAACGTCGCCAAGCCGACTACGGCGTCGTGCCGATTGAAAACTCCACCGAGGGCGCGGTATCTCACACGCTAGATTTATTTGTCGATTCGACCTTGCATATCTGTGCGCAGATTTTGCTCCGCATCGAGAACTGCCTGATGTCCGCCATCCCGCGCGATCAGATCAAAACTCTCTACTCACATCCCCAAGTATTCGGTCAATGCCGTAACTGGATTCTGAAAAACTTCCCACACGCAGATCTCGTCGAGGTTTCATCCACCACCAAAGCCGCAGCACTCGCAAAAGAAAAGTCAGCAGAAGGTGCGGCAGCACTTGGCGGTGCTCTAGCTGCTGAAATTCATGGACTAGAACTGTTAGAATCTTCCATTCAGGATCGCGCCACCAACACCACCAGATTCCTCGTCATTGGCGAAAAAACCTGCCCACCCACAGGCAATGACCGCACATCCATCCTGTTCGCTATTAACGACAGACCAGGCTCTTTGGTAAACGCTCTCAAATCCTTCGAGCACCTTCATATCAACCTATCGAAAATCGAATCACGTCCGTCGAAACGGAAAGATTGGGAATACATCTTCCATGTCGACCTCTCCGGTCACTGTGAAGATGACAATATCTCAAAGGCTCTCGTCGATCTAGAGAATCATTGTTCAATGGTGAAAATTCTCGGATCTTATCCAGATAACGGAGAATAGATTTCTTCAATTAAAGCTTCGATACACGTTGTCGATTCCACTCCAACGCTGAGCGATACTCCTCACTATTCGGCCTTAGTTTTAATAACGACTCCCAAACTACTATCACCTCCCGATAAATATTTTCCGCACGCTCGGTCTGCTTCGCCATTTCAAGTGCAAGCGCCAAATCTCCTAACAGATAAGCTCTAGATCTTTTAAGAACTTCTGGCCTTGGCCCGCCTTGTTCAGCGATGTTTTGCAGATCTTTTAGCACCTCATCCGCCTTCCCCAATAAATGCAATTCATCGTCCTTCTTCCCAGAAAAACCTAACATTCGGCCTTTCTGCCAATTCAATAAAGCCAATCGGTAATCTCGCATCGGATGTTTTTCCTGCTTTTCTAAAATCGCAATCCCCTCTTGAAAAGCCTTCATTGCCTCTTCTGATTTTCCCTGATCTCTCAATAAACCCGCTTGAATCCCAAGCTGCGCTCCCTTGCGAATATTAGCATCTCGAGATTCGGGTTGTTGCTTCAAAACGCGATCTAACAAAGCCATCGCATCAGTTGAAAACTTGCTAGCAAACGATACATCACCAGACAACAAAGAAGCCTCAGCCATCGTTCCATAACAACCCGCCAGATCTAACATATAATCGGTATTATCCGGCTCATTTTTGAGCAACTTGGCAATCTCAGACGCAGCCAAAGCATTTACGTCCTGCGCATCAACTAATTTTCCGAGCCCTTCCAAAATCGTAGCCGAGGATAAGTAAACCGACGCCAATTCCGAACGCAGCACCGCAGCATCCGGCCTTGCATTCGCTAGTTCATTCAAAGTCCGCGTCGCTCGCTTCAATTGTTCAAGAGCTTTCACTTCATCGCCCTTGTCCGCCAACCATTTCGCTTCATAAAAATCCAAAATCGCCAGCCATTGCCGAACTTGATCCGCATCAATCCCTGACTCAGAAACTTCCTTCAATGCTTTCCGTGCCCTCTGGAAATTCACCTCAATACCTTCTTTTCCAGCTTGCTGTTTAAGCAAAGCCAACAACAAAGCATCCCGACCCAAGCGCAACCGCATCGCCTCATCTAACTCACGCCCTTGCCATCCCTCAATCGCCGTTTCGAGTCGCGCTTCCGCTTTAACAGCATCACCCGCCGCTAAAGAAATTTCTGCCAAATGCAACCGCGCCATCGCCAATTCATTCACCAGTTGTTCGTTGCCTGCATGAATCTCTAGAAATCCTTCATAGAACGTTTCCAACTTCGCAAGCCTAACCTCACGACCCTCCAACACCGGCAAAGTCCGATGCCCCTTCTCCATCCCCCACTCAAACAAACGATCACCGATTTCATTCATCGCCTTCATCCGCGCCATACCGACTTCAATCTCGTGCTTTACTTCATCCTCTGCCTTTTGCTGAGAATCCAAAGCCAATTTCATCTGATCCTCAGCTGATTTTTTCTTATCTACCGCCGCGTTGATATCCGCTTGAAACCGTTTCTTTTCAGCCAAGCTATCTTCTTTTTCTGTATTCAAACGACTCACACTGACTAGCCAAAATACCCCCAACAAAAAAGCAACCCCAGCAGCAATCCCTGCACCAAACCATGCCTTGCGCTTACTTCGTTCGGCATGGTGTCGCTGATCCATTATCCCATCACGCTCTTCGGCTGCATTAAATTCTGCATCAGCATCGCAAAAAGCCTTAGAAACCTCAATCATCGATGAAGGCCGCTCCGCTGGATCTAACATCAAACACTGCTCAATCCATAATCGGTATTTTTTCTCAAGCACATGACCTGTTTCCACAGGCCAAGTAATGCTTGGCTCTTTCATCAAGCCCTTCGCAATTCTCGGAAGCTCCGCCTGTATAGCTGTATTGCAATCCTCACCGTTTATAGGAGCGACATCGCGGAAAATTTCATCACATCGCGGAAATTTCCGCGTCAACAACCGATAAGATAAAACTCCAAACGCAAATACATCCCATCCGTATCCCCTCTCATCATAATAACCACAAGCATCTAACAACTGCTCCGGAGATTGGTATAATAAAGCATCTGAAAACCCGAGACGGGTCACCTCCGGCATATTTCCTAACATCCAATCCACCAATTGCATTTTTCCGGATTCATCGAAATATACATTTCCTGGTTTCAAATTTCCATGCACTACCCGTTTGCGATGCATCTCCGCCAGCGCATCTGCAATGTCCCGAATCAGATTCCATGTGCCATCACCGGGATGAGCTTCCAACCGATGTTGAAGATTCCACACACGCTTTTTTCCATCCACCAACTCGTCATCTCCGAAATATCGCATAACAGCAAACGCCGGCCTCTCATTCAAATCCATCTTTTCAGGTCTCAACACACCCTCCGGCCACGATCCTTCCTCCAGTCGACCCAGCGCCTTTGTGAGCAAGGCCCGATGAATCGACATCCCCTCAAAAACTTTGACAGCAAACTTCTTACCTTCCTTATCCTTGGCCAAATAAACTTTACCACTCTCGCCTGAACCAATCAGCCCAACTAATTCTAAATCATTCAGTTCCAGCGCCTTCATCAACAACTACTTAACCCATCTAATCCATCTACGCACCCCCTAAATCCTCATCTATATCAACACCTAGTTTTATCTTCCCCACCCATAATGAAATATCTGTGGATTTATTAGAGCGATTGAGGTTTATCAACCGCTGCTCTTCCTATATCTCTCCCGCGTGTCCGACGTGAAACTGCCCATCCACGAAATCGCCGATTCTATCCGAACGGCTTTATCAGGCAATCAACGCATTCTGCTTACCGCCCCGACCGGATCCGGAAAATCGACCGAGGTTCCTGGCATGGTCGCGGATCTTCCGGAAATCACCGGACACATCATCGTCATCGAACCCCGCCGCATGGCCGCACGACTCCTCGCCGGCTTCGTCGCTCAAAACCGCAACACCCCCCTCGGCAAAGAAACTGGCTACGCGGTCCGCTTCGATTCCCGTTACGGTTCAGAAACCAAAATCCTCTATCTCACCGATGGCGTTTTCCAACGCATGATTCAGGAAAACCCCAATCTCGATGGCATTTCCGCAGTCATCTTCGATGAATTCCATGAACGCCGTCTCGCCGTCGATATAGCCCTCGGTCGCTGCTTTAATCTTCAGGAAAATGAGCGCCCCGATCTCCGCCTCATCGTCATGTCGGCCACTCTCGAAACCGACAACCTCGCGACGTTTATGGCGCCCGTCATCCAACTCAGCGCGGGTGGCCGAACGTTTCCTGTCGAAATTCTACATCGCCCCCACCGTCTTCCAGAAAATCACCGTCAAGCTGGCCCACCTCGCGAAACTCCCGTCTGGGAGCAAGTCACTGCCCTCACCCGCGAAGCCCTTGCCCTACCGGATCCCGGGAACCTCCTCATCTTCCTGCCCGGAACCCACGAGATCCGCCGCACCATCGAACTCCTCGAACACCTCCCCGCCGCCAAATCCTACGACATCTTCCCCCTCTACTCTGCTCTTCCTCCCGCCGATCAAGAAAAGGCTATTCGCCCATCTAACCGACCCAAGATCATCGTCTCAACCAACGTTGCGGAAACCTCGCTCACCATCCCTGGGATACGCACCGTCATCGATTCAGGCACCGCCCGCACTTCTCACTTCGATCCACGCCGAGGCATCAACACTCTCCATATCCGTAAAATCTCCCGCGCCGCCGCCGATCAACGCGCGGGCCGTGCGGGACGCACCGCACCGGGTCGTTGCCTCCGCCTCTGGTCCACCGCAGACCACGCACGCCGTGAAGAATTCGAAGTTCCGGAAATCCACCGCATCGATCTATCAGAAGCCATCCTCCTCCTCAAAGCCTCAGGCATCGAAGATCCATCCCATTTCCGTTGGCTCGATCCTCCAACCGAAACATCTCTCCAAAAAGCCAATCAACTCCTCCACGATCTCCACGCCGTATCCGCTAATGGATCCCTAACAGAAATCGGCCGTGAAATGGCGAGCATTCCGCTCGAACCCCGCTTCGCCCGCCTGCTGCTCGCCGGGCTGCATCATGATTGTCTAGCAGAGACAGCATTCATCGCCGCAGTCGTTCAAGGTGAAGGTATCTTTGCAAAAGGCAAAAACGCCAACCAACGTAAAGATTTTATCCTACCCGATGATCCATCCGACTTCGCCGGCGAATACCGCGCGTTTCAATCCGCCGAGGCAATGAACTTCGATCCCCGCCGCCTCGCAGATCTCGGCATCCACGCCCGCGGCTCGAAAGACACCGCACAGATTTTTGATCGTCTGTTAGCTTTATTTCCAAAATCAGCTTCGCGAAAAATCGACTTCCACGCCCACCGCGAGGCCGTCGGAAAATCCATCCTCGCCGCCTTTTCAGATCAACTCGCCGTCAGGATTTCCCAAGGCAATCTCGCTTGCCGCCTCGTCGGAAATCGCCGAGGAAAACTCGATGACGTTTCCTGCGCCCGACACGCAACCGCCTTCGTCGCCTGCGAGATCACCGAAATCGAAGCACGGGAAATCATTACCCACCTTCGCCTCGCCACTTCCATCGAACTAACATGGCTCGATGAACTTTTTCCCGATGAAATCCAAACCATCGACAGCGCAAACTACGATGAAACCCGCCGAAGAGTCGTCCGCCTCCAACAGAAAAAATTCCGTGATATCGCGCTCGAATCCAAAGAATCCGATCACGATGTTCCGCTTGATGCCGCAGCAGAACTCCTTGCTAAACGCGTCCTGTCTGGTGAACTGGTATTGAAAAACTGGGACGCACAGGTTGAACAATTCACCCATCGCCTCACCTGCATTTCCAAATGGATGCCGGAGCTCGGTTTGCCGACATGGACCGAAGAAGATCGCATCGCCGCCATTTCCCAAATCTGTCACGGCGCGGTCAGCTACAAAGAAATCAAAGACGCTGCCGTCTGGCCTGTCCTCAACGATTGGCTCTCATCCCACCAACGCCACCTGCTCGACACCCATTGCCCCGAACGCATTCACCTCCCTTCTGGTCACTCCGCAAAAATCACCTATTCCTCGGAAAACGATCCGTTTTTCTCGGCCAAACTCGCACAACTCGTCGGCACCAAAACCACCCCTACCATCGCGGCTGGTCGCATCCCTTTACTCGTCCATATCCTCGCCCCCAACCAACGCCCTTGGCAAATGACCAAAGACATCCCGAACTTCTGGCAAAACGGTTACCCCCAAATGAAAAAAGAACTCGCCGGCCGCTACCCACGCCACCCATGGCCGTGAGAACCGAGAGAGGATAGCAAAGAGCCGAGAGTTTTCACTATTCATCATTCACCGTTCACTCTTCAATACTTCAATGAACTGGAAACGCATATTAATTGGCTCATGGAACTGGAAACGCCCGTTCATCTCGCTCGGCTCGATTTACGTCCTGCTTTGCATCGCCGCCGTATCTTGCGCCGATCGCATAATCTTTGTACCACCTGCACCTTCCTATTCTGAAAAGCTCGAAGGCTTCACCAAAATCAATTCCAAAGGCGCATCGATTATCGCCGCGATCCACCTCAAAGCCCCACCAAACGCGCCCACTCTTATTTACAGTCACGGCAACGCGGAGGATATCGGTCAAAATATGGAAATTTTCGAAGAATTGCATGACCGCGGTTTCGGTGTCATCGCCTATGACTACCCCGGCTATGGCCTAAGTCCGGGAAGATCCACGGAAACATCCACCCAAGAATCCATCAAAGCCGCCTGGGATTACGCCATCAAATCTGGCATTTCTCCTTCGTCTATCGTCATCGTCGGCCGCTCCATCGGCAGCGGCCCCTCCGTCTGGCTTGCATCCCACACCAAGCCCGCAGGACTCATCCTTATCTCTCCTCTGAAATCCGCCTATACCGTCGCTTTCGGATACCCCATCTTCCCCGGCGATCTTTTCCCGAACTACAAACGCATCGCTAACATCAATACTCCACTCCTTGTCATTCACGGTGATATGGACGAAGTCATTCACTTCTCGCACGGCCAAGAAATCTATCAAAATTCTCCAGCTTCTAATAAATTTTTTGAACCCATTGAAAACTCCGGACACAACGATCTGTTCTACAACGCATCCGATCAAATTATGGACTCAATGACCGATTTCATTCATCAACTCCCAAAATAATTATACCTCTCAATCGTGCCACGCCTACTCATTCTCATAGCGCTTCTTCCCATTATTATCACCTTAGCGGTGAGATGGTGGTTCGGCCTACGCCTGCTTAAATCCTATACAGAAAATTCATGTAAATGTGATTTGGAAAAATGGAAACAAACCTTTGGCGAACAAAACCTACCCACTTCCTCAACCGGCACGCAGATAATGTTTGGGGAAACACTCAGAAAAACAGCTCTAGCCGATTGGCGCACACGCGACAAAAAAGCCGCCATCGCCCGTGATAGCACCCGCCGTTTCGGCATGGCGGTTCCTCCATTCACGGCCATGATCGTCATCCTCGGTATCATAGTCGGTCGCGTGACACCTTCCTACGGAATCGCTATCTTTCTTATCGCCACTGCATTCTCAGCCGTCATCGCCTACCTCAGTATCGCTCCTGAAATCAACGCCATCCTCACCACCTCACGCCAACTACGCACTTCCAAAGCCTTCTACCGCCGCGACGATGAAGACGCCGTCATCCAAGCCGCCGTCGCCCTCACATGGAGAGAAGCCGCCCCGCCCATCTTCAACCTCCTTCAGCGCTAAAACTTTAAACTCTAAACTTTAAATATCAAAGCACTGAGAACAGCGCGAATGCTCTTCCTTGAAATTTAGAATTTAAAATTTGAAACTTATAACACCATGCTCACCCTCATCATCGTCCTCTCACTGTTCCTTCTCTGGAAACTCGAATTCATCGCTACGCTGCTTAACCTCAAAACTTTCCCATCCACTCCTCCGCCCGAACTCGATGGCCTGATGGATCAGGAAAAGCTCGATAAGGCCCGCTCTTACCTCTCGGTCAATGCGCGCTTCGGCATCATCCAATCGATCTTCTCACTCGTCGTTCTCCTTGGCTTCTGGTTCTCCCATGGCTTCCCTTTTCTCGACAACCTTGTTCGTTCGTATTCCGAAAACGAAATCGTTTCAGGCATGATGTTTCTCGGCATTCTATTCATCGCTCAAAACCTCATATCCCTTCCCTTCGATTGTTATGAAACCTTCGGCATCGAGGAAAAATTCGGATTCAACAAATCCACTCCGAAAACCTTCATCATTGATCGCATCAAAGGTCTCTTCCTCGCCGCAATAATTGGATTACCCATCCTCGCTGGCATTCTCTGGATATTCCAAGCCGTGCCTAACGCCTGGATCTGGGCATGGGCATTTGTCACCGCCGTCCAACTCCTGCTCACCTACCTCGCTCCCACTTTCATCCTTCCGCTCTTCAATAAATTCACTCCCATGCCTGAAGGTGAACTCCGCACCAAAATCGAAGCACTCGGCACCTCCTGCGGATTTCCGTTAGAAGGCGTTTTCGTCATCGATGGATCGAAACGCTCCACCAAAGCCAACGCCTACTTCACCGGCTTCGGGAAACATAAAAAAATCGCCCTGTTCGATACCTTGGTCGATAAATCCACCACTCCAGAAATCCTCGCCATCCTCGCCCACGAGATTGGTCACTTCAAACTCGGCCACATCAAACAACGCCTCTTCGTGGGCATCCTTCAAATGGCGCTCATTTTCTTCCTCATAGGCCTCGCCACCGACCCCAACGGCACCTTCGCCCGCCTCCTCCATGATGCGTTTTTCGTTGATAAAATCTCCACCTACACCGGCCTCGTATTCTTCACCATCCTGTTAGAAACCGCCTCCAAATTCCTCTCCGTCCTCGCCAACGCCTGGTCCCGCAAACACGAGTTCGAAGCCGATGCCTACGCCGCCCAGTCCACCGGCACCCCAGAAGCCCTCGCCACCGCCCTCAAAAAACTCTCCTCCGACCACCTCTCCCACCCCGCCCCCCACAAACTCCGCGTCATCCTTGATTATTCACATCCACCACTTCTTCAAAGGCTACAAGCTTTAGGTTCTTAGTGATTAGCCTTCTTCCTTGATAGTTGAAACTTGAAAGTTGAAGTTTGTCGCATGAAATACCGACGCTGTGGCGACTCCGGCCTCCTTCTTCCCGAAATCTCTCTCGGCTTCTGGCACAACTTCGGCCACGTCGATGATTTTCAGGAATCCCGTGCGATGATGCACCGCGCGTTCGATCGCGGAATCACCCACTTCGACCTCGCCAACAACTACGGCCCGCCTCCGGGATCAGCTGAGGAAAATGTTGGAAAAATTCTAGCAGAAGATTTTTCCGGCCATCGCGACGAACTCATCATCACCACCAAAGCCGGTCACGCGATGTGGAACGGCCCGTATGGCGAATGGGGTTCGCGGAAACATCTGCTAGCCTCTCTCGATCAATCGCTCAAACGCCTGCGCCTGCCATACGTCGATATCTTTTATTCGCACCGACCCGATCCCCACACACGACTCGAAGAAACCATGTCGGCACTCGCCACTGCCGTGCAATCGGGCAAAGCCCTTTACGTCGGCCTCTCGAAATACCCGTTAGATATGCTAATGCAGGCTGTCGAAATTCTCAAACAAATGGGCGTGCGCTGCGTCGTCTATCAACCGCCGTATTCCATTCTGAATCGCTGGCCAGAGGCAGAGGGAATTCTCGATTACCTCGACCAAGAGAAAATCGGCTGCGTGGTTTTTTCACCTCTCGCGCAAGGCATGCTGAGCCCGAAATATGTCGATGCTATCCCCGCCGACTCCCGAGCCGCCCGCGCCGAAGGTTTTCTGCAAGAAGACCAAGTCATCGCCCAACAGGAAAAAATCCGCGCACTCGATCAAGTTGCAAAATCCCAAGGCATGCCACTCCACCACATGGCGATCCAATTTGCCCTGAACCACCGCGCCGTCACCTCAGCCATCATCGGCGCACGCACCGTCGCGCAACTCGACGACACCCTCGCCGCCCTGGACGCACCGAAACTTTCCGAAGAAACCCTGAAAAGCATCGATTGCATCGCGCCCACCCGCAAATCGACAGATGCCGAGTCGTAACATTTTCCTTATAACTGATAACTTGAAACTTATAACTTCCAGAATACGCAGTGAACACTGCGAATTCTGGTTGGATGATTCCGATTGAAGTTTTCGGCTCGAAACCTACTTTCCCCCGCCATGTCGTCACCCAGCCCATTTTCCGCACGCAAAGACAAAGCTCAGATCGAGGAATCCACCAATTTTGCTCCGAAATTCGATGCCGATGGCCTCATCCCCGCGATGGCCATCGATGCCGCGACCAAAGAGCCTTTGATGCTCGCTTACATGAACGCGGAATCCCTGAAACTCACCCTTGAGTGTGGCGAGGCGGTTTATTGGTCCCGCTCGCGCTCAGAAATCTGGCACAAAGGCAAAACCTCCGGCCACACCCAGAAAATCGTCGAAATCCGCACGGATTGCGATCAAGATGCCCTGATTCTCATAGTCGATCAAATCGGCGCCGGCGCCTGTCACACCGGCCGCGATTCCTGTTTTTACCGAAAAATAGTCCCCGGCACCCCCGCAGCCCTCAAATTCACCCAGACCGACCTCTCCTTCGACCCATCAACGGTTTATAAAAAGTAAAATATTACCCATAATTTAAACTTCAGCCTTGCAAAACCCACACACATCCCCTAGCCATCTCGCCCCGCGCGTTCGGTAAACCGCCGCAACGCCACTACCACCAACCTTTTCCGCAATTACGATCATGGACATCATCAAGAAAATCGAACAAGAGCAACTCAAGGAAGACATTGCATCATTCAACGTTGGCGACACCGTCAAAGTACATTGCCGTGTAGTTGAAGGCGGAAAAGAGCGCGTTCAGATCTTCGCAGGTATCGTCATCGCTAAGGGCGGCACCGGTATCAACTCCGCTTTCACCGTCCGTAAAATTTCCTACGGCGAAGGTGTCGAGCGCGTATTCCCTCTACACACCCCACGTATCGCGAAAATCGAAGTCGTCACCCAAGGCAAAGTCCGCCGTGCCAAACTTCACTACCTACGCGACCGTGTTGGCAAACGCGCCCTCCTCGTAAAGAGCGCTGATTAATCCTTAAAATCAGCACCTAGAATTTCACCCCACCCGCAAATTTTTGCCGGTGGGGTTTTTCTTTGTTTCATTCCAGACATCTCGCACTAAGTTTTCACCCAAGCATACATGCGAATTCCTTTCTACATTACCATCCCAAGCTGCCTTCTCATGGTCTTGATCGTCTGGTGGATCAGCACCCGTAAGATCGATTTCCTAACGCCTCCTACCCAAGCAGAGCTGGAAACTATCCACAAAAAAGCCATCGCCTCCCTCCCCATTTCCAAAACACAACCTGAGATCATCGCAGTCACCACTCCAGCCGTCTCTAACATCGAGCTATCTACCAACGATGCCTCAATCGTGTATCAAGGTGCCGTCGACACTGGCGACCTCTCACCTCCGAAAAATCTTGATACTTATTCAGAACGCGCTCCAGACGGCGCTGCGAAATTACTGAAACTAGCAACATTGCTAGAGCAACAAAACGCGCCCCAACGTGCCCTGCTCGCCAACGAACGTGTGCTTGACCTATCACAAGCCAATCCCGAGCAAATCTATCTCGCACTGGACAACATACGTCGCATCAGCCCAACGCTAACCGCCTGGAACCAAGATCTCAAAGCCTCTCATTCCATCGTTATCCATGTCGGCACCGGGAAAAAATTTGCGAAAGTCCTCCCAGAAATCATGGAAGGCATCACCAAAGAACTTCACAACTCATCTTCCGGACTCATCCAATGTAAATTCGAACTCAATATCGGAGAATCTATACGCACCAAAGACGCCCCCACACCCGTCGCCTTATGGATGACAGGAAAAAACAAAAATAGCCCTTCTACCGATGTCCTATCATTCACATCCAACAATCCCGAATCGCTCCACAAAGAACTATTGAAAACTGTTTTCAACCTGATCCGTGGACAACTTTCAAAATCCACTTCCTACAACCCTGCCCCCGAGGCCGTCGACGACCCACAGATCGCCCTGTCGTCTAACATCACACGTTTGCTATGGAACGAATTTGGAAAAAATCTCAATCCTCCCCCAAAGTCCAGATAACCCGTTTTTTCTAAGTGGACTCCCTCACGCAAGCAACACTCGGCGCCGCCGTCGGCGAAGCAATTCTCGGTAAAAAAATCGGCAACCGCGCCATCATTTGGGGCGCGCTATTCGGAACTATCCCGGATCTCGATATCATATTCTCACCCTTGCTCGATAACGCCCAGGATCTTGCATTCCACCGTGGAGGCAGTCATTCGCTCCTAATTATGGTCATCGCCAGCCTCGCTCTCGCGAAGCCACTTTCCAAGCTTTGGAAAGCCGAAAAAGTCTCCCCCATGCGAGCAGGAACGTTTATCTTCCTCAACTGGCTCACTCACGTTCTCATCGACTGCTTCACCGTTTACGGCACCTCCGTCCTCTGGCCGTTTTCTCCTGCTCGCATCGGTTTCAACAACCTCTTCATCATCGATCCGCTCTACACCGTTCCCCTGCTCATATCTCTCATCTGGCTCGCCTTTTACCGAACCAAAAAACAACAGCTCAAGCGCACCCGCATCCTCAACTGGGGTCTTGGAATCAGCACCGGATATGTCGTCATCAGTTTCGCTTTGAAATTTTACGCATCCTCTTCATTCGATGCCGATCTCGCCCGACGCAACATCGAATACAACCGCAGGATGGAAGCCCCAACCGCTTTCAACACTCTCCTCTGGCGCTCAGTCGTTGAGCGAGAAGATGAAATATGGGTTGGCTATCACTCCGTTTTAGAATCCCCATCAAAACCCATACGCTGGACCATTTACCCACGCCAAAAGGAAATCGTCGCTCCCTTTGCTAACGAGCGAGAAGTCCAGACCCTCGACTGGTTTTCACAAGGCTGGTGGATCGCACGCCCCCACGCGCAAGGCATCTGGATCGCCGATATGCGCTTCGGTGAAACCCGCATCTACGATGAAAAACCCGGCATGGTCGATTCCCGTTTCATGTTCTCATGGTCCTTCGAACCAAAAAAAGAAGGCGACCGTATCAGCTATACCCGACCCTCCGCAAGAAACGCCAAAGAGACACTAAAGCGCATAGGCCAACGCATTCTAGGAAACACCAAAGCATGGGAAGCCAACCCCCGCCTAGCCGGCATGCCCGGCACATTGCCTGAAAATCTCAGGGTGGTGGAATGAACGAAGCAATTCGATAATACTTCTCCCACTTATCGACGGCTTATTCTCCTTCTAGCTTCATTTTTCTAAAGCCGGCGCTACCTCAGGCTGATCTTTCAGATTTGCAATCGCAATAACCTCTAATAGCTCATTTCTTAAAGCTGGATCTTTGATGACAATTTGATGATCAGGAAAATAGAATAACTCCACCTTATCTTCTTTTAGTTCGGTTGAAAATTCACCCGCATCTCCCTCCGCTTTGCGCGTCACAAGATAATGTCGATACAAGGCGGTAACGATCTTGCCGTCTTTAAAATGACATTGCCACTGCCGACCCTCCGCAAAATTTTCCTTAACCGCATCAATACTAACCATACGACCCGCGACCGAAGTCACCGCGATGTTAGTTCCACCACAAGCCTGCCCCCATTCCTTATTCTCCGTGATGGGCTTCTCCGCAAAGGCAACAAGAGCACTTGTTCCAAGTCCGACAAAGAGATATATGAGCATTTTCATAGGTATACATTTACCCTAAACTCCGCTTTGAAGCAGATGAAAGCCCGAAATCAGCCCAGCGGAAAAATCACATCACCCGTCACCACCTCGCGTTTATTTCGGATCAAGTCATGTTCCTTGGCTCTTTTCTGAAACAACAAAAAGTGTGGAGTCAGCCGATGATCTTCCAATGCCTCCTCATCGTCATAAAACTCGGCAAGCGTGAATACATTCGGATCGGTTTTATCCTGAGAAACAAAAAAGTCCCTGCACCCTGGTTCATCCGCCACCGCATCCGCCGCTTCCTCACACAAAAATTCACGGAACAACTCAGCCTTACCCGGGTTCACCTCCACAATAATCACTAATGAAATCATGCAGTGATTAAACCTGAAATTTTAAACTTTAAACATCAAAATTAAGCTCAATCATCCAACACATTGGCTAAATCATCTATAATGACCAAGCACAACTCTCCCATCTCCACAATCTCTTCCTTGAGATTTAAAGTTTAAAACTTAAAGTTTTCCCCTTCATGTACCCCGAACTCCAAACCCTCTTAAAAACCCGCCTTTCCATCATCGCGGATCACGCCCTCCGCGATCGAGATCCCGACGCTCAACTCGAATCTCTCAAACAGGTCTCAGAACAAATCGATTCCTACGCAAAAGCCCACCATCAGGAATTCGATGCAAAGCTACGCCACTATCTGAGTAACTGTTCTTACCAAAAAGCCCTCGACCATCTGAGCGCATAAGCCATCATCCCACCATGAAATCGCTCATCTTCTCACAATCTCCCATTCTCACAATCTTTTTATTCCTCCTCGCTCTCACCTCTCCGCTCCTGGCTCAAAAGCCCAACATCATCTACATCATCACCGATGATCTCGGCTACGGTGACATTTCATGCTACGGCCAAAAAAACTTCAGCACCCCGAACATCGATCAACTCGCAACCAACGGTATCCGTTTTACCCGCCACTACTCCGGCGCCACGGTCTGCAATCCTTCACGTTGCTCACTCATGACAGGAAGAGACGGTGGTCATGCGTCGGTTCGTGGTAATGGAGCATTCGCAATTCCTGATGAAGAAACCACCGTCGGTGAAATCGCAAAATCCGCAGGATACAACACCGCGATGATAGGAAAATCCTGCGTCACCGGTAACACCCAAACTCCAGAAATCGTCCTCAGCAGTGGCTTCGATTTCTTTTTCGGAACCACCGATCACAGAGACGGTCATTTCCGCTATCCCGAATTCGTTTACCGCAATACCGAGAAAGTTCTTTTCCCAAAAAACAAACTACATTCCGGCACCCACTACGATGCCGAACTCTATACCAAAGAAACTCTCAGTTATATCTCCAAACAATCCTCCGAGAAACCTTTCCTTCTCATCCTATCCTATCCCATTCCTCACGCTTCTAACTTAGCTCGCGAAGAAGACCTCAAAGCCGTCCGTCCCCTCGTCAAAGATGAAATCTCAGCATCAAAACAAGGCCACTACACGGGAACCAAAGAAGTCAAAGCCAACTACATGGGCATGATGAAGTATCTCGATGACTCGGTCGGTGAAATCGTTGCGACCCTGAAAAAGCAAAACCTTCTCAATGATACCCTGATCATCTTCACAAGTGATAACGGCCCATCAACCGAGGGCGGATATAAAACCGAATACCTTGACTCCAACTCTAATCTTCGTGGCTCGAAACGAGATCTCTACGAAGGCGGCATCCGCGTCCCCTTCATCGCTTCATGGCCAGCCTCCATCAAAGCGGGACAAACCACCGACCACCCATCCGCGTTCTGGGATTTTCTCCCCACTGTTTGCGATCTCGTCGGCAAACCTATGCCTGAAAAGATCCAAGGGATCTCCTTTGCTACGACTCTAACAGGTAAAGGTAAACAAGCCAAACATCCATACCTTTACTGGGAGTTTCATGAACAAAACTTCAAGCGTGCCATCCAGGTCGGCGACTGGAAACTGGTACAAACTAATGTTGCCCAGCCAGAGAAAACCGCCACCGAACTTTTCGATATCTCCAAAGACATCAGCGAAACCACTGACCTTGCCGACAAGCACCCCGAGAAAACCGCCGAACTTCTCGCACTCATCAATACAGCCCGAGTTCCTAACAAACTCTTTCCTGTCCCATCTCTCGACAAACCTTGATTCTCAACTCGTGCTTCAAAACCTCCGCCTTCTGGACTTCCGCTGCTTCAGCTCTCTAGCGCTGGATACGTCACCTTCGGGCGCAATATTCACCGGCCATAACGCTCAGGGGAAAACATCTCTGTTAGAAGCCATCTGCATACTTATCCGTCTTCAATCCCCTCGCACGAACCGTTTCAACACCCTCACTAAATTTTCCGCCCCAGGCTTTGGCATCGCCGGAAACCCATGGGGTCAGGAACGAAAAATTCATCAAACCTCCAAAGGCCTGCTACTCAAATGCGATGGCGAACCACGCCACTCCCGCACTGAATACCTCACAGATGGAGGACTGATCGTTTGGATGGGAAATGAAGACCTCAACCTCGTCCGCGGTCCCGGCGAAGTTAGACGCAACTACCTCGATTTCCTAGGCGCTCAGCTCGACCCCAAATACCGAACCGCCTACACCCGTTACCGCCGCGCACTCAAAGCGAAAAACCTCCTCCTCAAAGAACCCAAACTCCGCCTCCCCGAACTCATTGCCTACGAGGACATCCTCATCGAACACGGCGAATACCTCACCCAAGCCCGCCAGCAACTCATTGCCGATCTCTCACCGCTCGCCGCCGCCGCTCAGATCGATATTTCTGGAAAAAACGAAGAGCTCACCCTCACCTACTTACCTGCATCCGGTCCCTCGATGAAGGAATCCATCCTCCAAGCCCGGCAACGCGAAACCTCCACCCGACAAGCGGTCGTCGGCCCGCATCGCGATGATTTTTCCATCCGCCTCCACGGCATGCCCGCATCCGAATACGCTAGCGAAGGCCAACAACGAACCATCGCCCTCGCCCTCAAACTCGCACAAGGCGATCTCCTCCAACAGCGCTGCACCAAAATCCCCATCTACCTGCTCGACGACATTTTTGGAGAACTCGACCCCGCCCGCCGCAACGCCCTACTCCATCACCTCCCCAAAAACGCCCAAAAATTCATCACAACCACCCATCTCGGCTGGATGGAATCCCAAAGCCCCATCGCCCCCCTACCTCTCTTCGAAGTCAATAACCACAAGGTTTCACCTCGTTCATAAACAAATTTGAATAGATCCATCTCCCTACCGTCTGATAACCAAATTATCCCTTTCCTTTTTCCCTACGACTCCTATTTTGAATCTATGAAAACGGTGATCTCCGTCATATTTAGCTTTGCTCTTATCATAGCAACGCACGCACAAATCAAAAAAGATAAGGATTCCCTTTTAGAATCCGAGGAAGGAGTAGTTTACCTCAATCAAGTTTTTGAAAAACCAATCAAGCTTAATGTCATCGAACAAGCACAGGTGTTTTCAGACAAAGAAGGAAGTCATCGCTTGGGCTTCTTGAAAGCCGATCAAGTCGTAGAACTCGAAGGCATGACCGAAAAAGCTTATCGTGTCCGCGGACAAGGTACCAAAGATGGCATTGCTGGTTGGGTATCTCCAAAAGCATTTTCCCACACCGATGCGGAGTTCGTCGAAAAATTGAAGAAAGTTTACGAACGCCATCTGTCAGTCAGCGAGATCATCAAAAACAAAGGCCTCGCCATCGGAATGACAACCAAAGAAGTCGAACTCTCACGTGGCAAACCCACCAAAACCACGGTTCGCATCACACCTACTGGAGAATCTGGATCATGGGAATACATCAACTTTGACGAGATCAAACACTACATCACCAAAGTCGATCCGGTCTCTGGACAATCCTTCAGACAACTTTCCCACGTAACCCGCGAAGAAACCGGTAAAACCACTGTAGAATTCAAAGACGGCGCAGTCAGCGCCCTCGAAGAAATGGAAGACAAAGGACCCGGCAACGTGAAAATCATCGTCCCTCCTGTCGTCTTCGGCTGGTGATCGTCAATCCGTTCTCCGAAGGTTGAATGTGTACCTACTGGCGCGGTTGAAGGGTGGATAGAATGAGAGCGAAAAGCTATTCATTCAACATCACCCTGTCGCACTTCGCTGATGAACCAGAGCAGTGTTGCAAATGGTTACCCTTAAAATCTCATATCCAGCGTTGCAGTGCCTCCAGCGTGTCCGATGGCTTCGTGTTGAAACAAATTTTGGAGTGTGGAGCGTGCACATGCACCACGTTAATGAGTTTCTCGAACAAGATGAAATTTCGAGGAACTGTCCGGACACCCGCTCCTATCAGGACACAGTCAAAATGCCGCCCTTGGAGCTGGGCAGTAACGACCTGCTCTGCCGTCTGACCAAAATCTGTCAGACAATTCTGAACCTCATATCCAAGAGCTTTCATCCCCTCTACGGCAACTTCCAATCCCGCCAATACCTTTTCAGCCGTCATGCCCGGGAATGCATCAAAATCGGGCGACGAGAAATCAATAAGGTGAGGATCCAATCCGATAACGAGAGCACTCCTATTGACACGATCATTAGAGCTTTGTGAGGATTTCTCAGGTTCAGTTGTCATATTTCAAACTATCTAGCTTGGTGTATTTTATTGCAGAACATTAGAGTGGATGCACCGGCGGTGGGAAGCTCGAATTCAATTTGACGGCTTATCGCCGTTGGATGGCGCGGCTTGTTCTCGCTTGTGATTACCATAGACCCATTCAGGAGTGTCTGATGCCTTCGCATACTCGGCTATCAATTCTCCTATCCGTGTAGCAACCCTAACTGGGTCGTGATCGCTCTTTGCGAGTCCGAACTCGGAAAGTAGCTTCTCTCTCTCAGTGTCATTGCCTCCGTGACTGGGCGAGAGACCTCGAAGCAACCTGAGCAAATCCGCACCCTTGGTCTTGAGCATCTTTCCGTGTTCCGAATCGGAGAAGCCAACAAGGTCTCTTTGAATGCTCGCGAGAACATTATCAGCCTCCTCCGGATTATTATCTTCAAGCTTACTCCATGGTCCTTCGCAAGCGAAGACGTAACTAACCTTGAACACGATTCCTGCCGCTATAGTATTGTCAACTCGGTCAGTTTTTGTGTCTTCGGCCTTAACCGATGACAATGCGAACAGCCCAAGGAGCAACGTGAGGGTGAGAATCTTCATATTTTACGAGATCGATAGAGTGGTGGCACGCCGCTGTGAAGCACGAATTCATCTGATGGCCGGATCGGCGTTGCCACGCACAGCTTGTTAGGCATTTTGTGGATCGGGATCATTTGGTATCTTGCTCTTCACGTGGGGCAACGAGCGCATTGACCAGAATCTTGAGCGGTACTCAGCTCGATCTAGTGAGCTTCCACAGTAGTAAAGATGACCACCTGCCCGAATCTCCTCGTGAATCCTTAGAGCGTGGGCATCATATGCGGCTTGATCGCCCTGCTGATAATCTGGGAGTTGAAGTCGACAAAGCGCAAAGAAGTGTTCGAAAAAATACGGGGCTTCCGCGGCGTCACCTACGGAATAACACACCTCAGCTTCCTGGGGCTCACCGTCGAGCGCAAATGCCGTGGTGCGGGACAATACTTCCGCTGCTATCTCAGTTAGCTCCTCCTGCCAGTAGAATTTTCCGAGCGTGAGAAAGTAATTCACGCGGCCATTGGTGTGCCGAACAGCTACCGCGATAATGTCCTCTCCGGTGAATGGCTTCATTGCCTAACAGTATTTATTAGTAGTATCCCATGTGCATATTTTAATACGTATTTAAGTAATAGCAGTTCATCGAACTAACTTACTTCAGTCAAATTGTTCCCTGTAAAACAGCCCAGTCGTAACCTCCCTGGCCTATTTCGTCCCGCCCCCCGGACTAGGTCAGGGAGGTTTACGACTGGGAATTCATCGGAACCACCTGACGAGAGTGCCATGTATATTGGCGCAATGCTCTACCCCCTCTCCCTCCGCTTGGTAAAGCCTCGGGATTTTTCGACACAAAAAGTCCCGAGGTTTAAAAAACCTCAGGACTTCTTATTCCATAAAGGAAAGTGCTCGAAAGAGGACTCGAACCTCCACAGGTTACCCTACTAGATCCTTAGTCTAGCGCGTCTACCAATTCCGCCATCCGAGCTTTACCGTTTGGTGGGGCGCAGGAAATAGGATGCAGGCCGCAGCTTTGCAAGTGAATCTTTGAAAAAAATCAAGGGCAACACTTTGATGACCTCAATTAAAGCTGGAAAATCCCGTTGTCATCGCCAGAGAAAACGTTTAGTTTTCTTATCCTAGCGCGATTGCTTCATGCACGTGAAAATGAAAACAACCCATCGAAATCAAGCAATGAGAGTCCTATTGTGTCTCTCACTCTTTTTCGTCTGCGGCTCCCAAGTGTTTTCAAAAGAGCCAAAAAACAACGGTTGGACTGTGGTTAAGATTGAAGGTAAAGACTACCTCTCCGTTCAAGACATTCAGCGCTTCTATAACTTCACCGGCCTGACCCGCACTGGCAATTCTGTCGCCTTGGAAAACTCAAAAGTCGAGATGAAGCTGACCGTAGGCGGCAACGAATGCCTAATGAACAACGTCAAATTCGTTTTCTCCGATCCCGTCGTCGCTTCTGGAAACGGGGTTTATGTTTCCCGGATCGACCTCGCCAAACTCATCGATCCCGTCCTGCGCCCAAGTTACATCAAAAACGCCGGCAACTTCCGCACCGTCATCCTCGATGCTGGCCACGGAGGAAAAGATTCCGGCGCAAGCAACCCAATTGGAACAGAATCGAAATACAATCTAACTCTGGCAAAAAAGCTTAAAACCTTACTGGAAGCAAAAGGCTTCAAAGTGGTTATGGTTCGCGAAACAGATATCTTCTACACCCTCCAAGAACGAGTCAACATCGCAAACAAAGTAGAAGAAGAAGCCATTTTCATCAGTCTCCATTTCAATTCTGGCGGAAAAGCGGCTCGTGGCATCGAAACCTTCACACTTTCACCTCCGGGTGTGTCCCATTACGGAAGCGATCTGAAAGCCAGCGATGCGCAAACGAGAGCTGGAAACGAACATGATTCTGCCAACATCGCCCTAGCAACTGCCATCCACGGTTCTGTCCTCCAGCGTCTCGGTCAAAACACTTTCGATCGTGGTATTAAGCGCGCCCGCTTCAGCGTGCTTTCCGGAGTCAAGCACCCCGCAGTTCTTTTCGAAGGCGGCTTCATGAGCCACCCTTACGAAGCTCGCTTGATCGCTCACGAATCTTACCAAAACGCCCTCGCCGTCGGAATGGTCGATGCGGTCAATCGTTATCGCTTTGCCGTCGGAGGAAAAAAGGATGAAGCGAAGCCACAATAGGTCCTATACGACCTATCCGTAGTTTTGATTTCAAAACATTGATTCCCGAGCACTTGCCTGCATACTCCCCATGCAAACCGCATGCTCACCCTTCTCAAAATCCGCAATCTTGCACTCGTTGACGAACTCGTATGGGAACTTGGCTCCGGCCTAATCTCGGTCACCGGTGAAACCGGCGCTGGCAAATCCGTCATCGTTGGAGCTCTTAAAATGATCCTTGGCGAACGCGCCGATAAAAACCTCATCCGCACTGGCGAGGACACCTGCACCATCGAATCCGTATTCGATCTTTCCGATACTTCAGAAATCAATGCCATCCTCGAGGAAGGCGGACTCCCTGCCTGCGACGACACCCAGATCATCATCCGACGCTCCATAGGCACCACCGCAAACCGTCAATTCGTTAACGACTCCCCCGTCACCCTTAATCTTTTGAAAAAAATCGGCGAACGTCTCGTCGATCTCCACGGCCCGCACGACCACCAGTCACTCCTCTCCCAAGAGCGTCAGCTCGCGATGCTCGATGCCTTCTCCGCCACTGATTCCATCCTCTCTGAATACCGCGCTGCTTACCGTAGCTGGCGCGAAAAATCCCAAGAACTTGAAGAAATTCAAAATGCCGAAAACGCTTCTGAACAAGAGCTCGAACTCCTCCGGTATCAGCTCGATGAAATCCAATCCGCCAAACTCACCCCTGTAGACGGCGATGAACTTCAGGAAAGATATCACCGCTCATCTAATTCCACTCGCTTAGTGGAACTCGCCGCACAAGCCGTCACATCCCTAACAGCCGAAGACGGCATCCTCTCCCGCATTTCTGATCTCCAACGCCTGATCCGCGACCTCGAAAAATTCGATCCATCCATCGCCGACAAAGTTTCCTCGCTCGAAACCGCATCCATCGAACTCCAGGACCTCGAAGCCACTCTAACTGATTACGCGGAGGAACTCGACATCGACCCCTCGGAAGCCGCCACGATTGAAGAACGCGTCAATCTCGTTGAATCCCTGAAACGCAAATACGGACCCACGATCGAGGACGTGCTTTCCCGTCAGGAAACGATCGCGAATCGGTTGGACAACATCGACAACCGCACGGAAAAAATCGAAGCCCTCACACTCGCTTTGGCGGAATCGCGCAAAGAGTTGGAAGCCATCGCCAAAAAACTCAGCTCCGCTCGCAAAAAATCAGCACCGAAACTCGCGCAAGACATTGCTTCCCAACTCAAAGAGCTCGGCTTCAAACAATCTTCCTTCGAGGTCGAACTTTCCACGCTCAAAGACCCATCACTCCACGGCCTAGAGTCCTGCAATTTCCTGTTTGGCCCAAACCCAGGAGAACCATTGCTGCCACTGCGCCAGATCGCCTCTTCCGGTGAAATTTCCCGTGTCATGCTCGCCGTCAAATCCTCCCTCGCAGAGCAAGACGCCACTCCACTTATGGTCTTCGATGAAATCGACGCCAACGTCGGCGGCGAAATCGCACGCGCGGTTGGCAAAAAAATGGCAATGCTCGGAAAACTTCACCAAGTCATCGCCATCACCCACTTCCCACAAGTCGCCGCCACCGCCGCCGCTCACTTTGTCGTCGAAAAAGAAGTCATAGGAGGACGCACTCGCTCCAAGCTCTATCCAGTCGAAGGCGAAAAACGCATCACCGAACTCGTCCGCATGTTAGGCGGCGGCGGCGAACAAGCACGAGCTATGGCTGCTTCGTTGTTAGAAAATAGCTAAGCCAATAAACTCTCCCACTCTTCATTCAAAAATCACATATCAACAATCATCAATCCGAAATCAGTTCAATAACGGCGCGGCTACTCATTCGGTTTGATTGACGATTGATGATTTCCGATTGTTGATTTTTGATCTGAGGTAAACCATTCTCTCTTTGCACCTCTACGGCTTTGCGCGAGAACTTTTCTGAATTCACTCTTCACCATTCATTTACTTCTCTGCTAAGGCCATCAGACGGTCAAGCGAGGCCACTTGACCCTACCTTCACTATTCGCTATTCATCATTCACTCTTCAATGACCCTCGCCTTCATCGCCACCGGAGATATCGCACTCCCGACCTTTCACTACCTCATCAAACATGGCCCGAAGCCTTGTGTCCTGATCACGCAGCCAGATAAACCGGTAGGCCGCAGCCAAAGCAGTGCCGTTCCACCGGAAATCAAAACCGTCGCACTCGCTCACGGCATCCCCGTTTGGCAGCCAGAGAAAATCGGAGAAATCGCCGACGACCTAGAAGCCCTCCACCCAGACATTGCTGTTGTCATGGCATACGGTCAGATCATCGGGAAAGCCGTCCGCAAAGCTCCTAAACAAGCCATCATCAACCTCCACGCTTCACTCCTTCCAAAATACCGCGGCGCTTCATGCATCCAATCCGCCATTCGTGATCGCGAAACCGAAACTGGGATTACGATCATGCACGTGATCCGCGAGCTCGACGCCGGAAATATCATCTGCAAAAAAATCATACCCATTAGTCCAACCGAAACCGGTGGTGTGCTTCATGATCGCCTCGCTGATCTCGGACCCATCGCACTTTCCGAGGCATTGAAAATTCTATCCGAAAATCCAAAAGCCGGCATCCCGCAGAATCCAGCCGAGGTCACTTACGCACCAAAACTCCTGCGCGAGCATGGCAGACTCGATTTCACAAAGCCCGCAGAAGTGTTAGAACGCACCATCCGCGCCTACGATCCATGGCCCGGCACATTTACCGAAGTTGCTATTAAAGGAAAAACCAAACGCCTCAAAATTTTCCCGCCCGTCACCATCCGTGATCATCTCCTTTCCGCCGGCGAGCTACTCTACCAAAACGGCGAACTACTTATCGGCTGCGGCAAACAGTCCCTCATCTTATCCGAAGTCCAAGCCGAAGGATCAAAGCGCATGGCTGCTTCAGCCTTCGCCAACAGTTTCTCATAATATAATGAAAAATCTCATCCAACACTACTACGACACCTTCAACTCAGGAAACCGCGAAGCACTTCTTGAACTTTTATCCGATGATGTCGTCCACGAGATCAACGAAGGCAGCCCAGAAGTCGGTCGTGACACTTTCCGCACATTCCTCGAAAGAATGGATCGCTGCTACCAGGAACAAGTCGAAAATCTAGTCGTCTTCACCAGCGACACCCCGAACCGAGCCGCCGCCGAATTTTTCATCCGCGGAAAATATGTAATCACTGACGAAGGTCTTCCCGAAGCCACCGGCCAAAAGTATCACCTCCGCATCGGCGCGTTTTTTGAAGTCACCAACGGCAAAATCAGCCGCATCACGAATTATTATAATCTCGCTGCGTGGATGAAGATGGTGAGTGCGTGATGACTGATTCATCACCGATCATTCCCCCTATCTGAGAATAGGTGTCGCATTTCAACACAATAGGGTAGACTTTGTTCCCAGCTAACTGGGTATTTCAATCTGACCGACCCTGCGGACTTTGCATTTAACATCATGGACGATCCACACCGATTCTCAATCAACGCCAACCTGCGCTACAACGTCCAAGTAGACGGATGGCTGTTATTGAATATCGCGGTCGATACATCTGGAATGCAGGAGGTGATCCATGAGCAGTTAACCAGCAATACCGATAGGGAATTTCGGGAAATGATCTCCCCTCACGGAGCCATCCGTTCTCATGCAATTAACGTTTCTACCGGAGCCCTTGAAATCCAGTATCAGGCAGAGGTGGCCCGTTTAGACCCCGGATTCCATGGATGCTGGCAACTCGGGGAAACCGATCTTGTGGATCTACCCCCAAGCGTTGCGCGCTACTTGTATCCGAGTCGGTATTGTGAGTCCGATAAACTTGTCCGCTTCGCTAAAATGGAATTCGGCGGGATCAGTTACGGTCACACCATGGTTGCGGCGATCTGTAACTGGATCTACAAACACATCGAGTATGACCCCTACGCGACCTACGAGTTCAAGAGTGCGGTGGATTGTTTAATCTCCCGCGCCGGAGTATGCAGGGAGTTTGCCCACTTAGGGATAGCCTTCGCACGTGCCATGGGAATACCCGCCCGCTACGGAAGTGCGTATGTGCATCATTTATCCACACCTGACTTCCATGCATTTTTCGAGGTATGGCTGGAAGGTCGTTGGTGGTATTACGATGCAACCCGCTTAGCTCCACAAGCTGGATTCATTCTCATCGGAACAGGACAAGATGCCGCAGATACATCTGTGGCAACGATGTCAGCTGGCGTCCATTTTTCATCCATGGAAATTGAAGTAACCAAACTTTCCACGAGGGAATTATCATTCACAAATAGTCCGATCTCCTTCGAAGCTCACCCCAGTCATTGATATATACGACGAGGATAAGAGTTTGGAACCACGATAAAAACAAATTATCCAAAACAAAAAAAGCCAGCCGGACATGACTCCGACTGGCTTTGAAATTTCCTAAAACGGAATCTTAGTAACGGTAGTGATCCGCTTTAAACGGGCCATCCGCTGAGATGCCGATGTAGTCCGCTTGATCTTTAGTGAGCTTGGTGAGCTTCGCTCCGATTTTCGCGAGATGCAAACGAGCCACTTCTTCGTCGAGGTGTTTTGGAAGCACGGTCACTTGACCAGCTTTGTAGGTATCGCGGTTTTCCCAGAGATCGATTTGAGCGAGCGTCTGGTTGGTGAAGCTGTTGGACATCACGAAAGATGGATGACCTGTTCCGCAACCGAGGTTCACCAAGCGACCTTCAGCAAGCATGTAAATGCTGTTGCCTGTGGCGAATGTGTATTTGTCCACTTGTGGCTTGATGTTCAAGCGAGTGACACCAGGTGCTTTGTTCAACTTGTCCATTTGGATCTCGTTGTCGAAGTGACCGATGTTACAAACGATCGCCTGATCTTTCATTTTCGACATGTGATCGAGAGTGATGATGTCTTTGTTACCGGTGGTGGTGACATAGATATCTCCCCAACCAAGTGTGTCTTCAATGGTGAGAACACGGAAACCTTCCATCGCAGCTTGGAGAGCGCAGATCGGATCAACTTCGGTCACAACCACTTGAGCTCCGGCACCGCGAAGGGCTTGTGCACAACCTTTACCGACATCGCCGTATCCGCAGACGACACCGACTTTGCCGGAGATCATCACATCGGTCGCACGTTTGATACCGTCTAACAACGACTCACGGCAACCGTAGAGGTTGTCGAATTTCGACTTGGTAACGGAATCGTTTACGTTGATTGCAGGAACCAAAAGTTTTCCAGCCTTCGCCATCTGATAGAGGCGATGCACACCGGTGGTGGTTTCTTCGGAAACACCTTTCCAATCTTTTACGATCGTTTGGAAAATGCCGGGTTGTTTGACTTTGATGTCTTTCAAGAGGTCTTTGATGACCTGCTCCTCTTCGCTCTCGCCTGGGCTGTCGATCCAGTTGGATCCGTTTTCCATTTCGAAGCCTTTGTGAATGAGCAAGGTTGCGTCGCCACCGTCATCAACGATGAGTTGTGGGCCGAGGCCGTCTTTGTTGACGAGCGCCTGCCATGTGCACCACCAATATTCTTCCAGGGTCTCGCCTTTCCAAGCGAACACTGGAATCTCACAAGCCGCAATCGCTGCAGCCGCGTGATCTTGTGTGGAGAAAATATTGCACGAAACCCAGCGCACCTCTGCACCGAGATCTGCAAGCGTTTCGATCAAAACTGCGGTTTGAATCGTCATGTGCAAAGAACCCATGATGCGGACACCTTGAAGCGGCTTGGTTTTGCCATACTTCTCACGTGTCGCCATCAAGCCCGGCATTTCATGCTCGGCAATGTCGATTTCTTTACGTCCGAAATCGGCCAAGCCGATGTCTCTTACTTTATAATCTGTAAAACTCATATTTTCTTATTCTGTTAGATATTCTTACTTAATAGCTTTCTTCAAGGCGGAAACTTTGTCCGTCTTTTCCCAAGTGATGTCGGAGTCGTCTTTTCCGAAGTGACCGTAATTGGTGGTCTTCGAGAAGATTGGACGAAGCAAGTTGAGTTGCTTGACGATGTCGGATGGATTGAAGGAGAAAACTTTGAGAACAGCTCCGAGGATTTTAGCATCGGAAATTTTTCCTGTGCCAAAGGTATCGATGTGAACGCTGCAAGGTTCTGGGTGACCGATGGCGTAGGCGAACTGGACTTCGCACTTACTGGCAAGTCCTGCTGCAACAACGTTCTTTGCAACCCAACGACCCATGTAGGCTGCGGAGCGATCGACTTTCGATGCGTCTTTTCCAGAGAAAGCACCACCACCGTGGCGACCCATGCCACCGTAGGTATCGACGATGATTTTACGTCCGGTTAAACCACTGTCGCCCTGAGGACCACCGATGACGAACTTACCGGTTGGGTTGATCAGAAACTCAGTCTTCGAAGTGAGCATTTCTTTCGGAAGAACTTTTTTGATCACCTGCTCGATGCAGAATTTCTCGATGTCTTTGTGAGCCACATCAGCGGTGTGCTGGGTGGAGATGACCACGTTAACGATGCGTGTCGGTTTGTTATTCACGTATTCAACAGAAACCTGAGTCTTCGCATCTGGACGGAGCCATGGAGCGAGTTTGCCGGCTTTGCGGATTCTTGTTAGTTCACGACCGAGGCGGTGTGCGAACATGATAGGAGCTGGCATGAGCTCAGGAGTTTCGTCACATGCGAAACCAAACATGATACCTTGGTCCCCTGCTCCTTGCTTCTTAGTCTTCTTACCTTCCGCTGCTTTTGCATCAACGCCTTGCGCGATGTCTGGGCTCTGAATGGTTAGGTAGTTGTTGATGAAAAGTGTATCAGCATGAAACACATCGTCGGTATTCGTATAACCGATTCCACGCACCGCATCACGGATCACTTTGCCAACATTGATCACTTCATCGATAGGCTTGGTTGTGCCTTTCTTCTTATCTTGAAGTTTCGGAATGGTGATTTCGCCTCCAACCACAACGATGTTGCTCTTCACAAAGGTTTCGCAAGCAACGCGGCTGGTCGGATCGATTGCCAAGCAGGCATCGAGGATGGCATCGGAAATGGTGTCCGCGACTTTATCTGGATGGCCTTCGCCAACTGATTCTGAGGAAAAAATATAGGTACTCATGTGTTTTTTGATTTTCGTATCGTCAAATCGTGATGCGTTGATGTAACATGCCAGCCATGTCGTCAACAATCAAATGCCTGAAACTCATTTCCGACCCCACTCGGCTGCGGATTCTCGCGCTTCTCAACCAAGATGCCCTCTCGGTCGCTGAGCTTCAGGAAATACTAGGCATGGGCCAGAGCCGGATTTCCACCCAGCTTTCCCAGCTCAAAACCGCTGGATTGGTCAACGACGAGCGCGCTGGAAAAAACAATGTCTATTCCGCATCCATCCCGAGCGAGCTAGCACCAGTCATTTCCCACGCGATCACAGAAATCCCAGGTACCGCCACCGATAACCTCGCGCTCCAACACATCCTATCCAAACGCAAAGACTACGCCCGTGCTTATTTCGACGAACTCGCGGGTCGATTTGGAAAAGACTACGTCCCCGGCCGATCCTGGAAAGCACTCGCCGAAGCCCTGATCAAATCCCTCAACTACCGCCACGTCGCCGACCTCGGTGCGGGCGAAGGAACCCTTTCCCAACTCCTCGCCCAACGCGCAGAGAAAGTCATCGCGGTCGATCTCTCTCCGAAAATGGTCGAATACGCCCAATCGCTCGCCCACAAAAACGGCCTACATAACCTAGAGTTCCGCATCGGCGATATTGAGAGCCCGCCCATTGACGAAGGCACCATCGACCTCGCTATCCTCAGCCAAGCCCTCCATCACGCAGAAAACCCCCAACGCGCGATCGATGCTGCCCATCGCATTCTCAAACCTGGCGGGCGCATCATCATTCTTGACCTTCTCCAACATAACTTCACCGAAGCCCGCGAACTTTACGCCGATCGCTGGCTTGGCTTCTCCGAAAGTCAGCTCGCCACCATGCTCAAAAAATCCGGTTTCACCGCAATAGAAACCCTCATCGCTGACAAAGAAGAGGCGCATCCGAAGTTCCAGACTCTACTGGGTATTGGAAAGAGCTAAGACAACCCTCCAAACGCTTCACACTGATCACTGCTCACTCGGCACTTCCACACTTTCCCATTTTCACTCTTCCCTCCTCACTCTTCACACTTTAACTTCCTCCCAACATGATTCGCATCAGTCTCTTCCTCGCTCTCACAGTAATCAGCCTGCCGTTTCTACATGCTCAGGAAAAACCCGCCAACGGCTCTGCGATTTACCGTTCGGTTTTACGTATTGAGGTAGCCACGCAAAATCCCGATTACCAAACTCCATGGAACTCGGGACGCTTCAGCGGCGGCATCGGCACGGGATTTATCGTCGGTGATAACCAGATCCTCACCAACGCGCACGTTGCCTCAAATCAAAAACGCATCCTTGTCACTGTCCACGGCAGCCCGAAAAAATACCCAGCGAAAGTCGAGTTCATCGCCCACGATTGTGACCTCGCCTTGCTCTCACTTGAGGATTTTTCCGACTTCAAAAATTTCCCAGTCTTCTCCTTCGGCGAAGTTCCTCAACTCGAATCCGAGGTCACCGTCATCGGCTATCCCGTTGGTGGTTCGCGGCTCTCTGTAACCAAAGGCATCGTTTCCCGTATCGATTTCCAACCCTATTCCCACAGCCGCGCCGATTCCCATCTCGTGGTTCAAATTGATGCCGCGATCAACCCCGGCAACTCCGGCGGTCCCGTGCTTCAAAATGGCAAAGTCGTCGGTGTCGCATTCCAAGGTCTACGCCAAGCGGACAACACCGGATACATCATTCCAACACCCGTCATCAACCGTTTCATCAAAGACATCTCCGATGGAAGTTATAATCATTACGCCGAACTCGGCACCAGCGAGTTCCCTCTCCACAACCCCGCCATGCGCAAAGCGCTTGGGCTACCCAATGATGACAAAGGCGTCCTCATTACGAAAGTCACTCCGACCAGTTCTGCCGATGGTATTCTGAAATCCGGCGACGTACTCATGTCACTCGACGGCCAGCAGGTCGACTCCGCCGGACAAGTTCTTATCGACGGTGAAAAAGTAAATCTAGCAGAAATCGTCGAGCGCAAATTCAGCGGTGATAAAGTCTCTGTCCGAGTCATTCGTGGTGGTGCACCCGTTGAAGTCGACATCACCCTCAAACCCCTACCCGCCGCACAGATGTATTCCGTCCGTTACGAGGCGCAGCCTCGCTACGTCGTCTTCGCCGGATTGGTTCTCCAACCACTCGATACCAACCTCTTCGCCACCTCAAAATTCACGGATGTCACCGTGCGCAGGCTTTATACCGACTACGTTTCAAAAGGAATTTTCCAAGAGAAAAAAGACATCGTCATCCTCACCCAGATCCAACCGGATTCTGTTACTTCCCAAATGGAAAACTTCACCGGGCTCGCGATAGAAAAAATCAACGGCACTCCGGTCACCAGCCTCAGCCACGCCCACGAACTTCTCTATCAGAAAAATCCTCCTGAGTTTCACACCATCGAACTCTATGGCGCGAACCGCCCCATCGTCGTCCCCTCCGCTGAGGTGGAAGCTGCGAATGGCCGCGTCAAAGCCAACTACGGAATTGCAAAACTCCACAACCTCGTTGAGTAAACTCCAGCGAGTTTGAAACATGCCCCGCGTCGCCATCGCTCTCGGCTCTAACCTCGGTAACCGCGAAACGCACATCGCCACCGCCATCGCCGAGCTACGCCAAATCGCCAGTCCCGGCGAACCGTTTCTCACCGCCTCACTCCACGATACGGAACCCCAAAACTGCCCACCCGATTCCCCACGGTTTCTCAACACCGCCGTCGATTTCCACTACCCCGGAATCGATCCCTTAGAACTCCTCCAACAAACCCAGGCCATCGAAAAAAAACTAGGCCGCGAACCCCATCCCATCCGCAACGCCCCCCGCATCATCGACGTCGATATCCTGCTTTTCGGCGATGTAATCCTCGACCATCCAGATCTCCAACTCCCCCACCCACGCCTCCACGAGCGACCCTTCGTTCTCAATCCATTAAAGGAGATACGCCATTTGTAAGAGGTAGGGTCGACACGCCGTGTCGACCCAAATCAAATATATCAACGCGCGATTCATTTTACCGACGTGTGACCTTCCTCAACGCCAGGCCTCTCAGAATCACGGTCGGCGACGGCGCGCCGACCCTACCTTATGACAATCATTTCCCCATAGGATCTCGCTACATCCCACCAAATCAAATCCTTGACCCTGCCCCAACACCCGCCTAAACCCAGCGCCTCATGGGATTTGACACACTTGGCCTCTCCGCACCCGTTCTCGAAGCAGTTCTAGAAACGGGCTACACCAATCCAACACCGATTCAGGCACAAGCCATTCCGGTGATTCTGGAAGGCAAGGACGTGATCGGAGCCTCGCAAACCGGTACTGGTAAAACCGCCGCCTTCGCCCTGCCCTCACTTTCCAAGATCACCAAAATGGGCAAACCCCAGATCCTCGTCCTGGAACCCACCCGCGAACTCGCCCATCAGGTCGCCGAACAATTTGAAAAATACGGCGCCAAAACCGGCATGAAAGTCGCCCTCCTCTACGGTGGCGTCGGACTCGGCCAACAAATGGAACAACTCCTTTCAGGCGTCGATATCGTCGTCGCTACCCCCGGCCGCTTGGTCGATTGCTTCTACCGCGCCGCCATGCGATTTGGTGAAGTCAAAATCCTCATCCTTGATGAAGTCGACCGCATGCTCGACATGGGCTTCCTCCCGCAAGTCCGCAAGATCGTCAATCTCTGCCCATGGGAAGGCCGCCAAACCTTGTTCTTCTCCGCCACCATGCCACCGGCGATCCAGACCTTCGCGCAATGGTGCTTGGTCGAACCCGTGAAAATCGAAATCGCCCGCCGCGAAGTTGCCTCCACAGTTTCCCATGCGTTCTATCCAGTTTCGATCGATCAACGCGACGAGCTGCTTCTCGCCCTTCTCAAACAAACCGATTATCATTCGGTTATGATCTTCACTCGCACGCGCCGTGAAGCCGATGAAGTCACCGGCATGATCAAAGGCACCGGCCAGTCCAAAGTTGCCGCCATGCACTCCGACATCAATCAGACCGACCGCATGAAAGCCCTCGCTGGCTTCAAAAGCGGTGAGTTCGAAATCCTCGTCGCTACCGATGTTGCGGCACGTGGTATCGACGTTTCAGGCGTCACTCACGTCATCAACTACCGCGTCCCGGAAAACGCCGAGGACTACGTCCACCGCATCGGCCGAACCGGTCGCGCCGAAGCCGAAGGCGATGCCTTCACCATTCTAACAGCCGACGAACTCGACTTCGCCAAATCCGTCGAAATCTACGTCAACCAAACCATCCCCCGCCGCAAGCTGGAAGATTTCAACTACACCTACACAGCCCTCCTAGACGACGAACCATCCAAACCGATTCGCAAGAAAAAGGTCGGCGGGAAAAAGCGTAGATAAAATCCTACCTTTGGGAGCGCCGCCAATTTCGCATAGACTCCCCAAGTCGAGCCGCCGTATCCGTCGCGGTGCAGACATCGCCGTGTGCTTCTTGTGAGAGTTCAGCCGCGTGACCACACGCCCACGCACCTAGCGGCGCCGCATCAAAGCCATCCATCCCTCCCGCTAAAAGCGCGCCTATCACTCCGGAAAGCAAATCCCCCTGCCCGCCATTCGACATTGCTGGAGTTCCGGTGGAATTGATGCGCAATGGACTACCTTGTTTCGCCACAATCGTCCGAGCCCCTTTGAGCAAGAGCACTGCATCATTTTTCTCCACAAACGTCCGCGCCGAATCTTCGCGCTTCAAATCAATCAGCTCCGGAGCCAGACGTGCGAACTCACCGGGGTGAGGTGTTAGGATGTGATGTGAAGTCGGTTTCAAACCACGCTCCGCCATGAAATTCAAACCATCGGCATCGATCACCATCGGAACTTTCGTTTGAGCGATCAACTGCGCCAATCCACTCGCAAAAACATCATCCATTTCACCCAACCCAGGACCTACAACGATTGCATCCAAATGATCCCCTAACAATTCCTCAGGATTCTCATTAAGCTTCAACATCGCTTCAAAAGGCAGCCGCGAGCGTATCGCTTCAGCAACTTCTGGTCGCGCATATAAGGTCACCAAACCCGCCCCCGCGCGAATCGCACCGAGCACTGAAATCAACGCTGCGCCGGAGAATGAAAGCGATCCCGCCACAATCCCCACCCGACCCGCTTTGCCTTTATGAAAATCAAACGGCCTCGGTGCTTTTCCGAAATCCATGCCCTGTGGACAGATCAAATCCATTTCTCCAATATCATCGGCACGCAACGCATCAACCTCCACAAAAGCGAGCTGACCCGTCGCGTTCGCCGCTTGCGAAAACAGCAACCCACGTTTCGCAGCAGCTATCATAAAAGTTCTATCCGCCACAACGGATCCCGGAAAAATCTCACCCCTATCGGGATCGACACCCGACGGCAGATCTACCGCCACCACCATAGCGCCGCATTCGTTTCTCAACCGATTCATCTCCGCCGCCATTTCCAGCAGCGAATCCCGTAACGCACCTTTCGCGCCTATCCCGAGCAATCCATCGATCAGCAACAACGGTGCGTGAACCTGCTTTTCAAATCCATTTTCTAACAATTCATCCAAATCCAAATCCGCCCATTGCACCCGCGTCAGATAGGCCCATTGATCGATTTTAAACCCTGACCTTACTCCAACCTGCCATCCAAACTCTTCTTGCAGCACCCGCAGCGCGATCAACGCATCACCGCCGTTATGTCCTTTTCCCACATAAGCCACAGCTGTCCCGATTTCGCGATATTGATTTCCGATAGCCCGACCCAACGCCATGCCAGCAAGTTCCATCAACTCCGCCTCAGAAATCCCCGAGTCCATCGCTCGTTGCTCGATCTCTCTCATTTGCTGGGTTGTGACAGTTGGCATAGAATTAGCCTAACTCGATTTCCTCTCTATCCCAGCTTGATTATTTCCAGTCCTTTAGAGTCTCGCTCAAAATGTCATCGATCCGCTTTCGTTCGGATTCTTTCAAATATTCAAAACCTTCTTCTTCCCCCGCAACCACGCGTTTCATCCGCGAGATCACTCTTTTTTTCAAAGCATCCGGCATACCTTTGAACGCCTCGGAATAAACCATGTAAGAGCAGCGATTTTTAAAAATCCGTCCATACAATCGAAACTCCGCCAAGCTTTCGCTGTCTTTGGTTTTTGGAAATCGTTTCACAAACGCCTGCTGAAATCCGGGATCCCCTTCCACATCATCACCGAGATCAGTCTCGTCTTTAAAAAACAGATAATTTACAATGTCTTTCGCACCGCTGTCCGCGATCTCACCCGCCGAACCTTGGGCCGGATCCGCATCGGGATTCAGTGTTTTCATGAAATACACCGAACGCCTATAGTTCATAGCTGCTGCAGTGATCAAATTATGCATCTTCACCTGATGCTCCAGAACCAACAAAGACACGATATCACTGGTCGGCCTCAGATAATTTTTTACATCCACCATTCCTCCCACCGATTTGATCGGCATGCTTGAGGGTGTTAGATCGGAGTCTTCTTTGAAAACTCGGTTTCCCAAATGCGGAAGTGAGCTTCTTCCCGTCACGAACCATCCACCCCATCGATCCGCCAACGGCGTTTCATGCGCCACATCGTGCGTTCCCAACTGGAGAATCGGATGGCCGGTTTCCTCAGCATAAACCGAACGAATCAACATCCCCGGAACATTTTCTGTTCGTGACGTTGCATGACATGATAAGCAGCGATTCGTATCCCGCTCGATTTTCATCGCGCCGTCTTTATCCGGCTCGACCAAGTAAAACACCGGCCCCAACACCGCATCGTGCGCGATCACTTCCACCGCACCGCCAGGCACGTAGCCCACATAAGCATTTTCCGAGAAATACAAACTTCGCGGGTTTTGCGGGGTGATCCGGCTGATCTGCAGGCTCGTCTTGGAAAACACCAGAACTTGGGATTCCTTCGGCACGTTCAAATATTCCAAAACAAACTCCAAAGCTTTCAACCCCTGCCCCGGCTGACCTTCCAGTTTTCTCTCTTCCAGCTTTTTCGCCAAAAACGCCAAACGATCTGTCGGCATCGTATCCGAATACCGGATCGGCTCCAGATCCCAGAAGTCCCGATTTCCCTGTGCCAAAACGCACTGAAGCCAGAATAGGTTCAGTGCAAAAATTTTCAGCAACAGATTTTTGAAATTCATCACAAGTATCCTACGCTAGGATAGGATCCATAAATACCGCATTCCTCTCATAATCCCCGCATATATTACCAAACAGGGGCTAGGAGCCAGCGATGACTCCCAGCTTCTGGCTATTTCTCTAGCGGATGATCTTTCAACAACTGCTCAACTTGGAGCAATCCTTGCTGACCCTTACTCTCATCCCTGACCTTTTTCACCTGATCAGGTGTGATGGCAGATGCCTTATTGTTGAAGGAGTTGCGGACGTAGGTGAGGACGTTAGCGATTTCTTGATCGTTCAACATGCCGCCAAATGGAGTCATGGGAACCTGACCGTTATACTTTTTGCCGTTAACCTCCATCGGGCCCATCAAGCCATGCAACGTGATTTTGATCAACCGTTCCGGACTACCGTGAACGTAAATGCTTTCATGCAACGGTGGAAACGCCGGATCCAAACCTTTACCATCAGGCTGGTGACAAGTCGCGCAGTGAGCATCGCGGAAATAAATTTCGTGGCCAGCAAGGAACGATTTTTTCTCAGGATCGGATAAATGCTCGGGTGGTTTTGGAGCTGGATGGTCGATTGGTTCTTTCCCAACTTTCCCTTTCAAGCGATCTTCAGCAGCAGGAATGACTTTTTCGCTCCACACATCCATACCTTTGGATTTGGCGATGGATACCACTTCAAGAGCTTCTGCTTTATCATACCAGGTCGCGGCGATGACGGCTTCCAAACGAACCCGACCGTGTTCATCTCCCGCTGCGGTTTTGAGCAAACTCAATGCATCAGGAAACAATTCGAAGTTATAGCGCAACACACGAACCGCCGCCGCACGCACACGGAAATCTTCGCTCACGATCAATTTTTTCAACAAGGAGGTATCAACGCGATTCATCGCCCAAGTCGTCCACAATGCTTCGAGCATATGATGATTGTAACGCGGATCTTTCTTATCGAGTGCCGCCACCCATTTGGTGATAGCAGGCAATACTTCATCCACTTTATATTCTCTCAGTTCACGACGGCTGCGATAGCGGCTGCGATATTCCGGAAGCTTGAGATTTTCTAACAAGGTAGCGATCGGTGCGCCATCGACTTTTGCCGGCTTCACCAACGGACGAGACGGATAGGTGATCCGGTAGACGCGACCGTGCTCATGATCGCGGAGTGGATCACGCGCGTTGTGCTGCATGTGACCGATCAATATGCTTTGCCAATCGACGATATACAATGAGCCATCGGGTGCTAATTCAAAATCTGCCGGGCGGAAATTACCGTAATTGGATTTCAATAATTCCTGCCTGAAAGCGGTTTTGTAACCCGTCCCATCATCTTGGATCGAATGTTGTTTCAATCCCAAAAATCCAATGCAGTTTCCGATCAAGAAATCTCCCTGAACCTCGTCTGGAAAATGGCGTGATGAGATAATTTCCAAACCAGAGGTTGGACGAACCGCTTGACCTTGCGGAATCAAATTCACGGTTGCTGGTGCTTTCTCGCCATGCGCTGGTTTCAGCGAGACTGGTAGGTTCCAGTTCCATGGCGGACCTGAAGTATGAATGAAAAAGTCTTGGCCCCACTCATCAAATGCAAAACCCCATGGGTTTGGAATCGAAAGCTGGGAAGTGCGCTCCAGTTTGGTTTTCTGAGGAGAAAAACGATAGAATCCACCATCAACTCCACGCACTGGACCATAAGGCGTTTCCACATTGGAGTGAAGGAAAACACCCTCACACATCATGATTCCACCAGATGGATCCGCAACGAATGCGCTGACGGCATGATGGGTATCGTGTGAGTCAAAACCTGTTAGCACGATCTCCTTGGAATCTGCTTTATCATCGCCGTTTTTATCCGCCAAGAATACCAAATGCGGTTCTTCCGCAACATAAACACCGCCGGGTGCAAATTCGAAACCAATCGGCAGATTCAAGCCATCCGCGAAAATGATTTCCTTGTCGGCTTTGCCATCATTGTTGGTATCTTCATAGATCAATAATTTATCATTCGGCTTTGCGTCGCCGGGACGATAATGCGGGTAACTCGGCATCACCGCCACCCACATCCGACCTTTATTATCGAAGGAAATCTGCATCGGATTGGCGAGGTTTGGAAATTCTTTTTCCGAGGCAAAAAGCTCAACTTTATAGCCCTCTGGAGTAATCATTTCTTTCAACGCTTCACTGCCTTCTTTGTATTCGGGAGTGGTACTCGCCTTATAATTCGTTTTAACCTCGGGAAGCTGATGCGTATTCTTATCAGCCGCAGCGACATCGAAAGTCTTGCCTTGCGCAGCTGCCCAGATTGCTTGATCACGAATCTCCGTCATCTGGCGGTTTTTCTTCTGCTCGTCTGGATAGTTATCTGGACCAAAAGGCTTGAAACGACGCCCATCAACGTGAACTCCGTTGAGCATGCGGTATTCGTTAAACCAAAACCAGTTTTTGTCAGCTACAGCAGCCAATAGCTGTTTGCTTAGAGCTGCTATACTACTCTTAATCGCAGCCTTTCCATAAAGTCCGTCAGCAAGTAGTCCGCCCAAGTGAAGATATCCGTTATCGTTCGGTAAAAATCCATTGCGGGTGTATGGCGATTTCAATTGCGGGTAGAGCGCTTTGGTCGGCGTAAACACATCGATAAACTCAACTTTGTTAGCCGCTGCAACCTCCGCCATCGCCTTTGTGTAAAGCTCAAGGTTCGCATTCTCAGCCTTTCCATTCGGCAAATCACGCTTGGCGGATAAATCCTCGAAAGCGATAGGAGAAACCAACACCAAACGCGGCGACGCCACGCCGTTGTATTTCTGCGCTTGGGTGTGCTTCACGAAAGCATCCAACTCCCCTTTAAAATTTGCTAATCCAGCTTTACCATCGAAAGATTCGCTGTATCCGAAAAATGCCACCAACACATCCGGCTTGAGATCGGTTAACCACTGATCAGGCGTCGGGTGAAATCCATTTCCCGCATGCGCTTTATGCTGCGGATGAAATTTTTCGGCTCCCGGAAACGCCCATTGCGAATTACGTGATGGATGGGGACGGAAACCCGCGGTATCTGCTGGGCGGCATAAATTCCGGATATAGAGATTTTCTGCAGGAAACCACGCATGCAGTAAAACTTCAAAATGCGGGTGATCCACCATCCGTTCGCCAAGACCATTTCCGATCAAAACGATGCGTTCAGCTTTTTTAGGCGTAACCGCCTGCGCGGCTAGGTGGGGGGCACTAATGAGAACCAGTGATAAACTGAGGAGTAGTTTCTTTGACATAAATAATGCGATACAGGGAGTCGATACGCTGACCGCCCTTTGCGTCGATCAAAAAAAATGCAATTTAGGAACTTTCAGTCACCCGCTGGCTTTGTATAAGAGTGAAATGAATCTTCTGAAAATTAGGGTGATCTTCGCCTCCATCTTGATGGGTGGCTGCACGAGCCAACCCATTTTACCCCCCTCCGCCAATAGCGGAAAGATTCCAAAGGACCGAAATTCCAGTCCCTCCCGCCTCCCGCTATCGACCGTTTTCAAGGGAGAATCGAAATTCCAAGCCATCGTCGCCAAAGCTGAACGCGAAAATTGGCGCAGCCTGCCCATCGGCGATCGTACGGTCCGCGTCGCTCGTGCGCTCACCGGCACTCCCTACGTCAACTACAGCCTCGAAGTCGACAACCACATAGAATCCCCCGTCGTGAACCTCAACGCCATGGATTGCTGGACCTTTTACGAAAACTCCTTGGCGATCTCGCGCATGCTGGCGGCGAAACCCGGTCCATACCGACCCGAGGACATGCTCCGCATGATCGAAATCGAGCGCTACCGCAACGGCACCTGCACCGGAAACTACCTATCGCGCATGCATCACCTCGAAGAGGTTTTCTACGACAACCAACGCCGAGGCCTCGCCAGAAACGTCACCTCTCAAATCCCCGGTGCCGTGCGCATTCATCGCGATATCCATGAAATGACCGTCCAGTGGAGAAATTACCGCTACTTGAAAAGCAACCCCTCACTCATCGCGCCCATGGGCAAAATCGAAGCCCGTGTCTCAAAACTCCCCGTTTACCACATCCCCAAAGACAAAGCTCGTGCCGCCGAGGCCTACCTCCAGAACGGCGACATCTGCGCCATCACCACCCGCGAGCACGACGCCTACACCTCCCACGTCGGACTCATCGTGAAACTCAATGGCCGCGCTTATTTCACCCACGCCACCTCAGAACGCGACAAAGGCCGCATGACCATCATCGACCGACCCATCACTGATTATCTTAACGCCAGAGACAAACACGCCGGAATGATCATCTGTCGCCCCCGTGACCTTTAAAAAGACTCTTTCCAAACTCTGAACTCTAACTAAAAAATATCCTTATCCCGCAACCAGCAGCATTTCACGGTGTTCAAACACCGTATGCTCTTAAGCGGAAACCCAACTTTTAGTGATTCGATGGAGCTACCGCACTCATCCATGCCGTTTGACCCCGAAACCACCATCGACCACGAGTTAATGGTGAAAATCGGCAACGGCGATCACGCGGCCTTTCGCAGTTTGGTCGAGCGACATCAAAATTCTCTGGTCGGAACGATCTCCAAAATGCTCGGCAACGAGAGCGACTCCGAGGACATCGCCCAACAAGTTTTCATCCGCATTTGGAAACACGCTAAGCGTTACAAGCCAGATAACAAATTCACCACCTACCTCTACACGATCGCGCGCAATCTGGTATATAACGAATCCCGACGCCGCTCTCGGAAAAGAACGACCTCAAGCGATCAGCTGGAAGAAGATCACCACCTGCAATTTCCCGCCGACGCCAATCATGAGCCGGACAACAACCTGCTCGAATCGGAACTCCGTACCGCCATCGATGCCGCAATTGAAAAACTACCCGAAAACCAACGCCTAGCCGTCATTCTCCGCCGTTACGAAAACGTCCCTTACGAGGAAATAGCCGTTATCCTGAAAACCTCCGTGCCTTCCGTCAAAAGCCTCCTCTTCCGCGCTCGCACCACCCTACGCGAGCATCTTGCGAAATATTTGGATGAGTGATGATCTCAACTATCAAGACCTGACCAATTGACCCACAAAGGCAATAAAAACAAACAGGGTATAGACCAGCTGGATCAGTAAATAGAATCGGCAAAAGGTAAGCATTCCCCGATCACCGCGCGCAACTGCCATTTCAGTCGCCTCCTGCCAATCAATCCACATTGTCGTCTGCCAAGTTACACCTGGCGTGTAGCCTTTGCCGTTTTTAATACAATAACGACGAATCCCAAACAGCCACAGTGTCATGGGCAGGGTTAAAATAAAAACGATGATGAAAGCCACTAACAGCATGATCCAAAAATTATAGCAAAGGCACAAACTGCTGACCCAATTCTGTTAGTCTTGCCTTCTCAACTTCGCTGAACTCATAAGGCACGATTTTCCCCACACCAAGCGTCCCGAGAACTTTGCCCGTATCATCCAAAATCGGCACCGCCAACGAACCCGAAACCCCCGTTTTGCGCGCATCCTCTTTCGCAACCCCACCGAGATCTTGCTGAAGATTACAAAGCTCCACTGGCTCCTTGCTAGACGCAGCCACTCCCGCAATCCCTTTCCCAAACGGTATCGTGGAAATTTTATCCATCAAAAACTCCGGCACTCCCACCTGCGCCACCAAATACAACCACTCCCCCTCAGCTCGATGCAAAGTCCCCGTCTGACATTCAAATTCCGCCATCGCTTCCTGTAGTTTTGTATCTGCCTCGCTCATATGCTTTTAGTGAATATATTTATTATACAGTTTCATCAAACAAACCGCTGCGCGATCGGCATTCTTCTTCCTATACCGAAAGCTTTCGACGTCACGCGAATTCCCGGCGCGGCTTGCTGGCGTTTCCATTCATTGAGATCCACCCGTCGCTGAATCCAGCGCACCATGGTTTCTTCAAATCCCCTCTCCACAATTTCTTCGGCACCGAGATGTTGCTCGACGTAGAGTTCCAAAATTTGGTCCAAGACATCGTATTCTGGCAAAGTGTCCTGATCTTTCTGGTCCGGGCGCAATTCCGCGCTCGGAGGTTTCACTATGGTATTCCATGGAATCCGTTCCTGATCCCGGTTCACCCAGCGCGCGACTTCGAACACTTTCGTTTTCGGTAAATCGGAAATCACCGCCAAGCCACCGCACATGTCGCCGTAGATCGTGCAATAGCCCACCGCCAGCTCGCTCTTGTTCCCCGTGGTAAGCAAGAGATGGTTGTCTTTGTTAGACAACGCCATCAGCAACAAGCCACGCAGCCTTGCCTGCATGTTTTCCTCGGTCACATCCTCACGTCTTCCCTCAAACAGCGGAGCCATGGTCTTCTTAACCAATTCAAACGCGGCGGAAATCGAAATCTCATCGCAACGAATCCCCAGATTTTTCGAGAGGTCAAACGAATCGCTCACACTACCTGATGAAGAATAAGGACTCGGCATAGTCAAGCCATGCACGTTTTCCGCCCCCAACGCATCCGCCGCGATCACGGCTGTTAGAGCCGAATCAATCCCGCCACTTAAACCGAGGCAAACCGATGAAAACCCGCATTTCTGTGCGTAATCACGCAGCCCTAAAACCAACGCTGAATACAGCTGCTCCGCATCCGTGGTGTCGAGCGATTCCATACTTCCACCCACCGCGACATCAACGACCCGGCACTGCTCGGTGAAGCCCGCAAACTGCGCAGTCACTTCACCCGTTGCATCGACCACAACCGAATGTCCATCGAACACCAACTGATCATTTCCACCCAACGAGTTGCAATAAACCACCGGCACCTTCGCATCTTTCGCCACATCGGAAAGCATTTGTCGGCGACACGCAGGCTTGCCGAGATGAAACGGCGATGCACTGAGGTTCACAATCACGTCCACCCCTTTCGCACACAACTCCGCCACCGGATCACGATCGTAAAACGGCCGCTGCAAATAGTCCTCGGTCCAGATATCCTCACAAATCGTCACGCCTATCCGTTTTCCATTCCATTCAAACGGTGTGCAACTCTCCCCGGGTTCAAAATAACGCCGCTCATCAAACACATCATAGGTCGGCAACAAGGTTTTGAAAAATCGCTCTCGGATTTTCCCCGCTTCCAACCACGCCACCGCATTCCGATACGGCTTGCCGATCTCACCCGTATGGAAATCGACATATCCCACCAAAAGCGGAACGGCCTTGGTTTCATCTGCAAGATAATCGAGTGCCTGCAAGCATTTAGGAACAAACTGGCTTTTGAAAACCAGATCGCGGGGAGGATAGCCGACCAAGCTCATCTCCGGCGTCACCACCAAATCAGCTCCCTTTTCCAAACACTCACGATAAGCCGCGAGGATGCGTTTCGCGTTCCCCGGAAAATCCCCCACCACGGCGTTGATTTGTGCGATGCCAATCTTCATGTCGTCGCCCACAGCAAACAGTCGATCCGCGCGTTGACCAACCCAAAAAATCAACCCAAGCGAGAAACCTAGAGTTTCGTGAAATATTCCCTCGCCGCAGCAACGATTTCTTCCGCCCGTGCCTCGTCATACTTGAGCTTTCCATCGAACGCCCAAACCACCCTAGGCCATGCCGGATCGTCGATGAAACGCCCGACCACATGGATATGCATCTGCCGCACCATGTTTCCAATGCAAGCCACATTCAGTTTTTCCGGTTTGAAATAGCCACTGACAAATTCCGACATCTCCCGAATCAACAAGGTGACCTCGTGAAATGAATCCACATCAAGCTGATGCAAATCCTCAATCCCTCCCGCCACTTCCGGAACAAGAATGAACCACGGAAAATTTGCCTCGTTTTTCAATAACACCCGACAACCACGTCGCCGAACCACATCAAATCCACCCGACGCCAAACGAGGATTCAGCTCAAACTCCATACCTTAGTTTTTCCGAATGGCTTTGGCGATATCATCTGACAAGCGACCTAACAGCTTTGACTGCGCAGCCACCATCACTTCGAAATCTTCCGTAGCGATCGGCTCTTTGCCAACAAAAGTGCTCGACGTCACCATACGCCGGCTCGGCAAAGCATAAATCCTCCAACTCGCTTCAAGATGCGCGTAGCCATCATCTCCCGCGATGAATTCACGGATATCCATCGCCACTTGATAATCTACTTCACTGTCGCGCG
>JANPEG010000115.1:0-2139 GCA_031431855.1 Akkermansiaceae bacterium | reverse complement strand
TCTCTGAAGACCTCGGAAAGAATCTGGATGTTACGTTGGACGCGATCCTTAGAGCGATTTCACATCTTTCGCGTAAAATTTGATTATTGCTAAAGTCATTTCGGAGTACAAAGCCAGAAACCGATAAATCAAGGAATTTAGAGAAGCGGAGCTTGCTCCGCGTGGTGAGTAGGGGGTGTAAGGAAATGCAAGCCACCTGCAACGGAGCAAGCTCCGTTCAGCGCAAGGCGGGAGCAAGCTCCCGCACTCCGGTGGTTTATTTTCCCCGACAGAGATTCTGGGTTGCAGGGCGGGCTTTCCTGTTGCATGAGCTGTGGCGAAATCATGGCCGCTACATCATCCTTCCTCGCCCGCCACATCGGACCTTCAGAATCTGAAAAATCCGAGATGCTCAAACAAGTTGGTCATGGCACACTCGACGAGCTCATTTCCGAAGCCGTGCCAGCCGGAATCCGCATGGAAGGGGAGATGAATCTTCCGCCAGCGCTTTCCGAGCAAGAGGCACTCGCTTGGTTGCGTGCATGGATGAGTCAGAACAAAGTTGTAAAAAGTTTCATCGGCCAAGGTTACTACGGCACCCTGACACCGGGCGTGATTTTAAGAAACATTTTGGAAAATCCCGGTTGGTATACGGCTTACACGCCTTACCAAGCCGAGATCGCGCAAGGTCGTTTGGAAGCGCTGCTGAATTTCCAAACACTCATCACCGATCTTTCTGGTCTTGATGTCGCGAACGCTTCTCTGCTCGATGAAGGCACCGCCGCCGCCGAGGCCGTGACGCTCGCGCTTTCCGGAAAACCGAAAGGCAAAGCCGTTTTCATTTCCGATCGCTGCCATTTGCAAACCATCGATGTGGTGAAAACCCGCTGCGAGCCGCTCGGCTTGGACGTCATCGTTGGCGATTGGCAAAACTTCGATCCGGCGGCAGCTGATAACTTATTCGCGGTGATCGTGCAATACCCCGACACCCGCGGGCGCATCGACGACTTCTCCGCCTTCTTCGAGAAATCCAAAGCCGCCGGAGCAGTCACCATTTGCGCGGCGGATTTGCTGGCGCTGACTTTACTGAAATCACCCGGCGAATTCGGAGCCGACATCTGCGTCGGTTCTTCGCAACGCTTCGGTGTGCCGCTCGGTTTTGGCGGTCCACACGCGGGTTTCATGGCTTGCAAAGATGCGTTGAAACGCAAAATGCCAGGTCGCTTGATCGGTGTTTCTATCGATGCGCAAGGCAAGCCCGCTTATCGACTTTCTCTGCAAACCCGCGAGCAACACATCCGCCGCGACAAGGCGACTTCTAACATTTGCACCGCTCAGGTGTTGTTGGCAGTGATGGCATCCATGTATGCGGTGTATCACGGACCGGAAGGTTTGAAAGCGATCGCTGGCAAGATCCACTCACAAGCACGCGAACTGAAAGCGGCGTTGGTTGCAGGAGGTTACGAAATCGAAGACGGCGGATTTTTCGATACGATCATTGTCAAAACCAGCAAAGCTAGCGCTTTGGTCGATGCCGCACCGGAGCACGGGTTTAACCTGCGTTTGATCGATGACTCACACGTCGGAATTTCTCTCGATGAAACCGTTGTCTCAAGTGACATCTGGTCGCTTTGCCGCTTGTTCGAAGTGTCCCGCATCGATGGCGTTGCTGGAAAAGAATGGGATGCGACGTTCGACCGCGCTTCCAAATTCCTCACCGCGCCGGCCTTTAATGCCTATCATTCCGAAACGGAAATGCTGCGTTACATCAAGCGTTTAGAGTCGAAAGATCTCGCACTCAACGAATCGATGATCGCGCTGGGTTCCTGCACGATGAAGCTCAACGCGACTTCGGAAATGCTGCCGCTAAGCTGGCCGGAAGTTTCATCGATTCATCCGTTTGCGCCGAAGTCTCAGACGATGGGTTACATCGAAATGCTGACGCAGTTAGAAAACTGGTTAGCAGAAATCACGGGCTTCGCAGCCGTTTCGCTCCAGCCAAATGCTGGCTCGCAAGGTGAATACGCAGGTCTGCTCGCCATCCGCCGTTATCACGAATCGCGCGGCGAAGGTCATCGCGACATTTGTTTGATCCCCGTTTCCGCCCACGGCACCAACCCTGCCTCCGCCGTGATGTGCGGGATGAAAGTGGTTGGCGTG
>JANPEG010000114.1:0-6983 GCA_031431855.1 Akkermansiaceae bacterium | reverse complement strand
GAGAGGAAAGAACCGCGACGGCTCCATCGCTTCTACTGGCGGCGGAGTTGGAGTGTAGAGGTTCCATGGATCGATTGTTGCATGCTTCTAAGGTAAAGACACACGAGCGGAATGATCCTTAGAATTTTTTTGGATTTTTTTTCAAGGAGGGGCTGCATCCTGCTGCCCATAGTTTAAGGTCGGCGGCCCCGACTTATCGGGGTAAACAGGATGCCGCCGCTCCTTGTTAAGAAAACAGTTCACGGGCGGTGTAGGCCATGCCGATGGATGCGGCGGCGTCGCCACCTTCGGCCCATTCGAAGCGGGTGGTTTCTTTTTCTGGGTCGATGGGGCTGTTGCGATAGATGGGCCAAGCGCGATCGGCGAAGCCATCGCGGACCCAGTTGAGGAAATCATCGCGGAATTTGGCTTCGGCTAGGCCGCCGCCGATGACAACCAACCCGGGATCGAAGGTTCGGACTAGATCGGCGATGCCGTAACCGAGGATGAAACCTTGTTGTTTGAAAAGTTGGATGGAAAGGGGGTCGCCGTTTTCCGCGAGGGTGCGGAGTTTGAAGGCTTTTTCCTCGATGGTTAATTCGGGCGCGTTGAGTGGATGGTCTTTCCACTCAGGCTTCTGAAGTTCGATAGAGAGGCGGCGGCGAAGGGCGACGAGGGAGACCCATGCTTCGAGGCAGCCTTTGAGACCGCAGGTGCAGTTGGGGAGTGAGCCGTCGTCTTCGGTGAAAGGCACGGAGACGTGGCCGACCTCAAGGGCGAGGCCGTTAGCTCCTTCGTAGAGTTTTCCGCCGGGTAGAACGAAGCCGCCGCCGAGGCCTGTGCCGGGAGCTACCAAGAGTAAGGCACCGAGGTGTTTGTGGCGGATCGCGTATTCGCCAACGGCTGCGGCGTTGCAGTCATTGGTCATGTGGATGGGAATGTTGAGGTGCTTGTTGAGTTCGGCGCAAATGTCGGTGCCGACCCAGTCATCGCCGAGGTTGGCTTTTCCCCAGATCACGCCGTTTGAGGATGGGGCGGGGACATCGAGGCCTATGCCGCCGATGTCTTTGCGATCGATCCCTGCGTTGTGAGAGAGTTCATCGAGAGCGGCTTCGAGTTGTTTGAAGGTGGCTTGGTAACCGTCTTTGACATGGCTTTTCACTTCGACAATGGGACCGACCTGATCTCCGGATGAATTGATGATGACGGCTTTGATCGTGGAACCCCCGATATCTAATCCGGCGAAATGCTTAGCTTTTGACATAATCACATCGTGTTGCGGGAGGGTGGGATTCGTCAAGATGCAAGGGCGGATATTTAGGGGTATAGGTAGGGCTGTATCGCCGAAAGCAGGACGAGCACTAGCGAGCTATCCATTCAGGCGAAGCCGAGATGGCTTGGACGGAACAAAGTGTAGTCAAACAGCCGCGCGAAAGCGAGGTGTCGATGCGATAGAATATGTAGAATTTAACCGCGAATGGACGCGAATGGACGCGAATGAAGAGGTTGAAAAGATTGATTATTTTCTCGTTCTTGCATTCGTTTCTCTCAGGGATTTGAATTTGGCATGTTCCGACCATTCCTTCTGCTGTGCGTCATCGCCATTTCATCATTTGCGCGTGCTGAACCGGTTGCTCTGCCAACTGAGCTCTCTGCGTATCAACTCGATCCCGCACCGCAGGTTACGAGTCTACAACTCCGCAAGGGGGATCGGCTCGCGATCTGCGGGGATTCCATCACGGAGCAGAAGATGTATTCGGTTATCATCGAAACTTATCTAACTGCCTGCACTCCCGAGTTGGAAATCACCGCTCGCCAGTATGGTTGGAGTGGTGAACAGGCATCGGGCTTTCTCAATCGCATGAAAAGCGATGTTTTGCGATTCAATCCAACCATCGCCACCACTTGCTACGGAATGAATGATTTCCGCTACGTTCCTTACGACGAAGCGATTGCTGCGGAATACCGAAAAAACCTGATCGATATATCCAAGCAATTTCGCGATGCTGAATGTCGGGTGATCATAGGATCATCGGGTATCATCGACTCCGTCCCGCATTGGGTGAAATCAGCCCGTGGCAATCAGCAAGATCTCAATCTCTCACTTTCTAAATTCCGCAACATCGCTCTGAATGTGGCGACAACAGAAAAAGCGGGTTTTGCTGATATCTATCAGCCGATGCTTCTAGTAGATTTCCAAGCGAAGAAAGACATAGGGCCGGAATTTAAAATCGCAGGTAAAGACGGCGTGCATCCCGGCTGGGCAGGACAAGTCATCATGGCGAGAGCTTTCCTTAAAGCGATGGGACTCGATGGCAATCTCGGTGAAATTTCATGGGACGCCACTTCGGACAAATCTTCTGCTTCAGGTGGCCACGAGATCATTTCATCTGCTGGAGGTAAGTTGAAAATCCGCAGCACAAAATTGCCATTCAGTGTTGGCGAGGGAGACGCCAAGAATGACAATTCCATCCGAGCTGGATTGGCACTCGTGCCCTTTGATCAAGAGCTTAACCGATTCACACTCCGCGTGAGCTCACCGAAAGCCAAAGCTTATAAAGTCACTTGGGGAAGTGAATCGAAACAATACACCGCAGAACAACTCGTAGCAGGTGTGCCGCTGGCAACGGATTTCATCAAACATCCGCTGCTTCCAGCTTTCCAAAACGTATGGAAAGCCGTTTTGGAAAAGCAAAGCTACGAAACCAAACAAATCAAATCCATCGTCCACGGCAAGCAAGGCAAAGACAATCCCGATGCAGCCTTCGCCGAAACAGAACCGATCCGCGCACCACTTGCTGAAAAGGTGAAATCTTCACTGCAACCTGTGGAGCATGAGATTGTGATTACTCCGGTGGAGTGATGGTTGATAGTCTAGTGTTGATGGTTGATGGTTAAGACCGTCAAAGAGCACGCAACCTATCAGCGGGGGCGAGTCTTGATCACGGCGCGGCGCCTTCTGGTCTATTTTTCAGTTGGCTTTGTTCCGGTTGCAAACGGGTCTGCCTCATTGCCTGGTTTGATGGGCTATTGGCGTTTGGGGCGTTTGGCCTCGTAAACAGCAAGAAGTTCTTGATAGCGTTTGGAGGTAGCTCCTTTCAAATCGTAGATCAAAGATGTTTTGCCATCATAGAAAACGATCTCATCGCAACCAAAGCAAATTAGAGCATAGTAGGTCACCTCGTCAGCCTGCCAGGAAATGCTGTAGTCTGGGTGGTATCCCCCACATAACTTGACCCCGCCGCTACGCACCGCGATGGATGCAGCACTGCTCAATAGCTTTCGCAAATCGTCGGCGTTCTTTGCATCTACGCTCGGTGTGTAAAACGAATAGTCCCAGATCTTCTTGATGTCTTTGCGCTTGAGCTCGGTGGCGAGGAGTTCGCTATCCCAAGTCTGGTGCGGAAGTCCCTCAAAGACCACAAGGGACTTGGCTGATGAAACCGTAGTTCGGTAAACCGAAGACGCCTCAATCGTGGGCTGCGTCTCCTCCGCCAATGCTGATAAGGTAAAGATTAGGGTTAATAGGATGGAAACGAGTTTCATGTTTGGCGTATGACTTATTGGATTTTGGCGAACTGTGTTATCAACCGATCGGTCAGTGTTCAGGTATAAATCCGACCCGGAAGGGTGCATTTCTTCCATCAATTTCATCCGTCATTCTGTAGCTTCTCATTGCTGATGTTCCAAGCTCAAAAGGGAACCGATCTTTACTGAAGAGCTTTGAAAGTCGTGTTGATAAGGATCTTTCCTTCTTTATCAGCGGTGGCGTTGAGTTGAACGCGGGTGATTCCGGGGTTAGGTTCGTCGTGGGGTTTGGGTGGGGGATCGGCTGGGGAGGATGTTGGTTTGGTGGACTGCGGGGAAGATAGATCGAGCTGCATTTTGGATTTATCTTGGGTGAGGATGAAGCCGGTATCGGTTGGTGTGGAAGTTGCGGGGGTGAAAAGATTCCAAGTGATTTTGTCGTTGGGTTTCAGGCCTGTTAGAGAATCGGTGATGGTGATGCTGCGCTTATCTGTATCCATCTGGAAACGGCGGATGGCGGTGGCATTTTTGGGTAGGCCGAGAGGAGGGGCTAGGTTGACGAGGGTTTCGTTTTGTGGCGTGCTTTTTGATGAGAGGATTTCTGATTTTTTGTCAATCAGGTGGAGTTGGCCGTTGTAGGTGAGGGTGTTGTGGGAAAAGTTGTTGAGTCGGAAGACCGACCAACGAGCGCTGTCTTGGGTCATTTGGAAGAGATTGATGCCACCAGATTCGAGGCCGTTATAACTCTGCATGCCGAGATCGCTGGCCCAGCGTTTTCCTGCCCAATCGATGACGAAAGAGCCTGCGTCCATGTGGCCGTGACTGACGTTGGCTTTTCCGGCTTTGATACCGAGAAAGAGGTCTTTGGCTTCGAAGCCGGTGCGATGGATGGCGATGGGACTCAAGCCGGTTCCGAGGAAATGATTGGGAAGTGGCTTTTCTTTAGGATCGGTTTTTTCAGGAACCCAAAACGCGGAGAGTGCGAGAAAGCGATCGTGGGTTTCGGCGTTGATTTGATCAAACGTAGGCGCGATGAAATCGCTGAGTGCTTGGCTTTGGTTTTGTTTCGCCATCCAGTTCATCACGGAGTTGAACCCGAATTTACTCTCTCTATTATCGCCGTAACTGAAAAGCAGTCCGCTGGTGCCATGGACTTGGCGGACGTAGTAGGCGCTTTGAAGGAAGCCTGGATGGTTAAGGAATTTATCAAATGGCAGCTTAGCGGTTCGCAGTGCCTCGATGGTAAGGATGGTGTAACTGGTGCCGTAAGACCAATAACCACCACCTTCCGAGTAGGCACCATCGGCAGGATAGCCCACGCTGAGGCCTTTGGGGATGGCTTTTGTTGCGGCTTCTAGTGCTTTACTGGAAAGCTCGGGTTCGAGATCACTGAGAGCGATAGCGGATAAAACCAATCCGCCCATGCAGACTTGGTTCCAGTTGTTGTGCCAACTCATGATTTGTTTCTGAGCGAGCGTGGATTTCAGACCTTTTTCGAGCAGGGCGGTGGTGATGGTTTTCTTATCGCTTTCTGTTAGATCCTGAAACAACCAGTCATACCCGATGGCGAGGGCGGTTTGCATTTCCGCGGTGTCGAGGTGGTGGTCGGGGTTCCAATCTTTGAAATTCGATATCGCGAGCATTTCGTCGCGGCAGCGATCGAGGTATTTCTTTTGTCCAGTGACTTTCCATGCGGTGGAGAGATCGAGCACGCGTTCGATGGCGTCACGGGACACGGCAAGTATGCGTCGGCCCTCGCGCTTGTAGGTGAGCAGGGGTTCCTCAAGAGTGAGATCGGCTCGTGCAATCGTGGCGGAAATGATTTTTTTGACCCGAGGATCGGCCTCCATGCGGGCGGGCAGGCTTTTCCAATCGGCTGCTGTGACAAGTAACCGTGGGTGTTCGGGTGCAGCGAGCAGGTTTGATGGCAGGGTAAGCCAAACTATCGTTAAACTGAGAAGATAGAGGCTTTTCATGGTGGAAATTTGCGGGTAGAGAATAGGGATGCGCTTAATTGTGGGATTGATTTCAGCTTCGTGCGGCTTATTAAACGCCGGAAGCTTGCTGGATTTTTCATACGGAATTCTGGAGGAGCAACATGGCAACGATAAACGCGCGACCGAGCTTTTTGAATCGGCCTACGCTGCGGATCCATTGGCGATGCCGCTTGTTAGGCGAATGGTGGAGATCAAGATGGAATCCGACGATAAGCTCGCTGCGCTGGGGATTTACGAAAAAGTCATCGCGGCTCGGCCTGATGAAATCGGAGTGCGGATCGAATACGGTGATTTTCTCGAAGAAATAGGCAGGGGAGATGGGTTAGCGGATCGCAAGCGCGAGGAAGCGTATCTCAAAGTGCTCGAAGCTATGCCCGGAAAGGTTTTGCCGATTGAGCGGTTGATACGTTTTGCACGCGACAAGGGAGATGATACTAAAGCTCGTGAGTTGTTAGAATCGCTCGATATGAATTCTCAGGAGGCGGTGAATTATTACATTGCTACCACGAAAAGTCTTTACGATGGGAAAGATGAAGAAGCGAAAAAGCGGATAACGGAGCGGTATCAAAAAGCGATGGAGAATCATCCGGAATGGGCGGGCATCGCGAGATCGGCGAGTGATTACTTCCGTGAGGCAGGCAATATGAAAGAGGCCATCCGTATGTTGGATCTGCATACGACAGCGGTTCCGTCCTCATTGGATATGAGGATACGCAAAGGGATTTTGCATTTTGCATCGGAAGAGGATGAAGCTGGGGTGAAAGCATTGAAAGATGTGTTGGCGATCCATTCTAGGAAAGTTCTGGCGCATGAGTCGCTGGCAAAGTTTTACCGGAAGAAAGAACAGATCGACGAAGCGCTGTTTCATTCGGCGGAGTTGCTGAAAATCCGTGGTGGGACGCCTGAGGAGTTTGAGCAGCTTGCGGCTGAGTTGATTGCTGCGGGAAAAAACCGTGATGCGCGGTTGTTGTTAGAGCGTGCGGTTTTCAATCATCCGGAGAACGCGCGTTTGATGACCCAGTTAGCGGTTGCGGCGGTGCGCGATCCTGAATCGAAAGACAAGGCGCTTCGGTTATTTCGTGAAGCGGAAAACATGATGAGTAATCCATCGCAAATGGACCCGAATTTTTTATTAGAATTTTCCCAAGAGCTGGTGGTTCAAGGCCAGAACAAGGCGGCCGAGGAAAGATTGCGGAATGCGATCAAGACCTTTCCTAAGACGGCTACCAAGGAAACCGCTACAGCACTGCGAGCCTTGGCGGGGATATGGAACGCTGAAGGACGCAATGCGGATGCCGCAAAGGCGTTGATTTCTCGGGCTGAAGCCTTGGAGAAATGAGAAATTCAGATTTTTCCCCTCTTTTTGCTTGTCAGCACCCCGTATCGAAAACAAACATCCCGCCCCGCGAAAGCGCCTATGGGTAGGTGGTCGAGTGGTTAAAGGCGGCAGACTGTAAATCTGCTCACGCAAGTGTACGC
>JANPEG010000113.1:0-17578 GCA_031431855.1 Akkermansiaceae bacterium | reverse complement strand
TAATATATTGGATGTGGATAGGTCGCACCGACCTCGTGCCGGTGCGATAGCCCACGACTTGAACCAGACACGACACCCTTTAATCAAACCTCAACTCAACCAAAGAATGCCTGGCAAGTGCCAGTCGCAGCCATAAGGTCTACGTTGCTTGGGGAAGCTGCGCCGAGAGCATCAATGAATACTGAAGATATGTTGGCATAGAAGCATAATGGGACGGTGTTGCCAGATCTTGGGATGGCGAAAATGCTTCGGACGCGAGTGAGGTATTTCACAGACGGTGCGGTTATAGGCAGCAAGAGCTTTGTGAACGATGCGTTTGACGCTGCACGGTAGAGATTTTCTGAGAAGAGAAAGGATGGAGCGCGGAAGATGCAAGGGATAGTGAAAGAAGCGGGAGGGGCGTTCTGGAGCATTAGGGATCTGCGGGTTAGGATCTGAAAAAGGGTCTTTTGACTTGAAAGAAAGGGACAAAAAATCTCCCTGACTTACAGGGCTTAAATTGCATTCCAACGCTTGCTTCCTAGCGCCGCACAGTGTATCCACCCGCCTCCAAGCCCTGATGGGCATAGCCAAATTTCTCATGATTAAGTGGATTCTCCAAAAAATTGTCGGTAACAAGAACATGCGCGAAGTTCGACGCATTCGTCCGACCGTCACGCGTATTAATGAAATCGAGCAAGCCTTGCAGCGTGAGCCGGAGGAGAAATTGCGTGAAATGACCGCAAAATGGCAGGCGCATCTTGCCCGTTATCATGAGCTTCAAGTTCCGGCAAAACCGGTGATTGAACGCATGTCTGCAGAGGAACTCAAGACGGCAGCCCAGGATTTGGAAAATCGCCTCAAAGACCTCCGCACGGAGTTTCCGACTCTTCCTGCGACCATCGCCGCGACCCCGGAAGCAATCGAAGCCGCAAAAGCTGCGTTCCATGAGATCGAGCCTGAGTTCCAAAAGGCTCGTGCGAAATATTTGGAAACGATTCTCCCTGATGCATACGCCGTTGTGAAAAACGGTGCCCGCCGCATGTGCGGCCAGGAAATCATCGTCAACGATCATCCGATCGAATGGCAGATGGTGCACTTCGATGTGCAGCTCGTCGGTGGTATCGCCCTGCATCGCGGGATGATCGCAGAGATGCAAACCGGTGAGGGAAAAACCCTTGTGGCTACTCTTCCCGTTTTCCTCAACGCGCTCACTGGCCTCGGCGTTCACGTGATTACGGTGAATGATTACCTCGCAAAACGCGACTCGGATTGGATGGGCTCGCTGTTCCGTTACCTCGGTCTAACCGTTGGCTGTATCCAAAACCAAATGGCGCCATGGGACAGGCGCGAGCAATACGCTTTCGATATCACCTACGGAACCAACGCCGAGTTCGGTTTTGACTACCTCCGCGACAACGGCATGGCTTCTTCCAAAGACGAACAAGTCCAGCGTGGTCACTACTTTGCCATTATCGACGAGGTTGACTCTATCCTTATCGATGAAGCTCGGACTCCTCTGATCATTTCCGGTCCGACCGCACAGTCGACCCATCAGTTTGATAAATACAAGCCACTCATCGAGTCGCTTGTGAAAAAACAAACAGCTCTTTGTAACGATTTGGCTGCCGAAGCAAAGAAGCTCGCCGATGCGGGCGATATGGATGGTGCGGGTCGCGTGCTTTTCAAAATCAAACTCGGCCAACCGCGTAACCGCATGTTGATGCGGTTTATGGAGGAGCCGGAAAACCGTCGCCTCATCGAGAAATCGGAGCTCTCCTTGCATCAAGACGCCCGTAAGAAGGAACTCTTCGAAATCAAGGAGGAACTTTATTTCACCATCGATGAAAAAAGTAACGATGCGGACCTTATGGAGATGGGTCGCGAGTTTCTTTCACCCGGAGATCCAGAGTCATTCACTCTTCCTGACCTCGGCACCTTGTTTGCGGATATCGATACCAACTTCAATCTAACAGAAGAACAGAAGATCGCGGAGAAGGAGCAAGCGCAGCAGCGGATGGACACTCAAGCGGAAAAGATCCACAACATTTCGCAACTTCTCAAAGCCTATTGCGTTTACGAAAAAGACGTTCAATACGTCGTCAAGGACGGCAAGGTCATCATCGTAGATGACAACACGGGTCGTGAAATGCCGGGTCGCCGTTGGTCGGATGGTCTGCATCAAGCCGTTGAAGCCAAAGAAGGTTGCGCCATTGAAAAGGAGACCCAGACCTTCGCGACGATCACGATCCAAAACTATTTCCGTCTCTACGAAAAACTCGCGGGTATGACCGGAACGGCGGAAACCGAAGCTGCGGAGTTTCATGATATTTATCGCCTCGATGTATTGCCGATCCCGACGAATACCCCGAACATTCGCGTCGATGAAAACGATCAGGTTTTCAAAACACGTCGTGAGAAATTCAATGCGGTGATCGAAAAGATCAAAGAAGCTAACGAAAAAGGTCAGCCCGTGCTTTGCGGAACGGCATCGGTTGAAGCATCGCAAACACTTGCTAGGATGTTGCAACGTGCGAAAATCCCGCACTCCGTTCTCAACGCGAAGTTCCACGAACAAGAAGCGGAAATCATTTCTCAAGCTGGCCAGGCAGGCGCGGTCACCGTTTCCACCAACATGGCGGGACGCGGAACCGATATCAAACTTGGTAAAGGCGTTTCCGAAGTCGGCGGCTTGTTTGTCATCGGCACCGAGCGTTACGAATCCCGCCGCGTCGATCGCCAGTTGCGTGGCCGTTGCGCCCGCCAAGGTGATCCGGGTCGCTCGCAGTTCTTCATTTCCTTTGAAGACGATCTCATGCGCAACTTCGCCGCTGCGGATAGAATGACCTCGATGATGGAACGCTTCGGCATGAAAGAAGGTGAGGCTCTCGAGCATTCCTGGCTGAACCGCTCTGTGGAAACCGCGCAAAAACGTGTTGAGCAGCGCAATTATACTTGGAGGAAGCGCGTGTTAGATTTCGATGACGTGATGAACCGTCAACGTGAAGTAGTTTACGGTTATCGTAACGAGGTGCTTTCAACTGAAACCCCGCGTGATCTCGTCAATGAAATCATTGAGGAAACCATTCCTGCGAAAGTGAATGAGTATCTTGTAGATCGCGATTACGAAGCGCCAGATCATTCGGAACTTCTTGGTTGGGTGAATGTAACGTTGCCAATCAGTGTTACCATCGAAGAACTCGACGTGACGAAGACACCTGAGCAGATTTCCGATTACTTGGTTAGTAGAGTCAAAGAAACCTACGAAATCAAAGTGCGCAACCTGCCTTACGAGGTGCTCGATCAAGAAGAGCGCCGGATGGTGCTGGTTGCCATTGATAAGCAATGGCAGGAACATCTTTATAGCATGGACGCTCTCCGTGAAGGGGTAAGCCTTCGCGCGCAAGGTCAGAAAGATCCTTTGATCGAATACAAAAACGAGGCCTACGAACTTTTTGTTAGATTAATGGATTCGATCAAACAAGAAGCGCTAAGTAACTTGTTCCGCTCCGCTTCCAACCTTGCGGAATTCCTTAAACAACTCCACAGCCAGCCGAAACAACTCCAGAGCAGTGAGACTCAAATCACTCGAAGCAACATGTCGACCAGTGGCAGTTCGGAATTCATCGATCCCTCGCAAGTCGAATCATCCGGCAGTGGTGAGCTGAAGCTGAACCTCCCTAAACGCAAGCCTACATTCGCCATCGAAACCACCGGCCGCAATGCTCCATGCCCCTGCGGCTCCGGGAAGAAGTTTAAGCAATGCTGCGGAAAGTGAGCGTTAGCGAACTTTCCAAGTATTGAGACGGTTTCACCTTTCCACCTGCACCTGCGTCCTTGCCGACATTCCGCGATCATCCATCACGTAGATTTCGCTGGGGCCATAGGCATCGTTCCAGACGAACGCTTCGCTCACGTCGGTGGAACCGAGAAAGACACCGTTTCCAAACCAGAACAATCGATTCACTCCCGCTGCTGCTTTGGCTTTGCAAATGAGTCCGGATGATCCGCTGCCGATCTGATAGAGATGCCCACCAAGCGGGGAGAGAATTTGTGGTGCTTCGTTGGAGTAAGAAATGACTTCGGCACTTGCGGGAATCGCACGCCGCGGCAGGCCGGCGAGGCGGAAAAGTTCCAGAAACTCCGGTGACCAAAATTCAAATACCTGTGCTTTGATATTTGGATTGCCATCTTGCGGCGTGACGCGAAGTCCGGTGAGTTGATCGACCCATATCAATCGGTGTAGGTCACACGGCACGATAGGCGACACGCCAGAGAGAAAGTAGCCAGTGGTGCGGTGCTTGCAATGGTCACACGGGATCATACCAGAAACGGCACATAATTGTATTTGCTTTAGGCTGGCAGGTGCAGCGGGTAAGGGTTCCGCCAAGTTTGTACGGTCGAATAATCCGTGCATCAATGGAGCGGCTATTGTAAGGCCTTTGAAAGCTGGATTGGGTGTCGCATTGAAATTCCCTATCCATACCACAATCACAGAGCGACCGCTTATGCCTATGGCCCATGCATCGCGATAGCCTTGAGAAGTGCCGGTTTTGAAAGAAATCGTCGGTTCAGAAAAAGGTTCACGTTCTGAGGAATCGGCCATCATGTGCCGCACCAACCAACGCGTGTCTTCGCTGAGCACCGCATTGATTTTCGAAGGGATCGCTTTTGCGCCCCGTTCAAAAACTAAAGGACGCGGCTGCCCGTCATCGGCGAGAGCGGCGTAGAGAACTGCCATTTCCTCGGCTGTGGCGGGGGCGGCACCAAGTCCAAGGGCTAAGCCGTAATGTCCCGCACCGTGATCGAAGTGCAAACCACCATCTTTCAGGTAACCATACAAACCTTTCCCATCTAACCGCTGCATCAATTTCAGCGCAGGTAGGTTTCGACTCCGGTAAAGGGCTTCCTTTGCTTTAACTGGACCGAGAAAATCACGTTCGTTGTTTTCTGGATTGTAATCACTGAAACGCATTGGCGCATCGGCAAGTAAGGTATTTGGATGCAGCAAGCCCTGCTCGATTCCGAGTCCGTATATGAACGGCTTATAGAGCGAGCCGGGTGAGCGCTTGGTGCGTAACCCATCGATCTGTCCTTCGATCTCGTTGTTGAAAAACCCACCCGAGCCAACGTAAGCGCGCACCTCGCGTGTCGGCGCATCTACGATCATCACCGCGGCGTTGCCCACGCCTTTTTCCTCAACGCGCAGAAGATAATCATGAACGGTTTTTTCGACAACCGTTTGCAAATGGCGATCAATGGTCGATTCCGACGCAGCGCCTCTCATGCGTCGCGCCAAGTGCGGCATTTCACGCGGCAAAGGAACTTGCTCCCAGCGATACTCCGCCAGCATATCATCCGTATGGCTGAGTTTTTCTAACAAACGCTTACGCGCGGCGATTGTGTCAGGTAATTCCTCGGATCCGGGACGGGGTCTGCGCAGTGCGGGACGTTGTGGCAGCATCACCAGCGCTACCGATTCTGATAGCTCCAAGTCGCTTGCTTCCTTTCCACACCAGCGTAGGCTTGCGGCGGAAACCCCTTCGACATTGCCACCATACGGAATGGTATTGAAATACGCTTCGAGGATTTGTTCTTTCGAATAATATTTTTCTAACTGAATCGCGCAGAGGATTTGCTGGAGCTTTCCTGAAATCGTTCGTGTTTTCAGTTGAAAGCGTAGCCGCGCATACTGCATGGAAATGGTCGATCCACCGCCACGCGAAACGCTTTGAAACCGACCCGCCACCGCACGTAACATCGACAAGGGATTCACCCCGGGATGAGAGAAGAAATATTCATCTTCGTAGGCCAAGGTCGCACGCTGCATGGTTGGGGAAACCTTATCCAGCGGCACGCGGATGCGATAGCGGTCATCTTTCGCCAAGCCAAGGTGCAGGACCGCGCCATCGCGATCGCGCAACACCGGCGACCATGTGAGATCCTCGCGGTAAAGCTCACAACGTGGAATCGTCAGCCAAAGGATTCCCAGCAGCAGCAGGATGATGCCGCTGCCGAAAATCAATTTACGTAGAAATCTGAAACGTTTGCTTTTCACTCTCGTGTGACAACTTTGATGCGACTGCCCAGCCCGACTCCATTGATGCCGCGGTCATACATGGACTCCGCAAACAACGGCGGCACCACGAATTCTCCGGCGCTGGTAGCGCGCAGTTCGTATACAATTTTCAAGTCTTTCGCACCTTGGAGGGAGAAGAAGAACAAGTTGCGATCCTCACGCATATCAACACGTTCCGTTCCCGAAACCGTGCCGACGCCTGCTTTCATGTCGCCAGGTTCCATGGCAAATCCACCTGGAAGAAGGTCGATCATCACCAAATTTCCTAACGGAATCTTACTGATGTTACGCACCCGCAGGGTCATTTTCAACGAGTCGCCGACTTTGAGCGATTCGATGGGCTTGCCATCCAGCGTGGTGATTTCGCGATAGACTTCGACTCCATTTTTTTGCGGTTTGCTTGGGAGTTGACGATCGAATCCTTCTTCGACGACTTGGTAAAACAAGCCTTGGTCGCCGTCTTTTTGATCGAGCTTGAATTCCAGTGCCTTCATGTTTTCCGCGAATGGAGCCATACCGAAAATCTCTTTTGTTTTTACAAGTGAGATAGGTGCGGTGCCGGCTCGTGGGAGGGCGTTGATTTCAAATTCAAACGCATTGGCTTTCACGACTTTGGAAAACTCACGCATACCAAGCGTCGCGCAAGCGGCGGTGATGGTGTTGTATTGATCCTTCCACAAGACGCCATAGAGCTGTTGCCAATCGGCGTAGCCGTAGTTTTTAACCGCATCGGGAAAATGGCGGGCGCGTATCGCAAACGACAACAGTTTATCCACATCCGGGCGCGACCAATAGTCTTCGCCATTTTTATACTGATCGGCTGTTGCGAGTTTCCATGCTTTCACGATCTCATCAGCCTTGTCATTTTCCTTGAGTAGCAGATACGTCGCCGCCATGAAACTGCCGCACAGGCGGTTTTGCCATAAGCCTTTTTGCGTGCGATCCAGCGACTCCCGAAGCGATGCCAAGCTATTCGGGCGCTCTCCTTTTCGCGCGAGAAGATAAATCGCGTAGGCTTTACGGTCGGCCATTTCCAGATTGGTGATTTCTCCGGATTCGCAGATTTTTTTCATCTTGTTAGATGCATTGTTGAGCAAATCATAGTCTACGGAAAAACCTGATTCTTGTGCTTCTCTCAGGAAATGCGTGGCGTAGCAATTGAGGAAATCATCGCTTTCACTGGTGCTGCCGCGCCAGTAACCGAAGCCACCGCTGTTGCTTTGACGGCTGCTCAGTTGGTCGATGACAGTTGATATGGTGCTTGCGGTTAGATCGCCTTGTTGCGGCAAAGCCTCCATCGCGCGATACGACAGCAAAGTCATGCCCTTACTCGTCAGTTGCTCGGTGCAGTCGTAAGGATACGCATTCATGTAATCCCGCATGCCGAGCGCGAGCACGACCGGTAACGGAGAAGCGACCACTTCGCTGCGGCGGTAAGCGTCATACAAGCTGCGGGTGACTTCCTGCTCGTGCTTTGCGGTGCGGATGTAGGCGCTGCGCACCTGAGTGCGGAACGGGGATGCCGGACGTATGCTCATCGTCTCCGTGCGCACGGAGGATTCCGTTTCAGATTTCGCATAGCATTTCACACTGCCTGAGCCGAGAGTATCGAGAGCTTTGAAGCGGAAACGTTTGGTGACTTCGCGTGATTTTTCCACGGAAACTTCCGCGCCCGCATCGCCGATGAGCTGCAGATGCGGCGATGGCTCGACGTTGAGCGCGATGTTCGAGAGGCCTTCTTTTTCTAACAGGTTTGTCAGAGTCACAGAAACCACAAACTCGTCACCGGGAGTGACCGTAGTGGGTGAGTTGAGTGTGAGCACCAGAGGTGAGCGCACCAGCGCGGAGGTTTGCGCGGAGCCAGCGCGGGTTTCGGTGACTGCGACCGCCATCACGGTGAGCTTACCGGCGAAGTAGTCGGGCACGGTGTAGGAGATTTCTTTGCTTTCCGGTCCGGCTTCTTTGATGCCCGACCACCAGACGACCGGCGCATCGCGTTTGCGTTTGAATGGATTGAGCGTCATCGACAGTTCGCCGAGTTCACCTCCGCCGTCACCGCCGAAGGCTGCGTGTTCTTTGATGAAACGGTATTCCGGCAGTAACAGATCAAACCATTGTTGGGTCCGCACTTCGAGCGCCTGTTTGCGGAAAAAGAAACCTAATGGATCAGGGCGTTTATAGCGCGTGATTTGGTGAATACCTTCGTCCACTGCATAAAGTACGATCCGCGAAGCGCGGTCCGCACGGTAGTTGATTTTCAATGCCTGACCGGGTCTCACTTCTTTCGGCACAGAGAGTTCAACATTGAGAATTCTACCCGTTGGCTCGATGGTGAGTGGCTGGGTTGCGTAACTCAGTGGCGTCATAAACACATCGGGCGAATCCATCGAACGCACGAACGAGACGTTGCAATAAACGGTTCCTTCGAGCCCTGTCGGGATTTTCACTTTGTGCACACTTGCTTTTGTATCGGCAGTAAACCATTGCGCGTGCAGGATTTTTTCACGCTCAATCGTGATCAAACCCGAGCCTGCGTATGGCGCGACGATGGATACTTCCACTTCACCGCCTGCTTGTACTTTTGGTTGCGCGATGGTGAGTGTGAGTTCTGCCTCGCGCTCGAGATTTTTATCCTCATCGCCTTTGCCAACGACGCGGTAGGCGAACTCGCAGATGACATCGTTCACATCGTTGATTACTTGGAAGGTGAAATGCCCGACCTTGCGGGTGTCCATGCTTAGCTCGACAGGACCGGCTGCCCAGCTGATACCTTTTTCCTCGCTCAACACCGTATCACGCTTTTGCGATTCATAGCTCATGTTGCCGTTGTCGTCTTTGCGAAGCACAGATACGTATCTTGCCTCGTTAATGCGATAGCGCAGGTTTTCGACAGCAACCGCCTGGAGGTTTTGATCTAGCGCGATGAATTTCACTTTTCCTCCCGCGTCTTTGCCGAGGTAATCCAGCTGGCAATCTGGATCGAAGCCAGCGACGTAGTCTCCTGGGGAAACGAGAAAGTTGCGTTGTTCACGCACACCGTGGCCGCCGTCGTTTTCGAAAGCTTCGAGTTGTAGCGAGACGTTCATGTTGACCTTGTCGAAGGCCGCAAGATCCAGAAGTATTTCCGCAAGGCCTTCGGGAGAAGTTTTGACTTCGCCTAGCTCGACCTTATTTCCGGCGATCGAATAGGATTCCGATGCTGTGGTGTTGTAAAACTGGTAGTCCGGCCATGTAGCGAAACGGAACTCCGCTGCGTTCAAATGCATCGCGCCTGTGATGCGGCGATCTCCCGCTGCTGCGCCGAACAGATTTTCTAACAAAATTTTCGCCGTCAGCTCGCTCGGTTTGACCCAGCCTTTCGGCAAAGTCGGCTCGAACTCGAGTTTCATTTTCATGCGGTCGGGACGGAAGTCTTCAACGCGCAGCGGAATGCGGCCTAACATAAAATCCAAAGAATCATGGTCGCCGACCCAGAGTGATAACTCATAGAGACCGGTGGGTTGGGTTTCCATGGTTTCAAAGACGCCATCGATAAAACCATCGGCGGGAAGTTTGAAATCTTGGGATGCTATCTTACGCCCGGCGGAGTCGCGTAAAATAGCGTGCACGGGTAGACCTTCGATCACGGCTTGCCAGTCACGGCGTTTGACGATGGAGGCGAAATGCACTTTGTCGCCGGGGCGATAAACACCGCGCTCGGTGAACAGATGGGCTTCTACGGCTTTGGTGCGGGAAGCGAGCACGCCGTCCACATCGTAACGGGAGTAATCCAGCGCAGGCAAATGCCCCGGACGCAACGGGATGAATGAGAGGTCTTTGCCTTGTCTTACCACAATGGCGACGGGTTGTTGCTCACGCGCGGTGACGGTTGGTTTGGGAAGCGAAGCGCGGCCCAACGCATCGGTGGTGCTTTTCGCCAGACTGCTGCCGTTCCTTGCCAGCATTTCCACGCTCGCACCGGCAACGGTTTTTTGGTCTTTCAGCGACATCACAAACACATCGCGACTGAGGTCGGCATTGGTTTTTGCCAACAACCCGAGATCCGTGAGCATTACGAAACGCTCGGCTTGCTGGCCATGGCGTTCCCAGTTCACCGTTCCATCTGGTTTCACATCGGAAAACCACGTGCTCGGGTGAGTAATCGAGCCATCGGCGTTCACATAAATCTTTTTCGCTAGGTTCTCATCGATGTCATAATAACCGCTGGTATCGGCTTCTTCGTATGATTCCCAATCCAATTCGGGTTCATCAATCCGCGAATGAATCGATGTGTCAGGCGCTTCTGGCACTGAAGGTCTTGCGGCTTGCGCCTCGACAAAATACAAGCCGCGCGAGATTTCTGGATCACTGGGATCGACCGAGGTCATGGCTTTGTTGAGATCGAAGGCGGTGAAGCAGGCGTCCCATTCATTCTTTTTGTTCACACGCAGCACAAAAGTTTGGGTGCGCACCAGGCTGTCTTTCCCAAAATCGCCTTGGAGGGCAGGAGCGGAAAAATCGCCGTAATCGTTTTGGGTGATCATGTGATTGATCTCGCCGGCGCGGATGCGGCCGCAGGTGATGGAAATATATTCTACGCCGCGCGATTTAAATTGGATGGTTCTCTCGCCGTTCAAGGCGATGATGTTTCCTTTGCCAGTCCATTCTAACTCTTTAGGATAATCAGGAACTTCAATGAAGTTGTGATTCTGTTCAGCTAACACAAATCCACCCAACGCCTCCACGCCTTTCATGACTTGGAAATACATGCGTCCGGGGACAGGGAAAAAAAATTGATAGGCATGTTCCTTGGGAAATGGCGACTCATCTTCTTTTTGCACGCGTTCCAACGGAACCTGTTTTGCACGCGCCATCATCGCGGGTGTGATGTCATTTGCGGATTTATCGTTATCTATCAGCCATTTGTCATCTACTGCACTCAAGCGCCAGAGCTTGACGTGCTTATTCACCTCCGCTGGAGATACGCCAAGCGTTGATTCAAATGTTAGAAATTGCTTCGGTTCGCCCTGTTGGTTTTTGACGATATCGATGTTTTGCGAATTGATGTAGAGCGCGGAATATTTGCTAGGAACGCGCGCCTTCGCGACAAGATCGGCAGTCATTGCTTCGCCGCCACTCATGGCACGCATCGCTTTTGCGATGGTGAGTTTCACTTCTTCGGTTTCTTCAGGAACCCGCACACGGGAGCTGCGGAAAAACCATCTGTTCGGCGCGTCGCTGGGAGAAAGCGTGTAGCTAGGCTTGGCACCACCGAACGCCTGTGGCTTTTCTGCCAAGGAAACCATAGTCATCTGTGCCTGCAAAGCTTCTTGGGTAAGTGAGTGGGTTGAAGTGATCGTTGCAGTCAGCTCATGAACTTCGGGTTGATCCGGTTGGGTGTAAAAATTAAAATCATTTATCCAAATCGTCAGCTTGGTCGTTTCGAAATCCGCTTCGGGTTTTGTTAGAACGACTTCATTGGGAAATGCTTTCTTGTTGAAACTCAACGCATATTTTTGTCCTGCCGGCCATTCCTTTTCCGGAATGAAGCGCAACGTGCGATCGTTCGACCATTTCCATGAGCCGGGAGGCGTTGGATTCATCTTCACGACATCCGTCACCACTTGTTCGATTTTTTCTAACGGCGCAGCGGCATCGCTGAATGAGATGAAGAGCGAGCCATGCGTCGGAACACCTTGATTCCATGATGTCGCGGAAGGTATGGCGATCGTGTAAGTCAGATCGCGTTTCGCGACGAGTTGGCGTTCCTGCGGGCGATGCATCTCCCACCACTTCTGCCACTGCTGAATGCCGACCGTGATCAGGATCGCTGCCAACGCGAGTCCCGACCATAGCTTGGGTCTTTTTGTTAGAGTTCCGATAACTTTGTTAGAAGACCAGCACAGCCAAACAGGTGGCTGCCAGGTTCCGATGAGTGCACTAATAATAAGTGCAAAGAAGCGAATGATAGACTTCGCGATACGGGTGAAACCACCAGTCGACGGGGGGATATTTGTGTTCATATAAGGATTGGGAAGCGCCCTATCACAGCAAACTTCCCAAGGAATGACAAACAATCCCCCAAATTCCGGAGAGAAATCTTCGTGTTACACTTTCGCCTCAAAGCGTTTGGAAACTTCCGCCCAGTTGACGATGTTCCACCAGGCACCGACGTAATCGGGGCGGCGGTTTTGGTAGTGGAGGTAGTAGGCGTGTTCCCAGACGTCGAGTCCGAGGATGGGTTTGCCGAGATCGGCGTCGGGGACGATGCCTTTCATGAAAGGGTTGTCTTGGTTAGGGGTGCTGGTGATTTTGAGTTTGCCGTCTTGCAGGATCAGCCATGCCCAGCCGGAACCGAAACGTTTTGCCGCGGCTTCGCCGAAGGCTTTTTTAAAATCGTCCATGGAGCCGAAGGTCGAAACGATGACGGCGGTTAGTTTCTCAGATGGCGCACCGGATTTTTCAGCGGGTGTGAGGGTTTCCCAGAAAAATGAATGGTTCCAATGACCGCCGCCGTGATTGCGGATGGTGGTGCGAATCCCTTCGTCTTCGATAGTCGGCAACATGCCGAGCAGGGCGGTGGGTTCGGTCATTTGAAATTTCGGCTCCTTAGTTAGAGCTCCATTTAGCCCAGTGACGTATGCCGCGTGGTGTTTGCTGTGGTGAATCTCCATGGTCCGGGCGTCGAAATGCGGCTCGAGCGCATCGTAGGCGTAAGGGAGTTGTGGTAACGCAGGCAGGGCGACTCTTGATTCAGCAAAAGCGCGATCGGTGAGTAAAGCAGCTCCAGCAGCGAGCGTGCTGAGTTGGACAAAATGGCGACGGTTGAGAGGATTTGATTCAAGCATGATCTAGTTTACTAAAACAGGTGGGGAAAAATTCAACTGTTAAGAGGTTTCAAAAAAACCTTTGGCAAGTGGCGTTGGGTGTTTCACGCTCCCTGCATAACCCATGAAACACCGGCAACTCATTTTATTCTCGTTACTTTTGATTGGCGTCTTGGTCGCGATCTTTAAGCTTTCATCGAAAAAACCTGTGGAAACGGCCATTTTAGCACCCATCGAGTTGCGCAGCGACGGCGCGGTGAATCCGCTCGCTGCTTCACCTAAGCCCTTTTTGACTTGGCAGATTAAGAGCAACCGGCGTGGTGAGAAGCCAGCTGCATGGCAAGTTCGCGTTTCTTCTAGCGACATGAGCGCGAGTGAAGCGATTCACGATCCTGCGGGTCTCTGGGATTCCGGAAAATTTTGGATAGGTCAATCAGGGGTAAATGATGAAGTCACGAGAGAAACGATAGCAAACAGAGAGCAGGATACGCTGGGGCTGCGCTACGAAGGCAACGAGCTGAAAGCTGGAGCACGCGTCTATTGGCAGGTGCGGTGGTGGAATGCTGAAGACCAAGTTTCGCCATGGAGTGAAATCGCGACTTGGGAAGTTGCGCCAGCCGCAGTGGCCGATTGGCAGGGTGCGCGTTGGATGGACGATGGAAAACCTATCCCTACCCAGAGTGAAGATTTTTACAAACCGGATCCCGCGCCACTGATGCGCAGCGAATTCACTATTTCCAAGCCCATCGTAAGAGCGCGTCTCCACTTCGCCGGCCTTGGTCTTGGTTTGGCGAACGTGAACGGCAGCCCAGTTGTCGATCAAGTCTTTGACCCCGCGTGGACAAATTTTGATAAACGCATTTTATTCCGCACCCACGATGTCACGGAACAGCTCAAAGAAGGCGAAAACTGCCTCGCACTCATGCTCGGTAATGGTTGGTATAACCCGCTCCCGTTGAAAATGTGGGGCAACCGCAACATTCGTGACGCTCTCCCTATGGGCCGGCCGCGTGCAATTGCTCTTTTAGTCATTGATCATCCGGATGGCACCACCACTACCGTGAAAAGCGGTGAGGGTTGGAAAATGGCAGCTGGGCCAATCGTGCGGAACAGCATTTATCTCGGCGAAGAACGCGATGCCAGACTCGATCCTGCAGGTTGGGATTTCCCTGAATTCGACGATGTCAATTGGCAGCCCGTTCATCTGACCGATCACCCACTGGAGCCACTCATGCCGTTGCGGATGCAACCTGTTAGATTACAAGAGCCGATCGCCGCCAAAGTGATCACCACCCCGCAGCCGGGAGTTCACATTGTCGATTTCGGCGTGAATTTTACGGGCGTGCCCGAAATTGCCATGAATGTCCCGGCCGGGACAAAGATTGTGTTTCGCTTTGGCGAGTTGTTGCATGAGGACGGCACGTTGAATTTCCTGACGAGCACCGCTGGGCAGATCAAAGGGCTGAAGGATGGTCCGGACGGGACCAAAGTTCCGAAAGGCGGGCCCGGTGCGCCGGAGTTTGCATGGCAGCAAAATGTTTACATCGCGCGCGGCGGCGGCACGGAAATTTTTGTCCCGCGTTTCACGTTCCATGGTTTCCGTTACATGGAAATCACCGGGCTTCTTGGGACGCCTAAAGTCGAGCATTTCCGAGCTTTTCCGCTGCATACGGATGTGCCAAACGCGGGTTCCTTTTCCTGCTCGAACGAAGATTTCAACCGGATTCAGGAAATCACTCGTCGCACGTTTCTCTCCAACATCATAACCGTGCAATCCGATTGCCCGCATCGCGAACGGTTTGGCTACGGCGGTGACATCGTCGCCACTAGTGAGGCGTTCATGATGAATTTCGACATGGCGGGATTCTACGCAAAAACTGTTCGCGATTGGGGCGATGCAGTGCGACCGGATGGTCGACTTACCGATACCGCGCCATTCGTCGGGATTGATTACTGCGGAGTCGGCTGGGCGATGGTGCATCCGCTTTTGTTAGAGCAACTTTACCGATACTACGGTGACCGCGAATTACTTGAAGAACAACTTCCTGCCGCCATTCGTTGGATTGATGTGGTGGCCGCAGCACGAAAAGACGGCTTGGTGGTGAAAGGCCTCGGCGATCACGAGGCGCTCATTTCCGCACGAGGCCCTGAGCATCTTACCCCGATGTTTATCGATAGCGCGCGCCGGATCTCGAGGTTGGCTCGCATCGTCGGAAATGAAGCAGAAGCCGTGCGTTTGGATCAAATGGCTACGGAATCCGCAACCGCATGGACGAAAGCATTCCTCGATCCAGCGACTGGAAAGGTTGCTGATGGCGCACAATCCACCCAAGCCTTCGCGTTGGGTTTTGGTGCTGTGCCAGAGGAATCGCGCAAAGCGGTGTTTGACCAACTTGTTGCCAATCTAACAGCTACCGAAGACAGCCCGCGCCTGACGACGGGTATCTACGGAACGTGGATTATGCTCGAACAACTTTCGAAAAACGGTCGTAGTGATCTTGCTTACGGCCTCGCGAATCGTGAGACGTTTCCCTCATGGAAATGGATGCTGAAAAATGACGCAACTACGCTGTGGGAGCATTGGGAAAAAGAAGAAGCCACCTACTCGCACAACCATCCGATGTTCGGCTCGATCTCGACATGGTATTTCCGCTGGCTCGGTGGCATCCAATGCGCGGATGACGCAGTTGGCTTCAATCGTATCATGTTGCGTCCCCAACTTCAGAAAGGTCTCGACTGGGTGAAAACCTCTCACCAATCGGTTCGTGGTGAAATCGTTTCCAACTGGTCGGTGAAGGGCAATGAGCGCGTTTTTGAATTCATCATTCCCGTCGGCGTGACCGCCATCGCCGAGCTACCTGCGCGCGCGGATGAAATTCTAACCGAAGGCGGAAAAGCTCTGAGCGAATCGCCAGAGATTAAAATGTTAGAATCTACGCCAAGCGCCCATCGCATGGAATTCGGCAGCGGCACCTATCGCTTCGAAACGAAAGTGAAATGATTTAAGCGATTTCCCACTGGTAAGATGAGCTGGAGATCAGCTCATTTCCACCGGGGGTGACATGGATCGTGTCTTCGATCCGCACGCCGCCCAGACCTTTATAGTAAAGACCCGGCTCGACGGTGACAGTCATACCAGCTTTGAATTTAAAATCTGCGGTCGCGCGCATGAACGGAGCCTCATGCACTTCGAGGCCGATGCCGTGCCCGAGGCCATGGAAAAAGCCTTTGGGTTCCGGGCAGTCCCGCTCGGTCACATAACCTTCTTTATCGAAAAACGCCTGAATCGCATTGTGAACCTTACCACCGGAAACGCCCGGCTTGATCAGATCCAAAGCTAAGCCATGTGCTTTTTTCACAGTACGGACTAGCTTCTTCTGCGCATCGCTCGCTTTGCCTTTGAGAAACGTGCGGGTCATATCGCCCCAATAACCATCGGAAGGACGACGTGGGAAAATATCGACCACGATGAGTTCGTTCGGACGGATCGGCCCAGAGCCGGCGTTGTGGCAATCGCATGCTTGGTCGCCGCCAGCCGTAATCGTGTGCAGGGCGATCGCATCTTTTTCCAAGGCGGCGATGCTAATCAGTTCGCGCAAGCGTTCGGAGGTCAGCACACGGCCTTCATGGATGAGCGTGTCACCTTTGATTTTCGATTCTGCCAGCGCTTTTCTAACGGCTTTAAATCCCGCCGCACTTGCCGCGTTGCCTTTGCGCAGGGCTTCGATTTCATTTGCTGATTTCACGATCCGCTCAGGAAACAGCTCGCCATCGGATTCAGGTGAAATTTTCATTCCTGCCGCGTGGAGTTCAAAAGCCAATCCAGCGGGAAAGCGCGAGCCGACGCGGAATTCCTTGATCCCATAACGCTTGGCGATTTGCTGCACCTGTTGCGAGATGCTGATTTTGCGGTAGTCGGAAACCTTGAAAAGCTTGGCTGCATCTGCTTGGACTTCGTTGAGAAGTAAGACTTCATCAAAATTGGATTCCGTCAGCATTCGCTGATATTCCATACTGTGTGAAATACCGATTTTTTTGCCGCCGAATGAAAACGCGAGATAGGGATCGAACGCGCTGAAGCGGCTGAAATACAACATGTCGGGGTCATGTGCGTCCGCGTGAAAAAGAATCGGTGGCTTTGGGGGTGCGATTTTTTTAGCAGTGGCTTTAGGCATGTTGGAAAAGTTCGAGAGATTGAATCAGGCTATTGGGGAGGGAACTTCTGAGTGAGGGCGCACTGTTAAAGTAGCGTGCGAGGATTGCAGAGTTTTTACCATTTCTTGAATCAGAGCAGCATGAGCGCTGGGTTCTCGATGAGTTTTTTGATCTCAGCGAGGAACGAAGCCGCGACTGCTCCATCGACCACTCGGTGATCTGCGGAAATCCCGATGTTCATGCGCAAACCAACAGCGAGCTGACCGTTTTTGACGACCGGCTTTTGAATCGCTGCGCCGACGGAAAGGATGACCGCTTGCGGTGGATTGACGATGGCGTCGAAGGATTCGATTCCCCACGCGCCCAGATTGGAAACAGTGACGGTGCCGCCGTCGAATTCGTCCGGTTTAAGCTTTTTGTCTTTGGCGCGGATGGCGAAATCTTTGACGGCCTTTGAAATGGCGAGAAGGGATTTCGTTTCGGCCTGCTTGATGACGGGGGTGACGAGGCCGTCTTCCACGGCGATGGCGACTGAGAGGCCGACGTGCTGGAATTTCAC
>JANPEG010000112.1:0-21512 GCA_031431855.1 Akkermansiaceae bacterium | reverse complement strand
TTGCCAACCGGGGGCTTCGCTTTTGAAGCGGGCGAGAAGTTCGGGGCCAACTCCTAGTGGATCTATTTTCGTTCTTGGTCTGGGCATGCTCGATTCTAGCAGATTCCATGCCTTCCGACAAGATAACTATTTAAATGGTATTAGTATAACTCTAAAAAAACTAGAAAGTCGATAAATAGAGATTCTGTGGGTAACCACTGAAGCATAGCCTCCTTGGGCTCTATTCTGTTTTGTGCTTCTTTTTACCTGCTGCAGGTTTTTCGTTTTTTGGTGGAGTTAGCCCGTCTTTGGGTTGGTTTGAAAAGCGCCAAGGGTCGTTTATTTGGCGCATCTCGGTGAGTAGAAGTGCGCGCATTTCCGCGAGCTTGGCGGCATGCTTTGGGTCATTGGCGAGATTGGTCTGTTGTTCTGTCGGGGAGATTTTGGAGACAGCAGTGACTTCAGTATGATGATGTTCGGCTAGAAACTCGTGAGGATTTTCCTTTAGACTGATGAGCTGAGTTTCTCTAACACCGGTGGTGGTGGATTCGTATTCGATGAGTTTCCAATCGCCTTGTTTCACGGAGCGCATGCCTGGCTTGTCTCCACCGTTGTAAACGCCGTAGAGTGTGTCGCGGATGGTTTGTTTCTCGCTGAGGAGTATTGGCTTGAAGCTTGTGCCCTCGTTGGTTTCCGGAGTGGTGACGCCGGTGAGATCACAAAAGGTGCTGAGTAGATCCCCAAGGTAGACGTTACCGGGTGCGCGGACGCCGGGCTTGATGCCTGGGCCTTTGACGATCATCGGCACGCGCCAGGTGTGTTCGTATAGATTTTGTTTTCCCTGCAAGCCGTGGCGACCGATGGCGATGCCGTGATCGGCGGTATAGAAGATGTAGGTGTTATCGAGTTCGCCCATTTCCTTCAGTCTCGCTAGAACACGACCGATCTGGATATCGATGTTTTCGGAGCAAGCGTATTCGCGGCCGATCTCGTTGCGGATCGTTGTCTCGTCGCGGCGTTTCCATACACCGCTGGCGGCAATTTCATCACGTACATTCATCTCGGTATTGTCGAAGGGGTGGGCGGGAAGCCAGTTCGGTGGAAGATTGGGTTGTTTGGGATTGGTGGGTGGGGTGATGGATGGGTCGGTGTGGTTGGTGGCTCCGTATTTCTCTAACAACTCTGGGGTGCCGTCGCGGGTGTCGTGTGGATGAGAGAGGCCGAAGTGGATGAAAAACGGGCGTTCGTCTTTTTTCTCTTTCCGTTCCGCAAGGTAATCGAGCACGCGGTCGGCATGCCAGGCGCTGCCGGACTCGGCGGTGCCACCACGTTTGGTTGAATCGTGGACGATGTCATACAGTTTGTCCGCAGCGGTGTAGCTGTTGCCCTGCTTGCAAGTGCGCATCGTGGCGTAGCCTGCACGACTAAAGACGGGTCCGATGGTATTTTGCTCAAGGTTGGGCGGGCAATCGTCGGCTCTAGGACCGATTGGCAAATGCCAGACTGAGCGACCGCACGCGATCATGTGGCGTGAGGGAGTGCAAACTGCGCCTGAGAAAGAGCCCATGTGATGAGCAGCGTCGATGATCATTCCTTCGGATGCGATGCGACTGATGTTGGGCGAATCGAAGGTGGATTGAGGGTTGTAGAATTTGAAGTCGAAGGGTGATTGGTCATCGACGAGAATGAACAGAATGTTTGGCCTGCGCTCAGCCGCATCGAGGGACGAGGCGGTAATGGCAAAGGTTAAAGCCAGAGTGATTTGTTTGATCATGATTTATGGAAATGGGTGGGTTGTGACTCAGAAAACGTCGGGACAGCGATGCTATTTTCACCAACGAGCCATGTTTCTTGTGAGACTAACCATCAGTTCATTAAAAACCCATAAAAATCAGGGGCGTAAGTAGAACTGCATCGGCTAGGACTCTGAGATTGAGGGGAGAGATTCGGTTTTGGTGGTGGAGGGCGAGTCGGAGTAAGATTGCTGATAAGGCGACGGATAATAATGCCTGCCAGTGGAAAAAGTAGGCGAGTGTGGTTGATGCTGCTGTTAGACAAGTGAGTGTTGATGATAGGTAGGGAATGAAGTTCGAGTGAGTGGTCATGATGGATGGGTCACTGGCAATGGAGTCGGCCTCTTTTTCCCAGAGAGAAATGAGGATGCAGTTGGAGGAACAAACCATTCCAAATAGGATGATTGGGATAAAAAGTGTGGGAGTGATGATCCAGGGATGGGTGGCGTAGGCATGGGGAGCGATCGCGCAGCCGAGGGCAAAGAGCATGCCGCACATCACTTCGCGGGGGATTAATGTGATGATGTTTGTCAGTTGGGTGAGTCGGATCAGATAATAAATGCCGATGAGTCCGAGGGTGATGAGGCCGGTGATCAGAAGTTTTTGGGGTAGATATTGGATGATGAGGACGAGGTTGCAGATAGAGACGATGATTAGGATTGCGATCAGTCCGCGGATGTGGCGTTGGGTGAAGCGATGACGTGAGGTTGTAGCTTGATGACGCTTAGGGCTGACATCGATGATGCGGTCTGCGAGGTAGATGCACCACGTGCTGAGTCCTAAAATGAGATGGATGAACCACGGTAGATCGGCTCCAGAAATTTTCGCAAACATCGCCTGCCAGCAAACCGCGACGATGGGTGAGTCCAGTCCAATCAGATTTGGCCATGCTCCAACATGAGGGAGAGGCGAATCATTTTGGGAGAGAGGAGACATGGAGCGGGAAGCGGGTTTACTGCCATGAGGGTGGTCAAGTCAGTCTAAAAAATCAATGTTTGGTCTGGTTTGAAAAATGACCCTTGGAAAGTGCGTTTAAGTTCTGTATTCCGAGTCTCTTTTAGAAATCTCACATGAAATTTTTCTTAGCCTTTCTATCTTTAACCACACTTGGCTTCGCGGAGAAGCCTGATGGAGCTCAGCTTTTTACGACCAATTGCTCGGCATGTCACATGCTCGATGAAATGATCGTAGGGCCATCTCTGGCAGAAATCCGTGGTATCTATAACGGCAAACCTGACGATTTTTTGAAGTGGTGTGTTAAGCCAGGTAAGAAGCGCCCGAATGTCATCGAAATGCCATCCATGGTTCATGTTGGTGAGGATGGCCTTCGTGAAATCTATGCACACGTCATGAAAGTGGCCGATGGGGTGAAAGTAAAAGAAGCAAAAAAAGGAGATCCTTATGTGACTTCTCCGGTGCAAACCAAGCGCCCACAGATTCAGAGAATTTTTATGCCAGATGCCGGTCCGGCTGCCGTTGCTGTGGCATTGGATCAAACGATGTCTCTTTGCTGGGATGCGGGTGAGTGCCGGCTGCGTTACTCATGGAACGGTGGGTTCATCGATGGTTATCCTTACTGGCAGGGAAATGGTAGCAGTTTAGCTAAGGTGCTAGGAACGATTCGCTACGTCGAAGCTAAGTCGCCGTTTGCAAATGCCGGTGAACCGAAATTCTCTGGATATCGGATCGAAAAAGGACTGCCGGTTTTCAAATACCAACTCGGTGATCGCAACATAACTGAAAGTTTTTCCGCTATAGTAAATGGCGGTGGATTCAATCGCAGTTTCACCATTACACCGGCTTCTTCTGTTCCGGTGGTTTTGAATTTCCCAGAAGATCAAAAAGTCGATTACACAAGCGACAAAGGCAAATGGTCTGGCTCCAAATTGGAGCTTACAGCAGCTGAAGCATCCGCTTTCACAATCAACATTTCTTTTAAATGAAACTCCGTATTTTTTGTTCGCTCTTATCTCTCTGCACTGTTGCGTCCGCATGGACGGATTATTTCAGTTTCGATACCATTCCTAATCCAGCTGGGATTGATCCTCAGGTTGGTGCGATGGAGACTATGCCAGATGGACGTATCGCTGTGGCGTTTCACCGTGGCGAAGTGATGTTTTATAATCCCAGTAATCAATCATGGTCGCTTTTCGCTAGTGGTCTGCAAGAGCCACTCGGCATGCTTGCTGAAAAGGACGGAAGTATTTTGGTCATGCAGCGGGCAGAGCTCACGCGTTTGAAAGACACCGATGGTGATGGATCTGCTGACGAATATGAAACCGTGTTTGATGATTTCGGTATGTCCGGAAACTATCACGAGTTCGCTTACGGACCGGCAAAAGATGCTGAGGGAAATCTTTACATTGCGCTCGGTATTGCATCGAACGGCGCGCCAATGGCTGGAGAAATCCGAGGTAAATTTTCTGAAGTTGGTGAAGTCGATCGCGAGGGAATGTCTGATAAAAAACTGTGGGGAAAAAACAAAGGCAAAGCTGGCCGTATGTATGCACGTGTTCAATGGCGCGGCTGGGTTTTGAAACTTTCACCGGATGGTAAGAAGATGGAGCCGTATGCTGATGGATTGCGTTCCCCGAACGGGATTGGATTCGACGCTAAAGGTAGACTTCTCATCACAGATAACCAAGGTGACTGGCGTCCAACCAGTCCTCTCTATAATATTAAAAAAGACGGTTTCTACGGGCATCCAGCATCGTTGGTATGGAGAAAAGATTGGGATGGAAGAATTCCACTGAAAATTCCAGTCCCTGAGTTGAACAAAATGCAACAACCCGCAGCGGGATATTTTCCACAAGGTGAGTTAGCAAACTCTCCCACATGGCCGGTGATCTTGCCAGAAGGCGCAGTTCCCAAAGGTATAGCGGGTCAAACTTTGATTGGTGAAATGAATCAGCCAACCATGATCCGTGTACTCGACGATGAAGTTGATGGAGTTTTCCAAACAGGCCTTGTCACGATGTTTGATAAATCACCTTTGGGAATCGGAAGCAACCGCACCGCTTTCGGTAAGGATGGTTCGATCTATGTTGGTAAAACCCAACTTTCATGGGCTGGAGGAAAAGGGATTACTCGTATCAAATGGAATGGGAAGCCCTATGCTGAGTTAGAAAAAATCAAGGCATTGCCGAAAGGTTTTGAACTGACATTCAGCCAAGCGATAGATCCAGCGAGTCTCAAAAAACTCATTGTGAAAAGTCATACGTATGAATACCACCAAGCCTATGGTGCTCCCAAAGCTGATGAACAAGAGTTGGTTTTGAATAGTTCAGTGCTTTCACCTGATGGCTTGAAGTTAACTTTGGACATTGGTTCATTGAAAGAGAACTACCTCCATCTCATTGATATGTCCGCATTGCTTACAAAAGACGGTAGCAAAATTTACGGTGACAAGGTTTGGTATCAAGTCGTTAAAGCTCCCAAATAGGTTGGAGCTTGGATGACTACTTGGTCACTTGGATTTGCTGAGAAATCGAGTTGTTTTGAGGGCGTTGGTCAGTCTGACCGGAAGAGAGTTGGATCGAGCTGCTGACTTGAACTGGATCGGAAATGCTGTGAGGGATCGTGATGACACGAGTTTCCATCGGTGCAAGCGTGGTGATGTTTGATTGGGTGGAGCGTCCGTTGATATTAACGGAAACTCCCGCATTGATGATGGTTTCCGTGCCGAGGTTTTGGACAAGAACGTTGAGTTGATTGCCATCGGTTTGATAGATGGAATTGATCGAAGCGTCGTATCTGCCTTTGATACCATGGTTCATGATCGTGCCCATGTCAGGAACTCCACCGCCGGTGTAGGGATCGTTTCCTGCGACTCCGACATCGTTTAAGTTAGATAAAACCAGATTGGTGGATTGTTGAGGTGACATCGTTGGGCTTCCCGAGAAACTAGCGACGGCGGCAATCACGCCAGCGACGATGGGACTGGAAAACGAAGTTCCGCTGACACGTGCTGCTTTGTCGCCGGGGTAAGCGACGTTGACTCCATATCCAGGAGATGAAATCGCTACTTCGTTGCCGCTGGTTGAGAAATTCATGGATTGGTTCATGGCATCGACGGCGCCGACAGCGATTACGCCGGGGTTCGCAGCGGGTTGCATCACTCCTTGTGTGCCTGTGTTTCCTGCGGAGGCGACGACGGTGACGCCTTTTTCCTGGGCGTAGGCGAGGGCTTTATCGACCAATGAACTTTGCCCGCTTCCACCGAGAGAAATGTTGATGATGTCGGCACCGGCATCGACGGCGGCGATGATTCCTTGCGCGATGAGAAAGCTGTTAGATGATCCGTTGTCATCGGCGATGCGGACAGATAGCGGTGTGGCGGAAGGCGCAACGCCGGGTGCGTAAGGATTGTTGCTGAAAATGACCGAGGCGACCGCGGTGCCGTGGCCGTTGAGGGTGGATGGATCGCCGGGGAGGGGAACGAGGTTGATGCGTTGGATGACGTTTTTAAATGCGATGTGATCGGCGATTCCTGTATCGAGAATGGCAATGGTGATGCCTTTTCCCCAGAGTGAGTTATCGGACTCGACGCCTAACCATTTCAGAAGGTTGTTTTCCAAAGCGACCGCGCCGTCTTGTGGGCCGACGTTTTCGAATGAAGGAATGTTCACGGGGAAAATCATCGAGAGTTCTTCTTCACCATCGAGTAATGCATCGAGGTCGCTGAGATTTTTGAAACCGACGAGAAGGGTATGGAGTTTATCGACTTTGCCGAGGAGTTTGACCTTGTCGCCGAGTTTAGCGAGGAAGGCCTGCATAGCGGCTTCGTCTTTGAAGACGATGGCGCGTTGGTTGCGGAGCGCGCCATTTTCGAGGGCTTCGTCGTCGGTGTTGGTTTCTGGCTTAATAGGTTCGCGCGATGAGAGAGATTTTTTGGGTGAAGTAAAATTGACCAATGGGGTTTGGGTCAGTTCTTGAGGGGCAGGGGACTTCTTTTTCGGAGTGAGGTTGATCGTGATCCAATAGGAAGCATAGCCCACCACGATGAAGAGGGGGATAAGCAAGATGGATTTGAGGGGCGCTTGTTGAGCCATTGGTTGCAATCAACACCGATAAGGCTGATTTGTCGCGTGTTGATTCCTCGCTGGAAAATTATTTTACAGGGATCATGTTCCTTCCGACATGCCTTTTCGACTTTCCAGTGTATATGAGCCTCAGGGCGATCAGCGACAAGCGATTGAGAAACTCTCGAAATCTCTGGCTGCGGGCAACAAGCATCAGACTTTGCTGGGTGTGACGGGATCGGGTAAGACTTTTACGATGGCGAATTTGATCGCGCGTCACGGCAAGCCGACCCTGATCATGAGTCACAACAAAACACTGGCGGCGCAGCTTTACTCAGAGTTTAAAAATTTCTTCCCGCACAATGCGGTGGAGTATTTCGTTTCTTATTTCGATTACTATCAGCCCGAGGCTTACATTCCGCGTTCGGATACATATATTGAAAAAGACTCGGCGGTGAATGAGGAGATCGAGCGCTTGCGGCTTTCGACGATGGGTTCGCTGCTTACGCGTGATGATACGATCGTGATTGCATCGGTTTCGTGCATTTATGGATTGGGTTCGCCGGAGGATTACAAAGACATGATGTTGCCGGTTCGGGTGGGGCAGCCGTTGACGCGTGAAGAATTCCTCTCGTCTCTCGTGAGCCTGCTGTTTGAGAGAAACGATATTGCATTTGGTCGGGGTAAATATCGGGTGCGTGGCGATGTGGTTGAAGTGCATCCGGCGTATCTCGATGAGACGGCGATACGTGTGGAATTTTTTGGCGATGAGGTGGAGCGGATGTCATCGATTCATACGGTTAATGGCAAAGTCATCGAGCAACTGGAAAGCCATACCTTTTATCCAGCCAAACAGTTCATCACGGCGGGGGATAAGATGAAAGTGGCGATGAAGAATATTCGCGCCGAGCTCGATGGGCGGGTTCATGAATTGGAAAAAGACGGCAGGTTGATTGAGGCGCAGCGTTTGAAAATGCGGACCGAGTATGATTTGGAAATGATGAATGAGTTGGGTTTCTGCCAAGGGATCGAAAACTACTCGCGTCATCTAACGGGTCGACCTCCGGGATCGCGTCCGCATACCTTGCTGGATTTCTTTCCGCGTGATTTTTTATTATTGGTCGATGAATCACATGCAACCATTCCGCAAGTGGGTGGGATGTTTGAAGGCGATAAAAGTCGCAAGACCACCTTGGTGGAACATGGCTTTCGTCTACCATCGGCTTTGGATAACCGTCCGTTGCGCTTCGATGAGTTCATGGAAATGACCAACCAGCGGGTCTATGTTTCAGCGACGCCTGGGCCGTTCGATATTATCAATTCGCGGCCTGAGAATCGTAAATTCATTCCGGTGAAACCTCGGAGTGGTGAGGAAAATTTCGCGCCTATCGATTTCAAGAAGATCAAAGTCAAAGCATCCGGAAACGAAGAGGCAGTGGATGATTTTGACCCGACCAAACTTGGCAAGCCGTTGGTGGTTGAGCAGATCATTCGGCCGACAGGATTGTTAGATCCGGTGCTGATCATCCGTCCGCTGAAAGGACAGATTGATGAGACAATTGAGTTGTGCCGTCAGCGGGTTGAGAAAAGTGAGCGAGTTTTGGTGACGACCTTGACGAAGAAGACCGCGGAGGATTTGGCAGAATATTTACAATCTACCGGATTGAAATGCCGTTATTTGCATTCAGATATCGATGCGATTGAGCGGGTGGAAATTTTGCGTCAGCTTCGTGCCGCGACCTTTGATATTTTGATTGGAATCAATTTGCTGCGTGAAGGACTCGATTTGCCTGAGGTTTCTTTGGTGTGCATTTTGGATGCGGATAAAGAAGGATTTCTTCGTAATCAAACATCGCTCATACAGACGGCGGGTCGCGCGGCGCGACATGTGAATGGTGAGTGCGTGTTGTTTGCTGATGTGGTGACGGATTCGATCCAGGCGCTCATCAACGTGACGGAATATCGTCGCGCTCGCCAAATTGCATATAACGAAGAACACGGTATCACGCCTCAATCCGTGAAGCGAGCGGTTCAGCAAAGTTTGCACACGTATGAGAAAGGCCGACAGCATGCGGATAAACTCAACGCTTCGTTAGTGGCGGAGGATGAAAATACGTATGACAAGCTGCGAGTGTTGTCGGAGTTGGAAGAGGAAATGCGGATCGCGGCATCCAAGCTGGAATTCGAACGAGCCGCGCTGATCCGGGATCAGATTGCGCAGTTGAAAAGCGGGCCGGCCACGCCGCCGCAGAAACACCAGAAGTATTCGCGCAAGAAAGGTAAGAGCTAGTTGAAATTCTCTGAAGGCTCCGCCAAGAATCCCCGCATGAAAACAAAACGAGTCATATACGAAGGGCGGGTGCATGGGGTGGGTTTCCGGTACACCACCAAGGATTTGGCTCGGGGTTTCGATGTGATTGGGACGGTGCGGAATCTGCCGGACGGGACTGTGGAATTGATCGTTTCTGGTGAAAACGGCGAGTTAGCTGATTTTTTAAGGGAACTCCGTGAAGATTCGGTGGTGGCGCATCACATTAAATCGGTCTTCGAAGAGGAAATTGCCGCGTTGCCAGATTTGAAAGGCTTCTCTATTGTGTCTTGAGCGTGCCGGATTTCAGGCACGAAATGACCTTTATCAAAATCGACCATGCCAAATTACGACTACGAATGCACTGAGTGCGGAAAACGATTTGAAGTTTTCCAAAGCATGAATGATGCGAAGCTGACCGAATGCCCGGATCCCGAGTGCAAGGGGAGCGTGAGGCGTTTGCTTGGAACGGGTGGGGGTATCATTTTCAAAGGTGCCGGATTTTATCAAACTGACTACCGCTCCAGTTCATATGAGAAGGGCGCGAAAGCAGATAAGCCGACCGAGAAGAAAGCCGATCCAGCACCAGCGGCTAAAGCACCTACGGATTAAGCTTCGCTGATTTATACAAAATTTTACTAAAGAGAACCATGATAGAGGAAGAGAAAGACCAAGAGCTAGAAGAAGAGATTAAATCTAAACCTAAGTCTGATCCTAGGCCTAAGATTCCTTTGAGTCTGAACGAAAAGCTAATTCGGCTTACTATTTTGGTGATGTGCTTTGGGATTGTCTTAGTTATTTATACGATTCTGCAGCCGCAAAATTTGTCGGATATCGATGGCTATAAATCATCCACGAGTTCTTCAAGAAATTTGCATGAAGTCCTGGCTAAGGCAGTGGAGGGTAATTATTCGGTGACTTTAAGTGAGGCTGAAATCAATCAAATGCTGCAGAATGAATTGGTCGTGAAGCAGGGTGGTATGCTTTCAAGCGATGCGTCGATTAAGCGTGTCTTGGTCAGACTTAAAAAAGATTTAGCCGAGGTCATCATCTTGCGTGAAGTTTTTGGGCACGAAATAACTGTCTCGATGTATATTCAGCTTAAACAAAGTAAGGATGAAAAGGGGATAGCGACCGATATCTATCTTCATGGAGGGGATATTAATGATTCCTCAGTGATGCCGAAAATCGGTGGGCGCTTCGGTAAACTCAGTATTCCGCAAGGATTTCTTCGGGCTGTGTTTTCTGATTACACTAAAATCGCTGATACCTTAGCACCGGAAATTGACTTAGGTTTAAAAAGAATGTCGAAGTTTGAAATTCAAAACAAACGTGTGATCCTAGATCCATCTGCATCGAACGAAGATGCCGACGGTGGAGACTCACCTTTCTGAGGTCGTCACGCCTTTAGGAGTTTACGCATGTTCATTAAATCCATTTTTGAAATCTGATGAACACGTGCTCATGGAAATGTTTAATGAAGCTGGGAATCATGTTTCTTGGCATTTCTTCCAGCATGTATGGGCAAGATGATTTAAAAGATCAACCCGCGCCCAAAGCGATTCCGATTGAAGATCTCCAGCCGAAATTCGGTAAAGATATGGTTGTGATCAGCCGTAGCCGCCAATTTAAAATATCCGGTTCTGATCCTGCGACACGCGCGGTAGCCGCTAATTTGGCGGAAGAAACTAAAGATGAACTCTTACGATTGTTAGAGGAAAAAGACGAGTGGAAGGTTCCTGTGATCGTAGAGCTGCGTGGGAAAATTGGTAGTCCTGTTCCGTTGCGCAATACTGTGTGGCAGGTCTCATTTAATGAAGTGGGTTATGAGGTGGGGATTTTTGTAAACCTCAGTCGTGGATTGCAGAAAGAATCTTATCAGCGAGCGGTGATAGCTGGGTATGTGCTAGCCAGATCATTAAAAAATGCGCCTAAGTCTGATACGCAAGTGCCTTATACGGTAGCACCGTGGTTGGTTGAAGGAATAGCAGAGGCTATATCTTGGCGATTGGGGCAATCAGATAGGCGCATGTATGACACCTTGTTTCGCCATGGTGGATTATTTCAGTTAAAAAATATTTTTGAATTAGATGAAGCTGGATACTTAGAGTTAGACGCTTTATCAAAGGCTGCTTTTCGTGTATCTGCTGGTGCGATGGTGATGGCATTGAGCGAGCAACCGGACGGAAAAGCGGGAATGAGAAGTTTTTTAAAAGAAGCTTCATCATACAGTGGAGAGGTTCCGACATTGCTTCGTCAGCATTTTCCTGAACTTAATTTATCGCAAAGCAGCCTTTCAAAATGGTGGGCATTGCAGTTAGCGAATAAGGGAGTAGCGCCTCTAGCAGAGGCGATGGGAGTGGTGAATACGGATCAAGAATTAGAGCGGACTTTAAAAATCAGATATCACACGGTTGAGGGCTCGCTGGGGGAGGTTCCGATTGCGGAATGGGGTCGGGTTCCTGCGCTTTCCAAAGCGGAACGAGTGGAAGCAGTTCGACTGACCGAAGAGGAATTGGTGAGGTTGAGTTTCCGTTGTTTTCCGTCATTTCGACCACTTTTGAGTGAATACCAGATCATCCTGACGAAATGGGTGGGGGGTGAAACCAAAGGTTTAACGGAATCACTCACGAAATTATCCGAGACTCGGAATACCATGGTTGCTAAATCTGAGCGTGCTCGCGATTATCTTGATTGGTTTGAAATCACTCGAGCAAGGGAGACAAGTGGCGTTTTTGATGATTACCTGACCTTGAAATCACGTTTGAAGATGCAGTCGAATCCGCGTAAAGACTCGATCACCAAATATCTGGACCGATTGGATCCCTTGTTTGTTATTCCTGAACAACGACAGCCGAACTTATTTCCATTCAAATAATTCTGATTGATTTTGAGTCTTTGACGAATCGATTCAACCGTACATGCTCACGCCGTGTTCGCGACTTATGTGCATGATTTAGACCCAGTGATTTTCAAGATTACGGAGGGGATAGCCTTGCGATGGTATGGTCTGGCTTATCTCGCCGGGTTTCTTTTGGGATATGTTTTGCTTAAAAGACTGGCCGAGAAAAAATTGTGGGTCTTGGAGCCGGAAAAAACCGCGGATTTCATCGCTGCTGCGGCTTTGTTTGGGGTGTTTATCGGGGGGCGTCTGGGGTATGTGCTGTTTTACATGCACGGTGGAATCATTCAGGCGTCACAGATTACAGTGTCTTCAATTTCCGCATGGGAATATTTAGCATTTTGGAATTTTTTCGAATTCAACAGCCTATGGTGGAAGGAAATTTCATCAGATCCCATGTCTATTTTCAAAGTATGGGAAGGTGGGATGGCGAGCCACGGAGGAATTCTTGGGATGATGATTTTTACGTTTTTCTACGCGAGGAAGAACAAAGTGTCTTGGGCAGGGCTGGGCGATGGAATGTGTGTGGTTGCTCCGCTGGGTTTGATGTTCGGAAGAATTGCCAATTTCATCAACGGCGAGCTTTACGGCCGGATCGCACACGGAGTCCCATGGGCGGTGAAATTTCCAGGTGCACTGGGTGATACCAAGCATCCTGAATCCGCAAACTTCGATTTAGCATTTCAATCGGCGCTTGATGCTGATCCGGAAATCGTGGGGAAATTGATCACAGATGCAGTTAAAGCGAATCCACAAGGAATGGATGATTTGTTTATTAAATTCCAAATATTGACCGAAGCGAACCGTGAATCCGATGCGGTGAATCAGGCGATTGAACCATTTTTAGAGCCACGTCATCCTTCGCAACTTTACGAAGGGTTTCTTGAGGGCGGGCTGTTGTTTGCCATCCTCTGGATCGTGAGGATTAAATTCCCCCAAGCCCCGCACGGGTTACTGACTGGATTGTTTTTCGGGTTATACGCGACTTTCCGTATTTTTGCAGAACAATTCCGGGAACCGGATGCCGCATGGGTGATCGATGGAATTTTGACGAAAGGTCAGTTCCTATCGATTTTTATGTATGCATTCGCAGCCGCATTTTTGGCGGTTGCATACAAAAATCATAAGAAACGCAAAGCGCTATCAGCTTAAGCGGAAAACGATGCGCGCTTTGGTAAGATCGTAAGGCGACATTTCCATTTTGACTCGGTCACCTACGACAAGGCGAATGAAGCGTTTGCGCATTTTTCCGGAAATGTGAGCCAAGACCTCGTGGCCGCTGGCCAGTTTCACGCGGAACATGGTTCCGGCTAATACCGATGAAATTTCACCTTCAACTTCGACAGCCTTATCTTCGTCGTTGTCAGGGGTGGCTTTTCTGGGTCCAAATTGATTGCGGCGCCCTCTGGACTGACCTCTTGAATTATTTCTCGGTGGCATAACTAGGTGCGAAGTAAAAAACGAATACCCGCGCGGATAGTCTAATTGATCGCTGGAGCGGCTTCAACGCTAAAAACACGCAAAAATTACCGAATATTTTAATGATTTGAGGCAAATGCAGCGGATGCTTGCCAAGATGAGATTGATTAGGCATTTTCTCTTTATTCCCCATACGCTTTCTTTGAATTAGTTATCAAAAATCCCAATCTACCATGGCAGAAATTAGCGAAAATGAACTTCCGGACAAAGTGAAGGCTTTATGGCTTAAGGCACTCACTGCAGTTGAAACAAATAACACAGAATATGCGGTTAGTTTGTTGCAAGCAGTTCTGAAAGATGCGCCCGGATTCATTGAGGGGCGTAGAGTTCTACGTAAATGTGGAATTCAGATGTGTGGGCTAGGTAATAAAAAGAAGGGTATTTTCGGAATGTCGGGTGGAGGAATGGCGTTTATGAAAATCGCTAGCCAAGCCAAGAAAGATCCAAACTTGGCTCTTCCTCTAATCGAGAAGGAACTTGAGAAAGATCCAATCAATGAGCAGGCAAACGATTTATTGTTCGATGTAGCATTGAAATTGGAACTTCCACAGACGGCTGCTTTTGCCCTCGAGACGATCCGCCTCTATGCTCCAGAGAATACAAAGTTATTGCATAAGCTCGCAGAATTTTATCTGTCTAACAATGATCCAAACAGTGCGGTTGTGGTCTATAACGACATCATCAAGCAGACTCCAACCGATTCTGCTGCGATCAAAGGATCGAAAGATAGTTCCGCACGGGCATCCATGCAGAAGTCGCGTTGGGATGAAAATACCAGCATGCGTGATTTGATGCGTAACATCACTGAGAACGAAGAGCTTGAGCAAGCGACGCGCACGGGACTTACCAAAGAGCAACTTGAAGCGCGTCGGGATAAAGCGATTGAAAAGTATAACTCAGACACGAACAATCTCGCTGCGGCAAAAGATTTGGCAACTATCTACGAACAACTTGAAGATTGGGCGAATTCCTACACCTTTTTCCATTGGGCACATACTTTGAGCAATGGCGATATTGCATTGGCTAGCAAAGCTGGAATCATGCGCGATCGTGCCTTGGAGCATGAACTCTTGGCCTTGGAAACGGCAGTTGCTGCTGATCCTGAGAATGCAGATCTTCAAGGCCAAGTCGCTGAACGCCGTTCAGCAAGGCTTACGGAACAAGTGCTAGAAGCAAAACAACGGATCGAGCAAAACCCAACCGATCCACAACTCCGCTTTGAACTTGGACAAGCACTTTATCGCAGCGGCGATTTCACTGGAGCGATTCCGCATCTTCAACAAGCGACGCGTAACCCGCACATTCGCACTAAAGTCTTGTTAATGTTAGGTCGGACTTTCCGTGCTAAAAACATGTATGACCTTGCGATCAAGCAGCTTTCCGATGCGCTCGCGGATTTACATGCGATGGATGGAACAAAAAAAGAAGTGCTCTATGAGAAAGGCCAGATCCATCATGATATGGGAGATAAAGTCGCAGCCTTGGATAGCTTCAAACAAATTTACGAAGTGGATTATGGCTATCGCGATGTTGCACAGCGGGTCGAATCTTCTTATGGAAACTCTTAAGTTTATATGATTCAAACTGAACGACCTATTGGAAATAAAGTGCTATTGATGGGCACGTGTTTGTGTGATGCGTTTTATGATGAGGCCGCTAAGGCCACTGTCGAAGTGCTGGAGCATCTTGGTGTTGAAGTCATTTTTCCTGAAAACCAAACCTGCTGTGGCCAACCGGCGTTCAACTCGGGTGACTGGATAGCTTCTAGAAAAGTGGCTCTTTATACAGCGGAAGTGTTCGCTGGTGATCTACCCGTCATTGTCCCATCTGGTTCTTGCGCGGCGATGAACTTTCATGGAAATCCGTTGCAGTTCGAAGAATGCCCAGATGAAAAAGTCACTTCGCTAGCCAAGCGGACATGGGAGGTGATTGATTTCATATACAACGGTCTCGGCATCAAAACTTGGAAGGGTAAATTCGATCAGCCCACACGCATTGCCTTTCATCGTTCTTGCCACTCACGCGGAACCGATAGCGGTGATGCCGTGGTGAACCTTTTATCTTCGATTGAAAACGCGGAGATCGTCCCGTTCGGCCAAGGTGAGCAGTGCTGCGGATTTGGCGGCACGTTTTCGGTTACGTTTCCTCATATCTCAGGAAGAATGGGCACTTTGAAAATGGATCACATTCTTGAGGCTAAACCCGACATCCTCACGAGTGGTGACATGTCTTGTTTGATGCATCTCACCGGCCTCGCGCGTGCTCAGGGTCGCCCGATCCGGCATTGCCACGCTATCGAAATTCTTCGCGATACCTTACTCGTTTAGTCATCCCTCTAACTCAGATATTTTATTTATGCACGATCCACGAATCGATTCTCTTGCTAAGCAACTGGTTGGATACTCCATCGATCTTAAGAAGGGAGAAAAAGTTCTGCTAGATCTCTATGATGTTCCGGATTCCATCGGCATCGCGTTGATTCGTGAGGTGCGCCGTAGAAACGCCATTCCACTTGTGCGGATTCATCAATCCAGAATTTCCCGTGAGCTCTTGATGGGTGCTACAGAGGATCAATACAAAGTTTCATCCAAACTTTTGCTCTCAGAAATGAAGGATATGGATGCGTATATCGCGGTTCGTGGTAGTCACAATATTTCTGAGACTTCAGATGTTTCACAGAAGAACATGCAGGTCGCGATGAAGCAGATGCGTCCGGTAATTGACTATCGTGTAAAGAAGACCAAATGGTGTGTGTTACGTTGGCCAACGGCTTCGATGGCGCAGCAGGCCAGTATGAGCACCGAAGCGTTTGAGGATTTTTACTTCAAGGTCTGTTTGCTCGATTATAAAGCACTTGTTCCTTCCATGAATGCGCTGAAACGCCTAATGGAAAGCACCGACAAGGTTCACATCGTCGGTCCCGGCACGGATCTGAAATTTTCTATCAAAGGCATCCCCGCAGTGGTTTGCGGCGGCAACTACAATATTCCCGATGGTGAGGTTTTCACCGCACCCGTGAAAACCTCCGTCGAGGGCGTGCTGACTCACAACGCTCCGACCATTTACCAAGGCATTGCTTTCGATTCCATCAAGCTTGAGTTCAAAGAAGGCAAAATCATCAAAGCCGAGGCAGGAAATAAAACCAAGGAGCTGAATCGCATCTTGGACACCGATCCCGGTGCGCGCTACATCGGAGAATTTGCCCTAGGATTTCATCCAGTCATTCGTGAACCGATGCGTGATATTCTCTTCGATGAAAAAATTGCCGGATCGTTCCATTTCACTCCGGGTCAGGCGTATGAGATAGCCGACAACGGCAACCAATCACAGATTCACTGGGACATGGTCAACATCCAACGCAAAGACTACGGCGGTGGGGACATTTACTTCGATGGCAAATTGATCCGTAAAAACGGCATTTTCCTTCCGAAGAATCTTGAGAAGCTGAATGGGTAAAAGACACAAGATTTTGAGACGCTAGATTCAAGACCTTCAGTTAAGCCCGATGCTTTTTAAAGATCACCAAGGTGCGTTCGCGTTCGGTTTTGTGATCCACGCAGGGCAGGGGGTAGTCCTTAGCTAGGGGTAAATTATTCTCGGGAGGAGCTTGGAATTTCTTAGGATTTACGGACTTTAGCTCAGGTATCCATCGTTTGATGTAAACGCCCGCTGGATCGTGTTTGGCGGTTTGGGACCAAGGATTTTGGATACGGAAATAAGGTGCGGCATCGGCTCCGGTGCCGGCGGACCATTGCCAGCCGCCGTTGTTGGAAGCGATCTCGCCATCGGTGAGATACTGCATGAAATGGGACTCGCCGAGCTTCCAATCGATGTGGAGATCTTTGGTGAGAAACATCGCGGTGATCATACGGACGCGGTTATGCATGAAACCGGTTTGAAGGAGCTGGCGCATCCCGGCATCGACGATGGGGAATCCTGTATGACCGGATTTCCATTTCTCAAAATTCTCGCCGGGTTCGTCCCAAGGCAGCCCTTTCCAGTCTGGATTGAACTCATGGTCGAGGACGTGGGGAAAATGATGGAGGATGGCAAAGTAGAATTCTCGCCAAGCGAGTTCTTTGATGTAGATCTCGATGGAGGTGCGGGATCGGCCAGTCGCGGAGTTCAACGCGGTGGCGACTTTTGCATAGAGCGTGCGGATGGAGATGAGGCCGAAGCGGAGATCTTGTGAGAGGCGGGATGTGGCTTCGAGCGATGGGGTATCGCGATTCTCGGAATAATGGCTGATCATTTTTGAAACGGCATGGCGCATCCGCTCGCGAGCAGCGCGTTCGCCGGGTTCCGGAAGTTCGGCGATGGATTCGGCGAGTTTCCAATGGGAGAGGGTCGGTAGTTTTAAGGAGGAGATGCCTCGTGGAGTGTTGAGAGAATCCGGCTTCTGTAAGGGGAGTGGTTTCGGACTAGAAAGCCAGTTGTTCGAATACGGGGTATAAACTTTGTAGGGATTTCCCGTTTTGGTCAGGATCTCCGTGGGATCGTGGAGCGCGATATCATTGTATCCGCAGCATTCAATCCCGAGCTCTGCGCACAGAGCGCTGAGCTCTTGTTCGGTTTGTTTACCGAAAGGATCGGGGTCGCGATTGAAATAAACCGCCGTGGCTCCGGTTTCGGCGATGAGCTTTTTGAGCACTGGAATGGCCAATCCCTCCTGGATGATCAGCTTTGAGTCGAGTATTTCGAGGTTTTTTGAGAGGGATTCCAAACAACCGCAGAGGAATTTCTGCCGGTTCGACCCAGTCCAAGCATGATTTTTCCTCCAGGAGCTTAAAATATAAACAGGAATCACGCATCCGGCTTTGGAGGCGTGATATAAAGCTGAGTTGTCAGCGATCCGAAGATCGCGGCGAAACCAGTGGATAACAGGAGGCATTTTCGAATGAAGCATGAAAATCAGCTAACGAAATCGAAAACTGCCTCAAGTTCCGCTTAATATTTTTTGAGAAGAGCTTCGACCTTGCGAACGGTGGTTGCAGAAAGCTTGCCGTCGACCTTTTTAGCGGAATCGAGGATGGCTTTGATTTCGGTGAGTGCCTTTGAAGCTTCGGCGAGTGATTTCTTCTGGCTGCCGAATTTCTTATCGGAGAAATACTTGGTGAAGCTTGATCCAGCACGGCTGATGCATAAGCGCCAGCCTTCGAATGCTGCGGTTTCGTAGGTGAAGCGGGTGAGGTTTTTCTTGGAGTTCATATGGTTCAGTTGTTAGGTTGGTTAGATATTTCGTCAATAATTCAAAAAAATCCAAGCATTTTTACTCAATTCATGCGGAAATTTAGTCATTTTTCTCATTTTTTAGAGAAAAAGCATTGCAAGTGAGGCTCTAAAGCATTTCCTTCGCCCCCCGCGAGTGAATCTAAATCAACCGCCGTTGGTCCTCTAGGTGTGAAAGCGCCTGTCTCGCGTGAGGGTAACCCGGCAACCGAAACCATATATGTCAACTACCACACTAGCTCGTTTCGAGCTCCCGAATCGTCTCGTTCGCAACGAGGATACCGCATCAGATATCTACGCACAGTTCATCGCAGAACCTTTTGAGCGTGGATATGGTCACACCGTAGGCAACTCACTTCGCCGCGTTTTGCTTTCCTCACTTGAGGGTGCATCCATCACCTCGGTGAAAATTGCAGGTGTCCAACATGAATTCTCCAGCCTTCCAGGCGTGGTCGAGGATGTCACCGACATCGTATTGAACCTCAAGAAGGTTAAATTCAGCCACGGCGAAAAAGAGCCGCGCATCCTTTCTATCAAAGTTGAAAAAGAAGGTGTCATCACTGCTGGTGACATTATCGAAGATCACATCTACTCCGTTGTGAACAAGGATCAGATCATCTGCACCTTGGACAAAAAAGTAAAATTCGATTGTGAATTCGAAGTTCGCGTTGGTCGTGGCTTCTCCACTGGCGATGAGAACAAGCGCAAGGATCAGCCAATCGGCGTCATCGCGATCGATTCGATTTTCTCCCCAGTGACCCGCGTCAAATACAGCGTGGACTCCACACGGGTTGGCCAAATCACCGACTACGACAGACTTACTCTTGATGTCTGGACCGACGGTCGCATCACTCCACAAGACGCATTGCTTCAAGCATCTGCCATTCTTCGTCATCACCTCGACGTATTTGTTAACTATGACGAAAACGCAGTCGACTTCGAAGAAGCACCAGCAGAGTCCAGCGAAGAAAACGCTGCGCTCAAAAAACTTCTCAACATGTCGGTCAACGAGATCGAGCTCTCCGTCCGTGCGGCGAATTGCTTGAACAACGCAAATATCACTTCGGTGGGACAACTTGCGATGAAATCGGAAGCCGAAATGCTTAAATACCGTAACTTCGGTAAGAAATCCCTCAATGAGATCAAGGACAAGCTCGTCGAGCTCGGCCTCGGCCTTGGCATGTCCTTCGAGCCTGCCCTGCTTGCAGGTGGATCGATCGCTTCACGCGGACCACGCCTTGGCGCCGAAGAGGAGACACAAGTTGGACTTGCTGATCTTATTGCTCAAAACCTTGACGACTAATTCCACCCTTTATTTCTAACCACTAACGGAAGCCACCGATGAGACATCGCCGCAACACTACTAAGCTTAAACGCAAAACCGCCCACCGCAAATCACTGCTCGCCAACTTGGCATGCAGCTTGATTGAGCATGGCCGCATCAAAACCACTTTCGGTAAAGCCAAGGCCCTGCGCCCGGTTGCTGAAAAGTTGGTCACACAAGCCAAACGCAACGACCTGCATTCCCGCCGTCTTGCCATCGCTTTCCTTCGTCAGAAGGAAGCAGTGAGCAAACTGTTCGCAGAGATCGCACCAGCAGCAGCTACCCGTCCAGGCGGATACTGCCGTATCATCAAACTCGGTCAACGCATGAGCGATGCCGCCCCAATGGCAATCATTGAATGGGTGGATCAGCCAGAACTTGGTTCGGAAGACGTCGTCGAAGTAGCTGCCGAGGAGACCACTCCAGAACCAGCCGCTGAGAAAAAACCTGCTAAGAAAGCTGCTAAGAAAGCCGCCAAAAAAGCAGAAGCGACAGCTGAGTAATTTAGCTTAACGTAAATTCAAACAAGCTCTCCAGTGGTAACGCTGGAGAGCTTTTTTCGTTGCAAGCCATTGTCATCCCGATAAAACGACTGAGGTTTCGCTCCGCGCTTTCTAATCGCGGATCAGTGAAAAGCCGCTGTAGCTCAGGGGTAGAGCAGCTCATTCGTAATGAGCAGGTCGTCGGTTCAAATCCGACCAGCGGCTCCAGCGGGAACAGCTCAACATGAGGCATCTCGTTCGCTCGGGAGTGATTCGTTTGGAAAGTCTTGCGAGATGCGTATCGGCGGGTAGCTTTTGTCGCAATCCGCTCTAGCACCCTATGACCGTTTTCCAGACCACCATCCAGATCATCCTCCTCATCGTAGTAGTGGTGATGCTTTTCAATATCATCATCTTCGTCCACGAGCTCGGTCATTTCCTCGCCGGGAAATGGCGGGGGCTACAGATCGACCGCTTCCAGATCTGGTTCGGTAAGCCGATTTGGAAAATGGAGCACAAGGGCGTGCAATACGGCCTTGGCTGGATTCCGGCGGGCGGCTTCGTCGCGCTGCCGCAAATGGCACCGATGGAGGCCATCGAGGGCGGAGATAAGGATCGCAAGCCGCTCCCTACCATCACTCCGTTAGATAAAATCATCGTCGCCTTCGCCGGGCCGCTGTTTTCCATCCTGCTCGCACTCGCCGCTGCCTTGGTGGTCTGGGGCGTGGGTAAGCCGAAGGATTTCGTGCCGAGCACCACAATCGGCTACGTGTTGGAGGGGAGTCCTGCGGAAAAAGCCGGTATCAAGCCCGGTGATGAGATCCTCGCGGTGAACGGCGAGAAGGTGAACGGCTTCGCTGGATCTTTGGAAGGCATTCAGGAGCGCATCGTCCTGAGCAGTGGGGATAAGATTGAGTTCACGGTGAAACGCCCCGGTGTGGATGGCACGCTGAAGCTCACCAGCGGATTCGATACCCCGGATAGCAAGTGGTTCC
>JANPEG010000111.1:0-6752 GCA_031431855.1 Akkermansiaceae bacterium | reverse complement strand
TCTTAGCGTCTGAGCTGCTGAGCCGCATAGAGTCAGAGCGGCAGAGCGGCAGAGCGGCAGAGCGGCAGAGCGGCAGAGCGGCAGAGCGGCAGAGCGGCAGGACGATGTCGGGAGAAAAATCACATTGCGTGTCTACTCTAGGAGAAAATAATAGGACAAGAAGAAAATAGGATTTTTGTGAAAATAAATCGTCACAAATAGCAATTGGCAATAAATGTCCGAATTGAAAAACGCAGGATACTGGAGAAACGAAATATACGCTCCTACCATTTATAACCATATTTCACCTACCCCTCACGCTAACTTCGGAACCTCCAACCTGAACCCCGGGATCCTTGAGAATATTAACTCTCCGCTGGCCATCTCTGCAAAGAACGCCCCGTTCACCAAAGCGCTTCTCCCAACCACGTGATAACTATTATAGGAAAAATGTTCACCCGGATTGATCACCGGCTGCTGACCCACCACTCCATCGCCCTCCACCACAGTCGTTTCACCACCGTCTTCAATCACCACCCACTTTCTGGCACGTATGGTGATCGGCACCACAGAATCATTGAAAATTGAAATGAAATAAACGAAAGGATGTGGCTTATTCGGCGGTGCATCCAAACTCAGCATGTATATAACATCATCCACCTTCACACGAAGCTGTTCAAATTCCTTGATGTCATCTTGCATGTGGAAACCATTGAAAGCCGGAGGCAAAGAATCAAGAAGCAATGAATCAAATTGAACCATCACCCGAAACCATTCGAGCGATCCTAACGATCGCCGGTTCCGATTGTTCCGCCGGTGCCGGCTTGCAGGCCGATCTGAAAACCTTCCAACACTTCGGCCTCCACGGCCTGACTGCAGTCACTTGCATCGTTTCTGAAACCGCGAATATCGTCCGCAGGGTCGATCCCGTGGATCCTTCCATGTTGCAAGATCAGATCCTCCTCATGCTTGATTCATTCCCACTTGAACTCGTCAAAACCGGAATGCTCGGCTCCGCCAAACACGTCGAAACCGTCGCTGCTATTTTCAAAAATCATCCACACATCAAACTAGTGATCGATCCCGTGATGATCGCCTCCACTGGTGCCAGCTTGATCGAGCCCGATGCCATCGCTACTTACCGCGAAAAACTCCTCCCCCTCGCCCACCTCATCACACCCAACCTTCCCGAAGCCGAAACCCTACTCGGCGAAAAAATCTCATCCATCGACGAAATGAGCCACGCCGCCAAAGCTCTATCAGAAAATTTCGGCTGCGCAGTCTTACTCAAAGGCGGTCACTTGGAATCCACAGACTGTACCGATCTTCTTTACGACCGTAAGATGGAACATCGTTTCACCTCTCCGCGCCTCGCCGTCAAAGCCTCTCACGGTACGGGTTGCACCCTCGCTGCTGCGATTGCTGCAAATCTTGCGAATGGAAAAAATCTGCCCAGCGCTGTTTCAGCAGCTAAGGAATATCTCAATCACTGCTTGAGAACTTCTTACTGTTTTGTGAATCAGCGTGGTGAGGTCATTGATGCGCTGAATCAGGGGACTTAATTCGCCGAAACTTGAGATTTTTTTCTACCGTTTACGATCTTCAAGCTTCCAAAGCTGCTATTTCTAATTTATCGAATCGGAAGTGCCATGATTGATCCGAACTCTATCCAACCACCCAGTATTGAGGAACTTCAGATTCTCATTCCTCAACTCGAGATATTGTCCTTTATCGGTCACGGTGGTATGGGGACCTACTACCAGGCGCGTCACGCTAAAATGGATCGTTTGACCGCAGTAAAAATCTTTCGCGTTAATCCCGTCACTGACCAATCCATTATCCAGAAATTCAAGCTTGAGGCACGAGCAATGGCAGGGCTTAACCATCTCCATATCGTCAAAATCTACGATTTCGGTGAAACGGGTTCTTTCCTATTCCTCATGATGGAATATGTACAGGGCGACACTTTGGAGCGATTGATCGATTCACGAGGATTCAACTTGCCAGAGATCGTGGCGCTAATCACGCAGGTGTGTGATGCTTTGGAACATGCTCATGGACAAGGTGTGATCCACCGCGATATCCGTCCCGGAAATACGATGCTTGATTTCAATGGACATGTAAAAGTCGGCGATTTCGGTCTTGCTCGCCTGATTGGCGAAGAACTTTTCAGACATAATCTAACTGAAACCAATCAAGCCATGGGTACGATGGATTATGTAGCCCCCGAACAGTTCGACCCCGAAAAAACTATCGATTATCGCGCTGACATCTATTCGGTCGGGATGATGCTCTACAAATTGCTCACGCGAACCCTCCCCTACGGAACTTTCACATCTCCCAGAAATTTGGTCGCTGGCCTTGATCCGAGAGTTGATGATATTGTCATCTGCTGCTTGCAGCGTAACCCAGATAATCGCTATCAGAAAATTCAAAATTTACGCGCAGACTTAATCAATCTACTCAAGCCTCAGGTTACTTCGGGTCCGCGAAGACTAAACATTCCAAAAACTTAGACTCAATCGGATCATTCCGGCTCGGATTCCATTTTCCTAAGAAGATACAAACAATAGATCAATGGGATCAGGCCGATCACACCGAACGAGCAATCAATCAGCCTCCAATAAAATGGAATCCCGCGGATTGGACCGCAGATCATAGCGAGCGGAAAAATGGAAATACAAGCAACCATCCCTGCAATGATATTGGGTCGACTCGCACGTGGGTGGATCAACGGATGGATGAAAAACATCGCGATCACCAAATGCCCGAAAGCAAGCCAATCTGTGCCATAGGCGATCCAAGGATAGCTAGCATAAGTGGTTTCAAGCCCCTCAAGAATGGTTGATATCCAAAGACCCAACCCACTAGGTCCTATTTCACTCATCCATTTGGAAAGAATCCTGAGCTCAACTAAAAGTGGAAATGCCGTCACACCAGAGAGCACCAAGCCGATGATGAATAACAACATCGCGATGCGGAATTTGAGAATGAGCGAGGGATTCTTCAAGGCACCCATCCTCATTTGAAAAAATCTCATGTAAAGCACAAGACTTGCCGAATCCTGATGGAGAGTTTCATGCTTACGAAGATAAAAAACTAAGCAAGTATTCAGTCGACATTACAGCCATGTCGAGCCTGCGGTTATCGCATCAACGTATGATGTCATAGACTTGGATTTTTTTCGTTAAAGGAAGCAAAACACCTTTAACTTCCTTCACGTGGCGTGGATCGGATTCATAGGCATGTAAGGCATCAACATCTTTGAAGCGGATCACTATCCCAATGTCGAATGAATCATCAACCACAGGTCGCTCACTGGCCAAAGCAGTGCCGTGGTCCAGAATCGTGATACCTTCGATCACTCTCAAGCGCTCAATGGAGTCAGTAAGCTGTTTGCGATCCTTGAGATTGCCGGGATTTTTCTGCCACATCAGCACCACATGATCCACCGAACCTTTGGGCGCGGGAGGTGCAAGCGTGGCACAAGAACTCAGAATAGCAGCGAACCCAAGAGCGAGGAGTTTTTTCATAGTCCGAAGAATACCGCGCGGAGAGAGAAAACATTTCACCGAAATCAGTGGGGCCTTAGGTTCAGTAATCAACGATTAACCCACATCGAAGTGCGATGGCTTTGAGATCAGGAAGAGCGGAAATATGTGGATTGACAGCCATTTACGTTCATTGCGAAACTTTGATCTGTGGCTAATCTTAATATTGCGCTTATCGGACACGGCCTCTGGGGGCGCAATATTCTCCGCGACCTCCTTGCCCTCGAACACTCCGTCTCAGTGGTCGAGCCCGATCCTGCCGCCGCTCACTCTGCCCGTGAGTCTGGCGCGCGCGACGTCTTTGCCACATTGGATGAACTCCCAACCACCGACGGAGCTATCGTAGCCACTCCCGCTATCACGCACGCCCCCATTGTTGCAGCTCTCCTCGCACGCGGACAACGCGTGCTTTGCGAAAAACCCCTCGCCGCCAATCTAGAAGAAGCCCGCAAACTAGCCTCACTCGCCGATGGCCGCTTATTCGTCGGGCATATCTGGCTACACCATCCCGGCATCGAAGCCATCGCCGCACTTGCCAACTCAGGCGAGCTAGGCCCGGTTCATGGCATACGATCTTTTCGCACCAACTGGACCAGCCCCCGCACCGACGTGGATTCCTCTTGGAACCTCGCTCCACACGACGTCGCCATCGCTCAATTTATCCTCGGCAGCATCCCTCCTCCCCGCTTCGCCCTCGCCGAATGTCTCTCTGGTCGCTGCGTAGGACTCCTCGGCGTGCTCGGCGACCCCAACGGCGTCGATCCTTGGGCCATATTTGAGGTCTCTAACCGCTACCAAGAAAAACGCCGTGAAGTTCGTCTTCATTGCCAAGACGGCGTAGCTGTCCTGCCCGACGCAGACTCTGATCACATCGCCATCACCCGCTCCTTACCCGACGGTTCAAAAACCACTGAACTACGCCCTATCTCGCGAGAATCAGCCCTAAAGCGCGAACTAGCCACCTTCTGCGCCTACCTCGACGGAGGCCTACCTCCACCAGCCGATGCAGAAGCCGGACTCGCGGTCGTTGAATGTATCACCACTCTACGCCAACTCGCTGGACTCACCCCCACTTAATCATGAGCCTCGTTGCCACTGTCATCATCCCCACCTCTATCGACCGCGGCCCATGCCTGCGCCTCGCGGTTGAAAGCGTGCTCCGACAAACCGTTCGCGAACTTGAGGTGTTCATTATCGGTGACGGGGTTGCTGAAATCACCCGCAAAACCGCCCTAGATCTCGTAAGCACCGATTCGCGCGTACGTTTTTTTGATCACCCCAAACACGTCCGCCGCGGCGAGCCCTATCGCCACGAAGCTCTGCGCGAGGCTCGTGGCCGCATTGTTTGCTATCTCTGCGACCGCGACCTCTATCTGCCTTGGCATGTCGAGGAACTCTCTAGCCTTTTGGTTGATTCCGATTTTGCTCATACCTCAGTCATACAGCTCCAAAAAAAAGGATTTGTAGCTAACCTTGGCATCTGCAATGAACTACAGAATCCCGCCCATCGTAAACTCCTTAATCTTCCAAATCGCATTCTCATTCCTTTATCCTTCGGTGCACACACACTCGAAGCATACCGTAAACTTCCCGAAGGCTGGGCAATCACGCCTGCCGACATATACACCGACGCCTGGTTCTGGACCAAGTTCGGTTTGCAGCCGAGCTTCCGAACTGTAAGTGGATACCGCTACTCCGTCATTTGGATGCCGCGCGGTGCGCACCCCGGCTTGACTACCGCCCTCCGACTATCCGAGATGGAAAAATGGAGTGCCCGTATTCAAAGCCCAGATACTCTACCTCAAATAGAAATTGAGATGAACAAGGCCGTCCGGCAATTTATAAACAAACTCAACCGCGAGAATTGCAATCTCAAAGCTGAGCTCCGTAGACAATGCCGACCGTGGTATATAAAATTATACCTTTTCTTTCGCCGCAGGTTTGTCTCATTGCGGCGGCCCCCAATCACCCAAAGCCTCTATTAGCCCCTGCATTTTGGGGAAATCTGATGCGCGTTGGGTCAAAATCGGATCTGTGAAAGGCCACGGAATCTCTAACGCTGGATCTGACCAGTGACAGCCCCAGTTATCCTCCTTGCCATAGTCGAGATATGACTCCGAAACTGCCTGTAAATGAAGCGTCTCCTCATGAAAATACCAACCGTGTAGCAACCCTATCGGAAAAGTGAGGCAGGCAAAATCCTCTCCACATAACTCAATCAGACACCAATTACCCCGCGTGGGCGACCAAGGCCTCAAATCGCGCAAGCCGACAGTCATACGCCCCGTGAGTGCGGCCACATACTCGTCATGCCTGCGGTGTAGATGCAGTCCACGGAAAACATTGGGCTTTGAATGAATCACACTCCACTGCACAGGAGAAATGCACGTCCCCCAGCTCTGCTGAAACACTTCAGTGAAACAACCACGTTGATCATAATTCATTTTTAAATTCCGCAATTCTACGCCTTCTATAGGCAATCCTGCGATAAAACGTGACAATCCCTCACTTAGCTTATCTGTATGAAAGTTAGGCTTAGAAATCATATAATTAAAATAACGGAACAAAAATTATTTTGAACGAGTTATTTATATTCCTCTACCGGTTAAGAGTCAAGCCACCTGCCGATCCACGTCTTCTCTCAAATTCTCGATGATGTATTCTTGGCGACTCGGGGTGTTTTTACCCATGTAGAAGGCTAACAGTTCTTTCACCCCTTTGCCTTCTTCGTATTCCACGGGATCCAAGCGCATATCGGGACCGATCATGAATTTGAACTCGTCGGGTGAAATTTCTCCCAGGCCTTTGAAGCGGGTGATCTCGGCATTTTTGCCAAGTTTTGCGATCGCTTTCACACGCGATTCTTCATCGTAACAATAGATCGTTTCTTTTTTATTGCGCACGCGGAACAAGGGCGTTTGCAAAATGTAGAGGTGATCGTTCTTGATCAGGTCCGGGAAGAACTGCAGGAAGAACGTGAGCAACAACAAGCGGATGTGCATGCCGTCCACATCGGCATCGGTGGCTACCACAATGCGGTTGTAGCGCAGGCCATCCATACCATCTTCAATGTCGAGCGCGGCCTGGATCAGGTTGAATTCCTCGTTCTCGTACACCACTTTCTTCGTGAGGCCGTGGCTGTTCAGCGGCTTGCCCTTCAAGCTGAATACGCCCTGCGTTTCCACGTTGCGGCTCTTGGTGATGCTGCCGCTCGCGCTGTCG
>JANPEG010000110.1:0-55372 GCA_031431855.1 Akkermansiaceae bacterium | reverse complement strand
GCATCCCATCGATTACGACATGCCGATGGCATCCGCGCAGGTGAAGAGCGCAGTTCTTCTCGCCGGACTGTTTGCCGATGGCACCACTTCCGTCACACAGCCCTCCGTCACCCGCGATCACACCGAGCGCATGATGGCGGCCTTCAAGCTTACCTGCAAAACCGTCGATAACAAAATTTCCGTGATCGGTGGCCAGATGCCTAAGTCATGCGACATCAAAGTCCCAGGTGACGTCTCATCCGCTGCTTTCTGGCTAGTCGCTGCCGCTGCGATGCCAGGCTCACGGTTACTTCTTAAAGACGTCGGCCTAAACCCAACACGGACCGCGATTCTGAAAGTTCTTTCGCGTATGGGCGCGCACCTAACAGAAATTCTCCACTCTTCCGATGGCGAACCGATTGGTAATATCGAAATCCATGGAGCCGCATTGAAAGGCACAACGTTGTTGCCCGAGGAAATTCCAAACTTGATCGATGAAATTCCTGTCATCGCTGTCGCCGCCGCGCTTGCTTCGGGTGAAACACACATCCGTGGTGCGCGTGAACTCCGCGTGAAAGAAACCGATCGCATCACCACCACGGTGGAGAACTTGCGTAAAATGGGAGTCGATGTGGAAGAGTTCGAAGACGGCATGACCATCCGCGGTGGAAATCCCCTGCACGCTGCGGAAATCGAATCGCACGGCGACCACCGCATCGCGATGGCGTTCTGCATTGCCGGGCTTTTTGCCAAAGGCGAAACCGTCGTGCACGGCACGGATTGCATCAACACTTCCTACCCAGGTTTCTCGCATCATCTCGATGCGATACGGCATGAGAAAACCAAGCCCGAAGATTTCAACCTTCCGATTGTTTCCAAATGAGCTTTCACGCCATCGCCATCGACGGCCCCGCCGCTTCGGGGAAAAGCACCATGGCCCGCGCGATGGCTAGCCGACTCGGTATCATCATGGTGAACTCCGGTGCGATGTATCGTGCAGTGACCTGGAAAATTCTTTCCGAAGGCATCGATCCCAAAAACATTCCGGCCGTAGTTTCAATGTTAGATCAGATTGAAATCACCTGTGGTGATGATGGTTTGCTCTCGACCATTTTGATTGATGGCGTCAATCCCGAATCGCATCTCCGTAATCCTGAGATCAACGAAAATGTCTCGGTGGTTTCCGCCATTCCCGAAGTGCGTGAGAAACTCGTTTCCATGCAGCGGGATTATCTCAAACGCACTCATGTCGTCATGGAAGGCCGCGATATTGGTTCGGTGGTTTTTCCTGAAACTCCCTTTAAAATTTATATCGATGCGGATCCCGAAATCCGCAACCGCCGCCGCTCGGGCGATGGTGAAGCAGATTCTGTAGCGAAGCGCGATGCTGCGGATAGCTCACGTAAGATGGCTCCACTGAAAGTCGCTGACGGCGCGACGGTGTTAGATACATCTCAACTTTCGATCGAAGGTGCCATCGAAGCTGCGATCGAAATTCTTCACAAACAAGGTTTCCCCATGCCACAGGCAGCGAACTTCGATGAGAGCGAAGAGCCGAAAAAAATGATGCGTTGGATTTACTGGTTTGGCTGGCTGCTTTTTGGCGCCGCCTATCGCACGCTTTTTGGCCTTCGCATCCTTGGGCGAGAAAACCTGATTCTATCCGGTCCGGTATTGGTCGCGTCCAATCATCAGAGTTTTCTCGATCCACCATTGATCGGAAATCTCTATCAGACTGAGATGGTGTTTTTTGCTCGCAAGACTCTTTTTGTAAGCTTCGGCAAATGGCTTTTCCCTCAATGGAATGCCATCCCAATCGATCAGGAAAAGCCGGACATGAGTTCGATGAAAACCGTGATCCGCAAACTCAAAGAGGGCTGGCGCGTTTTAGTTTTCCCAGAGGGGGCAAGAACCTTGGATGGCGAAATCGGCCCCGCCGCTCCCGGCATCGGAATGATCGCAGCTAAGGCCGGAGTTCCGATCCAACCCGTCCGCATCTTCGGTGCCGACAAAGCCCTGCCGCGTGGTTCAGGAAAAATGAGCTTCGCGAGAATCACCGTGAAAGTCGGCAAACCCATCATTCTTTCCCCGGAAGAATTCAAAGCCTACTCGAACAAAGCCGGATACGAGAAACTGACCGAGCGGATCATGGTCGCAATCAAGGCACTCTGACACCCTGTTCTCTATCCTCGAACTTCCGTTCTTCCTGATGTTCTTTTAGTCTAGAAACAGAAATCGAACCACAATGGGAGCGCAGCGGACATGGACGAACATGAAACATACTTCTTGAGTCAAATGAACGAAGATAATGAATGAGTTACGCCGATCAATTCTCTCATCCACCAGATGAATTATAAATTCATCATAAGTCTCTGAAAATTAACGTTTATCTGTGTCGATTTGACTACGCTACACTCCGTCCATGTCCGCTTCGCTCCCATTGTGGTTCATTTTCCTATATAGGTTTAGACCGTATGCGGAACAAACTTGCAGAGGGCAGCTCGATGTAACGATGGAAAACGAATGAGGTAGCCACGCTGATTAGGAAGGCAGTAACTAAACCTGCGATCGCTTGTGAAGGAGATGTCCATCTGAACCGCTCCCATAAGCCGGCAACGATTAGTAAAACTGGAAAATGAACCAAAAATAAGCAGTAGGATACCTGGCCCATAGAGGCGATAAGGCGACTCCTCGGCCAGCGAGTAGCGAGTCCTGATTTATCGGCGACAAATAGCAATAACCCCACCAAGACCGTATTTACCAGCCGCCAACGCCAGTCAAAGGCTATAGCGATCATAAGCACAAACACATATAACCAAAATTCCACAGCTGAGCGTTTATTCTGCATGGCGCGATGGATCACGACGCCCATGAAAAAATAGGGAAAGAAATAAATTGCCCATGAATCCCATTTTGAATCCACGTTAAAATAGAACAATGAGAGTAGAGCTATCCCCCATCCTACAATCATCGCAGGATCCATGCTAGTTCCTCCTGCGCTAGTTCCACGCCATCGCGCTAGTGTATCGCGCAAACAAAGTATGATCGCATAGATCAATCCTATCTGAAAATTGATACAAACGAACCACAAGCCCGCAGAGAAATGTTCGTAGCCCAGCGGCTCTTGTAAAAAGAAAAGATGTGCTACAAATTGCGGAAAAGTTGGCGGAGTGCCAACAACATCTGCATTAAGCCATTCGCGACTGAACGTGCACGCCGCAATGGCCAATAGAATCGCCGCTAAATAGGGAATACCCAGCCGACAATATCGTTGAATTACAAAGATTCCCAAACCACTTAGCCCCCAATGTCGAGCCGACATCGAGCGCGCCATAACGTAACCACCCACCACGAAGAACACCTGGGTCATCCTTGCGTAATCACGAAACCAATCCACCACCTCCCCAAGTATGGGTCTCGCATTTTCGCACAGAGGAGGATACAAAGCAAAGTGGTGCAGAAGAATAAATACCGAGGCAAAAGCCCTTAACGCATCTAGAAACAGCATACGCTGACCAGATGGGTTATCTCCCGGCACAACCGGATCATTGATGGGCGGAACCACTCCGATTAGTGATGCAGCGACTGAGCGGATTGGCAAGCGGTCAATCTAGAAACGAATGGATGAATCAATGATGCGAGACTCATCAGAGCGCAGATAACATTTGATCAACATGGTTTGCTCTTTATGATTCGTTTCGTAAAACCCTCTACTTACTTAAGAAAATCACCGCCTAACATGAAACGCATCGCATGCATTGCCCTCGTTTGTCTTCATTCACTTTGCCTAGCAGAAGATAAAATTCCTCAAGGATACAAATTGATGTGGGCGGATGAATTTGAAAAGGCTGGCAGACCCAACCCTGCCAACTGGGTGTTCGAGCAAGGTTACCAGCGTAACAAAGAGCTCCAGTGGTATCAGGAGCAAAATGCATTCTGCGAAAACGGAAGGCTCATCATCGAAGGCCGTAAGGAGCGCAAACCGAATCCAACCTTTGTTAAAGGCAGTAAAGATTGGAAAACTAACCGAGAATTCATCGAATACACCTCCGCCTGCATGACTACCAAGGATCTACATAGCTGGAAATACGGACGCTTTGAAATCAAAGCGAAGATCACATCCGGCGCTGGACTGTGGCCAGCGATCTGGACTCTTGGGATCGAAGGCGAGTGGCCTAACAATGGTGAGGTGGACATCCTCGAATGCTACCATGGAAAAATCCTAGCGAATGCCTGCTGGGGCACCGAAAAACCTTACAGTCCGAAATGGGACGGCAGTAATAAGCCGATCACCTCGTTCAACGACCCCAAATGGGAGGAGAAGTTTCACGTTTGGCGCATGGATTGGGATGAGAAGGAAATGAAACTTTATGTCGACGATATTTTACTTAACACAGTCGACCTAACTAAAACGCTCAACGCCAAGGGCACTCCAAAAAATCCCTTCCAACAACCTCATTACCTTCTAATCAACCTCGCCATCGGCGGCCAAGCCGCGGGCGAACCCAAAGGCACTCCTTTCCCAACTCGTTACGAAATCGACTACGTACGGATCTATCAGAAAGCAAAATAGTAGCGATTTACAAAAACACCAATTCCCAAGAATTGGTGGCCCTTAAGGCTAAATGAACTTCGAGTCTTGGTATTCGACTTGTATATTAAATGCCGATGAGGGCATCGGCGCTCCTAAGTTCCTACCTGTGAAGCGCGAGAATCAATACACTGGAGCCTCGGAGGAGTCGTAAGTAGGCTCGGAGCCGCTAGAACCAGCAGGTTCTGCCACACCCACTCCCTCATCGCGTGCGATGTAGCCTGCAGCCACTCCTGCTGCGCCGACTGCTAGAGGCACGCAGGAACTCATCGCTGTCACGATGGTGAAACCTAACAAGAAGAATTTAAGAGCTGAGTTTCTCATAAACGCAAAACGAGGAGGTTTTGGGGATTGAGTTTTATTCTGTTTTGTGAACCGGATTGCTGACGCGATAACCTTCATCGTGAGCAATATAACCTGCGGCAGCGCCTGCGGCAAGCGGAAGACACGATGATGCGCCAAGAATAGTTAAAGCACAAAGGCCCATAAGGACAGCTCTGTTGAATTTAGGATATTTTTTCATAAGTAGAATAGGCTATCCGGATGTGTGGCCTAACGACAATGGGGATTTACCCTCCCATAGCTGCGGTGACGGCGTCGGTTAGCTCCTTGCTGTCGGGCTTGGTGCCGGATTCGAAGCGAGCCAGGGGCTTGCCGTCTTTGCCGATGAGGATTTTACCGAAATTCCATTTCACATCTCCAGGAAACGCTCCGTCTTTGCCAGTTAGGGCGGTATAAAGTGGATGCTGCTTATCCCCTTTAACGTCGATTTTATCCATGATCGGAAAGGTAACGTTATAGTTCGTGGAGCAAAACTTTTCGATTTCTTCGATAGTTCCAGGCTCCTGACCGCCAAAGTTATTACAAGGAAACGCAAGGATGACTAAACCCTTGTCCTTATTGTCTTCGTAAAGTTTTTGAAGACCGGTGTATTGCTTGGTGAAGCCGCATTTTGAAGCGACATTGACTAATAACACGACTTTTCCTGAATAGGCAGAAAGGCTGGTTTCTTTACCATCTGCCGTTTTGAACGGGATTTTGGAGATGTCGGTTGCGAAAGCGGAGGCGGTTAATACGATACTGGGGAACAAAATTCGATGAAGCATGGCGTTAGATTACTTCGCTTTATTTTTTTCGCAAGTGTCCGAAATCAATCTTTGGCAATGCCATTGAATTTTTCGTCGATGTAACTCAGGACGAGAGATTCGATTGCTTCGTCGCCCAAGCGCTCGACGACTTCAACGGAGAAACCGCGCGCGATGAGTTGGCGGGCGCGCACGGGATCGATTCCGCGTGCTTGAAGATAGAAAATTTCCTCATCGGAAATTTGAGCGGACGTGGAACCATGCGAGCATTTGACTTGGTCCGCATTGATTTCGAGGCCGGGCATGGAGTTGGCTTCGCAGTCATCGGTCATCAAAAGATTGCGGCAAGTTTGATAGGCATCGGTGTGATGAGCCTTTTCATCCACGGAAATCAAACCGGAGAACACCGTTTTGGAATGTCCGTAGAGGGTGTTTTTGTAGAGCAGATCCGAGTAAGCGCCTTCCGAAACATGATGTTGGTAGGTGCGTTGATCGTATTCCTGTTCGCGGTCTGGAATCGACACGCTGAGCATATCGGAATGCGCGCCGGGACCTTCGAGACGTGAGAGCGATTCGTTGCGTGCCCATGCGGCGCCGGTGTTTAGGACAAAGCCTTTCGCCCGCGCATCGCGAGCGGTGGAAGTTGCGTTGATCGAAATGATACGGCTGACTTCGTTGAGATCTTGGATTGCGATGTAGTCGAGGCTGGAGTTTTGACCTGCAGAGAGGTCATTGAACGCAATCACCAGACCTGCGGTTTCCGTATCCACGGAATGGAAAATATCCACGACGCGAACTTGAGATGATTTTCCTGTCACCACCAGCGTGTGAGGGAAAATGGTTACTCCTCCAGAAATCCAGTGATGCACTTCGATCGCGCCTTCGAAGATTTGGTTTTCAGGCACGTGCACAAACAAGCCATTTCTAACAGATGCTTCATGCAGCGCGGCATACTTCGCGGAGCCAAGACGGGTCTCTTGCTTCATGAAATGTTGCTCAACGAGATCGGAATGTTTTTCTAACGCCTCGGCGAGAGGAAGGCATATGATGGAAGTAGCTAATGAACTTTCGGAGTGAATGAGTTCGTCATTGAGGAAAACGAATTTCGCAGTGGGGGTTGCGAGTCCAACCGAACGCGAGATCAGGTCTGCGGCGTCGGCAGTCAAAGCTTTACCGGAGAGGTTTTCGAAATTGAGCTGCTTGATGTTGGCGAAGCGCCATTGTTCATCTCCACGTTTTGGAGTGGGAGTGGATTCGTAACGTTTTTGAGCAGCTTGCTGGCGGGCTTGAAGCCATACGGGAAGAACAGAAGTCATAGAGATAAAAATGTATGGGGATTAACCGACCGAGCCTTCCATTTCGAGATCGATGAGGCGTTTCAATTCGACCGAGTATTCCATCGGGAACTCGCGGACGAGATCGTTAATGAAACCGTTGACGGCGAGCGACATCGCTTGGCCTTGATTGAGTCCGCGCTGTTGCATGTAGAACAGCATTTCCTCGGAAACTTGTGAAACCGAAGCTTCGTGCTGGGTCGCGTGGCGGTTGCCTTTCACGGTGATGGCCGGATAGGTGTCGGTGCGGGAATTGCTGTTGATCAACAACGCATCGCATTCCGTGTTATTTTTGCAGCCTTTGAGATGTTTTGGGATGTGGACTTGGCCGCGATAGGTCGAACGACCTTTGCCGACCGAGATCGATTTTGAAACGACGTTCGATGTGGTGTTGTTCGCAGCGTGAATCATTTTCGCGCCGGTGTCCTGATGTTGGCCGGTATTGGCGAGAGCGATGGAAATGACTTCGCCGCGAGCGCGTTCGCCTTTCATGATCACACCGGGATATTTCATCGTGAGGCGTGAGCCGATGTTGCAATCGATCCAGCGAACTTCCGCGTCTTCCATCGCAAGGCCGCGCTTAGTGACGAGGTTAAAAACATTCGACGACCAGTTTTGAACCGTGATGTATTGGATTTTCGCGCCTTTGAGTGCGACCAATTCAACCACTGCGGAATGGAGAGTCGCGGTCTCGAATTTCGGAGCGGTGCAACCTTCCATGTACATCACTTCCGAGCCTTCGTCGGCGATGATGAGGGTTCTTTCAAATTGACCGAATGATTCCGAGTTGATGCGGAAATAAGCTTGGAGCGGTTGTTTGAGCTTCACGCCTTTCGGGATGTAAATGAACGAACCACCAGAAAACACCGCGCTGTTGAGAGCGGAAAATTTGTTGTCGCCCGTCGGGATGACTTTTCCAAACCAAGGACGGAAAATCTCCTCGTGCTCTTTCAGGCCTTCTGCGGATGTGACGAAAATCACGCCTTGTTTGGTGAGCTCCTCTTTCATGTTAGAGTAAGCTGCCTCGGAATCGTATTGGGCTTCCACACCGGCGAGGAAGGCACGCTCCTGCTGAGGAATTCCCAAGCGCTCGAAGGTTTCCAAAATTTCCGCAGGTACTTCGTCCCATGTCCGTTTGGGTTTTTCACCATCCGAAAGGTAGTAACGGATTTTATCAAAATGAATGTTGTTCAAATCCTCGGTCGCCCAATTGGTCGGCATCGGTTTGCTTTCAAACACTGCGAGAGCCTTGTGACGGAATTCGCGAACCCAATCGGGATCTTGTTTCACATCACAAATGTAATCGACCGTCTTGGAGGAAAGCCCCCAACCCGCATCGAATTTGTTGCGCTCGGGAAAAGTGAAGTCGCCCTTGGTACGGTCGATATTGATCGCATCGTGCGTCTCCTCATCGAGGATTGCGGTGGCTGTTTCTTGGTATGACATGGGAAAATTTAAAAAGGGTTACTGGAACTTAGGCGTTCACGCGAGGGCAGGCTCTTTCAGGAAGTCGTAGCCGTGTTCTTCTAGCTCCAATGCGAGCTCGGGGCCGCCAGATTTGACGATGCGACCTTCTGCCATGACGTGGACTTGGTCTGGCTTGATGTAATCTAACAGACGTTGATAGTGAGTGATAAGCAACATGCCGCGATCCGGCGAGCGCATCGCGTTGACGCCTTTCGCGACGATTTTCAACGCATCGATATCGAGGCCGGAATCGGTTTCATCGAGGATGCAATATTTCGGTGAGAGCATCATCATCTGGAGGATTTCATTGCGCTTTTTCTCTCCACCGGAGAAGCCTTCGTTCACGGCGCGTCCGGTGAATTTGCGATCCATCTCAAGCAGATCCATTTTCTCGTAGAGCGATTTGTAATAGGCGACGGCATCGATTTCCTCGCCTTTTGGCAAACGAGCTTGAAGAGCCGCGCGTATGAAATTCGCGTTGGAGACGCCTGGGACTTCGTTAGGGTATTGGAACGCGAGGAAAATGCCGGCACGTGAACGCTCATCGATAGACATTTCAGAGATATCCACGCCATCGAGCAGGATTTCCCCAGCGGTCGGGACGTAGGATTCGTGACCGGCGATGACTTTGGAAAGCGTGGATTTCCCGGATCCGTTGGGTCCCATGATGGCATGGATTTCACCAGGAGGTATTTCAAGGCTGACGCCTTTGAGGATCTCAGTGCCGTTTTCGAGAGTTGCGTGGAGGTTGTTAATTTTTAGGGACATAGCGGAAATATCTAGAGATGTGCTTTTCACCGCAAAGCATATTGAGCGATAGCGATTTTATCTTAATGTAGTGATTTGGCTTGGACGGAATGCAATGTAGTCAAAGGCGCGGAGGTCGCAAAGCTGGGCTTACGGTATTTGAGGTTTAGGCGAGTTGGCCGCGAAGGGTGATTTCGATATCTTTGATCACCGTGTTTGGCGGAAGGTCGAGGATGTCGGTGAGATTGATGCCGGGCTTGAATTTCACGTCGTGAATCGTACCGGTGGTCTCATCGTGAAAGTGGCCGTGTTCATCAAGGTTCGGGCAGTAGCGGGATGGCTCGCGGTCGAAGTTCACCTGGCGGATGATTTTATGCTGCACCAGCGCCTCAAGGCAGTTGTAGACAGTTGCTAGAGAAACGTGTGGTAGCGCTTCTTTGATGCGCATGAAAACTTCGTTCGCCGTCGGATGAGTGCGCTCTCCCATCAGGAATCGATACACTTCTTGGCGTTGCCGCGTCATGCGGAGGCCATTGATCTCCTCCGGGATTTCCGTTTGTCGATGTTGTAAGCCGTTGGTTGTCATTTCGACATCAAATTAGAATCATTCTTATTACTATCAAGAACTATTCTAATTATATTTCTCTTTTTCCTAAAAAACCCCTAAATATATGCCTTTTATGGAATCGAATTGGGCGGGTTGATAAAGTTTTTTAAAAACACTCAAAAAATCCTTGCAAGATAGGTCGATTCATGGTGGATTCCGCGCCCGCTCCAATAGCGGACAAACAACTTTTCCCTAAACGGCCATGGCCTACGCAGTAATCAAAACAGGCGGTAAACAATACCGCGTCAAACAAGGTGACAAGCTCGACGTCGAGAAACTCGAAGCGGCTGTCGATTCCGAAATCACATTCAACGAAGTTCTGCTTCGTGGCGAAGGTGACAGTGTGACCATCGGCACCCCATTCATCGTAGGCGGCAGCGTCACAGCAAAGGTGATCGATCAGTTCCGTGGTCCTAAAGGCGTCGCTTTCAAATTCAAGCGCCGCAAAGGTTTCCACAAAACGATTGGTTTCCGCCGTCACATGACCAAGTTGGAGATTACCTCCATTGGCTAATTCCTCAATTTCAACCAACCTACTCTCATGGCCCATAAAAAAGGACAAGGATCCGTTAAAAACGGACGCGACTCACGCAGCAAACGCCTCGGCGTGAAAAAATTCGGCGGACAAGCCGTCATCGCTGGAAATATCATCATTCGCCAGCGCGGAACCAAAGTGCATCCAGGTGTGGGTGTTGGCTGTGGTAAAGATCACACCCTCTTCGCTTTGACCGATGGTCAAGTGAAGTTCGACCGCGAAGGCGGCCGCGTCAACGTGATCGCTGCAAACTAAGTTTCCTATTCAGATATTTTTGAAAAACGCCTCAGGTTTTCCTGAGGCGTTTTTTTATGTCGTTTGCTGTCTTGGAAGATGTTTCGGGCGTTCTTTACAGGGAGGGAGGAGGTTTTGGAGGAGAGGAGGAGAAAGAATATCAATTAAATCCAGAACTCCTCATCTCCCCTTCCTCCTCCCTCCTTGGAGAACAATCACGATTCAACAAAAGATTATGCAAACTATCAGACCCCAAACAAAGATTGCTGATCAACCGCTCCGGAAATCACTTCCAGCTTCCATTGCCTATCCACATTGAGTCGCACGGTGGCGAGGTGTTTGTGGTACCACTGATCTGGGGAAATCATCGAAAGCAGCTTCCGGCCACGAACCTCGTAAAGATGGTAAGTTTGACCGATAATGGGCTCAAAGTTGATATCCGCCTCATAGATGAGCTTGTTCCAATTAAAGTGATCAATTGCTGCCAGATAAGTCTCACGTATTTCCGTCAGTTTCTGCTGCAATTCCCTTTCTACTTCCGAGATACCACGTGATTTAAACGAACTGAGATCAGTTGGAACAATCCTCGGGCTCAAGGTTGAGACCGGATACGGCATGAAGGCTTGTGAAATTTTTTCTGAAGACATAGTTAATTTTGGATATCTCGACGAGGATCGCACATTCCACAAATGAAAAAACCGGACGACCCAAAGGTTGTCCGGTTTTTATGAATGATTTTATTAATAAGCTTACTTAGCCGGGGGATGAATTAATTACGACATCGCCCCATAAATCAATGTCCTCATTTTAATTTTGGCGCTTTCATCGCAGGAGTAACAGCACCCCAGAATTTAGCATCCTTAAGTTCGATTTTATTAAGCTTAACAGGTCCTAGACCAGTTTCCTCATCTTTGCTGATCTTAGGAGTGCTGACGCTTTGATCGATTTTGAGGAGAACCGCGACGTTGTCGAATGGGCCCGCATCAAATTCAAATCCGCCCGCCTCTGAAAGAGGTGAAACAACGAGGACACGGGATGGGTTGCCTGAAGTACTCATGCCTTCATCTCCATTCATGATGTAGCCAAAGCCGCATTCCCTTGCTGCAATTGCCTCAGAATTTGAGATGTCGCCATCGGGTTTTGTAGTGCCTGCAGCTTTTGCATAGAACATCTCCTCAGATGGAGCGATTCCAGCATGCATCAACTGCTTGAAGTATTCATTAGCATCTCCAGTTCCGCCTTTAACTTCCGCATCAGGCAAGTCTTCCTCAAGAGTCGTAAGAGTAGCTGCGCCTGGATAGGAGCCATACTCATTCTCGAACTGAAACATCGCGAGGCCAATTTGTTTGGCGTTTGAAATCGCTTCGGTTCTAGCTGCTTTTTTCACCTGACCCATGATCATGGGAGCTGAAAGCGCAGCCAAGGATGCGATAATAACGATAACAACGAGTAGCTCCACCAAGGTGAAGCCGCGTTTATGGATTGAATTAGTTTTCATGGTTTTTATTTCTATTGGGTTTGTTTATATGATGAGCAATTGCTCGTTTATTATATTACATCAGTGGAAAACATTCCGTCTGATGTAGTTTAAATCTATAAAATCCATATGGTGTTGCAAGCTATATTTAGCCCGCTAAAGCGATTTTGGCCAAGTCATGGAACTTCAGATTCATTGATCTCTTGCCCCTCACCAGCCTCTAGCTTCCGGAGGGTTGCTAATTCGTTTTGGGTAATGGGGTATGGCCCAGAAAATTCGATTTTCTGGGTCGATTCGGCCATACTGCGGCAGGCAAAAGCCTCGCGCTTTTTCGGATAATACAAAATGAAATAGCGATCCCCCGAGTTGGTGGTTTCAGCATAATATCTTGGCTGGCCCTTGCGCTCGATAAACACGGCTAATTCGGGATAACGCTCGGATAAGGCTTGCAGTCTTTGATAACCGAAGGTCTCTGGGTTTTTCCTGACCAGCATGATGTGATCATGTGCTGCTCCGGCGGTTTGATATAGATATCCAGTGTTTTCTAGTGATGCGCACGAACTCATCCCTACAACCATCATGCAGGTGAAAGCCGTGAACAATAGATGATGGCGTAACATGATTTAGCGATTCGAGACTGAATTGGAATTTCTGTCTCCTTGGATGAGCCTGTGGATTTTTTGGATATTTGGCCTAACTCCCTCGGAATCGATAAATATTGCCGTTTCCAGTGGGATGAGAAATTCAACAGCTGAATTGACGCCAATCAAATTTCCATAGGCATCAATGACAGGCCCACCACTGTCTCCCGGCTCGAGGGGAATATCCATTTTAAACGCGCGACTTCGAGTCAGCAGACTTTCGGGCCTGAGAGTTGTTCTCAAAGTCCCATGCGATGATTTAGTCCCCGTGGCCATTCCACCATGGATAATTGGCAGACCCGTATTGATACGCTGACCCGGAGAAGACCATTGGTAGTAATAAGGTGTTTTATTAGGAATATGTAAAATGGCCATATCATCAGCCGCTGAACGCCAAACCACCCTTGCTTTGGAGGTTATGATTTTACCGCCATTCGCATAGATGATAAAAACATTTTTATCAGGAACCTGATGAAGCACATGATCCGCAGTTAGAAAATAGCCGTCCTCGGTAATCGGAGCAGCGGAGCCGCCATCCGCATCTTGAGGGGCATTTGCGATGGCAAATTTATGGTTCACCCATCCACCCAGTTCCTTCCTTTCTGTGACAACTACCGCGGAAATCCGCTCCTTAACAATTTGACGAGCTGTCTTATCAGGGATTTGAAAACTTGCTTGATGCGGCTGCGAAAGCGAGCAACCCACACACATGCCAGCTAATACAAGCACAACTAGTTTTCGTGAAAGATCATCCATCCGGCATTAACAGAGCATAAGCACGCACTCACGTCACATAAGTTTTTAGAAATCGCAAAGGATTGCATTCAACGCCTTACGAAATGGTGCCGCTAGAGGCAATTCATTGAGTCGATCTAAATCCGTCCATTCATCTCCTAGCATTGCGACGAAGAGATGATCTGGGTCACTGAGAAACACTTTCAGTGAAACGCGATAACGCGTGATCGCATAGGTAGCTTCATATATTTTTCCCAATCCCAAGCATTCTGTGCTGGATCTCAGAGGCAATTTCCACAACCCATTTCGGCGCTTTCCTGATTCATGATGAAGCAGGATTCTCCCTGCCGAATCCCTGCAAAAGATCGCGTATTCATCAATCCCGGTGATAGCCACGGAAGGTTTTTTATTTGGGAGTTTTTCGGGTTCTTGGCACTCGCAATACGAGGAAATAGGACACCATTCACAGGCGGGACGACCTGGGCGACATATTGTCTGGCCTAGTTCCATCATCGCGTGATGGTGAATGTCAGGGCTTATTGGATCGCACAACTCCAGCGCCCATTCGCGATGTTTCTGAATCACTGCTTGTTCATCAATTGGCGATGCATCTGCCATCAGTCGTGAAAAAATGCGCGAAACGTTACCATCGACCAAGCCTGATGGTTTTCCAAAGGCAAACGCCATCAAAGCCGCCGCAGTGTATGGACCAATGCCGGGCAGATCGAGCAAAGCTCTCTCGTCTTGTGGAAATTTTCCGTCGTGATTTGTTAGGATTGCTCTGGCGGTTTCCCTGAGCATCCGCGCCCTGCGGTAATAACCCAATCCCTCCCATGCTTTCAGTAAACTCTCGTCATCCGCACGGGCTAAACTCTCTAAATTAGGAAATTTTTCCAAAAACCGCGTATAATAACCTTTTCCAAGAACCGTCGCAATCTGCGTCTGCTGCAACATCATTTCTGAGACGAGAATCGGATAAGGCTCACGAGTTCTGCGCCACGGATAATCTTTTCCCACCTGATCGAACCAATCCGAAAGCGCTTTACGAAACTTCGTTTTCGCAGCGAGCGGGGATGCTTTGAAGCGCGGCTTCGGCCTGTCCATCAGCGTTTTTTACGGAGGCGTTTTCCTGTAAGGCGTGTGGCGATGAGGTTTGGACAGCGCCCATTCAACCTAATTTGCTCACAATTCGCCTCGATCTTGATTGATTGGCGGACGGTTTTGAAACCCAAGTCCCGACTCAAAGAGTCCATTTGCATATCGACTTTTTCATCCTCAAACTCGACCACTTTTCCGCAATCGATGCATACCAAATGATTATGCGAGGGTTTGTTCAGGAAATTGGGATCGTAGGTCACTTGGTTCTCTCCAAGATCGATTTGACGTAAAAGATCCGCTTCCACCAACAGCCCAAGAGTCCGGTAAACCGTGGCGCGCGAGGTTTCAGAATCCACCTTTCGGACGCGGTCAAAGAGCTCCTCCGCAGTGAAATGCTCATCCCGCGAGAACACGACGTTCACGATCTGCTCACGCTGCATCGTTCTGCGTAGCCCTTTTCGGCGGATAAACTCATCCAGTCTCTGCCTAATTTCAGCATCCATTACGATCATCCTTAACTTCCAGCCGTAAAATGTAAACCCTGTGGATGGGTTACATGACCGATTCTGACATTGCGCATCTTGGGATCCCGCGTCATGTTCCCATCAGGAATTTTTCTAAGAATTTTACATGAATAATCACAGCGCCACGCCGTCCAACCCTGAGCCAGATCCCGTCGGATCGCTGAGTGAGGATGGAAACGATCCAAACGAAGACTTCCGATGGGTCGCCCTGGCACAGAAAGGTGACATGAACGCCTACAACCAACTTGTCATCCGCCACCAAGGAAAAATTTACGCAATGATACGAAACATGGTCAGAAACGATGCAGATGCTTGGGATTTATCACAGGACGTCTTCATCAAGGCATGGAGAGCTCTTCCAAACTTTGAAGCCCGTTCCCGCTTCTCAACCTGGCTGTTCCGGATTTCCCACAACGTCGTTTATGATTGGGTTCGTAAAAGGAAAATCGAAAGCAGCGGCGAGCTGAATGATGAAATTTTTGATCGAGATCGCATCGACCTCTCCGCCAGAACCGCCCCCGCTCTCATCGAATCTCCCGATGAAGCACTTTCCAATTCCGAGCTCCGCATCAAAATTAGTGCAGCTTTAGAAAAAATCAGTCCTGAGCACCGTGAAGTCGTTATTCTAAAAGACGTTCAAGGTCTGTCCTACAAAGAAATCGCTGATGTCATGGAATGCACCCTCGGCACCGTGATGAGCCGCTTATTTTACGCCCGCCAAAAACTCCAAACCTTACTCAAAGATGAATACGAATCCCGATGAAACCAAACTAGCCATGTGGCTGGATGATGAACTCGCCGGCGCCGAGCTCGCTGAGATGAACACGTGGGCAGCAGCTCACCCAGAACACTTGGTAGCTCGCGACGAACTTCGGAAATTCCGAAACATGCTCACCCAAAACGTTCCCGCCAGCGAGGAGCCTCCATACCCGGATTTTTTCCTCACTCGCATCAACCAAGGCATCCGCGAACTCGAAAGCAGACCCGCAGCTGCCTTTCAGTCCAGCAATCGCTCGTTTTGGAAATCGTGGTTCATGCCGATTGCCGCCTGCGCCGGTATGGTGCTGGCCTTTTCCATCGGCAAACAAAGCAGCACCAAAGAAGCACCCATTGCTATAGATAAATCATCAAAATCCGTTAACACGCCTTTGGTTTACACCCCCGAGGCTGGCGTGTTTGCCGAGTGGGTTCCAGCGGCGCAAGCCAACGCATCTGTCATTTTACTAAAAGGGGTGACTGCCATTCCAGACTCCACTGATTTCTCCGAAACCGTCTACGTTCCAACTGCAAGAGAATCCGATCGTACCGCCACCTTGGAGCCAGACTCCACTGAGAACTCGACCCAATGAAATCTCTTCGCTCAATTCTTAGTCGTCTGTTTGCGTTGGCTCTCCTCGTGATTGCATCCAACCTCTTGCATGCTCAAGAAGATCCAGGCGGCGCGAAAATTGGCACCTTAAAAGTGTCCGTATATTACGCAACGAACGGCGATCCCTCTGCTGCTGGAGAACGCACTGAAAAAATTTCCGAAGCCACCAAAAAAAATCTCAGTGCAACAGAAGGCTTGCGATTTACTAACTACCTAGCCATGGGCGTAGACTCGAAACCCATCTTCAAATCCTACGAAAACTGGGCACAACCGCTCAAACCCGCTGATGAAATTCTCATTCGTTTTGAGACGCGCTTAGAACACACCGAAAATGAAATGCCACTGAACTTGGATCTTTGGCTGAGCCGGAAAAAAGTCCTCAAATCGGACATCACGCTCAAACACGGCCAACCTCTCTATATCCTCGGTCCCGAATGGAGAGGCGGACATTTAATCATCGCCGTTGAGCTTGCACCGAAGTAGCCTAAAATTTAGAATTCAGACATGAAACTTTTATCGCTTATCTTTCTCGCTTTCTGCGTAACTCTGCAGGCTGGAGATTTAAAATTTGAAAAAGACCTTTACGAGGCGCATGCCGGACTCAAGGACGAACTAGTCACTGGCGAGTTCAATTTCACCAACACCAGCGATAAAACGGTCAAAATCCGCCTCGCGGATGCAGGCTGCAGTTGCGTGGCCGTGGAACTTTTAAACGGTAAAACCAGCTACGCAGCCGGTGAATCTGGGATCATGCGCTTGACTTACAAAATCGAAAACACCCAAGGCATCATCAATAAAACTGTCTCCATTTGGCTCGAAGGCGATCCCGATGAAAAACCCTCCTCGCAAGTCGTCTTTCGCATACACATCCCCACCGCCATTGCACTCGAGCCAAAAACCTTAAATTGGGATATCGACTCTAAACCCGAAACTAAATCCATACGGGTCAAAATCGATTACGAAAAACCCGTACGCGTCATCAAGGTTTCAGCAAGTAGCGAAAACTTCACCACTGAAATCGTCACCGTCGAAGACGGCAAATCCTACGATGTCAAAGTCACTCCCAAAAGCACCGCCGATCCGGGAATTTGCGTGATCAGAATCGAATCCGATATCGATCTTCAAAAATACCGAGCGCAGCAAGGATTCGCCAGAGTCTCGCGTCCCACGAATAAACCATGAAGTCCGTCTTCCAAATCGCGATTCTACTCGCGATCTCGGTGTCCGCCGCGAGCGTAAGCTGGCTAACAAGAGATACGACTCCAAAACCGATCCCCGTTCCTCTCTGCGATTCCTCCTTACTCAAAGAAGGCGAAATCTGCTTCCATCAGGTTCCTGAAAACGTGCTTTGGATCGATGCCAGAACTCGCAAAGAATGGGAGAAAGATGGTTATCCAAATTCAATCTTATGGAACCTAGATCCAAAAGAAGACGCCAATAAAATGGAAGCTGATGCGGTATTTAAAATCGCTGAAAGCAAATTTATCGTCATTTACTGCACCAGCCAAGCTTGTGGCACGAGCAAAGAAATCGCTAACAAAATACGCAAACTGGATTTTGGAGCGGAAATCAAAACCCTATATGGAGGTTATCCGTCATTAGTTTTCAAAAAACAAGGTGATGGATCATTAAACCCATCACCTCGCTAAATCGCTATAAACTCATTAAGACCTGTTAGAACTCCAGAGAGGCTCCGACATAGAAGTTTCTGCCGTTAGCTGGATCGATCCCGTCCGAGCGGACGCGACTGAAGTAACTTTCATCGAAGATATTATTGATCCCCGCGAGCAGGCGGACATTTTTGTGAACTTTCACCTCTGCTGTTAGATCCCATACCATGTAAGCGGGCACTTGGCGACCAGGGGTGTTCGTGTCATCAGTGTAATGACCATCCACAAAGGTTCCACCAAAGGTGACTTTTGCGCGGTCGTTATAAGCATAATTGAGTCCCGTCCGGAAAATGTAACTTGGCGCGTATTGAGGGGTGAGTCCGTCATTCGGTCCCTCGCTGAATTCCGCATCAAGCAATGTGGCATTGATGTAAAAATCAAGCTCGCCATAGGTTTCCGAAAGGCTAGCCAATTTTGAGATATCGAAAATGGCCGACACATCCACGCCTTTGTGAATTGCATCACCCACGTTTTGGAAAACGGTATCCGGGCCAACAACCACTTGACCGATTTGATCTTCAAACGAGAGCAGGAAGACACTGGTATCAAGAGTGAGCCAATCGATCGCACGGGTTTTGTAACCCAACTCGTATTCAATCGATTTACCTTCCTCGAGATCGCCGTTCACGAGTTGGTTAGGGCCCGTCGGAACCGCTTCAGAGAAAATCTGAGGACGATAACCTTGGGAAATATTACCATAGATGGCTGACTCTTCCTGGATCGCGTATTCCGCACCAAGCCCACCAAGAAAAACGTGATCCGATACCTCTTTCGAGCGCAGCGGAGCACCGGAATCGAGATTCAACGTTTCATTCACTTTTTGGTGGAAGTTTTCAACACGCAGAGCCGGCGTGATGGAGAACTTTCCAAAAGTGAATTTGTTTTCTACAAAAACTGGAGCGTATAACACTTCGCGATCCGAGGCACGACGAAGCGCTCCCGAGCTAGCGTTCGGCGTAGCGCCAAGCTCGTCGGTGCGGGGCGAATCCGTGTGATACAGTTGAATTCCTGTCGAGAAGGTATGCGGAGTGTCGCCGCCACTACCCCAGTTCAAGCGATATCTTGTGTCCAGTCCAACAGTCTCAAACTGTTGGGTTTCTATGGAATTGGTGGTCGATGTGGGACCAAAAGGCGCTGTGCCAAAACCGCCACCACGCTGACGCGCAGTGTAGCGGGTGTAATCCGTCCACCACAAGGTACTGGTAAACACAGAATCCGATGTTGGCTCTACTTCATATCCAATCGACACGAAATCGCGATCCAGTTCTAAGCGATCAAAAAGCCGCGTCGCGGTGAGATCACCCAATCCAAAATTTGCAGATGTTAGACCACCTGGCTCACCGTGTTCCTCGTGGTATGTGGAAGCATTGAAAGTGAATTTCCCCGCCGTCTCGGTTTCGTAAATGAGTTTCAACGCCAAGTTATCAAGAGCGAAATCGCTGTTAGCCGAGCGGAAACCATCTCCTTCACGATGGTTGTAGTAAAGATAGTAACCCAAATTTCCAACCGTGCCATCGGCGGAACTGAACGTGGAATAGAGATCGTCACTACCGACGATGTGTTGGGTGCGCAGGGAAAATTCACGGTCTTTGCGCGGCACATGAGTCACGTAATTCAAAGCCCCACCCGGCTGTGGTCCGTAAAGCAATGCGGCTCCGCCATGCACAAAATCCACACGGTCCACCGTATCGAGTGGCGGTGTGTAATATGCTTCCGGATATCCAAACTGATCCGCGTGAATCGGAATCCCATCCTGAAGCACTTGCGTGAACTGCGCACGATGTGGATTCAATCCACGGTAACCAATGCTCACTAAAGGAGATGACTCCTCCGAAATCAAAAGACTCGGCGTCTGTGATAACAACTGTCGATAATTGTTGTTCACGATCTTCGCTTGCGCATCCGTATCGAGAATCGCGGTTTTCTTACCCGAAAATATCGTCGTCCCAACCACATCCGGCAACCAGCCCTGCTGTGACAACGAATCCGACTCCGATTCCCCCACAATCACAAGCGCGTCTAGCGTCTGGCTCGTCAGAGGTTTTGTCTCCGATGCATCCTGTGCCTCCGCCAAACCTCCAAATGCCATTCCAGCAATCGTCACTCCACCCATCCACTCACCGATTCTCCGCTTCGTTTTGTTCAGTTTCATATCTATCTTTTATCTTTAATGAGACTCAGTCTCATTTGTGCGGGGATGTATTCCCATGATTCGAGGGTCTACGTCAAAGAAAAAAGTGAGAAATTTCGTGGAGTGACGCGGTTACTGTGATTTTGAGCTATCGCCCAGCCAAGCTCCGAAACAAGCATAGACCGCTTGAGCTTTTCTGGATGAACAAGATTAGATTCCGAGTCCAACCAATGTTACAGCGTCTGCAAGACTCAATCTCAGATCACAGTAAACTCACAAACCTCCTCCACTCCAACCTTCATCTTCCATTCATGAATAAGAAAATCCTGATCCTATTAGCCTTCGTTACTTCCTTTGCCCATCAAACCTATGCAGAAGGAGGGCAGCACCTCTTCGTCCTTTCCGGCCAATCCAACATGACACCCTCTCTGTCTGCGAGCTTTGCGGAGTCAGTGGAGAAAGTTTTTGGTAAAGACAAGGTCATCGTCGTGAGGGTCGGTTGGCCGAGCCAACCCATCAAGATGTGGTACAAGGCTTGGACGCCACCCGAGGGCATGCAAGATCCGTCGCCAGACAAAAACGGATCCACCTATGACACCCTGATCAAAAGCACTCAAAAAGTGATTTCCGGAAAGCAGATCGATAGCGTCACTTACATTTGGATGCAGGGTGAAGAGGACGCGCGGATGGGTTGGGGCAGCGTGTATGAGAAAAGCTTCAACGGTGTTCTAGAGCAACTGAAGCAGGATCTTAAAGTGACCAAAATCAATTACGTGGTGGGTCGGATCAATGACTATTGGACCACTGACAAAGGGTTAAAAGACGGAGATCTGGTTCGCACCACACTCGTGAAATTAGGCGAGGCCGGTCCCAATGCCGCCTGGATCAACACCGATGACCTCAACAAAGGCGTCAATCCTTGGGGCGGCTATGATGAATGCGACGGGCATTTCCCGCCACAAGGCTACCGCGTGATTGGCCAGCGATTCGCGAAAAAAGCCTGCCTTCTCATCGATCCGAACATGAAGTTGGACGAAAGTGTTTTCACCGAGGTGTTCTTCGACTCCGCTGAACAAGTGAAAACGCACGCCGCGACCGGCAAATCCATTTCGGTCAAGACATCTAACATGAAACCCGATGAGAAACCGCCAGGCATGGAAGTTCTGTTAGACGGCCGCTTCGCCAGCCCCGAAGCGACCGACAAAGGATGGATCACTTTCCCTGCGAACGACCCATCGGTTGAGTTAGTGGTCGACCTCGGCGAGGTTATGCCGATTGCTTCCACTACGGTGAATCTGCTGGGTAGCCCGGGCGTGACGGCTTTTCCAAAGAAAATGACCTTTTCGATTTCCGAAGACGGCAAGACCTACCGTGTCCTCAACTCCCGGCACAACAGCGTGGCATTCACGAATTCCAAGACTGCAAAAGCCGCGTTCGATGACAAGACCCGCAAACCCCGGGGTGTGCTTGTATTGACCGACGAAGCAAATACACCCGCCCGTTACATCAAAATCGAGATCGCGACAGCGGAGGAAAAAGTGATGCTGGATGAAGTGATCGTTAACCCGAAAGGTTAGAACTTAGACTGTTTGCCAAAAGTCCTTGCGTAAAAGGCCGAGCGATGGAGACACGAGTTCAAGGCGTGATGAAGGCGCGGATGAATATCCGCAACTGAAGAACAACGCAGAAATCGTGCCTCCATCGCCGGAACTACAGCAAATCTCCCGCGCTAGCGGCAAAATCCAAAAACCTAAAAAATCTTCCTTTTGCGTAAGGACTTTTGGCAACCAGTCTAACCAATCAAATCATCGAAAGCACTTTTTCCACGATCCGTTTTGGGTTCGGGAGTTGCTCGTTTTCGATGTGTGGGGAGTAGATCGCCGGAGCATCGATGGTGCAAACGCGTTTGATCGGCGCATCAAGTTCGTCGAAAGCGTGTTCTTGGATGAGATGGGAAACCATCGCGGAAACACCGCCGAAGGGTTTGGATTCATCGACGAGAACCACGCGGTGGGTTTTGGCGACGGTGGCGAGAATGGCATCGACATCGAGCGGGCGGATCGAGCGGAGATCGAGAACTTCTGCGCTGATGCCGTGCTCAGCTTGAAGAGTTTCCGCAGCAGCAAGAGCGTGGATCACGGAGCGGCCGTGGGCGATGAGGGAAATGTCTTTGCCTTCGCGTTTAATGTCGGCTTTGCCGAGAGGAATCACGAAATCGCCATCGGCGGGATCCGGGACTTCGCCGACGTTTCCGTAGAGCAAGGTGTTCTCCATGAAGTAAACAGGATCGTTGTCACGGATCGCGGCTTTCAAGAGGCCTTTTGCGTCTGCCGGAGTTGCAGGCGCGCAGACTTTAAGCCCAGGAAACGCAGCGAACATGCCTTCAGGAATGTGTGAGTGAGTAGCGCCGACGTTGGTACCGCCGTTTGCCGGACCGCGAACAACGATGGGGCAACTGCAAAGACCACCAGACATGTAACGAACGCAGGCGGCGTTGTTGACGAGTTGGTCGAAAGCAACCGAATGGAAAGACCAGAACATCAGCTCCATCACCGGACGAACGCCAAGCATGGATGCACCAATACCCATACCTATGAAACCGGCCTCGGAGATCGGGGTGTCGACGATACGTTTGTCGCCCCATTTTGCCCACAGGCCTTCAGTGACTTTGTAGGCACCATTGTATTGGGCGACTTCTTCACCCATAATGACGACGTTTTCGTCGCGGGCGAGTTCTTCGTCCATGGCTTCACGGAGGGCTTCACGGTAGGTCAGTGTTCGCATTTTAGGAAAAGTAATTTGGGATTGAGAAATTGGATATTAGCAGGCCGAAGATTTAAGCGAAGAAGTGATGGCCGATTTTTGAGGCTTCGGTTTGGTTGTCGGTTTCCCAATACACATCGGTGGAAATATCTGCGATGGTCGGGGCTGGAGATTCCTCTGCGAATACCACGGACGCATCGGCTTCTTCTTTGGCGCTCTTGTTGATACTCTCGATCAGCTCATCGTTCAGGACGCCTTCGGCAACGAGTCTGCTTCTGAAAACATGGATTGGATCGTGGTTCTTCTTGTAGTTTTCAATCTCTTCAGGAGTACGATATTTTTTAAAATTCGCATCCGCAACCGAGTGGCCGTAGTAGCGGTAGGTATCGATTTCTAACACGGTCGGTTTGTGCTCTTTACGCGCGCGCTCCATTGCGATGTGAGTTTTCGCGCGAACTTCGTAGATGTCGGAACCATCGACAACATCCCATTCGATCGCGTAGCCCTCGGCGCGTTGGGCGAGGCAGCCGGTGTAAGAAGAGGAGCGCTTCTGTGAAGTGCCCATCGAGTAACCGTTGTTTTCGATAATGTAAACCACAGGGATTTCAAATAGAGCAGCGAGGTTGAGGGATTCGTGGAAAGAACCTTGGTTCACCGCACCATCCCCGAGGTAGGTAAGGCAGCAACCTTCTCTACCCAGATATTTCAAACCATAAGCGAGACCGAGGCCGAGTGGAGTTTGACCGGCAACAATACCGTGGCCGCCCCAGAAATTTTTATCCGGCGCGAAGAAGTGCATCGAGCCACCCTTGCCTTTCGAACAGCCCGTTTGTTTTCCGAACATTTCCGCCATGCACTCATTCATCGACATCCCGGATGCGAGCGCGTGTGCGTGGCAACGATACGCGGTGATGTTGTGATCATGCTCACCAGCGAGAGAGAGTGTACCAACCGCGACGGATTCCTGACCGATATACAAATGCAGGAAACCACCCATACGGCCGGGTTTCTGATAGTTCGCGAGAGCAACTTGTTCAAACCGGCGGATGCGCACCATCTGGGTGTAGAGCTCAATTTTTCTCTCGATCGTCAGAGATTGGTTGATGGGTGATGCTGCGAAATTAAGGTCGGACATGTGGAGCGTTCAGTTGGTGAAATCGGATGCTGCGTAAAGGTAGCTGGCGCGGGCGGCAAGTTTTATCTCGCTGGGCTCGTTGCAGGAGCAGCGGAAAAACTTGGAAGCGCGAAACGTGCCGAGAGAAAAATAGCGGTGAAAATAAGATTCGCGCCAACCATATTGCGCAAGAATACCCATGAAGGAACCGGGCTTCCCACTGGGCCGGTCCAGAGCGATTGGATCACGCCTTCGAAAGTTTTCGGATACATCGGACTGCCGATCCATGCGGCGAGGTTGGTAATTAGGTGAAAAATCAACGCAGCAACCACCGCACCAGCAAGCGTGGTCGCGATATGTTTTGGCGCCATTGATTTTCCAAAAAAGAAAACCACGGCAAATGCCACTGCGGTGGTGATGAATTCCGCAGGCTCGAGAAACTGAGGATTTCCCGTAATGATTGCATTGACCGGATAAGTCACCAGCCATGCAGCGGCAGGAATTGCCCAACCTTTCCATCCACTCGCCATGATCGCACCGCAGAAAAACAATGCGGCCAGCGGCTGGAAATTTGGCAGAGTTTCTGGAAACTTGCTGCCGATGCAGCGGAAGATAATCACCAATAATGTAAACAAGGCCAATGGCAGGAAGCGGTTCATGCGGGAAAATAGTCAGCAAGCAGCCTCGGGGGCGAGGCGAAATTTCTACGGATTGCAATTTATTGAGAAGAGTTTCCCAAAACCACAAAATGTGGGGTATTCCAGATACACACCCACATCTTGTGATACCGATGAAAGATTTCTGGAAATCTCGTGACTGAAAGCTTGCCAAGCCAAGGTGAAAAAAGAAACTCGTTCCAAGACATAGCAATGTCGCCCCACTTATGAAGTTCAGTATCTCCAAAGAAGTATTCCTGGAAGGTTTGCAAAAAGTTCAGCACGTGGTGAGTTCTCGGACCACCCTGCCCATCCTTTCCAACGTTCTACTCGTCGCGAAAGGTGGACGTTTGATTTTCACCACGACCGACCTTGATGTAGGCATCACTGGCTCGGTTGAAGCATCCATCGACAAAGAAGGAGCAACCACACTTCCAGCCAAACGCCTCGTTAGCATCGTGCGCGAACTTCCATCCAGCGAGGTTGAGGTCACGGTTGATTCGAAAAACTACGCAACCATCAAAAGCGGAGCATCCACTTTCAAAATCATCGGACTCAGCGATTCCGAGTTCCCACCGCTTCCAAACTTCGAAGGCGCGAAAACTTTCAAGATTCCACAATTCGAACTGAAGAACGGCTTGAAGAAAACTTCATTCGCCATCTCCACCGACGAAACACGCTACGTGCTCAACGGAATCTTCGCATCTTTCCGCGAAGGCAAACTTGCCTTGGTCGCAACAGATGGCCGCCGCTTGGCAATGGCCGATATGGATCTCGAGTTTCCTGCTTCACACGAAACCGACGTGATCATTCCTTCCAAAGCCGTTCAAGAAATCCAGCGTTTGTTAGGAGATTCCGGTGAAGTCGAAGTGAAACTCAGCGACAGCCAAATTTCCTTCACGGTCGGCGACACACTGCTTGCGAGCAAACTCATCGAAGGCAACTACCCGAACTACCGCCAAGTCATTCCCGGCGATAGCAATGAGCGCGTGGTCATTTCCCGCGAGCAACTCCTCGAAACCGTCCGCCGCGTTTCCCTCCTCTCTTCCGATAAATCGAATTCCGTCAAACTGATCTTCTCGGAAAACCAAATCGAAGTTTCCGCAAACTCACCCGATGTCGGTGAAGCCCAGGAAACCCTAGAAGTCATCTACGGCGGTCCGGACATGCAAATCGCTTTCAATCCTGAGTTCCTGCAAGCTCCGCTTCGCGCGCTCGACACCGATAACATCTATCTCGATCTCATCGATGAAATGAGCCCCGGCGTCATCCGTATCGAAGGTTCTTTCCTCTACGTCCTCATGCCAATGCGTGTGACTAACTAATCCTAAAACCATGGGAAGAGCGTTCGAGTGCAGACGACGGGCAAAAGAGTCGCGGTGGGCGACCATGTCGAAAATTTTTCCTAAATTGGCGAAATCGATCACCCTTGCCGCTAAAAACGGTGGACCCGATCCGGAATCCAACGCACCACTTCGCGTAGCGATCCAAAACGCGAAAGCAGCTAACCTTTCCAAAGATAACATCGAAAACGCCATCAAGCGTGCTGCCGGCAAAGACGCTTCCGAAATTACCGAAGTGATCTACGAAGCCAAAGGGCCACACGGCTCACTGTTTTATATCGAATGCGCGACAGATAACACCAATCGTTCAGTCGGAAATCTCAAAGTCATCCTCGGAAAAAACGGTGGTGAAATAGCTCCCAGCGGCGCACTGAATTTCATGTTCGTTCGCAAAACGGTAATCGAGTTCCCAGTTCCTCAAGGGCGCGATTTGGAAGAGTTAGAACTCGAACTCATCGATGCCGGACTTGAAGAACTTTCAGTCGATGATGGTGTCGTTACTCTTTTTGGCGCTTACACTTCTTTCGCCAGTCTCACCTCCGCTCTCGAAGCACAGGGAATCGCCGCCACCAAATCCGGCCTCCAACGTGTACCGACCCAACCCATCGAACTCACCGAAGCACAGATCGAGGACGTCGAAACCCTGTTAGACAAAATCGAAGACGACGATGATGTCCAAGTCGTTTACACGAATATTGGGTGAGTGATCAGTGACCCGTGCTAAAACATGGACCGCGCGACTCCAGTCGCGCCACGCTTCGTCAGCAGTCCAAAGCCTGCGTCGAGTTGTCTCGGCCTTTAAGATTGAACTCGCCGCTATTCTTCCTTAGTAATCGCAGATGACGCACTTTTTCACCTTATCAAAGACGATGAATCGTGGAATAACTGTTCTTCTTAGAGATTGTACAACATCGGTCATATGAAATCGCATTTTCTGATAGGTCTTGTCATCGTTTGCCTGAGCGGACCATCGGCCTATGCACAAGATGTCATCGTGGCCATACACCTAGATAAACCGCAATGGGTGATATCAAAATATCTGACGGGTTCGCACTTCGTATATGCCTATGAGGCAGACTGGATCTACGAGGACGATGCGATTATCGATTGGATGAAACGTGCCAAGGTCGGAGTCATTCGATATCCTGGCGGCACCGTCACCGAGAACTGGCATTGGGATGATCTCAACGGCTACGCCTTTGATCACCATGTCAAAGAACTCACCGGCGAACTGGGAACTGCTGATACTTGGAGTCCAAAGTATCGTCCGCTGCCAAAGCGTGACACTAAAGATTACATGGATGTAGATGAGTATATGGCCATCTGCAAACGGGTGGGATCTGACGCCATGCTTGGGATCAATATACACTCGGGGGACGTTTACCGCACTGCCGACGATAGTAAGGCTGAAGCCCGGCGACTAGCTGAATACTGCAAGGGCAAGAGTTACGACGTGAAGTTCTTCTACATAGGTAACGAGGGTTACACAAACGGATTCCATGGTCAAAAATATGCGACAGCTATTGATGAGTATGCGGTGATCCTAAAGAAGGTCTACCCCGATGCGCAGATCATTGCCGATTGGAAGTATGGGCCACGTGATAAGAAGCGCTTCGAAGATAGTTTGAAACTCATTCGGATGTCTAAATCCATGAACATCATGGAGTACCACGAAAAATGGGGCACCGACTGGGGGCTTTATTCGGGGCAAACCAGAGAAGAGTGGCTAGCTCAGAAACCTTTTTTGTTTAACGGTCAGTTCAGCGAATTTTACGAACGTTTTGATAAAAATAATCAGACACTGGGCCGGAATGTGAAGCATGCCCATAATGAATGGGGCTTGGGTGGCATGAAGGATTCCAAAAATGATTACGACTTTACCTTGCTGACGGCGGATTTTTTCATCGAGCTCTTCCGCCATCAGACATACATGGCTTCGTGCTGGAATCTCAATATGGGACCTAAACCTGCTCGTGTATTTCTAACAGAGAATGGCAAGGTCAAGCTTATGCCTCCCGCCTTGGTATACGAGATGGTCGCTACGGCCATGGGAAGCCATCACATACCGATCGAGTCTTCAGGAAATACTGCGGTATACGGTTTCGCAGCCAAAAACGACAAGAGTCAGTGGACGCAGATTTACCTAATGAACAAAAGCGAATTGCCCGTAGAAGTGACCCTCGATCCAAAGGGACAACATCTCGCGATTGAGACGATCCAACGCCTTGAAGCCCCAGGCAAAGTCACTGTGGAGAAGTTCGCTTCCCCGGCTAAAATCACACTCCACCCGATGTCCTTCACCAGACTCGCCGGTAAAGCGAGCGGCGTTGTGACGAAGCCCACCGAAGATGCAAAACGACTACCTGAAGGCCATAAGTGATAGACCGCGCTGCACTTTTCTTTGCCTTCCACTTGGATGTTCACTTCGCCTCCCTTTGCAAAAAATCACTACCCTCTACTCCGTCCATCCGCGATGTATTTCGCTAACCGCTCTTTCATCTTCTCGGCAATTTGTGGATTCTCTTCGATCACATTCGTCTTTTCAGAGATATCTTTAGAAAGATCGAACAATTGAAACTGCGGCACTTTGGCATCAGTGAGAACTTGATCAACCACGACGTTGCGTGCAGATTTCTTGTCGTATCGGACCAGCTTCCAATTGCCCACACGGAAGCCGAAATTCCCTGTATCTCCATTGTCCTGTTGGATGAGATGCTCACGCCCCTTGGCATCGGCTTTTCCTAACAAAACATTCGATAGATCAAAACTGTCGAGGAATTCATTTTCCGGCAATGGCGTTCCTGTGATTGCTGCAAAACTTGCAGCGAGATCGATCGTGCTGACGATTTCATCGGAAACACCCGGCTGGATCTTGCCTTTCCAATAAGTGATGAACGGCGTACGCGTACCTCCCTCATAAACACAGTATTTACCACCACTATGCGGCCCACCTGCACGATGATTACCTAGCTTTTCCAGCGCCCCGTCCTTATAGCCATCGTCCATCACTGGACCGTTGTCGGAACAAATAATCACCAGAGTGTTTTCGGCGATCCGTAGACGCTCCAGTGTTTTCATCAACTCACCCACACACCAATCAAGCTGAAGAATGGAATCGCCACGAAACCCGAGTCCGCTTTTTCCCTGAAAACGTTCATGCGGCATGCGCGGAACGTGCAGATCATGCGATGCGAAGAATAAGAAAAAGGGTTTATCGTGATGCGTCTCGATCCATGAATTGGACTTTTCGATCCACTTGTCAGCCAAGTCTTCATCTCGAAACCGCGCGGCATGTCCGCCGGTGTAAAACCCGATCCGGCTGATGCCGTTATGGATCGTGCCGTTGTGTCCGTGTGACCAATCCATTTTTAGCGTATCCCGATGACTGATGCCAGTCGGATGATCTTTCGCGGGAATCTCATCACCCACCCAAAGCGGATCTTTGGGATCAAGGTTCAGCACACGGTGATTTTCCAAATACACCTGTGGGACACGATCGTTGGTGGTGGGCAAAAGAAACGCATGATCAAAACCGATTTCCAACGGACCCGGCTTGATCTCGCCATTCCAATTCGGACCTCTCTGGCCACCAAGCCCAAGATGCCATTTGCCGATCACCGCGGTGTGATAGCCTGCGGTCTTCGCAAGGTCGGGAAACGTGGTCATATCCGGTGGAATGATGAGTTTCCCATTCGGAGGCGCTATGCCAGTGCCCTTACTGCGAAAAGCATAGGTGCCAGTCAGTAAAGAAAACCGAGTCGGGGTGCAGGTCGATGCCGTCGTATATCCACTGGTGAAACGCCGCCCCTCCTTCGCCAGCTTATCAATATGCGGAGTCTGAAACGCCGTCGCGCCATAACAAGATAGATCTCCGTAACCAAGATCATCTGCCATGATCACAATCACATTCGGCTTCTCTGCTGCGAAGAGTGATACAGAAACAACAAGCACACCTAGCAGGAGTCCTACTGAAAAAAAACGTGAACTGAATTGCTTCATGAAAAGGATGATTAAATATTAAAATAGCATGAGGTGATAACCGAGATTTTGCAATTGGTAAGGAGCCATTCCTCAATAGGATAGTGGCCTGTCTGCACATCTTCAAGATTACCATTGATGATCCGCTGGAAATACGCTGTCTCTAAAAGTGATATTCACCACGCCAACCACAATTTCGCCCGACACCACGGGTGTATTTGCAGGCTCATATCGAGGTAGTTTACAGAACCCGCTCTAGATCAAACATCTACATTCGATTGATGAATGACTATTTTGACCTCGGTTCACTACGCTCGGTTAATGCTGATACTTGCGCTTGAAGCGAAGTGCGGCGGATTGCTTGGAGATGATACCTTGGAGGTAAGCGACTTCCTCTGCATCCATGTTGTGATCGATGGTTTGCAGTTTTTCCTCGGCGCGTTTGATCGCTTCCTCGGTGGCTTGCTCGTCGATTTCAGATTCGCCAAGTGCCATGTCGGTCAAGACTACCGCTTTGTCATGGCCGATTTCGGCAAAGCCGGAACCGATCGCCAAAGTGATGACCTTGCCTTCACGCAGGTAGCGAAGCTCACCTGGCTGAAGGGCAGTTACCAATCCGGCATGGCTTGGTAAAATCCCCATCTCTCCATCTGCACCTGGCAGATAGACGTTTTCGACGGTGTCCGAGAAAATCTTTTTCTCAGGTGTGACGATTTCGAGATGAAGGGACATTTGAAATTTGAGATTTGAAATTTGAAACTTAATTCCGATTAGTCGCGGGCGACTGTGTCGATACCGGCTTTCATGTAGAAGTTACCTTCTGAAACATCGTCCCATTTGCCGTCGAGGATTTCTCCGAAGCCTTTTACGGTATCTTCGAGGGAAACGAGAGCGCCGGGAACGTTGGTGAAGATCTCTGCAACGTGGAAAGGCTGGGTGAGGAAACGTTGAATTTTACGAGCGCGGAAAACGGTCATCTTGTCTTCGTCGTTGAGCTCGTCCATACCAAGAATCGCGATGATGTCCTGAAGGTCTTTGTAACGCTGAAGCACGAGCTGAACGCCACGAGCGACTTTGTAATGCTCTGCACCGACAACTTCCGGAGCAAGTGCTTTGGAAGTAGATGCGAGAGGGTCAACCGCTGGGAAGAGCGCTTGTTCTGCGAGCGAACGCTCAAGAACCACCGTTGCGTCAAGGTGAGCGAAGGTGTTGGCAGGAGCTGGGTCGGTCAAGTCGTCCGCAGGAACGTAAACGGCCTGGATGGAAGTGATCGATCCTTTGTTGGTGGAAGTGATGCGCTCTTGGAGAACGGACATTTCTTCCGAGAGAGTTGGCTGGTAACCCACAGCGGAAGGAGTCCGGCCGAGAAGTGCGGAAACTTCGGAACCTGCTTGGGAGAAACGGAAGATGTTATCGACGAAGAGAAGAACGTCTTGGCCTTCTTCGTCACGGAAGTATTCCGCCATGGTGAGAGCGGAAAGAGCAACGCGGAGACGAGCACCTGGAGGCTCGTTCATCTGGCCGTAACAAAGAGCCACTTTCGAACCTTCAGCGGCGAGCACTGGGTTGCCTTTGGCATCGAGTTTTGGATGACCTTTTTCGTCCTTCTCAGTGGCGATAACGCCGGACTCGATCATTTCCCAGTAGAGGTCGTTACCTTCACGGGTCCGCTCACCCACACCTGCGAAGACGGAGAAACCACCGTGTGCTTTCGCGATGTTGTTGATGAGCTCCATGATAACCACGGTTTTACCCACACCTGCACCACCGAACATACCACCTTTACCACCCTTGAGCAGCGGGCAGATGAGGTCGATGACTTTGATACCGGTTACGAGAACTTCGGTCGCAGCGGATTGATCTGTTAGAGAAGGAGCTGGGCGATGGATAGGAGAACGATGGTTTGCATCAGCAAGCGGAACGTTTTCGTCCACGAGGTCACCAGTCACGTTGAAGATACGGCCGAGAACTTGTTTACCAACTGGGACAGCGATGGCTTTACCGGTATCGGTGAGGCTCATGCCGCGCTTGAGACCATCCGTGGTGGACATCGCAACGGCGCGCACCCAGCCGTCGCCAAGGTGTTGTTGAACTTCGAGAACCAGCTTGGTATCGACACCGTTGAGAACGTATTTGATCTCAAGTGCGTTGTAGATTTCCGGCAGTTTGCTGGCTTTGGAGAAATCAGCGTCGATGACGGCGCCGATGATTTGGACGATGGTTCCTTGGTTGCTCATTAGGAGGTTGCTAGTTTGAAGTTTTCAGTGTTCAGGGAAGAGATGTTGTGTGGCGCCAGTTTTGTTTTCGGTATTTGCAGAACACTGAAAACTAGAAACTAGCAAACTTAGTGTTATTCCATAGCCTTCATGGCGGTGGTGATTTCGAGGAGTTCGGCGGTGATCGCGCCTTGGCGGACCTTGTTGTATTCGAGGGTGAGCTCTTTGATGAATTTCTTGGCGTTATCGGTGGCGGCTTTCATCGCGACCATACGTGCGGAGTGCTCAGTGGCGCGGGATTCGAGAAGTGCCTGATAGACTTGGAAATTGACGTAAAGAGGAAGGATGGATGCGAGGACTTCATCAACCGATGGCTCGAAGAGTGAGTCCTTGGTGTCGCCATTGATCAAGCCGGCGTCATCGGATTGGGTCGGTGGGAGGACTGGGAGAAGTTGTTTGACCTCAGGAACTTGGGTCAGGGTGTTCACGAAGCGGGTGAAGACGATGGAAACTTTATCGTATTTTCCTTCGGTGAACTGCTTAGTGAGGAACGAGGCGATCGCACGTGCGTCGGCGAATGGGACGGGATCTTTCACCGAGAAGTCGGCGAGGATTTTTTTGCCCAGTTTTTCTAACATCACGCGGAGCTTACGACCGACTGTGACGTAGTCGGCAGTGGCGGAAGTTTCGGCGCGGAGTTTTTTGGCAAGGTTGGTATTGAGAGGTCCGCAGAGGCCTTTGTCGGTGGAGATCACCAGCACTAACTCGCGGTTGCCCTCGCGGGCTTGCAGGAGTGGATGGGAAACTTCGTCCGTGAAGTTTGCGGAAATGTCACTCAGGACGGCGTTGAGCTGGGATGAATAATCGCGCCCGGCCATGGCTTGGTCTTGGGCTTTTTTCATCTTAGCGGCCGCAACGAGCTGCATCGCCCGGGTGATCTGGGCGGTGTTCTTGACCGATTTGATTCGGCGGCGGATGTCTCGGAGGTTGGCCATGTTTTAGCGGAGAGTTTGGAGCTAAGAGCTAGGAGCTTAGAGAAAAGAGTTTATTTCCAGGACTTCTTGAAGTCGTCGATGGCTTGTTTGACGGTGTCGACCATGGCTGCGTCTTTCTTGAGATCCGGTTTTTCGTTACGGATCTTGTCGAGGATGTCGGCTTTGCGGGTGTTGAAGAACTCGCCCATTGCGTCTTGGCATCGACCGATGTCTTTCACTGCCACGTCGTCGAAGTAACCGTTCTGCATCGCGAAGAGGTAGATCGACTCCATCTCCATCGCGAGTGGGGAGTATTGGTTTTGCTTGAAGAGCTCAACGATACGAGCACCACGCTCAAGTTTTCTCTTGGTTTGGGCATCGAGGTCGGAACCGAACTGAGCGAAGGCTTGAAGCTCGCGGTATTGGGCGAGGTCGAGTTTGGTGGTTCCTGCAACCGATTTGATGGTCTTGGTTTGCGCGGCGGATCCGACGCGGGAAACTGAGAGACCGACCGAGATCGCTGGACGGATACCTTGGTAGAAAAGGTCGGTTTCAAGATAGATCTGGCCGTCGGTAATCGAGATCACGTTGGTCGGGATGTATGCGGAAACGTCGCCTGCTTGCGTTTCGATGATAGGCAGAGCGGTGAGTGAACCGCCGCCGGCTGCATCGGTAAGACGAGCGGAACGCTCAAGAAGGCGGGAGTGGAGGTAGAAAACGTCACCTGGGTAAGCCTCACGACCGGAAGGGCGGCGAAGGATGAGGGAAACTTGGCGATATGCCACAGCGTGTTTGGAAAGGTCATCGAACACGATCAAGCAGTCTTGACCTTTATCCATGAGGTATTCGGCAATCGCGCAACCCGCGTATGGAGCCAGGAACTGCATGGCAGCCGCGTCGGAAGCGGAGGCGGAAACGATGGTGGTGTATTCCATCGCGCCGGCGTCTTCGAGGATTTTCTGGATACGAGCGACGTTGGAGAGTTTCTGACCGATGGCAACGTAGATACAAAACATCGGCTTGTAGTTCTGCAGCTTGCCTTGCTCAGCAGCTTTGTTTTGCTGGGCTTGAGAAATGATGGTGTCCACAGCGATGGTGGTTTTGCCGGTGGCACGGTCACCAATGATCAGCTCGCGTTGGCCGCGGCCGATTGGCACCATGGCATCGATCGCCATAATACCGGTCTGCACTGGCACGGAAACGGATTTTCGTTTGATGATACCAGGAGCGATTTTCTCCATCGGGTACTGAGCAGATGCAGCGATCTCACCTTTGCCGTCAATCGGGGCACCGAGTGCATTGACCACGCGACCAAGGAGGGCTTCACCGACAGGGATAGAAAGGAGTTTACCGGAGGTGCGGCAAGTTGCGCCTTGGGTCACTGCTGCGTAATCACCAAGTAGAACGACACCCACTTCGCTTTCCTCAAGGTTGAGTGCCATACCGGTCACACCGCCATCGAACTCAATCATTTCATTGAGCATGACGTCGGAAAGGCCTTCGACGATGGCGACGCCGTCACCGACTTTGCGGACGGTGCCGGTATTGGTTTTCTCAACGCTCGAGCTGATGCCGGCGATTTGTTTTTCGATGTCCTGGAGGATGCTGCTCATAAAATAAGGGTGAGGAGTGAGTAGTGAATGGTGAAAAAGGAAATGTTAGAATGCTTTGGAGAGGCGGTCGATACGGCCTTGGACGGAGCCGTCCAAAACGTCGTCGCCGACTTTGATACGAAGCCCGCCGAGGAGCTCCGGGTTGATTTTGTATTCGATGGTGAGTTTGCTGCCGTGGTCTTTAGCGAGGCCGGCTTCAACTTTCTGCCGCTCTGCGGCATCGAGTGCAACTGCACTCTCGACGGTGACCGCACGGCGGGCTTCTTCGAGGCGCACGAGGCGTTGGATCGAAGCAAGGATCGCTTGGAAATCACGGGGTTTCGCGGCGATGAGTTTGGAAACCAGATCCCGCAGCTTGTTGTCGTCAAGCTGGCCGTTCACTTGGCACAAGCCGTAGAGACGGCGAGCGGTGGCGGCGGCGATTTTGGAAATTTTCATCGGTGTCTGGTTAGGAAAGAGCTAGCGGATTAGTTGCCGACTTTAGCGAGAGCTTCGGCGTTGATGCGGGTCTGATCTGCATCCGTGAGGACTTTGCCGGTGACTTGTGTGGTGGTGCTTGCGACGAGACGGCCGAATTCGCGTTTTAACTCGGCGGAGATGCGCTCGCGGTCGGCGTTTGCAGCGGCTTCGGCTTTCGCAAGGATTTGCTGGGCTTGGGCGATGGCCTCTTGCGCTTTTTGCTCGGTGAAAGCGGCGGCGCCTTGTTTGGCCTCAGCAACCAGACGGACTGCATCTTCGTTTGCCTTGGCGATGGCGGCAGCGGTGGTGGCTTCGGACTCAGCAAGTTGTTTCTCGATACGCTTCAGTTTCTCTTCGCCGGCGACGATGCGCTCGCGACGTTGCTCAAGCATGGCTTGGATTGGCTTAAATGCGAAAATTCTGAGAAGAATAATGACGATCGCAAAGCTAATGAACTGTGACACGAGTTGTGGCCAGTAAACTTTGAACGAGCGTAAGATATCTCCGACTACACCTTCAGATTCGGCGGCAGGGACAGCGGCAAGGATATCGATGATAGGAAACATGGTCTGGAGAGTGATTAATTAAGAAAGGGAATGGGACAGGGGCTTGATTTTGTTAGCCCCTGTCCGGAAGACGAATTATTGCTTAGCAAGGAAGATCGCGAAGAACACGATACCTTCGATAAGCGCTGCAAGAATGATCGTGATCGTAAGGATGGGACCGGATGCGCCTGGGTTGCGACCGGTGGCTTCAGCTGCTTTAGAGCCGAGGAGACCGATACCGATGGCTGCTCCGAGAGCGGCTGCGGCTACGGCGAAGTGCCAGGTGTTGAAGTTGCTGGCTGCTTGTGCGAGGATTTCGAGTGGCATATTGTTATTTATGGTTTGTGTGTTTGGTTTGCCAGTTCCCACAGTCATTGCCATGGTCAAACTGGAAAAGTATCTAAAAGGGTTTAGTGGGGGTGATCGTCGTGATCGTGATCGCTGTGTTCACAGATGAGCTTGAGGAAAACGGAAGTGAGAAGCATGAAAACGAGGGCTTGGATCAAACCAACGAGCAGCTCGAGGAAATAGAAGGGAAGCACCGGAATCCAACCGAACCACTCACCCAAATTTCCAGTTCCAAAGAGTAACATCATGTTTTCCAAGATGTTTTCACCGGCATAAACGTTTCCATAGAGACGGAAGGAGAGGGCAACAGGGCGGAAAAGAATGGAAATCACTTCAATAACGCCGACGAAACCGAAGACCAAGATCATTGGAACAATGATGAAACCGACAAATTTGCCTTTGGGAGCGAAGATGTGGGCGAGAAACCCTTTGAGTGTGTTTTCGCGAATCGCCCAGTAGAACCAGAGCAAAGCGAAAGTGACTGACATGGCAATGGTCATGTTGAGATCGGCGTTTCCACCGCGAAGGAAGGGACGGAAGACGTCGTGAGAATCCACTCCGCTGCCTTCAAGCTTCCAGCCAACCGTGCCCACGCCTGGGATCAGGCCGAACCAGTTGATGAAGAGAATCAGAATAAAGATCGTCCCGAAGAACCAGAAAGTTTTCTTTACCAGCGCTGGTCCAAGAATGCCTTCAAGGAAGTTATACAAGCTCTCAACCATCCACTCGACGCCGTTTTGGAGTCCGGAAGGAATGAGTTGCATCTTTCGAGTTGCTAATTGAGCAATGATGATGACGAAAGCCGTCACGATCCAAACCATGACCATTGAGTTAGTAATCACAAATGGTCCGATTTTTGCAATCTCCTCTGCATGCATTGGAAGATGGTCATGCCCGCCCTCCGCGCCGAAAGCCGGAGCGAATGCCAGAAGCCAGAGGCCTAAAGTTGTGACTAAAAAACGCGTCATGGGTGAATACAGGAAAAGTGAGATGCAGGGAAAGTGAGGCGGCGGTTGATACCTAGCGCCCCAATCCACCGCAAGATCTATTTGTGAAAATTTTCACAAAGTCGGCATTTAGGCTAAAAATCCACGTGGAAACAGGGTTTCTGCGTCTCAAATCCGAACCACAATCGTATCACGCTATTTTAGAAACCCAAAATTTTCCATGCTTCCGCTAATAAGAGCATTTTTTACACGGAGCGAGGAAATCATGGAGGAGAGGAGGAAGAGTGACGAAAGGGGTCTGATTGAGGAATGTTCGACCAGTGGATATTGGACTCGTCGGCAAGCGATGACATAATGAATCATGATCCAGTAAAAATGGATCAGCGGCACACATGCACACCATAGCGCTGATCAAAACTTTTATCTTTCTCCCCTCCTCCCATGCCTCCTATTTCTGTTAGAAAAATGCGAGATTTCGTCACAAGTCACGAAAAAATTTCTGTTAGAAACGTTGCCGTCGACCCGCAATCCCCCGCCCGCCAAGGGCGCACAAGCGAGAAATCGTCAGGAAGTCAAGCAGCTCGTTAAAAAAAATCCTTATGTTTATTGAAGATTTTGTCTTGCCAAAAAGCGGCACGATTCGCACAAACGCTTTTGCCATGAACAAAGCAGAACTTATTGAATCCATCCAAAAAGCCCTCGGAGCAGACGCAACCAAGCGTGCCGCTGAACAAGCCCTCGACGCAGTCCTCGACTCGATCGCAAAAGGCGTGAAAAAAGACAAGAAAGTCCAGATCATCGGATTTGGTACTTTTGAGGTTAAAAAGCGTGCAGCACGTATGGGCCGCAATCCGAAGACTGGAGAAGCTCTTAAAATCGCCGCATCCAAGTCGGTTGGTTTCAAAGCATCCTCCGTTCTTAAAGGAAGCCTCTAATGTATTAGCGGTTTGCCGCTAAACAAAAGATCTTCAAAACCTAAAAAACCTCGGCTTTTATCGGCCGAGGTTTTCTTTTTGGAAGTTGAATGTTTGAACCCTGATTTTTCAGAACCAACCTCTACGGCCTACAACATAAGTTGACACGAACTCGTCATCAGATTTTGTAAGGTAAATAATGCCTTCCACTACTCCGATAATGGTTCCGATTCCGCATGCAAAACAAAGAAGAAGTTGGATAACTCCCTCTTTGTTGTAGCCGAGAATGAACTTATGAATGCCCCAACCACCGAAAAAGAATCCGAAGATCCCGATTAGCCCAGCGATAAGCTTTTTGTCTTTTTGTTCTTTAGTAAATCCAGATGCTGGAGGAATGGCTGGGGATGGTGTGTACGATTCTTCTGACATGGTGGTTGTCGAATATCAGAAATTGTTCATTCTAGCAAGCAGTAAGCAGACATGAAACCACGTATCACATTAGCCGCAACCATCGTAGCCGATGGCTCACCTCTCGAACTTCAAGAACACGACGGTCGTCGTTACTTACTCGTAGAGGGTCAGCAGATTTGCGGACCCAGCACGCGATCTTCGGAAGAAGAGCTAGCAAAACTTGCCGCAGCGCCGTTCCGCCCCGCGCGTCAGCCACGAATTTGGATGATAGGCCTCGGCCTCGGCCACATGTTGCAATCCATCATCCAAGAGTTGCCGCAGAAACGTGCGGTTTACACCGTCGCAGAAAACCGCAAAGAGCTGATCGATTGGAACCGTAAATTTTTTCCTGAAACTCCTCTCAATGATCCGCGTGTGGTGATTGAAAACGACCCCAGTGCGGATGCGCTCAACAAGCAATCCGGATGCTTGCACGCGATCATGATCCATCTCGACTCCGCGCCGCTGGCTGGGAAACAACGACTTTTCGTAAACGACAAACGTTGGATCGCCGCGACCTATGAGGCGCTGCAGCCCGGTGGTTTGTTGGCGATTGCTTCCACCCGCCCCGTTGCGAACCTGACTCGCAATCTTGAACGCGATGGGTATGAAGTCGTTGAACATTTCGTACCCTCATCGCCGATGGCGAAAAAACCTCGTTTTCTACCAATTTGGTTGGCGAGAAAATCGCGTGGTGTTGCTTGAGTTGTTGTTGTTACTGTGTTTATTCATCCTGCATTCACGATCATGACCGCATTCCATTATCTACTCCCCGCCCTTCTCGTCACTGCCGCGCATGCGGGCGAGCTTACCCTGGAGGCAAAACCCTTTACGGTAAGCCACAACCTGAAAGCGACCGCCTTACCTGAATCTGTCGTAACAATCCGTCTGGATACTAAAGTGTGGGAGACTTTTAAAATCGTTTCCATCGCCAGTCATGGCAGTGCGATCAAAAAAGGTGAGCCGTTGATCGTTTTCGAAACCGAAGTTGTGGATCGTAAACTTGCTGATGCCAAACAAGCCCTCGCTACCGCTGAGCTTGGTATGGCACAAGCGGAACTCGATCTTGCTACTTTCGAAAAAACCGTTCCCGAGCATCTACTGCGCATGGAGCGCGGTGCCAAAAATGCAGCTGAGGAACTCGCCTATTTTCAAGAAACCCGGCGCAAATCCTCCGAGGAATCAGCGAACCAAAGTTTGAAGCGCCAGCAGCAATTACTCGCCTCTTACCAAGAAGAGCTTAAACAGCTCCTTAAAATGTATGAAGCGGACGACATCACCGAGGAGACCGAGGAAATCATTTTGAAAAAACAACGCGACTCAGTGGAATACGCGGAGTTCGCCTTGCGCATGGAAACTCTCGAGCAAAAACGCACGCTTACGGTGAACCTGCCGCGTGAGTTGGTTACCCTTACCGAAAAGCGCGACGATACTGCGCTGCAACTTTCCAAAGCTAAACAAGACCTGCCGCGTTCGCTGGAACTAAAAAAAATCGAAATGGAAAAACTGAAAACATCCCTGAAACGCCAGCGAGAAGAACTCGCCGACCTTGAACTGGATCGCAAACTTTTCGAAATCAAAGCACCAGCCGACGGTTTATTTTATTTTGGCGCCATCGAAAACGGAACATGGACGACGGGCGAGGTTCTTAAAACATTGGTTCCAAAAAGCGCGGTACCAGTTGGTAAAAATCTCGCGTCTTTCATTCCTGAGACATCAAAGTTAATCATCGAAAGCTTCGCTACGCAAGCCGATGCGGAAGCCCTGGAAAAAGGGGCAAAAGGCTTCGCGGTGCTAAATGGAAAAGACGAAGAGTTGATTCCAGTAACTTTGTCTAAATCTTCCGAAGTTCCAAATCCCCAAGGCACCTACCCCACCACGTTTACAGCTGAATGGCCAAAATCGCTTACCCCAGCTACCGGTCAGTCGCTGGATGTGAAAATCATTTCTTACAGCAACGAAAAAGCCATTGCCGTTCCCACGAAAGCTATCGAGCTCGGCGCCAAAGGCTGGACCATCGAAGTGAAGCTCGCTGATGGAAAAACCGAGCGCCGGGTCATTACCCGTGGAAAATCCAATAGTGAAATCACCGAAATCACCACCGGGGCCGAAGCCGGACAGGTAGTGATTGTTCCATAAACAAGGAGCTGCTGCATCCTGCTGTGCCCTTCAACATCAAAAAAGAACCCCCAGAGATAGCTCTCTGAGGGTTTTTATTTAGGGTGATAGTTTAATTATTTAGCAGCGGCCGGCCCAACATACTGAGCGCTGCCGAAGCCGAGGATGGGGTAGAAAATAAACCCAAGGAATACGAGTCCCATACCGAACCCAGCGCCTTTTCCGAAGCTCTTGGCGAGATCGATTGCAACCAAGATAAAAATCACAAGATTTACCAAGGGAATCAACATCAGCACGATCCACCAAACCGGACGCCCGACGACTTGCAACAGCACGACAAGGTTATAAATCGGAACAAGTGCGGCCCAACCTGGCTGACCCGCTTTTGTAAAAATCTTCCAAATCGAGGCGACGAGGAAAATAATAAAGGCGAAATAAAGAACTAAGAAGATCATCACGCCGGCTCCACCGGAGGATTGACCTGCTTCTGACTGAGCTAGTAGGAATGTGTGCATATTGTTTGTTTCTGTGGCTATAGTTTTTTGGACTGCATCCAAACGCCCTGAAACCGGACATCCGAGATACAATTCAATAATCAAGTTTGAGGATTTCCAAACTACTGCTTCTGTCAAACCGTAAATTGCAACGGACAAGATATCGAAGACGGATGGCTGAATATCTGGCCTTCTTGGTAAAGAGGAAACTTTGTATCATCGAACCAACTTCTTATTGCTTTTTGCTTCCCCAACACAACTTCCTTTGCTAAATGCTAGAAGTATTTCTACAAATTCACATCTTTAACCCGAACCCAAAATCAATCGTATGAAAGCTCCAAAATATATAATGTTACTCACCCTCTTCCCCATTTGTCTTGCCGCAGCAGGCGATAAAGGTGAGCAAGAAGATTGGATGAGAGAGGCGATTATCAAAGAACGCACACGGGCTCAAGAAAGTGCCAAAAATCACTCAAACACAGAACGCTTTGAGGAAAAATTCGGCTCATTAAAAGAAAAGCATCCCGATCACTTTGCAGCGTTGATGGCCAGCAACAAAAAAGCTACCGAGGCATGGACAGCTGTGCTTCGCAAAGCTGAAGAAGCTAAGAATCCCGATGAATTATCGGAGACCAAACAAGTAGCCGGTGCCGCCAGTGCCGATGCCTACTTAGCGGAATTGACTCTCAGATACGCCAGCTCTGCTGCAGAGCGTAAAAATTTGATGGAGAAAACACGCGACCGAGATGTCGCTGCGTTAATTGCGAAACTCGACGCGAATGAAAAAGCCATTCTTCTGGCAAACCGCGCAAAAAACGAGGCGCAAGCCACTAATGAAAAATTAAACATTGAGAACCGCACTCTGAGCAACGAACTACGCAAGACCTACGATGAAGCGCGTAAAAAAGATGATGGAAGGGATAATGACAGAGATCATGATAAAGAGCGTCGCGAAAAGGAGCGCGCCGAAAGAGAGAAAAAGAAAAATGGTGACGCCGGTGGTGGTGGTGGTGACGCCGGCGGCGGCGGCGTGTTAGGAAGATAAAACAAGGAGAGGCGGCATCCTGCCGCCTTCTTCCGAGTTGATTAAGAAGGGCGGCAGGATGCCGCCCCTCCTTGTTCAGATTTTGATGTGAACGCCTGCGGTGTCGGTGAAGTCTTTAATTTTGATTTCACCGAAAGCTGGGACCTTTTCAATTTTGAATTCCACGTCGTAGCGTTTGAACGATCCGAAAGTCGCATTCTTGATCGCTTCCACCATTTTTTGGGAGATCAATGAAAAGGATGCGGCTGGGATATCGTGGGTTACGACTGGCTGTGGGACATCAGGAAAAAGACCATCAGAGTGTTGGTTGTTGATCCATTTTTCGAAGCCTTCAGCGGTGGTTTCTTTAGCGAAGACATACAGCTTTCCGGTCATGGGGAATTTTTCGCTCTTGTTATCGATGCGCACAACAAGCACCGCTTTTTCAGCAGCAAAGGTGTAAAACAACAATGTGTCACGATAGCCAGTCATGGAATCGACCACTTGCTGTTTAGTCGTAGTTTTTGCCTTGGGATCAATGATGGTTTCAGCGGCGTGAAGCGGAGCAACTCCTAACAGAAAAGTGGCGAGCACGGAACGAGATAGCATTTTGGATTTCATGGGATACTTGGATTTGCGGTTTTTTTGAAAAGGATTAGCGGTAATATGACACAGGACGCGGCACCACGCCGAGTTTTTCGTGATGAAATCCATGAGAGAGTGGTTGGTATTCGCCGACGTATTCAACACTGCTATCAGCTTTGATTTTGTCTTCCATGTTCAAACCCCAATACACGCCATTGATGACGAGCCGACGTAGGCCGGGGCTCTGGAAATCCTTGCTGCTGCCCATGGTGGAATGCAACACGCGAGCTTCTTTCCCGGTGCTGGTTTTCCAGTTTTTGAACCAAACGACAGGGAGCGGTTCCTTTTCAGGATTGTTCGCGCCACCTTGCTCACGCCCAATGAGTGGCTGACCGTAAACGAGAGCGGTGCAGCCTTCTGGCAGAGATCCGCCTACAGGAAACGTGCGATACACATCGGTAAGGCCCCAGATGTCTTTCACGCCGGTGACGATGGGATGCGCTTTCATTTCTGGAACGATGTCACCGCGGGTGGAATCGGCCTGCCATTCGCCATGATGATTCATGAAAGTCCCTCCAAAAATTTGGCTGAGCGTGACTTGTTGGTCGTTGATTTTGTAGTCGAGTTTGCCCTCGAATCCGTGGTTGGACGTGCGCAAGGCGATGATGGGTTTGCCGGAATCAAAATAATCCACGATGTGCTTTTCTTGTTCCAAGGGCAAACTGATCAGACGAGTAAACAAGATAAGCACATCAGCTTTAGCAAGTTGCTCCAAGCCGGGAATATTATGCTTTCGAAAAGTGGTCTCGTCTTTGCGATCTGGAGTCGGAAGCGTAGGATCGACCAAACCATCCGCATTCACGCTGAACAACACCGTGGTATCAAAACCATGATGCGTGGAAAGAATGCGAGCCAGCATGGGCATCGCTTGCTCGCTGCGGTATTCTTGCTCGGCTGCAATGATGACGACGTGTTTGCCTTTTCCCGGGCCTTCCCCGCCTAGGTAACTCAACCATTGGAGTTTTTCGGTGGTTTCTGCCATGACTGATTGGGTGAAACATAGAGCGGCAAATATGCCGAAGAAAGATTTGGATTTCATGTTGAACGCATATGTAAGGGTTAATTCGGTGACTCGCAAGGTTCAGGATATTGAAAAACCAGCTGAGCGATCTCAGTATCCTACCCGCTCGACTCAAACGATTTGTCATGAAACCCAATATTCCATCCAAGCTTTCCCTTTTCACAGCAACGACTCTGCTGACTTTTCCCGGATTACTATCAGCCGCCGATCACAAAGCCGATGTGGTGGTTTATGGCGACGCTTCTGGCGGCGTGACCGCAGCGGTGCAGGCAGCCAAAATGGGCAAGAGCGTGATTCTGGTTTCCCAATACGGCCACCTAGGCGGACTAACTAGCAGCGGACTGGGTTGGTCGGATATCGGAAACGACTCGATTCTCGGTGGATTATCGCGGGATTTTTACCATGCCGCTTACCTGCATTATCAGAAAGACGATTCGTGGAATCTTGAGAAACGAGATGGCTTTCCACAAATGGCCCAAGGCACCCCGGCGTTCAATCCGAAGAACGAACTCGCATCCGTGTTCGAGCCAAAAATCGCCGAGGATATTTTCGATGCGATGGCAAAAGAAGCTGGAGTGAAAATCATCAACGGACGCTTGAATTTGAAAAAGGGCGTGGTGATGGATGGTAAACGGATTTTAAAGATTCTGTTAGAAAGCGGGGATGCTGTTGAGGGAAAAATGTTCATCGACGCCTCATACGAAGGCGATCTGCTACCGCTCGCGGGTGTCACTTTCACCATCGGCCGTGAAGCAAATGCCAAATACGGCGAGACTGGCAACGGCATCACCGGCGCGGCAAAAAAGAATCAATTACCCAAAGGTATCGACCCCTATCGCGTCAAAGGCGATGCAAGCAGCGGCTTGCTTGCTGGCGTAAATCCCGACATGGGCGGCGAAGTTGGCGATGGCGATGATAAGCTCCAGGCCTATTGCTACCGCATGGTTCTAACAGACGTTCCGGAAAACCGAATCATGATAGCAAAGCCCAAAAAATATGATGAGGCGGATTTCGAAATGTTGTTCCGCTCCATCGAAGCTGGCCAGAAGACCGGATTTTTCAAAACCACCATGGTGCCGAACCGCAAATCAGATTCTAACAACACCGGCGGATTTTCATGCGATCTGATCGGTGGAAATTACGGCAAGGACTGGAACTGGGCGACCCTGAGTCATGCGGAACGCGAAGTGTTGGCGGCAAAACATCGCGACTATCAACTCGGCTTGGTGTGGACCGTTCAGAATCATCCACGTGTTCCAGAAGCTATTCGAAAATCATATGAGATGTGGGGCTTAGCGAAGGATGAGTTTCCTAATAACGGCCACTGGCCTTATAACCTCTATGTGCGTGAGGCACGTAGAATGGTTTCAGATCTCGTGATGGACGAAGCTCACTGCAAACTGAAAATCCCGGTCGAAGATCCTGTAGGACAAGGCGCTTACACTTTGGATTCTCACAATACCCAACGCTTCGTGCACAACGGAATGGTGATGAACGAAGGCGACATCCAAACTCATCTCAACGGAAAACCTTACGGAATTTCCTATCGTTCCATCGTCCCGAAAGTCGGTGAATGTGAAAATCTCCTCGTGCCTTGGGCACTGTCCGCTTCGCACATCGCCTTCGGCTCCATCCGCATGGAGCCCGTGTTCATGGTGCTCGGCCAAAGCGCCGGCACCGCGGCCAGCATGGCGATCGATGACAATATTCCTGTGCAGAAAGTGCCGTATGAAAAACTACGCGATAAACTAATCGCGGACGGACAGAAGTTGAAGTGAGGATGTGTATGGACGGACCGCGTGACTCCAGTCGCGCCCCGATGGAGTCGGTGGTCGCGCCCTATTAACATGCGCGAGTGGACTCGCGCGGTCCAAAAAACTAACTGCCTACCCGCGCATCATCGCTTCGACATCATCGATTTCTCGCACGATATCCGCCGAGAGATGTTCATATCCCGTCTCGGTGATCGCTACGTTATCCTCGATACGGAAACCGATGTTTTTGTCTTCCATGTAGATCCCCACATCAATGGTGAACACCATGCCAGGTGCGATGGGTTGTCCGGGAGGGCCGACGTCATGGACATCGAGTCCGATGTGATGGGTGCCTTTATGCCAGTAGTATTTGCTGACATCCTCGTCCTTGCCGAGGTATCCGGCATCAACCAGTAATTCCCCAACCCGACGACGCGAATGCGCCTCGATCTCTGGAAAGGAAATTTTTCCAGGAACAAGCAGCTCCATCAGCTCTTTGTTCACTTTCAGTGCAATCGAGTAGATTTCTTTTTGCTCAGGCGTGAACTTGCCATTCACAGGAAAGGGGCGAGAAATATCACTGACGTATTGGTTTTTCCTCGCGCCTACATCTGTAAGTATCATTTCGCCATCGTTAAGAATTCCCATCGGCTCTTCGTAATGGATGTAGAAATTGTTTCGTCCTACGGAAACAATATTGGCGAAGGCCGGCTCACGCACTCCGGCATCGGCCAAGACCTTGTTGAAGATCCCTTCGAGTTGGTATTCATACATGCCTGGCTTCGCCGCTTTCATCATCGCGTGAATCCCATCCCGCGTGACGCTCAGGGCATTCCGAATTTCAGCAATCTCGCCAGCATCCTTAATCGTGCGTGCTTCGCAAATCACCGGGTAGGCGTTTTTCAAAGTCAACGATGGATGATTGGATAAGATCGATTCGCTATGCTTGTTTTGCGGAGCGTCTTTACGTCCTTCATCGTACTTATCAAAATCATACCACAGGGCGGAAACCGATCCCGATTTCAAGATATCCGATAGAGCCTCATCGAACTGCTCGAGATCCATGATCTGTTCGACGCTCGAACTCGCCGTTGCCTCCTCATGAGAGATGCGGTAACCGTTCCAGCGCTCAGCCATATTATCTTTTGGATGGATAAAAAGAGTTTCTTCCACTTTCCCATCACGGTTGAAGGCCATGAAGATGCTGTTCACCTGGACGATGCCCGTGAGATAGTAAAAATTCCGGTTCGTAAAAAAGGGATAGTGCGCATCAGCGGATTTTCTCGGTGCCGAGCCCGCGAATGAAATCAGCGCCTCGCCTTCACTCAAATTCTTATAAAACTGCTTTCTGCGCAGCTGGTGTGAACCATTCATGCGCACATGCTATTTTTCTAAATACAGACGTAAATATTAAAGCTATTTATTTAATCCTCTAAGCTCCACCGTTTCCGTAGAGCTTTCGATTTTGGCGATGATGGTGCTCAGTCGGTCGGCGTGGACTTTGAGGCCTTTGGCTTCGCCGTGTTTGATGAGGTCTTGTTCGAGTTGGCGTAGATCTGGGAGGATGGATTTTGCCGCGGGGCCGTAGGCTTCGAGGGCGTCGAGACAACGCGGAATACGATCCGCTTTGCCCCAGGATTGGATATCCATCACCTTGATGATCTGTGGCAGGCCTTCGCGGATTTTGTTTTTGGCTAACAAATTTAAACCGGCAAGGCGAACACCAGCAGCGAACATTTCGCCACTGGGCGCGGGCTTATCAACCGCTTCATAGATGGCGGGAAGCAGCGGCTTAATTTCCTCGAACGTGTATTTGGTGTAAACACCTGCAACTTCGGAGCGAGCGCGTCCGTCTTGATTTTTCAGTCCGGCTTCAATCGCTTTTTGCAACAACGCGCGATCCACACCATCGATGGATTTTTTAAGCATTTGGCCGAAGACGACGGAGGAAAGGAAACGTTGCTCCATCGCACGGGGATCGGTTGGAGTTGCGCCTTTTGCCAACATCGTGAGGATTTCTGGCAAGGCAACCATTCCGGGCTCACCGATTTTTCCAAGCGCTTCTGCGGCTTTGATGCGCAACCACATGTCTTCGTGTTTAAGCGTTTTCACAAGAGCAGGAACAGCGGCAGCGGCTTTCTGGGCCCCAAGTGCATCGCACGCTCCGTAACGCGCATAAAGATTTTTTGAGTCGAGCAACTCGAGCAACTTGTCCACGGGAACGCTTTTCTTTCTAGCAAGCGTAAGCCCAGCACGATCTCTAACAACGGGCGACCAGCTGCCGAGTCTTTCGAGAAGCTGATCGTCGGTGAACGCGTCGTAGTAGCTGTTACGATCTTTATTCGACCAACCGCGACCATCGATGATGATGGCCTGTGCGCTTTTCTCATCGAGTTGGGGAACTTTGCTTGGAAGTTTGCCGGTGAGCAAGATGGCTTTGCGTGGCATCGCATAGGCTATCAATGTGGCTCCGGTGGCGTCCCAACCTCCGGTTTTATCATTGGTCATTTCAGGTGGGCCTTGGTGAACAAACGTTCCGTCCCAACTACGGGCGAGGTCGTAATACCATGCACCGAATTCCTGCATCCATGCGCCCGTGGCGTTAGGACCGGATTGGACCACCCCGGGCATGGCCCAGGTCATGTTCCAGAAGTTTCCGGTATGTCCCGTGTCCCGCTCCCCGCCGTGACAGGCGAGGCCCATGCGGGAAAAATATTCGGCTTCTTTGGTTTCTCCGAGCAGGTTGAACAACACAGCGGCCATACCGTTTTTGCCATTATCATCATGGTTTTGAATCCATGGACTGTGATCGCCGTATGGGATAGAGCCCTTACCCATATAGAATCGAAGCAACTTTGCGCTGCGCTCGATGGCGAGGTCGAGCTCGGGTTTGTTCACTCCGGCCTTTTTCGCCATGACCAATCCGGTTGTCAGGGGCACTCCTGGTGCGTTCATCATGCCGTAGCCATAAAGCCGGCCATCTGGAGTTGCGAATTTATGCCCCCATGAGCCGACGTTGCTCTGTCCTGTCGAAGCCTCCATCGCAAGCCTCTCCAAGCCTGCCATCGCCGATGTGTCGCCAGTGGCGATGGTGTATTCGGCGAGAAACATCATCACATAACCGTAATACCAAGTCGCCATCCCATCAGCGGAGAATCCTTTCGCCCACTCGGCCTCTTTTTTGATGAGCTCCAAATATTTCGGGTCTCCGCTAGCCAGTAAGGCAATAGCATTTAATGAACGTGGAATAGCACCCTGTCGCGCATAATTCGGATCCTTTGCCATCCTCGCAGCCAAGGCCTCGCAACCTGCATCTAAAATCTTTTTGGATTTCTCACAATTGAAGGGAGCTGTTTTGCTGTATGTCCCGAGCACTGGGAGCTGAAGCACAACTTCATCAGTGGCGCCGTTTTTCCAACGAGTGAGGGAAAATTTTCCATCTTTGGACTCGGCAGCTGTTAGAGCTTTGCCGATCTCGGTGCGGGGATCATAGGAAAACGGTTTTCCGCCAACTCCGAGAATCACGTCACCCACTTCGAGCTTCCCATCTGCAGGAGATGTTTTATCGACCTTGGTGATACGAACCTGACGCGCATCGACCGTGCATAATTTATCAGAATACATCCAGCCCCGGGTGCCGGTCGCACCGAGCGTCCAGTCTTTGGTGGCACCAGCGGGAATGGGATCGCCCTTGGTGAAATCTGGGTTCGTCATCGTAGCCTTTGGGGCGGCGTGAACTGAAGTAATGAGCAGCGATGCAATCGCTAACGGACGGAAAATACTGGATTTTAACATGCTTGGGGTTTTTCGGTGAGTGAGTTTTACGCAATGAAATCGCCTATTGTTTCGGAATTTCGTTAACGGTGTAGAAAGCGAAATCGTGAACCAATGTTTCGCCATCGAGATCGAGGATGGGCGCGAGGTTGAACTCGTGGATGTGGCCTTTGGTGATGGAATCGACAGTAATTGTTGCGCTCAGACCGTCTTTAGCGAGCTCGACTTGAGTGACTTTGGCATCCGTAGCTTCAATGACAGGGCCACCGTAGCCTTGATGATAGGGATAGGTGAAAGAGTTGACGCGATAATTTTCAGGAAGGGCGGCAGTTTTCGGATCGGCGGGTTTGGTGAAATGAATGGTGAAACCTTTGGGTGTGATGTTAATTCGTTTGATTTCAAAAGGAGTGACGCCCGTCCATTCAAGGCGCTCAAGCGCATAGGGTTTAAGACCACGCACCGGCCAACCGCGATTCGTTCCTCCAGAAATCAAACGACCCTGAGGTGTGAATTTAACATTGAGCAAGCCGGTGGAAAGTTCTTCCCGAAATGGATAACACGCGCCCTGCCAGACTCCGTTCACTTGCTCGGTGGTGGCGCGCACAATAATCGATTGGGTATAGTCACCCATAAAGATTTGGTTTTCAAAAGGCCCAAACTTACCGCCCGTTTGATCAACCACAAATCCACTCAGTGAACGTCCCATGCGAATGTATGGAAACACCACGGCGTAGGGATCGAGTTGTGGAATTGTCTGACTTTCTGTTAGAGTGGAGGATCCGTTTTTGGGTTCGATGGGAGCCGCTCCCATGTTTGGCGCATACTTGTACCAATTGTAACTGATGGGATGTCCCATGAAGCCGCCCTCTTTGACAAATTTCAAACTGCACGCCGAGTTCCACGGGCCTTGGCTTTCAATATAAAACACAGCTCCGTGTTCGTTGTATCCGATCCCACCCGGGCTGCGCACGCCGCTCGCGTAGGGAATCGATTTGCCCTCAGGGGTAACTTTGAATATCCAACCCCGAAACAATTCCTGCGAGTGATAAGAACTCGATAAGCCCAGAGCGACATACATGTTTCCTTTCGGATCGAACTTTGAACCAAACGCGTATTCGTGATACGTGCCGTAGCCCCATGCATCTGAAATCACGTCGTAACGATCCGCCGTGCCGTCGTTATTGGTATCGGAAACTTTAGTGAACTCTGCGCTGTGCGTGACGAACAACGCGTTGTCTTTCCATGCGAGTCCGAAGATTTCGTCAAGCCCGGTGGCGAAGAGTTGATACTTGGGTTCGGGATTGGCCGCGTCGGCTCCAGTGATGAAATACACTTCGCCATGTCGCGTTCCGACCGCAATTCTGCCATCCGGCAAATCGCAAAACGCACCGGCTTCGATGACGATATTCTTCGGAATGGGCAGATCGACCAAGCGGTAATATTTGCGTTCGCGTTCAGCCGTTCCCCAACGCTCGCCGACTTCTTCGGCAATGGCTGTTAGAGGTAGGATCGCGATGAGTGCGATGTAGAGTTTAGGGAAGGACGACATAATCGAGAGAGAGAGTTGAGGTTCCAGCGGGAAGATCGAGCTTGAGGATGAGTTCTTTGTTATCTCCTGCGGCGCGAAGGATGTTAGAAAACTTGGCGGTGGATTTTCCAAGGTTGAGTTGGAGTTTGGGGATTTTGAATGAACTCTCTGAGACCGATTCGATATTTCCAGACAAAGCGCGGAAGTAGAGCGTGGTGGCTTTGGCGGAGGTGAACGACAGGGTGCGATTCAATGTGCTGTTTGGATTCGGTGCGATGGATGTATCCTCGATCGCAACTTCGCCGCAACGATAGCGGAATGTTGGGACACCTTTTTCACCGATCGAATATCCATTGAAAGAGTAGCCGTGTTGGGAGGGATAGGTCGGATCCGGATTAACAGGGTTTTCCTTGGTCCGAACAGGCTTCAAGGGCCATGCCTCAGGAAGATCTGTTAGAAATGCCACATCTTCAGCGAGTTGGATCGCAGGTGTTGCCGGTGTGAAATTTCCTGAGCCTTGTCCGCGCCAACCGACTTTTACATATTTTCCTAACCAGAAGGCGGAGAGCGTGCCGTTGTGAGCGTTGAACGCGTAATTCATTCCACCTGGGAAGCCCACCGCAATGCCGCGATAACCTGCGACCGTGCTACGGCCGCGATAGGTGCGGGTTTGATCGGTGACGGTGAGTTCGGGATCTTCTGCGCGCAGTCCGGATGGATCGCGGGCGGAGCGGCCGAGAGAAAACTGGTTCCACAAAGCTTGGAGTTGGAGGTCGGTGTTGCCATCGAGGATTTGGGTTTGCACCGCTTTCCCATCTGGCCAGAAGGACGGCATGATGATTCCAGGACGGAGCTTCGCGGGGTTTTTCATGAACTTATCAAACCATGCTGGCTGCAAGCGTTGGTAAGAGGTCATGAGATCGAGCCCTTTCATACTGGGCGAATCGATACCGTTATAGTTGTGGCAGGAAATGCAACTCAAGCCCTGATCACCTATCAACCTGTGACCTTCGTCACGCATCATCGGCGTGAATTCTTTTTTGATCTCCGGATAATCGAAAGGTTCGAGCTTGTCGTTATCTCCAAAAGCTTGAGGCAGCCCTTCGAGTGCATGATTGCCGAATTGCGGCATGCGAGTGGTCATGTAGGGGCGGACGACTTGGCCTTCGAACAGCACTTTGTTCAACCATTCAGGCCGAAGCTTTGCACCAACGAGAGTCAGCGGCGGCGGGATGCGGCTTTCGTTACCGAGCGCTTCTTCGGTGGAGTGGAAATAACTGTCGAGCGCGGGTTTCACTCCACCGAAATCATCGCGTTGGTGACAGGAAATGCAGTTCAACTGGGTCAGGCGCAAGTTGATGGCTTCGGCGGACGTGAGGGTCTTCGGCTGTTTTGTTAGAGCGGCGCGGATGGCTTTTCTTTGAATATCGCTGAGCTGATAGTTCGGCGCCTTGCCAGTATCTTCAGAAATACAGCCATTCAGGTTGAGCTTGGCATTAGGAGGTAGAAGCGTGGGCTTGGGGATGGAATCGACGGTGTGGCAGGCATTGCAACGCATCGCCTCAAATGCCTTTTTGCCAGCGGCAATCATCTCGGGCGAATGCGTTTCCGCTTTTGGAGCCGCTGCTTCAGATCCGATCAAGAACGCGGAGAGAACCTCTGCTTCACTCCGACTCAAGCGCATGTCAGGCATCCGTCCATCGGGCCTGACTTTCAAGGGTTCATGTAAAAAATCAGCCAAGCCAGCTGGGTGATATTTTTTCGAAACGTGAGACAAGCCAATGTAGCTTGTTAGATTTTTCGATTCTGCATTGCCGTCCTTTGGGCCGTGACAAACCACGCAGCCAACCTCATGGAAAAGTTTTTTCCCCTCCTCAGCTTTCTCGATTGGAAGAGCCGCGGGCTTATCCTCTGCTTTTTTCAGCGAGAGCAAATAAGCACTGATCTCGGTAGCAATCTTTGCCTTTTCCTCCTCGGAACTATTGCCCATGACATCTGGCATCTTGGTGCCGGGATCGTGGAGGGCGGGATTTTGGATGAACTTTTTCAAGAAATCTGGCTGAATTCTCGAGCCAACTTCACGCAGATCGGGACCAGCGGCTTTTTGGTCCCCAGGCATTCCTTCGTGGCAAGAGGCGCAACGCAGTTCTTCCATCAGCACCAAGCCTTTTTGAGCTTCGGTCAACGGATGCTTGTGCTCCAAACCCGGGATGATGGGAGCGGCATGGAGCTTTGCTGCGATCAGGCCAAAACAAGCAAGGGTGGCCAGAGTTGTTGAAAATGGAATGCGCACGGCGCGAATATATCGCCCGATTCCCATAGGTCGAGCTAGTTCAGCGAGACAGTTTATATGGATAAATGAATTATGGCTTCTTAGCTGCCTGATCCCTCATCCAAAAATCTTCAATCCAAGCTAAAAAACAATAATTACTCTTGCGATTTTAACGCAAAATCTTGTTCGCTTCTTAGTTTCTTCTCATAGTCGACATTCAATAGGTCAAAAAGGTTCCCATCAGGGTCTCTCACCGTGACAACCCGTCCTCCCCAAGGCTCATCTCTCACTCTTCCGTTGAACGTCACGCCCCGGGAGGTCAATTCCTGATATAATGCATCCACATCGGTGACGTAAAGCTGAAGTCCGGTATGAGCCCGAGAAAACGGCTTAGTCCACTCATACAGATGAATCCCGAAACCTTCACAATCAAAGTGGACAAATCTTGAAAATGCGTCGGTTCCTTCAGCAAGAATTGAAAGGTCGAGCAAGTCGCGGTAAAAAATCACCGACGCTTCAAAATTAGACGCTGGGAATGCGATAAAGGCGGCTTTCTGAATCTTCATATTTATAGCGAACAGTTATTCCACGACTCGTCGCGACGCAAAGCGACTTGTCATTTTTGGTGGGGTGGAAACTTGCATCATAAGGAATTGGTACGTATGTGTTTGCGGTTCATCAAGGTTGAAGTTTTAGGTTATACCTTGGAGCGCTGAAAGCATGGCAATTTCTTCAACAATCAACAATCAACAATCGTCATTCGGAAATCGATTCTTCGGTTACTTCGAATTGCGCTTCCCCATCTGCATGACAAATCGGTCGTCGCGGCGCGACGACCCTACCTTTCTGGAATGGCGTAGAATTTCTCTGCGTTGCGATGGAATAATTTTTCGCAAACTTCGGCTCCTTTGGGGGTGAAGTAGGAGCGGGTCAGGGTTAGCACCGAAGCATAGTCGCCAGTGGTTTCGGTGACTGGCCAGTCACTGCCATAGATCAGGCGATCTTCGCCGAAGCATTCGAAGGCTAGGTCGAGGATAGGCTTGTAGTAGGCGAGGTCTTTCGGTGCGGGTTGTATTGCGACCCTGCCATACAGCGCGGAAACTTTGCAGAAAACGTTGGGTAGTTTTGCAACCGATCGGAAATCCGCTATCCATTCGGGTTTGAGTGGATCGCCATTGAGTTGCACACCGCCGAAGTGGTCGATGATGATGCGCAATTTCGGCACTTTTTTTGCAACGGCTTCAACTTCTTTCAAGGTGTAGCCGCCGAGCAAGAAATCCACGCTTTTACCTGCGGTGGCCGTGAGTTTGAGGTCGCGGTAGAAATCCTCGTTGATTTCATTTTTAGGACGACCTGAAAGACGGTAACCGAGATAGCGTGGATCTTTGCAGAGTGTTTCGAAGAGCGGTTTAAATTCGTCCGTGCCGATGACTAGTGAGAGATTTCCTACGACTCCGCGATACAGGTGTTTATGATTGGCGGAAATATCGAGATTCCATTGGTTATCTGGAATGCTTTGGCCAGCTTGTACCAATACCACTCCACTCACACCGTTGGCTTTGGCGATGGGCACGTGGGTTTCTGGGAGGTGATCGCGATATAGGATCTCGTTGTCTTTTTTGATCCAACCGATTCCATCCGGTCTGTCCAGTGAGTAGAGGTGCACGTGGCAATCGATGATTATCATCGGTTCTTCGGCAAGTGACCACGCGGGCAGGATCGCGATAAAAAGGGCGGCAAGAGAAAGGTGTTTCATGAGACAAAAGAAAGGAGATACACCCTCATCTATACTGCCTGCTTTCGGCGAGAATAATATCCGCGGTCATTATGTTTAACATGTTGTGCGATCGCTATTTTTTCTCCTTCGGCTTGAGCGATTTGTCCATGGTGTCACTCCAATGTTGGAGGAAGAATTTTTTCTCGGTGTTGAGGAACTTATCGGAGGTTCCGAGAATGGGGCGCAGGCTGGTGGAGAGTTGCAGGGTGACGAGCAGGAAAATTACGCACCAGATGGTGAGTGGCGCGTTCTGAGTTGCGCCAGTTTCACGGAGCGCAACGCGCAAGAATCTAAAGGCAAAGATCAAGGCGACCAGCCACGACAACAGCGCTAGACCACCCATGAATCCGAACGAGCTGGTGCCTTGCGCAAATATCCAAAGCGCTGGCGCAAATCCCATCAGCAGCAATCCAGCCATCGC
>JANPEG010000109.1:0-3334 GCA_031431855.1 Akkermansiaceae bacterium | reverse complement strand
TGGAGGCATGGTGGACATAGCGGGAGGGAGGGTTTTGATATCGGTTTTTTTGCAGACGGTTTCTACTTTGGTTTCGATATTTCGGACGACGACTTCGGTATCGGTTTCTTTCATCATCATGCCGGCGACGAGGGTTCCGTCGTTCATGGTGATGGCGATGGGCGAGTATCCGGGCGCGAGTTTGGCGCTGGGGTTCACGATGGATTCGAGGATGTAGGCAGTGTTTTGCCGAGTTCCGACGCCATTGAGGTTCGGGCCCACTTCGCCTCCGGGGCGGTCGCCAGCTTTGTGGCATTGCACGCAGTTTCCGCTGCCCTGGAAAATCTTACGGCCGTTTTCCAAGTTACCGCCCTCAAGTGTGACTTGGAATGCGGCAAGCGTATCTGCTTTGTTGAGGCTGGCTTCATATTCCGCGATGGCAGTTTTGAATTCGGGTTCCGGGCGTTTTGCTGCGGCATTGAGAATGTCGAGTTGGACGGCGACAGGTTGGGCGGAAAGTTTTTTCAAGCTCTCTAACAGAGTCTCCGCCGTCTTGGGATGATTGAGTTTTGAAAGCAGGGAGTAAGCGCGTTGTTGGTCATCTGGCTTGCCCGAGGAAAGGATTTTGGTGACGACTTCAAAAGCAGTCTCTGGAGCCAGTTTGCCGAGAGATTCGAGTGCAGCAGAGCGGATGCGCGGATCGGGATCCGCGGTGAGCTCGACGAGGGGTTTTGGCAATTTATCCGGCGCCTCTTTTTCTAGCATCTTCAATGCGGCGAGTCGAATATCTGGGCGAATACCCTTACCATTGAGCTGGCCGAACATCGCATCAATTGGGACGTGAACGTTGAACTGACCGGATGCGCCGATGACTTCCACCAGCAAATTGCCAGAGGATTTAGTGAGTAGAGACTCGAGGGCTTTGCGAATTTCCGGGATCATTTTCTCGATGCTGCGAGGCTCGGGAATCGGGCGATACATGCCGGTGGTTGGATCGGTGGGCGGGATTTTTTCGAAACGTTTAATAAGAAACACCGCTTCGGTGCGGGCATTTTCGGAGAGAGATTCATCAGCGGCGACTGCTAACAGGCGGAGGATATTTTCATCGCCACCAGCACGGATCATGGCGTTGAGGATACGGAGATCGACCGCCCATGTGGATTTTCCTAACAGGTGAGACGCAGAGGAGAGAGCGGAACGGGCTCCTTCGATGTAATTGTCGTTGATGGCTTGGACCGTTTCGACGGCGATGGAGAGGTCGGAGTCTTTCAGGAAGTCGCCGATGCGGGCGTCTTGCATACGGCGGAAAGCGAGCACCACGGCACGGCGCACGGCGGGGGATTTGGAATTGGCGAAGGCGTAAATGGCATCTGCATCACCGATCTTCACCATGCCTTGCACGGCACCGTGGCGGAGGTATTCGTCGGTGTCGTTGTTGTCCTCGGCGAGAGCCATGAGTGCGAGAACTTGCTCTTTGGTGCCTAGTTTTCCAGTGGCGATGGCGGCAAGCATGCGGGTGCGGGCATCAGCATCCTTGAGGAGTGCCAACGCAGTGGTGAGGGCTGTTTTGTCGCCCGTGTCTCCAAGGCACTGGATCGCTTGGCCACGGACTCTAGCTTCGCTGTCGCTGCAAAGTTTTATTAATGCTTGAGTGGATTCATTATCTTTTTTCAGGCGGGCGAGGTTGCCCAGACCCCAGACGCCGTGAAGGCGGGTGGTGATGGATTCACCTGGCTTGGCTGCGGCGAGGAGAAGCTCACGGTTTGCGATGTTTGCTGCGAGGGCGAATTGGGCGCGGAGGCGGACTCTCATGTCGGGATGACGAAGCAGCTCAGCGAGTTTTTCCGGTGACAATTTTTCGATGCCGTTGGCGAAAAGCTCACGGACTTGTTTGGTCGCCGGCTTTGCTGTCTCAGCAGGATCCTCGAAGGAAAAAATATTTCCAAAACCATGGGTTGGCCAGCTTCCGACGTAGTCGGTCACGTAGGCTTTGCTGTCGTAGCCGAACTCGATATCCGTGCAGAGCATTCCGGAAACGAAGTTTTCCTTACTGGCAACTTTGAAGCCCGCGCCGTTGGGTTCCATGCGGAAACCAATCACCGCGCTGTTTGCGCCGACGAAATCGCACACGAAGAAATGGTCGTCCCATTTTTCTGATAGACCCGTGCCGGGATTGTAAGCGAGACCCGATGGGCCCTTGCTGACCCAACCCGCAGGGGCAAGGATGGCGCGCGGACGAAGCGGGCTGTCCATGTCCCAATGGCGCTCTCTCATCCAGTTGGTGTCGTGACGGCTGGTGCCTTGAATGAGGTTGGTGAATTTTTGGAATGCCTGATGGCCGCGCTGCCAACCGGAGTGAGCTCCTTCCACGACAGCGACCACGCGAGCCATGTCCTGCATGTCTGCCTCGTTATCTACGGAAAAAAAGTTTCCGTAACGATCAAACGCGATCTCTTTTGGATTTCTCAAACCGGTGTGCACCACTTCAAGATTGCTGCCATCGCGCTCCATGCGAAATACCGCGCCTTCGTATTGGGCGTAAAGATGACGACCTTCTTTGGTTTTCAAATTGTAACCGCGGTCGCCGATGGTGAACCAGATCCGGTTGTCAGGGCCGAGCACAAAGCCATTGAGATCGTGTCCGCTCAAACTAACAGAAATGCCGTAGCCTTCCTGAAGCGACTCGCGTTTGTCCGCTTTGAGATCTCCATCGGTATCTTCTAACAGCCAAACATGCGGAATGCAGGCGAGATAGATTTTTCCATCCAGAGCCATGACGCCCGCAGCTGTGCCATCGAGCGGGTTGTTGAAACCATCCGCGTAGATGGTGGCGTGATCGCATTTGCCATCCCCGTCCCTGTCTTCGATGACGCGAATCATTTCTGAATATTTGGTGAAATATTCCATGGGCTTTTTATCCGGGAATTTTTCTGCGTATTTTTTCAACATCTCCAAACGCTCGGCGGTGGAGGTGAGCTTGTAGTCGTCCGCCACCCATGGGTTGCGGCGGTTGTCCTCGATGCCTCGTTCGAATCGATGAGTCTCGGCGATATAGAGGCGGTTTTGATCGTCGAAAGTGATCGCGGTGGGATCTTGGACATCCGGCTCGCGGGCGAAGAGTTTGGTCACCGTGCCTTCGGGAGCTTTGACGTTGGCGAGTATGGCTTTTTCCTGTTCCAGTGCTGGCAGCGGCTGCGGATTCGCGGTGCCTTCAGTTTTTGGCCCCAGCTCATCGGTGAGCGCGGAGGCGGAGAGGATGGAAAACATTCCGATTGAAGCGGTGCGCAGCAAAGCGGCGGCGAGATTCGATTTTCTAAAACTCATGGGCGGACATTGTTCGTAATAAGTGCTAACT
>JANPEG010000108.1:0-25628 GCA_031431855.1 Akkermansiaceae bacterium | reverse complement strand
GAGGCCGAAAACCTTGGCGGCTGGCATAGTGCCGGTTTGGTTGGGCGGGGTGCTGGCGTGGAAGTTAACTGGAAATTTCGATACATGGCTCTGGACTTGCACTTTGCTCGGTGCGCTTTGCATTCAGATTGCGACGAATTTTTTCAACGATGCGGTGGATGGGAAAAAGGGAGCCGATGGGGAAAATCGCACGGGTCCGCGTAGGTTGACTGGGGCAGGTGAGATGTCGTTCAGTCAGGTGATGATGTTGGGTGCGGTATTTCTAACAGGTGCGATTGTTTTCGGCACGTTTTTATGCATGGCGCGTGGCTGGCCGATGGTTCTGATCGGGATACCATCGCTGTTTCTAGCTTACGGCTACACCGGTGGGCCGTTTCCGCTGGCGTATCGCGGGCTGGGAGAAATTTTTGTGATCTTGTTTTTCGGGTTCATCGCGGTGATGGGAACGGTGTTTGTGCAAACCGGAACCTGGCCAAACGATGCGATCCTCTTGGGCGCGCAAGTCGGGTTGCTATCTGCCGTGCTGATCTCGGTGAACAATTTCCGTGATCGCGAACAGGATGCAGCGGTTGGTAAAAAAACCTTGGCGGTGCGTTTTGGGCCGAAATTTGCGGCAGCCATCATTTGGTTGGAAATCAAAGTCGCTGCGTTTTTAGGGATTGTGTGGTTGGTGAAAGGTTATCCCTTGTTTGGCTTGGCGAGTCTGCCGGTTTTTGTGATCGGCATGCGGATTATCTGGGGAGTGCTGACCATGCCACCGGGTAAAGGGTACAATAGATTACTCGCTCTTGGTGCGATTGAGCTGATTCTTTTTGCGGCGGTGTTTCATGGGGTCGTAGGCTTTTTTTGAATTGGATTCACAGGATACGAGGATGGCGTGAATATTTTGGCAGGATGGACACACCGTATGCCCAAGGGCGCTTTGGTAAGTCATATAGGTTCATTCAGATGTTAATACGCCTAAATCTGCCTGATTGCCAGATTTAGGAAGATGTGCTCATATGTCAGATATGAAATTTCTCTATGTATGTTTGTTACTCAGTCTCTGTCCGGCTTTTGGACAAACCAGCGTTGGCGAGGTTTTGGCGAAAGGATTGAAGCCGTCGATTGCTGAAAAATCTCCTATTTCAGAAGAAGACAAAAAAACGCTGATGAATGCGACTGCAGCTCTACTGACTAAACATGTTACTTTTCGAGCGGATGGAACGGCATCCACGTATTATACTTTTGGTGAAAAAAAATCAGTGGAATGGAAAAATTTTGTTGTTAACAGGGTTGTTGAAAATTCACTCAGCGAGGCAGACAAATTGAATGGCGTCACCAAAAGATACGCAGTTGCTTTTGGATGTGATGCGCATCGGATATGGGATGTCAAGACGACCCGTTGGGGCGAATGGCAGGCACAAAATTTCACAGATTTCCCTTTAGGATTGGCGTTTCAACTTAAAAAAGGCGTTTGGACAGCGGATTCACCTATGCTATTAAAATATTTTGCACCCGGTCCTGGGACTAATATTTCAGATTCTACAGTCAAGCCCGCGGGTAAAACGACTGATCTGCCGCCAGGCATGCAGAAAACGAAGTAAGTAACTTCGTGGATCTGGATGGGGTTTTTGAATGGCGGTCACGCCAAAGGATGGATTAGTTATCACTTATGAATTTTGTGTTTCGAGTGGCATACGCGACGGTGGTCGGAGAATCGCTATGGCTTGAAGTCACGATGCATAAAGGCGCGAATGTTTCTCGTCAAATATTACCCATGAACTGGGCGGATGGGAAACATTGGGAGGCGAAGCTGGAAGCGGGGAAGTTGGATGATTTGGGATATCGTTATGTGTTAAAACGGGAGGATGGTTTGGAGTTGGTGGAGTTTGGCGAGTTTAGGGAATGGCATAACGCGGTCGTTACGAATCGCGTGCTTTTCTTGGATGATTGGAAATCAGCTGGAAGTGAGGACAGAGTTTATGGAACGAAAGTTTTTGAGATCGCTGACGGGCAGAAAAGAGAGCTTCGTCATATCTCGAGCACAGGAAATCATCAGTTCCATTTACAGATGGCGCGGTTATCAGATGGAACGGTGCCGTGTTTGATCGGTGGGTGCGATACTCTGGGAAATTGGAATTACTCGAAAGCGTTGCCCATGGTTGAGGTGGCGAGAAATCATTGGCAGGTGAATGTCGATTTGCCGATGAACGCGCGGATTGAATACAAATACGGGATATATAGTAATTCGGAACAACAAGCGATTCGATTAGAAGAAGGTGCAGAAAACCGATGGATTGGAGAGCGTTCGGGTTTTGATTTTGTAAAGGTTTCCGATGAATGTTTCCGGCGCAGTGCGGATCAGCGATTCCGTGCGGCAGGTGTGGCGATTCCGGTTTTTTCCCTGAGAAGTGAGGTGGGATGCGGTGTTGGAGAATTTTCCGATTTGAAAGCGATGGGGGATTGGGCTGCGAGCTGTGGAATGAAGATGCTCCAGATTTTGCCGATCAATGACACGACTTCTTCGCGGACATGGACGGATAGTTATCCGTATTCCGCAATCAGTGTTTACGCGCTACATCCGATTTATCTGCGATTGGATGAAATGACGGTTCCGCTCACGAATGAGGCGGATTTTTGGAAGGCACGCACGGAATTGAATCGGACGAAGCAGCTCGATTACGAGGCGGTAATGGGTATGAAATGGCGGGTGACGCGCGAGGTGTTCGATGTACATCAGAAAGCGATTCTCAGCGATGAGTCATTTCTGGATTTCCTAAAACGGAATCGAGATTGGGTTTTGGATTACGCGGTTTTCTCGGTGAAGCGCGATGAGTTCGGCACAGCGGATTTTTCCAAATGGGGAGAGTGGAAAAATTGCGATACAAAGAAAATCGATACACTATCAGCAGATGCCAGCGTGTTATATTTTGTCTGGCTACAGTATGAGTTGGATAGACAACTTACCGCTGCGGTCGCGCATTTGCGAGCTAAAGGCGTTGCACTGAAAGGGGATTTACCGATAGGGGTCGATAAGGAATCGGTTGATGCATGGGTTGCTCCGCGGCTTTTTAATATGGACACCCAAACGGGCGCTCCGCCGGATGCGTTTGCGGTGAAAGGCCAAAATTGGGGATTTCCTACGTATGATTGGGATGAGATGCGCAAGGATGGATACGCGTGGTGGCGTTCGCGGTTTGAAAAATTGAGTCGGTATTTCGATGCGTATCGGATCGATCACATTCTTGGATTTTTTCGCATCTGGCAGATTCCGACTCAGCACGTGGATGGAATCATGGGTTGGTTTGAGCCGGCGTTACCTGTGAAAATAGAGGAATTCGCTGAGCGTAGAGTGGCGTTTGATTACGATCGATTTTGTAAACCGTTTATCCTTGATTCTGATTTGTTAGAAATATTCGGTGAACTTGCTCATGGAGTGAAGCAGGATTTTTTGGTGGATCACGGGTTGGGTTGTTATGGCTTGAAAAGCGAGTTCTCGACCCAGCGAGGAATTCTGGAGTTTTTTGAGAAACTCACGCCAAGTGATTGGGCTAACCAAGTTTGGCTGCGAAATGCTTTGTTAGATTTAGTGGGAGAGGTGTTGTTTTTCGAGGTCCCGGGATCGCACAGAAAAGAATTTCATCCACGAATGATGATGGCGGAAACGCGTTCGTTCAAAGCATTGGCTCCAGAGATTCAGGAAGTATTGAGGCAGATTCACGAAGATTATTTTTACCTGCGCCAGGAGCGATTCTGGGAAGTGAAAGCTTACGAGAAACTCCCAGCGATGCGCTCCGCCAGCGATATGCTTCTGTGCGGCGAGGATCTTGGAATGGTGCCGACTTGTGTGCCGGGTGTGATGAATCAGCTCGGGATGCTTTCTCTCGAAATCCAACGCTGGCCAAAAATCTACGGCGCTGTGTTTTCTGATCCTTCGCGCGCGCCTTACATGAGTGTGATTTCGACCGGAACACACGATATGGAAACTCTTCGCCAATGGTGGCAGGATGATGAAAAAGTCCGTTCGAGATTCGCTTTTGAAATGTTAGGAATCGCTTCCCCTGAGTCAGAACTTTCTGGTGAATTGGCGCGCCGCATCATTCAGCAGCACCTCGCGTCCCCGGCGATGTGGGCGGTGTTTCCTCTTCAAGATCTGTTGGCCATGGATGAAACCTTGCGTAGCGAAGACATCGAAGGCGAACGGATAAACATTCCCGCGATCACACCATTTAATTGGAAATGGAGAATGGAATTAAGCATCGAGACGCTTGTGGGAGAAACAGGATTTCAACAGCGAATCCGTGGAATGATTTCGGATGCGGGCAGGTGAGAAATGGGCCGCGCGTCTCCAGACGCGCTTGTTTTGGAGTAGTTAAGAAAGCGCGTCTGGAGACGCGCGGCTCACTAGTAGGATCAAGCCAATCCAACAGCTTTCCGAATCCGTCCTAATACTTTTGAGGCCTCTTCTCTGGCGCGGTTGGCGCCGTTGGTGAGGACTTGGTCGACGTAGCCGGGGTCTTTGAGGATTTCCTCGCGGCGTTTTCTCATTTCGGAAAAATAGTCCCAATAAGCATCGGCGAGGCGCTTTTTAAAATCGCCGTAACCGCAACCACCGCGTTGGTGATCGGCGATCATAGTTTGGAGATCGGCCTCGCTGGCGAAAAGTTGGTAGAGCGCGATGATGGTGGAGTTCTCGGTCGGTTTGGGATCTTCCACCGGCGTGGAGTCGGTGACGATTTTCATTACCAGTTTGCGCAGTTGTTTTTCCTCCCCGAAAATCGGCAGGGTGTTGTCGTAGCTCTTGCTCATCTTGCGTCCGTCGAGGCCGATGACGAGTTCGGTTTCTGCTTTGATGATCGCTTCCGGCATGACAGCTGTGCCCTCGCCGTAAGCTTCGTTGAGTTTGGTCGCGAGGCTGCGGGTGACTTCAAGGTGTTGTTTCTGATCTTTTCCGACTGGGACTTTCTGGGAATCGTAGAGCAAAATATCCGCCGCCATCAGCACTGGGTAGGCGTAGAGGGCGTGGTTTGGGGAAATGCCTTGGGAGACTTTGTCTTTGTAGGAATGGCATTTTGCGAGCAGGGGCATCGGGCAAACCGTGGAGAGGATCCACGCGAGTTCGTTGACTTCGGGGACGGCGCTTTGGCGGAAAAACACGGATTTTTCAGGATCCAGTCCGCAAGCAAGGAAATCGATGGCGAGCTCGCGGATGTTTTCTTTTAAAGCTGCTGCGTCGCTGCCGGAGGTCATCGCGTGGTAATCCGCGATGAAATAAAAGCCCTCGCCTTGTTGTTGCAGTTCGACCGCAGGTTTCATCGCCCCGAAATAATTTCCCACATGCAGTTTCCCGCTTGGTTGCAGTCCCGTCAGAATTCTCATGGACGAAACTTCGCCGCTCTTTGCGACCTTTTGAAGTTTAAAGTTTGAAGTTTCTCAGAAGTCCAACAAACATCTCGGTCATGCGCACTCTTGTTACCGGCGGTGCCGGATTCCTCGGCTCTCATCTCTGCGATCGTCTCATCAAAGACGGTCATGACGTCATCTGCATGGATAATTATTTTACCGGCAGGAAACGTAACGTGCTGCATTTGATTGGAAATCCGAATTTCGAATTGGTCCGCCACGACGTCACGGAGCCTTTCATGTTTGAGGTTGATCAGATTTTCAACCTCGCGTGCCCCGCCTCGCCGCCACACTACCAGCACAATCCGATCAAAACCACCAAGACCTCGGTACTCGGTGCGATGCATTCTCTTGGTCTCGCAAAACGGATCGGCGCCCGCGTTTTCCAAGCATCCACCTCGGAAGTCTATGGCGATCCGGAAATCCATCCCCAGACGGAATCCTACAAAGGGTCGGTCAATCCTATAGGTATCCGCGCTTGTTACGATGAGGGGAAACGCGTCGCCGAAACTTTGTTTTTCGACTACCACCGCCAGCACGGGGTCGAAATCCGAGTTGCTCGGATTTTCAATACCTACGGCCCCCGCATGTTGCCGGATGATGGTCGGGTGGTTTCCAACTTCATTGTCCAAGCGCTGCGTGGGGAAGACCTAACCATTTACGGCGATGGCACGCAGACGCGTTCGTTCTGTTATGCGGATGATTTGATTGAAGGCTTCATTCGTTTGATGAATCACGATCAGCTCACAGGGCCGGTGAATTTGGGTAACCCCGGCGAATTTACTATGTTGGAGCTCGCGGAGCAGGTTCTGAAAAAAGTCGGTGGAAAATCGAAGCTGACCTTCCATTCTTTACCAGGAGACGATCCGAAACAGCGCTGCCCGGATATCACGCTCGCAAGTGAACAACTCGGCTGGAAACCGAAGCTGAGCTTGGATGAGGGACTTGATCCGACCATCGATTACTTCCGCAAGTTGCTTTCCGAATGATCCCAGAGGCGTGTATGAAATGATAAAATCGCAAGTTTTCGCACGGGTTGCTTGACCCCGTGGCTCGCTGAGGGCTAAAAGCCGCGCGGTTTTTGCCTGTCCTACATTATGAATATCCACGAATACCAAGCGAAGGAGCTGTTTGATCGTTTTCAAGTCCCCAGTCCGAAAGGAAAAGTGGCATCAACTCCGGAGGAAGCTGCGGCTGCGGCGAAGGAATTTGCCGGTGCTAAATTAGTTATCAAAGCACAAGTCCATGCGGGTGGTCGTGGTAAAGGTCATTTCAAAAATGGTTTCAAAGGTGGCGTGCATTTGATCGATAGTCCGGAGCAAGCGGCGGAGTTCGCTAGCAAAATGCTGAACGAAACCCTTGTCACCGTGCAAACGGGTGACGCAGGACGCGTGGTGCGCAAGGTCATGGTTGCGGAAGCGGTCGATATAACGCACGAGTATTACCTCGCCATCCTGATGGATCGCGCCACTTGCGCCCCAATTATCGTGGCTTCCACCGCAGGCGGCATGAGCATCGAAGACGTCGCACACGATACGCCGGAGAAAATTTTCCGTCAGGTGGTGCATCCGCTTCTCGGCCTTCAGGCATATGAGATCCGCAAGATCACCGCAGAGCTGGGCTTGAGTGGCGATATCGCCAAGCAGTTCGCGAAACTTCTAAAAAATCTTTACAAACTCTTCATCGATTGCGATTGCTCGATGTTAGAAATCAACCCGCTCGTCACCACTCCCGATGGCCGCGTTCTTGCTCTCGACGCGAAGTTCGGTTTTGACGACAACGCGCTCTATCGCCACCCAGACATCGTCGCCATGCGCGACAAGGAAGAAGAAGATCCACGTGAAGTTGCGGCTTCTGAATACGATCTCAACTACATCGGTCTTGATGGAAACATCGCTTGCTTGGTGAACGGCGCAGGCCTCGCGATGGCGACGATGGACATCATTAAACACTACGGTGGCGAGCCAGCAAACTTCCTCGATGTAGGCGGCGGCGCTTCCAAAGAACAAGTCACCGCAGCGTTCAAAATCATTCTCGGTGACCCAAACGTTAAAGGCATCCTGATCAATATTTTCGGTGGCATCATGGATTGCAACGTCATAGCAGAAGGCGTGATCGCCGCCGCGAAAGAAACCGGACTTCCGATCCCGCTCGTCGTTCGCCTTGAGGGCAACAACGTCGAGGCCGGCAAAGCAACACTCGCCGCCTCCGGTCTGGATATTGTCTCTGCCGATACGATGGCAGACGGCGCACAGAAAATTGTGCAAGCAGTTGGCTGAAAACTTTGAAGCGAATGAAATCTGTTGGTACAATTTTATCGATTCTATTGCTTTCCTGCGCTTGCGTTTTAGCGCACCCAACCAGCGATGATTCATTTGTTGAAGCATGCAAGACTGCTTGGGAATCTGGTCAAATTGAGAAACTCAATGAATTGACTTATACCGAAGGAGCTACGGAAGCCGACAAGGAAAGGCTCGCGAAGAACCGGGCGACCGGCATGAGTGGGACCAAGATTAAAGCTGCTACTCTCTTGCCCGTGCCTGAGGATTTCCAAAGCGTGACGATTGGCAAAGGCATGAAATGGGAGCCAACTCATACGCCGACTGGCTTTCTTAAGTTGGAGCTCTTACGAGAGGGGAAAGAGAGTGGAGCCGTTTCGATCGCTTACACAATCATAGACCGGAAATACTATCTTGTGGGCACTAAGTCGACAGATCTCAAGTGGACAGGGCCCCCAGATGTATTGTTGACCTATGAACTAACCAGTCCCGAAGCCACCGAAGTGGAAGTTGAATACAGTTGGAATGCCAGTGGCGTGGATCAAACCAGGAAAATTAAATTCCCGGTGAAGGGCTTCGTTGGGAACAGCACTCAGGGTCAGCATATCAATTGGATCAGAGTAACCGCCAAGTCGCCCGATTCCACGTTGACGCTCTCACTTAGCAAGGACACCAAGGAGTATTTCAAATCCCAGCCTCTCATCGGAGTCGGCACGCTCGAATACAAAAAACCGAATTAATGACCCTCAGGCAATTTTACGACTGGCAAACCCTCGGTGGCGCGAAAGACGTCATGCGTTTGGTTGCGGCGTTAGAAGAGCGCGAGATCTCATGGTGCATGATAGGCGGTCTCGCCGTGAACCACTGGGCCGCAGAGCCGATGGCAACCGCCGATGTGGATTTGGTCATCGCTTCTGAAAAAATTGTAGAAGCTTCTGAGGCTCTTCAAAAACTCGGGTTTGTTGAAAATCGATTCGATTGGTCGATCAATTTCAAAGGTGAATCTAAAGTTACTATCCAGATCAGCACTGAGGCGATGTATCAGGAATTTCCATCGCGTTCCGTGCCGACAGAAGTTCACGGTATCCTAATGCGTGTAGCTTCTTTGCAAGATACGCTCACCGGAAAAATCGCCGCATACTCAGATAAAGACCGTCGCGGTAGCAAGCGCATGAAAGATCTAACTGATATCTCCCGCCTTCTCGAAACGCATCCCGAGCTAAAAACAAATATCCCCGAAGAAATCCTCTCTCGACTCGAATCTTGATAACTTCAAACTGAACACTATCACTCTAGCACACTTCTCCCATGGCCATTTTAATTCACGAAAACACCAAAGTCCTTGTCCAAGGAATCACCGGCAGCTTCGGCGCGAAACACGCACAGCTTTCTCTCCAATACGGCACCAAACTTGTTGCGGGCGTTACTCCCGGTAAAGGCGGTCAGAAATTTGAAAACACCGTGCCGATTTTCGATACGGTCTCTCAAGCAGTCAACGAAACCGGTGCCACGGCTTCCGCAATTTTCGTTCCACCTCCGTTCGCAGCCGATGCGATTCTCGAAGCGATGGATGCAGGTGTTGAGCTGATTGTTTGCATCACCGAAGGCATTCCTGTCATGGACATGATGCGTGTGAAATCCGCTCTCCAAGGTTCCAAATCCCGCCTCGTCGGACCAAACTGCCCAGGCCTTGTTACACCGGGTCGCGGTGAGAAAAGCCATGGCGGTTGCCGCATCGGCATCGCTCCGGGTTACATCCACAAACGCGGTAACGTCGGAGTGGTTTCTCGTTCCGGCACGCTCACTTACGAAGCAGTTTTCCAACTCACTCAAATGGGTTACGGCCAGAGCACCTGCGTCGGCATCGGTGGCGACCCGATCAACGGCACGAGCCATCTCGACGTGTTGAAAATGTTCAACGAAGACCCTGAAACCGAAGCGATCATCATGATCGGTGAAATCGGTGGCACGGCTGAAGTCGAAGCCGCACGTTGGGCAAAAGATCACTGCAAGAAGCCGATCGCCGGTTTCATCGCCGGTGCGACCGCGCCTCCAGGACGCCGCATGGGCCACGCCGGTGCGATCGTTGGTGGTGAAGAAGACACCGCAGCCGCGAAGAAGAAAATCCTCGCAGAATGCGGCATCGCCGTTGCCGAAACTCCAAGCGACATGGCGTCTACGCTCATGATGCGCTGGGGTAAATAAGTTAGCGCCGCAGACTCTCTAATATGAAGAAGGGATTAGAAATTCCTTCTTCATATTTAGCCTCTGGAGGAAGATCAATGACTCGCGTGATGAATCGCTAACAGTTTTATCAGAAGATCCTCGATGAACTCGAGAGGGATTTGATTAGGTCCGTCGGACATCGCGTTTGCTGGATCGGAGTGAACTTCCATGAAAAGACCATCGAGTCCGGTGGCGACTGCGGCGCGAGCGAGAACCGGTGCGAGTTCGCCATCTCCGCCAGTAGCACCTCCGAGTCCGCCTGGGCGTTGCACGGAATGAGTGGCATCGAAAATCACTGGGATACCTTCTTTGCGCATGATGTAAAGCGAGCGCATATCGACGACCAAATTGTTGTATCCAAAGGTCGTGCCGCGCTCGGTGATGAGGAAGCGATCACAGCCAAACGCCCGCATTTTATCGGCGATGTTCACGCAGTCCCACGGCGCGAGGAACTGGCCTTTTTTCACGTTCACCACGCGTCCCGTTTTTGCCGCGGCTTCGAGGAGATCAGTTTGGCGGCAGAGGAAGGCGGGGATTTGGAGTAGATCGATGTATTCTGCAGCGATCTCTGCTTGCTCAGCGGTATGAATATCTGTGGTGACGGGGACTTTGAGTTCCTTGGAAATTTCACTGAGGATACGGCAGCCTTCGACGATTCCGGGGCCGCGGAAGGAATTTACTGAAGTGCGGTTGGCTTTGTCGAAAGACGCTTTGAAAACGAAGGGGATTCCCGTGCGATCCGCGATTTCCTTGAGTGAACGCGCCATTTCCCATGCAAAAGTTTCCGACTCAAGCGCACACGGGCCGAGGATGAAAAAGGGGATGGGTCCACCGACGGGGACTTGGGCGATTTGGAATGGGGTGAATGATTTCATGAGATTAGGCTTCGGAATCGTTGAGGACGGTTTTGTAGAGAGGAATAAGGTTTTTCAGGGCGGTATCAATGAGTTTGGTTTCGTGCTCGGTGAGATTTCCAGAGGTTTTATTTTTCAGCATACCGAGGGAATCGATCACGGATTTCGCGGCACGGAGATTCACGGATTTCTCGCCGGTCACGGGATTTGGGATCTGTCCGAGGAACAGGCCGGCGTTTTGGGCTTGGAGCAGGATAAATTCGTTGAAGCGAGGATCGGCTTCGGTAGGAGTAGGCATGGGCGGAGAATCGGTTCCTGAGCCGCGGGAAGCAAGTTCGGAAAATCAACAGATCAAAAATGGAATGCTTGACGAGGTTCGCCATGGATTCCTACCCTCCGCAAGTGATGGAGTCGCGGTGACCCCATCTCAACTCAGATAAATCTTTAGAAAACTGTAACTGTGGAACTCCAAGATATCCGAAATATTGTGGAATTGATGAACGAGCACGGGCTCACCGATTTCGACCTGTCCAAAAAGGATTTTCATCTCAAACTCAAGAAAGGCCCTGACATGGATGCGCTGAGCGGATTGCTCGCCAGCATGCCACGTGCTGCTGCACAAGCCGTACCTGCACAACTTCCAGCCGCCGCTGCAGCTCCAGCCGCCGCACCAGTCGCCGCTGCCGAAGGCGCAGAAATCACTTCGCCTATGGTCGGAACTTTCTATCGCAAGCCCGCACCGGACGCCCCGAACTTCGTCGAAATCGGCTCAACCGTTTCCGAAGGACAAACGATTTGTATTATCGAAGCGATGAAAGTCATGAACGAGATCAAAGCCGAACGCTCGGGCACAATCTGCGCGTTGGTTGCTACCGATGGTAATCCCGTGCAATACGGCGACGTTCTGTTCCGCATTAAATAATTTTCATCCATCATAGAAATGTTCAAACGAGTCTTGGTAGCAAACCGTGGCGAGATCGCCCTGCGAATCATTCGTGCTTGTCGTGAGCTCGGTGTCGAATCTGTGGCAGTCTATTCCGAAGCGGATATCGATTCCATGCACGTCCAACTCGCTGACTCCTCGGTATGCATCGGGCCAGGTCCGAGTAAGGACAGTTATCTGAAACCGGATCGCATCATTGCTGCTGCGGAAATCACCGGTGCGGATGCGATTCATCCGGGTTACGGATTTCTATCAGAAAACGCACGCTTCGCCGATATCTGCGAATCTTCCGGCATAGTTTTCATCGGACCTTCCGCAGATGTCATCCGCATGATGGGTGACAAAGCCACCGCTCGCGCCACCGCAGTCGCGAACGGAGTGCCAATCACTCCCGGCTCTGAAATCATCACCGATCCCGATGAGGCTTTGGCGAAGGCGAAAGAAATCGGCCTGCCTGTCATGATCAAAGCCACCGCCGGTGGTGGTGGACGCGGAATGCGCCCGTGTTTCAAAGAAGAAGAATTCAAATCTCTGTTCCAAGCCGCCTCTAACGAAGCGATGTCATGCTTCGGAAATGGCGATTGCTACTTGGAAAAACTCGTGCTCAATCCGCACCACATCGAGTTCCAAGTCATCGCAGATGCTCATGGAAATTTCATTCACCTCGGCGAACGCGATTGCTCCATGCAACGCCGTAACCAGAAGATCATCGAAGAATGTCCTTCACCGTTGATTTCTCCGGAAATGCGCGAGCGCATGGGCACAGCATCGGTGTCATTGATCAAAGCGATCAACTACCAGAACGCAGGAACCATCGAATACCTCGTCGATGAAGCGGGTGAGAATTTCTACTTCATGGAAATGAACACGCGTATCCAAGTGGAACATCCCGTGACCGAAGAAGTCATGGGCTGCGAGCTCATCAAAGAGCAAATCCGTGTGGCTGCAGGCGAACCGCTTTCACGCCACGTGTTAGAGGCAAGCCCGCGCGGTCACTCCATCGAATGCCGCATCAACGCGGAAGATCCTTACAACAAGTTCATGCCAAGCCCCGGCACGATTACGCTCTGGTATGCACCCGGCGGAAAAGGCGTGCGCGTCGACACTCACGTTTACTCCGGCTACTCCGTGCCGCCGTATTACGACTCGATGATCGCCAAACTGATCGTCACCGGTGCAACTCGTGAAATCGCGATTGCTCGCATGAAGCGCGCGCTCGGCGAGTTCATGATCCAAGGCATCAAAACCACTATTCCTTTCCAACAAGAAATTCTCAATCATCCAGATTTTGAAAATGGAACTTACGATATCGGTTGGGTAGGTCGTTTCCTTGAGGAAAAAGGTCTGTGAACCAAGCTCAGCGAAGATCAGCACTCGCCCACGCCCGCCTCTACGGGATCGTCGATTTCGGCTACGTAGCTACAAGCAACGTCGCGGAAATCACGCAGCAACTTCTAACAGGCGGCGCAGATGTGATTCAGTTGCGCGCCAAAGGTGCGGAGATGGTGCGCATCATCCACGCCGCGAAACAAATCATCCCACTGTGTAAATTGGCTGGAATTCCTTTAATCTTGAACGACTTCCCAGAACTCGCCGTCGAGCTCGGTGCGGATGGCGTTCACATCGGCCAAGACGACGGAGCTATCTACGATGTTCGTCGTAGTATCGGCGAAGACATGCTGATCGGCCGCTCCACGCACAGCTTGGAACAAGCACGTAAAGCAATAGATGACGGCGCGGACTACATCGGCTTCGGCCCCTTGTTTCCCACCCCCACCAAAGCCGACCGACCCGCCATCGGCTTGGAAGAAGTTTCAAAAATGGAAACCGAGGTCGGTCAATTTGTTCCAGCCTTCTGCATCGGCGGCATCAAAATGGAAAATCTCCCGCAAGTTCTAGCAGCCGGCGCAAGACGTTGCGTGATCGTCTCGCAGTTGCTTACTGCTCCAGATGTCACAAAAGCAACGGCTGAAGCGAGAAAAGTAATTGCTTTCAGTGACGTTTATTCAGCCGGATAATAATTTGATCTGAATAAAATCTAACCGCATTCGATGACTGTAGCTGGATCACTGAGGACTGCTAAAACACCATTCATAATTTTTCAATTCAAAGAAAATCCAAGATGCCAGGAGATAGTTCATCAACGATTCGACCACGCCATTCCGGATATTCGAGAGAAGCGGCTGGAGTTTTATTGACATCGTATATTACAGTGGATTTATTTTCCACGGCCGTATGGTGCCGACACCACCGCAAAATGGTCTGCGGAAACCCACGGTAAGCCCATCGAGTTCACGACCTCGCAAGGTCGCCAACGGGCGTTTCTTCAGGGAGATCTAAAGTCGCCTCGGAATCTTTGGATCGTCTGCGGTGGGAATGGAACTGTAGCCCTCGATTGGTCTGAATGGCTGCGAAAACACGCGCCACCGGAGGATGCGTATCTGTTAGTGGATTTCCCGGGTTATGGCGATTGCGAGGGCTATCCCAATCCGGCGCGCATTCGGGAATCGCTGCAGGCTGCCGTGCCGCTTGCAACAAAAGCCCTCGGATGGACCGATCACAATCCGGCAGACCTCCGGTTTTTCGGTCACAGTCTCGGAGCAGGCGCGTGTATGATTTGTGCTACAGAATTCAAGATCCAGCGGGGAGTGTTGCTCGCTCCCTTCACCAGCACCATGGACATGGCCAATGTAGTGACCGGACTACCAGTAGGTTTTTTGGTCACTCATCGATTCGACAACGAAGCACGGCTCGCCGAGTTGGCCGAGCGCGGTCGCGGCGAAGTCATCATTCTTCACGGCAGCGATGACGAGTCGATCCCGGTCACCATGAGTCGCAAGCTCGCCGACCAGCGGAAAGAGGTGGTGCATTTCATCGAGATTCCCGGTGGTCGTCACAACACCATACAAGACCAAAACGCCGAAAACCTATCCGATGCTCTACGACAGATCGGCCAATAAATAAGCCGAAGGCTAAACCCTTTTCCCCTTCCCAGACCGGACCTTCAATGTATTCTCCGCGCTAGGTGAAAAAGCAAATTCCTAGCATTAATGAAGCCGCCGGGATGGAGAATCCACCGGAGCCCGCGGCAACGGGCCAGGAATCATCACTCGCCGGTTTCTGCGGTCGGCTGATCGAAGCCTGCTGGCTGGTGGCCGCCGGAGTGTTGCCGCTGCTGATGGATCCGCTGGCTGTCCACCGCTTCCAACCGATCAAAATGGGCGTGCTGAACTCGCTTGGCCTGATTTCAATGATGGCGCTGGCGGTTCGCCTGGCGGACGGGAAGTTTCGCAGGAATGCCCCGATTCCCGCATGGCTCGCCGCCACGCTGGTGCTGGTGGTATCATTCATTGCCAGCACCGCCCTGTCGGTGACAGTGGAAGACAGCCTGTGGGGAGGCGATCCGTTCCTTCAAGGAAGCTTCGGATTGTTTTGCCAACTCGGATTGTTCGTGGGCGTCGCCGTCTGCCTGCGCCGCAGGGAGCAATGGGACAGGCTCATTGCGATAATGTTGGCGGCGAGCCTGCCGCTGGCCCTGGTTCTGATTTACCAGCGGTCTGGCTGGGATCCGTCTTCACCCGGAGCCTCCGTCCTTCAGTTCAACTCCTTCGGCGGCCATCCGGCCTTCACGGCAGGCACGCTGCTGATGATGATTCCGCTATGCGGCTGGAAGTTTTTCTCATCCCTTGCTAGCACACGCGGCACTGGCGGAGTGCGGCCTTTCGCAGCAGTCTCGTTTTACGGAATGCTGCTGACAATCCAGATCGCGGCCGTGATCGTCTCCGACAAGCGGGGGCCGTTCCTCGGTCTTCTGGCCGCAGTCGCTGCCGCGGCGGTTCTGCATGCGGTCTGCGGAAAACGGGTTCGATCCGCGCTCGCCGCCATGATCTTGACTGCAGCGGCGATGCTAACGCTCACGGCGCTGGCACTGTGGGCCCGCGAAAATCAGACACTGCGGCAGCTGCCCGTGATCGAGCGGCTGGCGATGATCGTGCCGGTTGGCGAGGGCTCGGGAGACGGGTATCGCAAAAACCTGTGGGAGAAAGCACCGGCGATTCTTCTGGGAGGTGGGTCAAAGACTGTTCCAGACCAAGAAACCGACCCTTGGTCGCGGATACGCCTGCTGGTGGGTTACGGTCCGGAATCCTTGCCGGCATTCCTACCTCAGTTCGTGTTTCTAGGGGGACCGGCAGGGCCGGACAGTGCCATCGAATCCAGGTTTCACAACGCATTCTGGGACCGCTTTCAAACCGTTGGCCTCTTGGGGCTCGCGGCAACGTTCGCGTTACAGACCCTGGTGTTCTCCCGAGGTCTTCGCGCCTTGAGGCTGCATCAATCCGCGGCAAATCCCCGGCAACTGGCAGGCATGGCACTGGTGCTCGGCTGCGGGATGGGACTATTGCTCGAACTCCTTTTTGGCAGGGGTTACTTCGGGCTCGGTTTCCAGGTAGGTTTTGCCGGAGGACTGCTCGCCTGGCCGTTGCTGGTGGTCTGGCGTCATCCTGATCCTCTGCCCCGACTTCAAATTGAAGATTCTTGGGAGCGGCCGCTTGGCATCGCACTGCTATCGGGTCTCGTCGCGCACTGGGTTGACATGGCCTTCCTTTTTCCTACCGCCAATACGGCGGCTTTGAATTGGGTGTGCGCCGGGGCTTTGGTCGCCCTCGGCAGGCCGCGCGGGGAGTCCGACGCCCCAGCCACGCTTTCCGCCGAAGTCGCCGGGACCCGTAGTTGGTTGCGTCCGGGACTTGTGAATGGAATTCTCGCAGGAGGGATCACGGTAGCCTTGGTCCATGCCTTCATCACCTATTATTTCACGGATGCTCGGACCACGGGTGCCGTGCTCGAGTCCACCCTCACCCGTCTGCTGCATAACAAGGCGCCAAGCCACCTCATCTTGCTGCTCCTGCTGCCGGCCTATCTGGCAGCGAACCTCCTGCTCCTTACGAGCAGGCAAAACGCGATGAAAGGAGCTGAATCCAGCAAGACGCTGGCGGTCTCATGCATCGTATCCCTTGGAATCACTGCCGCATGGGCTGCTTGGAAAGCCGGTCAAATCGCGGCGCTCGGCCCTCTGCCGCAGTCGTCCACCCCGCTTGCTGTCATGATCCGCCAGTCGGCCGTATTGGAGAACCTGGCACTGGGCTTTTTTCTGATAGTCGTCATGATACCCTTTGCTGTCGCCCTGCTTTCCGGCTGTCGGCAACCCGGTTCACGCCGGCCGCGGGTTGCGGCCCCTGCTTTGCTGGTAGCAGCAGTGGGAACGACGCTTTGTGCTGCTGCGCTACGGTTCACCCAGGTTCCCGTTCTCCTGAACGAGGCAGTTGCGGACTACGCCCGCGGCCTTGGAAGCATGAATTTAGTCCCCGCAACGGCGGAATTCTACCAGCGGGCGGCAGGTCATGCTCCGCGGGATCTGAACAGCCGGATCCAAGGTACCAAGGCGTTGATCGGGGTCGCGGAAAAGTCCACGGACACCCAGGAATACCTAGGCATCCTCAGGAAGGCGGAGGCTTTCCTTCAATCCGGTCTGAAACACGGCGACCGGAATGTTTTGAACTATTATCACGCCAACGTGCTGATGCGGCAGGCATTGGAAATGCCGGCAGGTGCGGAGAGGGAGTCCACCGCGCAGCGGGCCCACGCGGCCTACGCGGCGGCTCTTCGATACGCCCCGAACACCGAAGTGGCCTGGTTCGAGCGCTCACTGGTTGAGAAGGAATTGCTGGGAGACAAAGCGGCTGCAGATGCCTCTCTGGCTCGCGCGAACGAGATCGCCGAAACCGTGGACTCCGTCATTTTCGCTGACCAGTACGCCTACCAGATGCAGACCACGGTCAGTCCGGCGCTCAATCCGGCTTATGGAAAACGGGGAGTGGAGTATTACACGAGAGCGCTCAAGGCACCCGGTGGTCTGCCGCTTTCAGAACAAGCCCGGCTGCTAATCGCCAAGGGCACTCTGCTGGTGAATCTGCGGCTACCCGGCGACGCACGCGAATGCCTGCTCGAAGCGACGCAATCGGGCGAAACGCCGGACCTGTGGCGGGCGCACGCCATCCTGGCGGAACTTTCTCTGAAAGCCAGGGATCTCACGGCTGCAGGATTTCATCTGGACGAGGCAATCCGGCGGGCACCGGATGAAACAAGGCGCAACTTGCAGCAATTGAAGGCGAGAATCTCTAGGTAATTCATCCAAATCACCCAGGCGTGGCGGACGGCAACGCAGCAGCGCGGCCCTCTGACTGGGCTCCGCAAGTGGAGGGTTGAGTCAAATGACGATTTGGTGGAAAAGTTGGGAATTGGCTGGTCAAAGCATGAGCATTACCCAAAGAGTTTGAGCGACCATGAGTTCCTCGACAAATCCAGAACAAGAAATCAGTCGTCTTCGTGATCTTTCACCTCAGCAAGTGCGTTCCGGAGCCGCGGCGTGGCTGGGGTGGCTCTTCGACGGGCTGGACATGCATCTTTATACCTTGGTGGCGACGGCGTTTGTGGCGCAGTTGCTGATGACGAGCGAGAGCGACCCGGATGTGGGGCAAAAGGCATCGATCATTCAAGCCGCATTCTTGGTGGGCTGGGCGGTTGGTGGAGCGGTGTTCGGACGGGTGGCGGATTTGATAGGACGGAGCCGCGCGCTGGTGCTGACCATTTTGACGTATGCGTGCTTCACAGGACTTTCGTTTTTCTCGCAGGAGTGGTGGCATTTGTTGATTTTCCGTTTTCTTGCGGCACTCGGAATCGGTGGTGAGTGGGCGGTAGGAGCGTCGTTGCTCTCGGAAACATGGCCGAAAAAATGGCGCCCATGGATTGCCGCAACTTTGCAAAGCGCAGTGAACTGCGGAGTTTTGTTGGCCTGTTTGGCAGGGGTCTTGTTGAAAGGTCACCCGCCACAATGGATTTTCTTGGTAGGTGTCCTGCCTGCCTTCATCACCTTGTGGATCCGCAAGGCGGTGCCTGAGACAGATGAGTGGATCGAGGCGAAAAAAGATAGGCCCGCAGCGAGGCTTAGCGAGCTTTTTGGGCCGGAAGTGCGGAGGGTGACGTGGACTGTGATGCTTATTTGCGCCGTTTCCCTGACAGCCCACTGGACGTTCTTGTTCTGGCAGCAAAGTTATATCCGTACTTTGCCAGAGGTGGGAAATTTGAAAGTGGAGAAAGATCAAGTGACGGTGATGGCTTTGTTATGGATCATGGTTGGCTCGCTGATAGGAAATTTCCTGGCGGGCGGTTTGGCTCAAATCATGGGCTATGCGCGGGCGATCTCACTCATGCTGTTCGGTTATTTCGTGATCATGTGGTTCACGTTTTCAAGCCCCCACAGCCTCAACATGACTTACGTGTTGTTTACCAGCATAGGGGTAATGCAGGGCTGCTTTGGGCTTTTCACGATGTGCTTGCCACCGCTATTTCCCGTGCTTTTACGGAGCACAGGAGCGGGATTTTGCTACAACATCGGGCGAGTCTTGTCGGCAGCGGGAGTGGTATTTTTCGGAATATTCAACCGTGTGGAGGGCGACTATGCTGGCGTATTACTTACGGCATCGTATTTGTTCATCCCGGCGGCGATTTTTGCCCTGCTGTTACCGAAAGCGCGCGACCACGCTTAGACTGGGATTTATGTCGAGGACTACCCCCTTTTCCCCTTCTCAGACCAGCACACCAGTGTATTCTTCACCCTAGGTGAAAAAGCAAATTCCTAGCATTCATTCATTTATTTTGCTCCCGCTTTTTTCAATTGGGCGATGGCTTCGTCGAGTTTTTTGCGTAAGGCAATCATCGAGGCATTTTGTTCGGTGATCGTTTGGTCGCGTAATTTTAATGCGGCCTCCCATTCGGTGATACGTTTCTGGAGGGCATCGCGCTCGGCAGCGGCTTGATCATAGGCGGCCTTGGTGGTGCTTAGCTCTTCGATCTTCTTCTGGTAATCTAGACCCGCTGCATCGGCGGTCTTCTGGGTTTCCATATAGGAACGCTTCAGTTCGGTTAGATCAAACATCAAGGCGTCGGCCCTTGTAACAGCTTCCGCTTTCGCTTCGTTCGCTGCGTGTTCCTTGATCTGTATGGTGCGATAAGCTTCGCGCTGCTGCTCGCTTTGTTGCCATTGCAAGACGACGATGACCAACAGCGCCAAACATCCAATCGCGTTGACGATAGTGAAAAGATTTTGCTTCATGGCTTCGGCGTGTTGCTTTCAAAACTCACGCGTTCAATGCCTGCCGCGCGCACCGCATCAAGCAAACGCATGACTTGTTGGTGCCGTGCGTTCGCATGCGCAGCGATGAGGACATTGACTTCATCGCGCTTTTCCAACGCGGCGAGTCGCTCTGTGACTTCTGTCGGCGTTAAAATTTCATCTTTCAGTGTGATGACGCCTTCTTCGTTGAGGGCGAAATGAAAAGGTGGTGCAGATGTTTCGGATAATGCTGCTTGTGCATCGGGCAATTCGATGGGCACGCGACTGAGTTGAGTCATGCTTAAGCTAACGAGCATGAAGCTGGCCAATAAGAAAAACATGATATCGATTAGCGGCACGATCTCGATGCGTGCATCGTCGTGACCGTCTTGGTCGGCATTGGTGGAGAGTTTAACTGGCATGATAACTCAGAGATGAGGCGCTTTGAAATCCGCGAGATCATGACCATGGGCTTTGGCGGCTCCGGCGAGTAATTCGCAATGATTGATCCAATGTTCTAACTTACCGCGTAACAAATGGGTTTTCTTGCGAAAATAATTGAAGGGCAACAGACATAATATAGCGATGCCTAGACCTGCCGCCGTTGCGATCAACGCCTCAGCGATCCCTCCCGATACTTTCGTTACTGCCAATTGATCATCGCCGATAAAATTAAACGAGCCCATGATACCGACCACAGTGCCGAGCAATCCAAGTAATGGGGCAAGGGTAATCACTGTGCTGAGTATCCATAAACGCGACTCGGATTTTTCTAACAAATTACTGGCATGTAATTGCATCGCGGCCAAGGGTGAGGTTGCGGCGTGTGATAATCCATCGCGCAAGTTATGTAGAAATGGATCAGCCTCTTTCTCGCAGATTTTCCAAGTCTCGTTGAACTGCCCCAAGCCCAGAGTTTCACGAGCTTGCTCTTGTTTTTCCGATTGTACTTTTGAATGCAGAGACACCCACCAGATCACGCGGTCTAGAATCACGCAAACAGCCAAAAAAAACAGAAGGGCCATTGGCCACATGATATCGCCGCCTTTTTCAAAATATTCTACAAGGATATGAGAGAGCATCATAAGGGATCAATTGAGTTGGAAAATGATTGAGATTTTGTAACGGCGCGCCGGTCCCTCCGGAAAACGCCAGCGGTTGCGGATCGTTGAGAGCGCGGAATTGTTGAGCGAATCATAAGGACAGGGCGATTTCAACCAAGCGTTAAGCACCTTTCCATCGACACCCACCAGGAACTCCACGACAACCGTGCCTTGCTGATTGTTCCGTCGCGCTTGCGAAGGATATGAGGGCGAAGGCTGACGGCCAGCGCCAACACCCAGAGATAGCGCGGTCGCAGTGTTGGGTGCTGTGGTGTTTGACTGATTTGACTTCGGTGTTGTGGGCGTGGCGGGAGTGCTTGGTTTACTGGCGACCTTTGGTGCGGTTGGGCGTATCACAGAAACCGGAATCTCGGGAATGTCTGGTAGTTCCGCCATTGGCGCGAGATTGGGTAAGGCTGGGGGTGCCGGCGATGCAATTGCTGCGGGCTCAACAGTCACCTCTGTTGGCGTTTCATCGGTAATTACTTCAACCGTCTCATTGGTGGCGATATCAACGCTGGTCAACACACTCAGCGGCATCGGTTTCACCGCAAATGCCACCGTCCAATCCTGATGTATACTAAACCCAATCCATGCCCCCAAGGCTGCACTCAGCCAAGCGGCCAGTGTGATCACATTCAGCATATAAGTAGCTCCTTTCGACATAGCCAACATGGGTATTATTGAGATATATTCTCAATAAGGCAAGCGATTTATGGGGCGACTCAACTTTTCGGTTCTTTTTAATGTTTATGGAGACATCTCTAATTTATCACAGAGGAAGAGGATTGAAAGCCTTCAGCAAGGCATCGATGATATCGCAAGACGCTCCCCAACGAGCTTCATGAATCACTCGGGTATCCCATCGTCATCGTGAGAAAGTAGCATCAGGCCAATCGCAAAACAGTCCTGCTACGGTCATTGCGATGTTCAACTCACTGATTCGTTAGAACTTTGGTAGTCGCCAACGTTCTCTCCAGGAAAACAGCACAAGTTGCCACACAAAATGGAGATCCCTCTTAATCCACAAGATTAACTTTCCGCTTAAGGGGGCATTTGAGCAACCTGCCATCCTCACCGATGGCAACACCATCCAACGCATTTGGAATTTCTATGCTAGAAACCTGTAAGTTTCCAAAAATCATGATCATCACACGTTTTCTAACAATTTAATTCTGCCAGTCCCCAAACTATTAGCTCTTCATGTTTTTTTGTTAGATAGTCAGAACAGACCCTAAAAATAAAAAATAATATTTTTTGATTTTTACACTTGACCACTTCTGTATTTGCACACAAGTGTCTTCGCGTCTTTCCCCCCTACCTACCCCCCCAATGAGAGCCTACTTCTTCCGAAGCATTCTGCCGTTATTATATTCTAGTGTCTTAACAGTCGCAATCTGTCTACGCGTCTTTGCGCAAGATCCAGCACTCGCTCCTCCTGAGCCGCCTCAGTGGACTGTGTTAGAGGATGCTGATCAGGACGGTTTGACCGACTGGGACGAGTTTCTGCTTTTCCTTGATCCGCTGAATCCGTTAGACGGTCTATCAGATGCTGACGGCGACGAGCTTTGGCTCGCTTGGGAATGGTATCTCGGAACCCATTCCGACTTGGCGGATACCGACGGCGATGGTTGGAGCGATTCGTTAGAAGTTCTTCTTTACGGCACAGATCCTCTCGATCCCGTCAGCAAGCCACTCGGCAATGGTGCTGAAGATCATGGTGACGCAGCTGCGGCATTGGAACCGGAGCAGACACCGACACCTGAGGAAGATCTACCGCCACCGCCACCTCCATCGCTATCGAATGGTGATTTCACTGACATTGGAATCCAAACTTGGAAAGACCAGTCCACTAGTAAATCCTATCAAGGCGGTGGGTTCCAATGGGGTGAGGGCACCGCTTCCTCCTGGTCTGCATACTTCGGTAAAACGATAGAAGTTTGGCAGGCCAATGGCGAAACCTTCGTTGAGCTGGACGGTAACACAACCAGCTATGGCATCAAGCAACCCATAGCCAACGCTCGTGCCGGAGCATTCATTTTGGCGTGGAAACAATCCGGACGAAATGACACCAAATCCGGTACCAATCCCTACTACGTACGCATCTACCACGAAAGTGACAAAGGTCCGGTTGTCATCAGTGATTCAAAGGAATTTTCAGGCTATGACAAACTCAAATGGACCGATAATATCCACGTCTTCCAAATCACGCCCGAGCAAATCGCCGCGGCAAATGGCAAGCTCATCTACGCCGCCTTCATCCCAACAAGCCTCAATACCTACGGGACATTGATCGATAAGGTTGCCATCCATACGATGGATCTAATCGCCCATAAGCGTGGAACTATTGATAAGCCTGGACCGGCGCAACCCAAGGGCAATGGTGAATATGGTTATGAGACGGTCATGATGGAAAATGCTGATTCTGAGAATAATGATGAAGGTAAGAGAGACTGCGACGAAGTATCATTATTAGCAGATCAAGAAAAAGATAATGATTTTGTTAAAATCGTTTTGCATTATAATGGACCCAAAATAAAGGGGGCATCGCTAGAGCTCAAGCACGAAGGAATTGCTGTGAATGCTAAGGTCAAGGCAAGCAAGATGGCTGATCCACGAACTGCCGTTGAAGCTCTCAATTCAGGCAGTCGTCTAAATTTTTATGATAAGGACGGGATTCTATTAAATCCTGCAACAGACCTGAAAATCTCAGATTTGGAAAACCCAGGAACCGGCTATTTGGCACGGATTCTTGATCCTGCTAATAATGGTAAGCTCATTCTATTTATCGAAGGTGCGGATGATTTCGGGTCGGTTGGGCCAACATTGGCTCCAGTTAATGGATCTCAAACAGAAGCTGTCCTTACAGAGGCGAAATCCGCTCAACAAAAATTAGGAGGATCTAGGTTAAAATTGTCATTTAAGAAAAATGAGCAGATAGCTGAATCTCCAGTTATTGTTTATCGAGGAGGATTTCTCTTGTTTAGGCAGCCTATAAATAATCCTGGTGTAGCAGGAACACTTGAATTTTGGGATGGCAAGGGAAGAATTCGCCACGATTATGGAGGTCACAAAAACGAGTTTAAAGAAGATGAAACGGATTTTGGGGAACAATTGATTTCATGGAGTGCTAAAAGCGGCCTTAGATCGGGGGAAGAATACAATCTGGCAGAAAAAAATGGACATATACCCCCAGGTTGGTGGTTTAATTTTGAGCGAACGGATTTCAAAGCATCACACTCAAATAGTGAAACCGGCAGTGGCAATTCGAAGGTGATCAGACAGGGAGCCTATTGCCGATGGAAGCAAGATGATCTACCAGAAGATAATGATTATGTAGAAGATTGGGTATACAAAGCATCGAATCCAAGTGATAAGTTTATAGGCGAACCTGTATCGATTAAATTTAAATATGAACTTCTTCCATTGCCTCCTACAAGTGGACAAGATCGATCAGCTATTCAATTGCACCCCGACGGGAAAAAAAACGGAACGTCAGGTTGCATAGGTATTCAACAATACGATGCGTGTTCGCAAATTCTGTATGTTATGAGGAATTACAACAATATATTAATTAAAGCCATAAGAGAATAATGAAAACAATTTTATTAACTGTCGCATTCATTGGATTTGATATTGCATCTGCTCAGGGATTAGGTTTTCCTACCCAGTCACAACTTGATCAACAACAAGGTGTAAATACAAACTTTCCTGATAATGATCTTCCCGAAGATTGGGCTACTAGGTCACCAAATGCTGGTGAGATTCGTCTGTTGGCTGAAATATTGCTACAAGAAGCTAAACAAAAAATTGGGATCGAAAAGGCATCTGTTCCTGATGGCCCTCAAGGTAAAGCAAGTAATACTTATGTAAAAATTATCCAATGGCTTCAAGCAGTGGATGATCAGTTATTGACGAAGACGCAAATCAAACTCATCGAATTGAACCCCTTGAATGCAGAGATACTAAAATCCGCTAAGACCGAGGTAAATATAGATAAGTCTGTTTTAAATTTAGTCGGTATAGTTCAAGTTACTACAAGTGCCTTAATCTACAATGCTTTTGATTTTATCAATAACAATCAAAATCCTAATATTGCACAGCATGACAACTTGCTGTCTGGCTTTTATTGTTCTGGATTTGTTGATCCGACTGAATGGGAAGACGAAACGCTTCCAATCGACCGAGCTGGCGTTTTCATTATAGATTCAGACAATGCAGTGACTAAACTCAAAACGAAATCAGTAGAAGAAATCAAAACCTTCTTGGGAGGAACTACTGATAACAGTTTTTTCAAAAGATACGAAGCAGAAGGCGATGGGATGGATATTCTCAAAACTAAATATGCAGCCGAAAAAGCTTCGATTCAAGCCAAGTTAGCGGAACTATTCGTTCATGTCGCTCAACTTGCGGCGCAACAACCACAAGAAGAATAGCGTGCACTTCAATATGTCACTTCCACCTCTTTTCTTTGTGTTCTTTGTGCTCCTTGCGGTTAATTCCCTTCAAACAGTAACGAACGCATAATCGCACAAAAATCGCCCCCGCTACCGTTTTCCTTTCCGCCTGCGGAAACTTGTTCTAGTTTCCTCCCAGCATGACGGACGATCTCAAAGAACTTTTCACCTTTCTCTCATTCCCCAGCGTCTCCACCGATTCCAAGCA
>JANPEG010000107.1:0-59640 GCA_031431855.1 Akkermansiaceae bacterium | reverse complement strand
ATGAGGACTTCTTGGCCGTCGAGTTTGACTTCTGTTCCGCCGTATTTGGAGATGAGAACTTTGTCTCCGACTTTAACGGAGAACTCGATGGTTTTACCGTTATCGTCTTTGCCGCCGGTGCCGAGGCTGAGGACTTCAGCTTCTTGTGGTTTTTCTTTAGCAGTGTCAGGAAGGACGATTCCGCCCGCGCTGATCGCGTCTGCTTCGAGGCGTTTGACGAGGACACGTTGTCCGAGTGGTTTGATGTTAGCCATATGTGTTATACGTTTCTTAGTTATTGTTTGGTTTGAGAAGCCACTATTACCCGAGGTAGTAGTGGAAATATTTCATTAATCTACGACTTCGGCGTCGACGACTTTGCCTTTGGCTTTTTTCGGTTCCGAGGATTCGGAAGCTTCGGCGGGTTCGACTTCTGGGTCGCCACCCATGCTTGCGCCGGCTTGTTGAGCGGCGGCGCCAAGGGCTTGGAGTTGACCTTCGAGGTCGGAGGCAGCGGCGTTGATTTTTTCGACGTCGTCGCTGGTGATCGCGTCGCGGACGGCTTTGACTTTTTCTTCGAGTGAAGATTTCAGTTCGGCTGGAGCTTTGTCGCCAAGTTCGCCGAGTTGTTTCTCGACGGAGAAGGCGAGGTTTTCAGCCTTGTTGACGGCATCGACTTTTTCGACGCGTTTGCGATCTTCTTCGGCGTGCGCCTCGGCATCATTTTTAGCTTTTTCAATTTCTTCTTTGGATAGGCCGGAGGAACCTTGGATAGAAATTTTTTGCTCTTTGCCGGATTGTTTGTCTTTGGCGGAAACGTGGAGAATACCGTTTGCATCGATGTCGAAAGTGACTTCGATTTGTGGTTCACCACGCCGTGCTGGGGAGATGCCGTCGAGTTTGAAGTTACCTAACAATTTGTTGTCGATGAACATCGGGCGCTCTCCTTGGGAGATGCGGATGTCAACGGCAGGTTGGTTATCGGAAGCGGTGGAGAAGACCTGCGATTTTTTCGCCGGGATGGTGGTGTTGCGCTCGATCATCGGAGTGGCGCGTGAGCCTTCGGTTTCGATGGAGAGAGTGAGCGGGGTGACGTCGAGAAGCAGGACGTCTTTGACATCGCCGCGGAGCACACCGCCTTGGATGGCTGCGCCGATGGCGACGACTTCGTCTGGGTTGACGCCTTGGTGAGGAGTTTGACCTGCGAGTTCACGAGCGATCTCGACGACTTTCGGCATGCGGGTCATGCCGCCGACGAGAACGAGTTCGTCGATGTCGGCTGCGGAAACGCCGGCTTCTTTGAGGCAGTCTCTAACAGGTTTCTTGGTGCGCTCGAAAAGTTTGTCGGTGAGTTGTTCGAGTTTGGCGCGTGAGAGTGTCAGCTGGATGTGTTTCGGTCCAGTCGCGTCTGCGGTGATGAAGGGAAGGTTGATGTCGTAGGACTGGCTGGAAGAGAGGGCGATTTTTGCTTTTTCGGCTTCTTCTTTGATGCGCTGAAGGGCGTCGGGTTGGCCGGAGAGATCGATGCTTTGGTCTTTCTTGAATTCGCCAACGATGTATTCGATGAGGGCGTTATCCCAGTCGTCACCACCGAGTTGGGTGTCGCCATCGGTTGCGAGGACTTCGAAGACGCCGTCGCCGATTTCGAGGACGGAAATATCGAATGTTCCACCACCGAGGTCATAGACGGCGATTTTTTCATCGGATTTTTTATCGAGGCCGTAAGCGAGTGCTGCTGCGGTCGGCTCGTTGATGATGCGGAGGACTTCGAGGCCAGCGATTTCGCCAGCGGCCTTGGTGGCGTTACGTTGGGAGTCGTTGAAATATGCAGGAACGGTGATGACCGCCTGGGTGATTTTTTCGCCGATTTTTGCTTCGGCATCGGCTTTGAGTTTACCGAGTACCATGCCCGCGATTTCTTGTGGGGAATAGGTTTTGGTTTCGCCAGCGACTTCGACTTGGATGTGGGCGTCGCCATTGGAAGCGGCAACGATTTTGTAAGGCATGCGTTTGTCGGCATCGGTGAGTTCGGTGAACTTGCGGCCAATGAGGCGCTTGGCGGAGAAAATGGTGTTTTTCGGGTTGGTGACGGCTTGGCGTTTTGCAGCCTGGCCGACGAGACGTTCGCCGTTTTTAGCGAAGGCGACCACGGAAGGGGTGGTGCGGGCGCCCTCGGAGTTTTCAAGAACGGTGGGTTCTCCGCCGTCCATGATGGACATACAGGAGTTGGTGGTGCCGAGGTCGATTCCTAGAATTTTAGACATGAGTTGATAGGTTGGTTGCTTGCGATTGCTTCGCAGAGCGTGTGCCTATCGTGGGGATGCGTGGTTTTTCTAGGTTTGGTAAGGGATTACGGAGAAGGAAGGGATTTTCAGCGCTGGCGGAGTGGACAAGATGTCGCACTTGGTTGGTGAGATTTGGCGCAGTGTGACAGGGAGGGAGGTGGGGAGAATAGGTCCCTATAGGATTTATAAGACCTCATGGGTCTTCACTAATTCCTTCCTTACGCCTTGTCCTCAAGAAATATTGGCTCGGCGATAGATTCGAAAACTTCGGAGAGTTACTCTGACTCCCGGTGCGCCGCGATTTGTTGAGCCATCCATGCCCATCCGCCGTATTTTGCGCGGAACAGGTAGTCGGCGGTTGTTATTCCATTGAAGGCTTTCTGCTTTTCGTCCAGCAAGGCAAGTTCTTTGTCTGCGGGTGACAGGGTGGAGTTCGCCTCGATTTCTTCAACGGCAGTCTCATAGCTTTTGAGGATATTTGAGGCATTCACAGCCATGGCTTGGAGGTCAGGTTCGTGATTCGCAGGGATGCCTGAGACTGAGGGATCAAGAGCGATGAAAACGGCGGGGGTGGGTAGTGGGGCATTGAGGAAGCTTTCTCTCGCAGATGCTTGCAAGCGCTCTTTCACGGGGTTTGGGCGTGATGGTGCCTTTGGTCCAGCGGCTGGTCTGTTCGTGCCGTTGCTCGGAGTTTTTTCGGCGAGGGAACGATCCCTTATTTTCGTACCCTCGGGTTTTCGAGCGTCTTCCGAGTTGGATTTTGCGGTAAACGATACGGAACCGGATTGCTTTTCGTTCGCTGTGGAAAGTGATTGGGTTGAGGCATTCGTGCTAGTATGGGGGCGCTGGTTCCCTTCCAGAGTGGGAGACGGGTTAGCGTCACTCTGAATGATGCTGTGGACAACGAGCGTCAAGGCGATGGCGGAAACGGATATTGCAGATATGAACGTGGTCTTCATGGGTGTAAAAATGGCGGGTGGCAGCTTATGGAAGCCGCCACCCGCCGGGTATTTAGGTGTTTACGATTCTTGTCCGTTTAACTGGATTATTAGTTAGGGAGGGGGTAGTTGTTGCCGGGTGCAATTGGGCCACCGTCGGTACCGGCGCGTACTACCGACATTCCGGTAATAGCAATGGCGTTGGGCTCAACAAGCGTGCCCGGAATGGCCGTGCGGAAAGCCGTATCGAAGGTAATTTCATCAGCGGTCGCATCTGCATCGCGATAGAACTGCTGATATCCCCAGAGAGAATAAAGCCCTTTTTTGACATTCTCGACGCTGAACGGCACGCCGTTGTATTTCATCTCCAGGGCACCTTCGGCGATTGCTGATTGCGCATCGGAAAGCGTTAGGTAGCTGACGAAGACTGCATCAATCGGATTACCAGCGTAGGTGAGGTCGTCCGAGCGGCGGGTGAGCAAGTCGCGAACACCGGAGTTACTCGAGTGACCGCTATTATTGAAATCGGAGGCAGCAAGCAGCTTGCCGGTTGGGTATGCATCGGTGCGGGTGCCCGTGAAGGTTGCATTGAACTGGACGACGTTGGTGAAGGCGCCGTATTGGGTCTCCGAGAGGATCGAGGCGCGCGTTCCGGAGCCGTTGTTGCGGCCTGTCGCGAGCACCGTGGTCGCATCATTCGTGTCACCAGTGAAGAAGGCAATGGGAAGCTGTCCGGTTGACCAGAGCGAGGCGTGAAGCTGGTCGTTCATGTCGTCGAGTGCGGCGGGAGCGCCTTCACCGGCAAGGAACATGAACGGCACGACACCCACTGGGCCGCCATTGAACGTGGCGTTCGGGCGCGAGGACTGCGCCTTATCCACATCGGAAAACGACCATTGGGCTATAGCAGTTGTGAAAACCCCCGCGACGTTGTTGCCGGCGGTGGTGGTGGGATTATCAATTTCACTTGTAGTCAGGACCTGGACAGCTACATTGTCTTCACAATCTAAAATTCCCTGTGTCGATCCGGACCAGCTGGCGCGGACGATGATATTATCGCCTGGAAAAGCGGCCATGGTGCCCTTGAAGATCGCGCGGTTGGTGCCTGAGATGCCCTGGCTGCCAGTGAATGCATATGTGGTGACGCCGGGACCGCCGAGGACTGCGATGATGGCGGTGTTGGCGGATGCACGGAACGCCGTGGCTCCGGTGATGTTAAATATGCGTTCTACCGCGAATGAATTGCTGATGGTGAGGGCAAGAAGAGTGCCACAAACGAGTGATGATTTAAGTTTCATAATGTTTATTTTGTTTATTTTGTTTATTTTGGTTGTTTTTGGGTTGGTTTGGAATTAGGCGCGGCGGCGGCGAAATAAGGCAAGGACGCCCAGGGCGCCGAGCAGTGTGGTGGAAGGTTCGGGGATTGCAGAGATGCTGCCATCACTGCCGATGGCGAAGGTGGTCTCATAGGTACCGCCTCCGATGGTTCCCGTGGGAGATGCGCCTGTGTTTGTTGACAGGACGCGCTGGAGATCGACATAGGTGGCACTACCCCCTTGTCCGAAGCTCTGCTGGATACCGCCGGTGAAAACTCCAAACGCAGCACCACCGACGGGGTTCCGAGTGGTCCAACCGTTGGCCCACTCCGTTGGATTTGCAGTTTGGTTGAGGATGGCGGCGCCATCGCCTGTGGTATTTAAGGTGGGAAGCATCGTTTCCATGCCGCCAAGAGTGGTGCCTGCGGTGCCAAGCGTTGCCGAGGCATACGTACCTCCCGCAATGAGCGAGGCGCTTTGCGGTGTGGCTGCTGCAGTGGAAAGATAGAATGTACGGGAAGGGTCGCCACTCACAGCTCCTGCACTGCCGATCCCGGTGTTCGGGTTCCCGTTCAGGTTGCCGATGACCCCGAAGTAGAGATCGGTGCGGGAATACCAGCCCGCACCGTAAACGGCGGCAAGCGTGGTGCTGATGTTTCCGATGGCTCCACCTGGATTCGTGCCGTCGCGATATGGGATGGCTGATCCGAGGTTGAAAAATACGTTATCCGATGCACCTGTGCCTCCTGAGGCCTGGAAGCCGAGGATTAGTTGTCCGTTGGTGTAAGTGAAGGCGGCGGATGCCGCTTGGGTCGCACATGCCATTGCGGCTGCCGCGAGTATAAGTAGTTTTGGTCTTAATTTCATTTTTATATTTAGGTATTAGTTGTGCCACCACCGCCTGTTTTCTGGAAAGCGCAGCGGTGACGTGGGAATACTGATGAAAAACGGCGGTAGGCGTAGGCTTTTGTCGTGACATCATTGTCACTCGACGGCATCCGAATCCTCGGCATCTTGCTTGGAGTTTTTCAACTTCTCCTCGTCCTCCTCGTCAACCAAGGCTTCCCCCCCGCCGTAGCCGATTACGACCACGTTGAAGACGGATAGCTCGGTTGTCACTTCTTGGGAATTTTCCTTGCGCTCTTCATTTTGCGCGTTGGCTGTGGATGTGCTTGTGGTGGTTGCGGAGTTAGAGGCAGTTGTGATCGTCGCCACGCTCGGGGCGGCGACCGTGGCATTCCCTCCGGAGCTGGTTCCACCCGCGGAGATATTGCCCGCGTTGACTACCTGGACGGCCGCGAGGTTGATGTTGCCGGAAACGCGGATCCCCGCGTCGCCCGCGTCGATGATTCCGGCGGGTGCGATCAGATCGACATCGCCCGGCTTGACGCCCGCGACGGTTGCAAGCACACCGATACCGCCACCTGTGGCGAGGCCTGCGAGGTCGGTCTGGACAGAGGCGGTCTGGGGATCGATGACGACGCGGGTTGGAGGGGCGGCTAGGACGGTCCGTGAGGAGGAACCTGCGGCGATATCGCCATTGGTTGACCAGATGATGGCTTCGCCACCGCGTAGGGTGAAGATACGCCCGATGCCGATATCGACGCTCTGATCCGTGAAGATGGAGATGGAGCCGCCGGATTCAGTGATAACGCCGGGAGGGGTGAGGGGGTTGCCGATAGCGGTGTTGGCAAGGGTGAGCCCGCCGCCGGGTGCGAGGATGCGGATGTCGCCGCCGGAGCGGGTGCGGATGTCACGTGAGCGGGCGATGATTTCGCCGTCCCATGGTTCCGGGTTTTCACCAAATAGGAGTTCGATTGCGTCTAACCCTTTCGTGTAGGTTCTGTAGTCAGGAGATTCGGGGTTGTTGAAATCGCGCCCAGCATCACGGAGGGTTATAAAAAATAGCTCGATGGCGAGGGCGGCGAGTTCATCGGGGCTGAGTGTGCTGATGTCCGTGCTGGGCAGGAGTTTCCTAATGATTTCCATCCCTTCCTCAGTGGAGGCGACATCCTGAACGAAGGCTTGGGTTGCGAGCATTGAGCTTACAAGGCTGGTGGCTGGGCCGATACCGGCCAGGGCGGTGATGTCTGCGCCCTGGGAGATAAGGAAGGGGTTGCGGAAATTTCCTATGCTGGAAATGCCTCCGCCGGTGCCGTTCGCGAGTGCGGAACCGATGCCGAGATCTAGATCTCGCCCGGCTAGGACATGAAGGTTTCCGGGACCTGCGATCTGAATGTCCCCGGGCAGGGGCGATTGTCCGAAGGAGAGGCCGTTACCGAGGGCTTTGATGGCGTTTCGCAGGAGTGAGAATGAGTTGGCGGCGATGATATCCCTCGCTGCGGAAACGATGGATATGTGGGACGCATCCGTATTCTGAAGGTAAAAGGCGATGTCGGTGATGTCGCGCCCGGCTGTGATCCAGACGGGCTTTGCACTGAAGAGGGTGAGGCCGCTGATGTCACCGTCGATCGCGTGGATGCGCACAGGATCTGCATCGGCTGAATGCAGCCCGCCGCTGGTGTGGCGGGACTGGCGGGTTTGCAGCAAGGCGTCACTGCCGGTGTAGGAGCCAGACTCTGTGAAGAGCGCGGCGAGCGAGAACATGAAGGCTGGGGTGGTTGACGCGCTGAAAGTGGCTCCGGTGGGGTTCGCGGTGCCGGTGTTGAGCGGCGAGAGCGGGCGTGGCACGGAACGCGGGTCTGCGTCTGAGAAGTTGATGGAGGAAGATGTCCAAGTGCGGGTGGCTTGGCCGCTGATCAGGGTGTTAGAGATGCCGGAAGGCTGCAGCGCGGAGAGGGAACCGGCGGCGATGAGTTCGAGCTGGCCGACAGGCGATGGGAAGGTGGTGAGATTTCCCACTATGTTCAGATCCCCGGATAACGAGGTGAGGGAAACGGAGGGAGGGGCTAGCTCCCAGACGGGGAAGAATGGGCTGAGATCGTTTTCAGCGAGGCGCAGCCATGGCTGGAAGAAAGAGGTGGAGGCTGCGCCGCCGGTGTAGAGGAGCTGGCTCTGGTGCCAGACGCGCAGCAGCGGGGCGGCCTGCGAATCGCCTGGCAGTGTGATGGCTTTGCGGACTGTGACGTCACCGCCCAGGGAGAGCGCGTTGACGGATGCCTCGGCGGAGTAGGTGGAGAAATGGGTCTTGTACCAGAAGCGGTTGCCGGTGCCCTGAGGCAGCAGGAAAGGGTTGGCGGTAGGGCCGAGGAGGATGTCACCCGCTGCTTGGAGGTCAAATGAGGATTTTCCGAGGAATAGGGTGGTGGGAAGCCAAGTGAGGGGATCGAAGATCTGGGAGTTCGGGTTGTTTAGCGAGGCGACCAAACCAAGGGATGGGGAGCGCGTTGCGTTGGTGGTGATTGCCGCACCGGCCTGCAGGGAGCCATTGCCACGCTCGACATAATAAACACCGCCCGAGATGTCTCTGCCGGCACTTACGCGGAGATCTCCGCCGCCAAGCTCCTGGAGTAAGGCGGTGCCGGCCGCGCCGCGCGGGGCGCGGGCGTTGGTCGGGATCGCGGCATCGGTGTTCCTCACGTCGTTGCCGGCGGCAATGACGATGTTCCCGCCGCCGAGGGCACCGACGCTCTGGAAAAAGTTAGAGTAATCCACCCACCAGGTGGTGCTGGCGGCGGCATCGGTGGTGGAGCCGAAACCTGAGCCGATGCGGATCGAGCCGAACAGCCCGTCAGGTGCGACGTAGGCGCGGCGGTAGAGCCAGTTGTTGGGAAGTTGGCGGGAGGAGTCTGCGATGAGGCCGGAGTTGTTGCGGGTGAGGCGCTCGATATCGAGCCCGGCGGATAGGGTGACGTTGCCGCCCGCCATGCTGTATTGTGCGGGATAGTTCTGCTGGGCGGCACCAAGGTTAGTTTGAGCAACGTTGCGGTTGAGGATGGGGGTGACGAAATCGCCGGGCGCGAACACGGCGGTGGGGTCAGCGACACTTGTGCCGGCGGTGTAGATCGAGGCGAAAGGGTTGAGAAGCTGGATGGAGCGTCCTGTGCTGATGTCGATATCGCCGGAGCCGGTGCGGATGACCTGGTATCTGTTTCCTGTAATGGTAATGGACGAAGTGACGGCGTTAGCACCATTGGACGCGATTGCTGCACCGGCGTCTTTACCTAGTTGGAGATTCCCTTGGGCTGCGGCAATGGAGTTCAGCGGTAGGACGGAACGGAATGAGGCGGCGGAGGTGTCCGCACCTGCGGCGAGGTGGTAGGACCATGATTGGGAGTTGGCTGGTAGCAATGGGTTATATGCCTTGAGCGGAGCAAGCCAGAGGCTGCCCGCGCCGCGTGTAAATCCGTCGCTAAGCGCATTAAATAAAACCAAATTCTGGGAAGCACGAAGGGTGAGAGTGCCTGCAGCGGAGTTCGGTCCGAAGCGATAAGAGGCAAGATCCCAATCATCTGTGGTGGTGGATGAGATGCTGCCGAGGGTGAGATCACCATTGCGGTTAATGATTTCCGCGCCGGGGGTGAGGATGAGATTGAGGGACGGGTTGATGGGGGATCTGAGTCGATTGAGCTGGTTGGTGTAGTTCGTTGAAGTAGAGCCTGCCGTGCCGAGGTATGAGTTCGACTCGTTCAGGACCTGGTTGCGGAGGGTGGAGTTGATGGTGCCGTTGCCTGTTCGATCATAGAGTTTGTAGCCCTCGACGGTGATGGCGGAGGCATCGGTGATGGTCGAATCGATGGCAGCTAGCTGGAGATCGGAGTTGGTGGAATTGCGTGGGGCACGGAGGTGGAGGGTGCCACTGAATTTTCCGAGGGAGGCGGAGGTAGAGGTTTTTTCCGCCACGGAAAGGTCGATTACGGAGCCGGTGGTGAGATTCAGCAGGATAGGGTCAGTACGGACGATGCCGTTTCGTTGGCTACCTCCTTCGAGAATTACCGAGCCGCCTTTGCCAGCGGCATCGAAGGTTGCGGCGGATGCATCAAGGATAGCAGAGGATGCGAGTGTGAGGATGCCGTTTGCTTTGAGATCGATACTGCCTCCACGATTTCCGGAGGAGTTGACAGTTCCCGTAACCGTTAGGTTTCCTGTATCAACTGAAACGCGGTAGATAGAGGAGATAGCCGTGCTATCGAGGAGGACATCGCCGGTGCGGATGCGGTAGTCGCGCAGCCTGGTGAAACTGCCGGTGTTGAGGATTCCATCGAGTGCGGCGAAGCTGGCGACGGATGACGTATCGAGGGTGAAGCTGCCCTTGCTGCCATTGGCTCCGGAGGATGCGGAGACTGAGCCGAGGAGTTCCAAGGTGCCGTTGGGTGAGGAAACGTTGAGCTGTCCTCCGTTTCCTGCGGCGGCGGGAGCCGAGAGGTTGATGACGGCAGATTGGAGGATGCGGACGGAGGCGTTTTCCGATTTCAGTGTGACGGATCCGCCGGAGGTGTGGCGGGAAACATCGACGAACTGGCGGGATGAGCCTGAGAGGTCGAGCGATCCGGAGATGAGCAGATCGCCTGTCACGGATGTGACGGCAAGCCGTCCGCTGGCGAGGCGGATGTTTCCTGCAAGGCTGACGGCTGAACCGGTTAGGGAAAGATCAGCCCCAAGGCCGCCTGGGTAAGCGGAGGGTGCGGACGCGGAGGTGTAGCTGAGGCTGCCGATGGAGCTGATGGCGTATTTAGAAGCCTGTTGACCGGTGAGGAGGGGGGTATTGAGGTTGAGGCCGGAGCTTGTAACCAAGGAGCCTACGGAGGATGTGAGGATGCGGTTGGTGGCGTTGAGGTTGGTTGTGGCGAAACCGTAGATGGCGGTGTTTCCGCCGGATAGGTTGAGGTTTTGCGAAGCGAAGGTGAGAGTGCCGTCGTTGGGGATGGCAGGTGCGACGGTTTGCGGGGCTGACGGATTTCCTAGCGTCAGGTTTATTGCGGTGAGGATGACGTTGCCGCTGTTCTGGTTGAGTCCACGGATGTTGGCGGCCTGGAGGGTAAGGTTTTGGAAGGTGCTGGAGCCGATTTGGCCGGTGCCATATAGGTTGAGGTTCGAGTAGCTACGGAGGGTGAGCGCGCTGGTGTTGGCAAGCAAGGTGCTGAGTGCGTTTCCTCTTAGGATGAGGCCGGTGGTGGGGGCGATTGTCCCGGGGTTTTCCAGGGCGATGGATAGCTCGCCGGAGCTCAGCGTGATTGAGGAGCCGAGCAGGACGGTGCCGGGATTAAGCGATGTGGCGGCGGTGGAATCGAGGATGATCGATGTGCCGGTGAGTGTGGTGGCGTTGCCTGTAATGAGGTTGGCGGATCCTCCGGGGGTGACGCCGAGCCGGATGACGGTATCCAGGGCAGAGGACGAGACGCGGACGAGCGAGCCATTGCCGCTGCCCGGTGTGGCCTCTGAACCGAGGGTGATGGAACCTACGGGGCGGTTGCTGCTTGCGGTGATGGAGGAATTTTCCCCGAGGATGAGGTTTTCTCTGGCGGTGAGGATGATGTCGTTGCCGCTTAGGGGGGCACCTTCGTTATCGAGGGTGAGGTTTGTGGTGGAGGTGGAGACGGTGATGCCGCCTTGGCCCTGGGTGCGGACGCCACCGATGAGCAGGGAGTCTGCCCCAAAACTGTTAAGGAGTGAAGAGGAGAGCGCGAGGGTGCCGGGTGCACCGCCTGTTCCGGTGGCGTTGATGAGGATGTCAACGGGGCTGTTGATGTCGATGAGGGCGCCGCGTGCAGAGACCGGTCTGGTTGCTGCGACAGTACCTGCAATGGAGAATCCTGTGGAGGCGGTATAGGAGAGGATGCCTGCATCCGATGGCAGGCGCGGAACGGTGATTTCGCGTGAGGTTGCAACATCGGTGAAGAACTTGTTGGCAGTGAACTCCTGGTATACGGCGCGCTGGCGGAAGGTGGCGGCGGAGGCTATCTCAAAGTTGGAGATAGTGGTTGGGCCGCTGCGGTTGGGGTCGAGGTTGTTGGCGCGGTATCCCGTGACGATGGAGGAGCCATCGGCTTGTATCGAGGGATTGGCGGGGGTGCCGGTGCGGGGGGTGACGAGGAATGCGCCGGGTAGAAGTGCGTAGCGTGCAGGCAAGAGGGTGTAAGTCCCGGCGGGAAGGCCGGATCCTGCGGCGAGGGTTATCTGGTCGCCGGGCCGGAGTGAGTTGTTGATGTATCCGGGTTGCCCTTGGAGAGCTGCCGCCTGTGGGTTGAACGGTGCATAGGGCGCGTAGTCGAAGCCGTAGCCGGGCATGATTGCAAAAATGCTTGAGGAGGCGAGTAGATCGCTGCGGCCGCCGTTCCCCGAAACGAAGCGGTAAGCGAAGAGGTCTCCGCCGCCGGAAATGTCGATGAGTGAACCGGCTTCCGTCGAGAGGTTCAGCGAGGAGAGCTTGATGTCCTTGTCGGAGGGGCCGGAGGTGGTGATGTCGAGTCCGGTGGGGTCGATCCATGATGTTCCGTCGGAGCTGATGCCGTAGGGAAGGATGGCGGGCTTTCCGGTGATGGGATCGATGGCGGAAGTGGAGGTGACGCTGGCGGAGCCAAGTGTGAGGTTCGTCGTGACGGGTGTTGTGATCAGATTGCCCGACACGGGGTTTTGTGGGGCGGTTCCGGAGCCGTTCCAGCCGAGGTTGATGTTTCCGAGCGGTGCGCGGAGGGTGCCGTTCTGGCTGATGGTGGAGGCGTGTATGTTGAGGGTGCCGCCGGCAGAGAATGGAAGAGGCCGAGCGGAGCCGCCGGCAATGGAGATACTGGAATTGCCGTAGGAGAAAATGTTGAAGGTGGAGGAGGTGGTGGGATGGATCTGGCCTGCGGTGAATGCTAGGTTTGCGGAGGCTTGCAGCGTGCCGTTTCCGCGGATTTCACCGGAGGGGGCGTTGAAGGCGGCATTGCCGATGCCCTGGAGGGATAGGGTCCCTAGGTCGATGAGCTTGGCATTGAGCGAGATGTTGCCGCTGCCGGTGGTGGGCAGGAGGCTGAGAGGCTGGGGGCCGATACCCGGGATGTTAGAGGAGAAATATTCGATGATTTGCCCAGGCAGCGTGGGCGGAAGGAAGTTCTGGCCGGCGTGGATGTTTGCGGCGCTGAGGTTTAGGATGCCCGTTGTTTCGATGACGCCGCCTGTCGCGAGGCGGATGGTTCCTGGCATGCTGATGCTGACATCGCCTTGGAAGCGGACATTGCCTCCAAGCCTGAGTGAGTTGAAGCCGCCCTGGGCGAAGGAATCGACGGCGATGCGGCCGAGGCCGGAGACGGGGTTTCCGTTCTCATCCAACGGGGTTGTGCCGGTGGTTTCGGGGTTGGAGGAGGAAAGGATGGGGCCGTTCTGTGTGACGACGAGATTGATGTCAGCGGAGGTGGAGGTGGTGTTGGGCAGGACGAAGCGGGAGGATGAGATATTGAGCGTTCCGCCGATGGCGGAGGCTCCGCCGGCGCGGGCGGTGAGGCTGGCGGCGCTGTGCAGGAAGGACTGGCCTGTGAGGGTGATCGTGCCGCCGTTCGACTCGACGGTGACGGGCACGGTGAGGCGGCCGTTGGGAGAGGATAGGGCTGCGGGGTAGAGCGTGGCTGCGGCGGGCGTCAGGTCGAGGATGCCTGAGGTGCCGTTGGCGATGAGCATGGCGCCTTCGTGTGCGAGGATGTTTCCTGAAACGGATATGGAGCCGCCCGCCAGGACTTGTCCGGTGCGGAGACCGAGCGAATCCGGGAGTAATAGGGTTTTTCCAGATGCATCCAGTACGCTGCTGGCACCGATGAGAACGGTGGTGTAAAGGGGCGGATCGGAGGGGGATGGGAAGCTGCTCCCGCCTGTGATGGAGATGGAACCGCCGGGTGTTCTGACGGAGCCGAGGACGGTGGTGGTTTGTCCCGTCATGGTGACGGTGCCTTTGGCGTCGGTTTCGATGTAAGAGCCTGATTCCATGAGGATTTCGCCACGGGCAAGGATCCCGGAGGTGAAACGGCTGATGGCACCCGTGGCGGAGAAAGAGAGCGATGATGTGGGGCGGACGCCTTCCGCAAGGATGGTGGGATTCTGCCAGGCAAGTGGCTGTTCGTTTGCTGCGATGGCAAGGCGGCTCTGGACGATGGGGCGTATCGTGGTGTTTCCGGTTATGAGTATTCCGGGGATGAAGGTGTTGGGATCGGATGTGGCGATGCCGATGCCGGAGAGTGAGAACGAGGAGAAACCACCTTCGCTAAAGAAGGATGGACTGAGAACGGTGACCTGGTTGTTGGAATTGGTGCCGCCGATTTGAAAGGCGGAGGAGGTAAGGTTGAGTGACCCGCCGCCTGTGCCGGAGTATCCTGCTAAGGTTGCCCCGAGTTGGAGGAAGCCACCGATGATTGAGCTTTCAGCGAGATCGCGCCCTCCCGTGAGGGAGATGGTGCCTGCGTTTCCATATGAGATGCGTGCGCGGGAATCGGCGCGGGCGCCGCCGGAAACGTCGATTTTCCCGCCTGTCTCGAGAATGGTTTGGAAGGCTCTGATGGTTACGGAACCACCGTTCAGCGTGAGGGGGCGGGAGCCGGAGGCAGGGCTGGTGAGGCGGTCGTCGATGAGCAGGCCTGAGGTGTCGATGTTGCCGTTTTGACCGAGACTGAAGATGCCCCGGCCGGGGTTGGCGGGCGGTGTTACGGAAACGGATGTGCTAGCGAAGGTGTTGATCTGGGAGAGGGTGAGGTTGGGGGCAAGGAAGGTTAGGGTTCCGCCGGGAGAGATGATTGAGCCGTTGACAGTAATATTGGATGCGGTCATCGACATCGTTCCGCGTTCAAGGGTGCGGATGGTAATTCCATCCGGAACGGTGATGGAGCCGTCCGGGTTGTTCAGGGTGAAATTGCCAAAGCCTCCGGCGGTGATGATTTCTGGGCTGAGATAGACGTTTGCCAAAAGATCGCTGCGCAGCGGCAAGGGATTTCCGGCGACATCGGTCTGGAAAGCGTCGGCTGGGGAAAGGGGATTCGTGGACTGAAAAACTATTGCCGGGGGAGTGGGTGCGAAGTCAGGGAGGCTTGGGCGGCTTCGGTCGGTGGCGGTGAAGTCCAGCAAAAGGCTGCTGCCGGCGGGTTGGGTGCTGCGCTGGTAGATGCCGGGGAATGTGTTGCCATGGAGAGTTCCAGCCAGTGCTAGTGACGGGGTTGTGATGCCAATTGAACCGCCGGCAGAACCTTGGAGGTAGCCTTGCTCGAACCTGGCACCGCCGGGGATTGGGTTGGAGGAATAAATTTCCGTGACGCCGAACTTGTAATTGGATGCGTCAAAGGAGCCGTCGTAGATGCCTTCATAGATGACGTCGGGGCGGGCGTCTGCGATATCGACGATATTGCCACCTGCCGTGATAAGCTGGCTGGTGCGGACGGTGGCCGATTGGTAGGCAATGGAGCCGCCGGAGACATCGATTTTCGCTCCGGATTGGATCACGGTGGATTGCCCTGCGGAAATGGTGACGCTGCCTGCTCCGGTGGTGAGCTGGCCTACGCCTCGCTGGATGAGGTTGGCGAAGCCCGCAACATCCGCCAAAGGCGTGCCGACCCACATGGCGGATTCGTAAATGCCGGCATCACGGATATCGATAAGCACCGACTGGCTGCGGAGCGGGCCGTTGCGCTGGAGGGGGGAGTTGGCAAGTTCTGCACCCCGCAGATCGACGCTGATGATGTTCTGGGCGACGGAGACAGGGACTTCGATCGACCCGGCCACATTCACCAATGCGTTACGGTCTAAATACACCTGTCCGGCGGACTGGGTGAAGATTGAGTTGGGGGAGAAGCCCCCAAGAAAATACCATTCACCGGCTGCAATACGGACCAATGCGTTCGGAGCGAGTATGGTGGAGTTTTCTCCCAGATAGACAGCGAGACCTTCTATATTAATTTGGGAACGGAGGGCGAGAACTGAGCCGATAGTCGTTTCCGTGCTGGAGTATTCTGGAAGGATCTCTATGGCCGATCCATTGCCGATGGTCACAGTTCCAGATCTGCGGTTAAGGAAAGGGAGCGAACCTGCGGAGTTGGCGGTGGAGGGGTTGGATTGCGCGTTGTAGTGGGCGAGTAGTTCGATGCGTCCATTCAGGGAGACGGAGGTGCTGCTCTGAAGAGTTCCCGTGCTTGTGATCAAACTGCCGGCGATAGTGATGGCGCCGCGCGGTGCGGAGATAAGTCCTGAGTTGCTACTATTTCCACCGTAGCTACCAATTTGACCTACATAGACATCGAGTCCACGAAGGGAGGGATCTGCGCTGTTGTGAGCAGCGAAGCCAACTTGTAATCCGGAGGCAATTATGGTCTGACCATTCGGAGTGAGGATGGATCCGGCGTTGCTAACATTCGGGCCGACTAGCGCGATGCGTCCGCCATTTCCATCGGCGGAAACGGATGTTTTGAGTTGTGCACCTGCCTGGATAATAACATTTCCATACTGGCTATTCACTGGTGCTGTTGGAGTAAAAGCTGGTGTGCCGTTGGGGCCTGCTGGCAGGCTTAGGCCGGAAAAAAGGAACTGGGAGTCTGGGTTATTTAGAAGGCCTCGCTGGACGAGGTTTGTGTTCAGAGGAAGGGACGATACAGTTAGAGTGTTGACATCGACCTTGCTGGAACCGCCGAAAATGACGCCGTTTGGATTGATGACATAGACTTGGCCTTGGGCTTTGATTTGACCTAGAATTTGGGAGGGGTTGCCAGTTGGGTCCGTGATCTGGTTGAAGGCGATCCATTGGTTGGAGTTTGCGCCACCTGCTGACTGATCAAAGGTGACAGTGGTGTTTTTTCCGACGTTAAAAGTTTGCCATTGGAGCAGTGCCTGTTGGGCAGTTTGTCGAATGCCGACATTGACTAGGCCTTGCAGATCCGTATTCTGGGTGGGGAGATCTGCGCCCTGCCATTTAGTTGGATCGGTGCCCACTCCGGGGGCGACTTGGAGTCCGTTGGTACCGATTCCATTAGGCACATCGGGGAGCCCGGGGCTTAGATTGTTAGGTCCGGAAATAGCGGCGGCGCGGGCGGCATCCTGCATCGCACGGACGGCATTGAGTGCGTTGCTGGTGCGGGCGAGTGCGTCCTGGGCGTTGGTTCGTGCTTGGGCGGTATCGGCGGGTGTAGTTGTGCCAGTTCCCGATCCGCTACCTGAGGTTGGGGGTGTTGAGGAGCTACCTGTACCTCCACGGAGAATATCGCCAGCACGACTGTAAATAACGCTGGAGATGATAACAGCGATACCTAGAGATAGGTAGTTGCTGAGGGTCCTGCGGGATTTGTGAAATGTGGGTTTCATTTTGAGGAAAGGGTGGAGAGTTTGTGGTATGAGCTACTATTATGGATTTGACTGAAGTTTCTGAAGTTCGATCCCGTTGATAGCGGGTGGTTTTTTCTCGATCAGGCTGGCGAGAAATTTCTCACGATTTTCTTGGGCTTTGAGTGTGCGAAGACGGTTTTTGAGTTGTGGCGTGATCTGCTCTAGAGTGGGGATAGTTGCTTCGCGGGTATCGAGGAATTTGATGATATGCCAGCCGTCCTCCATGCGGATGGGCTTTGAAATTTGATTGAGTTTAAGAGATGGAAGTGCCTCTCGTATGGATGGTTGGATTAGATTTTCCTGCAGCCAGCCGAGTTCGCCGCTATTAGCGGCACTAGTGCGGTCATCACTATTGACACGCGCGATCGATTCAAAATCCGCGCCGGGGGCATCGAGTTGTTTGAGAATAGCATCGAGGCGTTTCTTTGTCTCGGTGCTGTCGCCTTTCTGGGTATCCGCGATGTAGATCTGGGAAAGTAGCCAAGACTTTGGTAATTTTAATGCAGCTTTATTTTCGTTGTAAGCGGTAGCTAGTTCCTCTTGAGAAGGATATTCAGCAGCGGGTAGGGATTGTTCTCTGAGATAGCTCTCTGCAAGTGCTGCTTCCTGGGTGCGGCGGAGTTGCGCTATGACTTCTGGTTTCTGGTCATGTTTGGCGGTTGCTGCCTGCTGGAGAACGAGGCGCTGGATGAGAAGAGCACGGACGAATTGGTCGAGGGCTTCCGAGTTAAGCGGTGCGGGTGTCTCGCTACTTGCGTTGATGGAATCGAGGAGGGATTTCACCTCAGTGGTTGTAACTTCTACATCGCCGATTTTCCCGAGGATTTCCGCAGCATGCATTGACGCAGTGACTGCGGCGATGAGTGATATAATTTTGATAAACATGGGAAATTATTCTTTTTTAGCGGAAAGGCGATTGTCGATGATCGTGTCTTTATAGTCTTGGACTTGGGTCTCGATGGTGACACGGGTTTTCTGAATGTAGGGTTCACGTGCGGAGAGCGCTTTACCGAGGGCGTAGTTTTCGTAGCGATCGAGAATTTCCAGAGAGGTGGTATAGAGTGTGAGATTCTTACGTTCGCGATCGGCGATGGTGTTTTTTAAGAACAGGACTTGGTTGGCGAGTTCTGAGCGGGCAGCTTCCTTCTGTTTGGAGGTTTCGACAGCCTGCTGTTGAGAAACTTTCCATTTCTCTAGGGCTTTTACGTATTCTTTGAGACGTTCCTCGTAGGTCGTAAGCTTTTCGTTCAGACCGGAAATGATCTTCTCGGATTCCGATTTTTGCTTATCAGTTTCTTTTATCATGTTTACGAGCTTGTTATTTAGGTTGTCGACCTCCTTTTGGAGACTGGCAGATTTCACTTGCTCCGCAGCGAACGTGGCGACCGCGTTGGCTTTTTCCGTTTCTGCGGCACGCAGTAGGAGGGCGGTTGAGCGGAGTTGCTCGCGAAGTTTTAACTCGGCAGGTGAGGTATCTTGAGCAGCGAGCGGTAAGCTCAGAAGAATTAGACAGAATACTGATTTCATGAGATTAGAATTTTGCGTTTAGATCGAGCTGGAAGGTGTCGGAAGACAGTGGAGAGCCGGCAATTTCATCGGATGACATCCAGCGCATGCCGACGCGGACTTTAGGTGATAGGGCGAGGCTCGCGCCTAAGTGGTAGCCTTTTACATTGGTGCCACCGCCGCCGAAGTCAGAATCGGCAAAGCCATCGACAACAGCGTCGCTCTCGACATAGCGATATCCAATGCTGACGAGCCAGTCACCGAAAAGCTCCATCTTAGGTTTGCCGATCTGAAAACCTCCATAGTAGGCCATATCGCCGCCATCGTAGTTACCAAGGAGAGGCCCAGCTCCATCCGGGTCTGGGCCGCGGTTATTGACGGCGTTCGTATTGAGTGCGGACTTATCGAAGGCAACGTTCTTGATTGCCTCAGCGAGTGCCGAGAAACGGATTGAATCAAAGCCGTCGTAATCGATTTTTGCGGTGAAAGTGAAGTTCTCAAATGGTGTGGCGAGGCCGTAGTATTGGAACTGATTGATTGTGCCGTTGTTGTTGGCTGGGTCAGGAGTGATATTGCGGATAGGAAAATAGGTATTTCCACGTTGTGCGAAGCCGGGGCGGGAAGTGTCGGTATCGCCTGCGTCAGATGAGTTAAGAGGAACGAAGGGAGAAGAAAGCTTGCCTTCGATATCTTTGAATGAGTAGTAGCCGAGAGCGACTTTTGCAGTCCAGTCCTCATCGATTTTCCAGTTGATGCCGATCTGTGAAGCGTAGAGGTATTTATCGGTAGACTCAAATTTCGATGGCTGGTTGGAAGCAAAATTCAGAGCGGTGTTAAAAACTGGAAAGAGACCCGTAGTTCCAAAAATGCTAAGGTCATCAGTCGCTTTCACATTGGCACGGACTGCGATTCCATCGAAGCCCAGATCTTCATCAAAAATGACTTCCGAGTTGAAGAAAGGATTATCAAAGCGGCCTGCCATGAATAATAGCTCTTCGCCATCGCCGGGGCCGGCGTCGTAGGTGATGAAGGCGCGATCCAACCACAGATTGTATTTCGAGAAATTGCCACCGCTACCACCGAGAGTTTGGTTGGGTGAGGTTGGAGAATTTGAATCACCGGTTGCTACGCGGACGCCTGCGTTGAATCCGTCTCCGAGTAGAATTTCAGCACCGGCGCGAGCACGTAAGCGAGCACGGTGGCGATCTTGATCTACGTTGTATTGTGGGGAGAAGACGGTGCCGGTGGTGTCGAAGGGTGAACCGCTGTTGATAGCTGCAAAATCGGGAAAGGCCCCGGTATTGTTGTTGCCTTCATCAAAAAAGATGTTTTCCGAGCGTACGCGGATATCACCAAAGGGGATGATACGAGAAGTCCAGTCTGAGGTTTTATTTCCACCCCAATTTTCTTCGCGAGCTTGAGCCATGAGTTCCTGCTGGATTTGGTCTCGCATTTCGTTTTTTACGACCTCAGGGATGTAGGTAACGCGCTGGCCAGCGGGATCAATTAGCGGGGCGGCAGCGGCCTCAGCTTCTGCGCGGGCGATCATAGCTTCCTGCTCGGCTTGCTGAATGAGAGTGACTGCTTCCGCTTGGGTGAGAACACCCTTTTTTACGAGTGCCGAAATCAGGTTGATCGTTGCGTTCTGGCTGGGTGAAACTACGGGCGCAGGAGTTTCGCTGGCCAAGTTGTCCGGGAGGGCGATTTCTTCTTTGGACTCGAGTAATTCGGAAATTGGGACGTTAGGAACCGTACCCAGAGGTAAAGGAAGCTCATTAGGAGCGTCCTGCGCGACGGCGTGCAGACTGGGAAGTAATGCTAATACTGTGATGAGATTGCGAGTGGTGTACATTTAGGAAAATAAGGATAAGAGATCAGGGCTTCTGGGCGCTCATGCGAAGGTTAATAGGCATGGGCATGTCTGCAGGCGGAGGATCAGGTAGTTGGAGGCCGGTGAGAATCTGGTTTTGGATAATGCGGTCGAGATCAGGTTCGCCAGTTGAGTTGATGAGTTGGGCGCGGTTCACGCGGCCTAGGCGATCCACCCAGATTTTCACACTAATCGAGAAATTTTCGCTACGCGTGTCGGTATTTGTTCGAAGAGCGCTGGAGATACTGTTCTGCACTTTGGATGCATACCATCCGTACTTGCTGGCGTTTACTCCGCCACCGATGCTGCCGCGGCGTCCATTGCCGTTTCCGCCACCTGAGGTGAGGCCAAAGCCATTACCATCGCCACCGGTAAGTCCGGTGCCGATATCTGCAGAGGGTTCTTCCGGTGCAGATGGTGCTTCGGGAGGAGGTTCATCTGCGGCGACTGGTTCTTGCTCGACCATCTGCTCCTCTTTGGGAGGAGGAGGAATATGTTCTGGAGGTGGCGGCGGAGGTGGCGGCGGAGGAGGGACTGGCGGTGGGATGAATATCTCTACGATCTTGGCTTCCTTGCGGTTAGGAGACGAAGGAGTGCTTTCCGCGAAAAAGACGAAATAGACGACGGTTCCGATGAGGAGGGCAGCTATACCTCCTCCGATCAGGCGTCGCTTGGTGCGGCCTTCATTTTCGAAATCGTATTCTTCATCTAAGGACATGGCGGGAGGTTATTTGGCGGGCTGGGTAGCGAGACCGATCTTATCGATTTGCAGGCGTCCGAGGACATCGAGGACATCCATGATGCCTTGGTATTGGGTGGCGCGGTCTCCGCGGACGACGACTGGGACGTCCGGAGTGGCGGCTTTGATGGCTCCGAGTTTGCTCTCAAGCTCAGCGAGAGTGACGGGGAGAGTGTTGAGGGCTATCTTGCCCTCGTTGCTGATAGTGATTGCCTGCATTTTCGGTGCACCAAGATCGGCCGCGGCACTCTTGCTTGCGCGTGGAAGATCTACTTTTACACCTTGGACACCAGCGGTGGTCATGATGATGAAGATAAGAAGTAGGACGAGGTATAGGTCCACCATGGGGGTGACGTTGATATCGTCGTAGTTGCTTTCTGCGGAGGCCATAAGTCTTGAGTTGCTATTGATTTGAGGCTTCTTTAAGCGGGCACATCGTCTTTGCTACGGAGTTGGGCGCGGGTGAGAGGCTTTCCGCTAGGTGGGTAGAATTCGGCCATTTTTGCGACGAATTCGTCGATGAATACCTCCATGTCTGCGGTGGTTTCCTTGATGCGACTGTTTAGGTAGGAGTAAATAAAGAGAGCTGGGATGGCTACGATGAGGCCGGCGACGGTGGCAAGCAGGGCGGAGGCGATGCCGGGGGCGATCGAGTTGACGTCGACCTCACCGGATTTTGCGATGATGGCGAAGGTGATCATCACGCCGACAACGGTTCCCAAGAGGCCAACATAAGGACCGCCAGCAATAGATATTGTGAGGAAAATGAGGCCCTTTGTTAGCTTGTGCGTCTCATGGACGAGGCCGCCATTGAGTGCGGCGCGTATGGCAATAATCGAGCGGCTAGAGAGACCGCTTTGCTGATTTTTTCCAGGAGCTAAGCGGTTGGAGATTTCCTCAGAGCCGATATGATAGATGTGGAAGAGAGGAGAGTGCTTGATTATCGACTGAGTGCGGGCGTCCGCGTGGCCACCGAAGCTGATAATACTGGACTGATCTTCATGATCGATTGCGGTGAGATCTTTGGAGACATTTTTCCATTTTTGTTGGAAGAGCTGGCTAGCTTTTTGGATCTTGTTGAGGTAATTGAATTTTTGGATGGCGACGGTCCAACCTACAGCGATCATGAGGACGCAGACGCCAATGGCGATCCAGCCATCGAACATCATATTACTAGCAATATCTCCGAATAGGGCTATGTGCTCCATAGCTCCGCCGCCGCCTTCGTGTCCACCGCCTGAGGATGTCACCTCGCCAAGAAAAACGGTGCGCTGGGCAACATCGGTCGCGCCTTGTTGAATAGCCGCGAGCTTCAGCCAGTCTTTAGAGCGGGCGATATTAGAAATGATCAGGGAGTCCAACTCACCATTGTATTTTTCGGTTCCGGTTGTAGGAATACCATCGCCAAGGCCGCCGATGATGCTGTCCGCTGACAGATCTGGCAGGGCAGCTGTTAGAGAGCTGGTAGGGATGCCGTTAACATATAACTGGATGGTTCCATTCGCTGCAGTGAAGGCAATATGAGACCAAGTTGCAGGAAGCAGTGCTTCGCCTGGCTGGGATGCATTTCCTCCGACTTGGATGACGGGTGAGCCTTGGTTTAAAAGGAGACGGAAAGATTTATCACCAGCTGTTTTGGAGAAAATTACGGCGTTGTTCTGAAGTGCAGCAGGACGAATCCACGCGGACCAGGTGAGTTCTTGGCCAGCTTTCCAATCGAGGCTCTCGGAAGCTGGTATGACAAGGGGTGTATCAAGCAGGCGTAGGCTACTGCCGATAATGCCCCCATCAGAAGTGACTCCAGGGTTACTTGAGTTATTTGCATTTTTGGTTGAGTCCGTGAAATTAGCGCCTGTTTGGCCGAACTGCATGGCAAGGCTGGTGTTGGAATCATATGCATCGACAGGGTTGCTTGATCCGGTGCCTTCGGTGCCGCCGTAGTAGAGATTAACCAAGGTTTTTTCACCCGCTTTAACGACAGGTATTTTTAGCCAGACGAAGCCTTCGTTGAGCAGATTGTCGAAGCGCTCGATTTGGTAGGGATAAGTTTTTTTTCCATCTGGGGAAACGAAACGGAGATCTGCCCCGTCTTGGGCTGCTGCGGGGAACTGGAAATTTCCGTCATGAAGACGGACGAGTATCGTGGCATCGGTAAGGTTATCTCCCAGTGCTGTGGTGTCTGCGCTCGCATCAATCGTGATGGTTTGCCGCTGGGACCATGCAGGATTCCACCATTTTTCTGGTGAGTCTTCTGCTTGGAGCTGCGCGATGAGCGGGAATAAGAGTAGGAAGCTATAGGAGATACGGAGCATGGCTATTAAAGAGGTGAGAATATAAGAGGTGTTAAAATTCGATCCAGCCGCGAAATGTGACACGAATGTCACCTTGTTTGACAGGGGGGACGGAATTTAAGGGGAAGGCGACATCGAGGGATGAATTAAAAATTTCCTTGTAACGAAGCCTACTGCCAACTCCTGCGCTAAGGAGGTGGGTGCTGGAGGCTTGGCCTGGAAGGGCTTCGTAGATGTAAAGCGTGCCAGCATCGACGAAGCTGTGGAAGCGTAGCTCATTTGCGAGTGGCTGTTCCTTCGTGGATTTCCCAAAAAGGGATTTGGTGCGATATTCTCCGGTAAGGAATAGGGCGTTGTCGCCAAGTGCAGTGCTTTCGAAATAGCCGCGTGCGGTGGAGAGACCGCCGCCGCTGTATTGTTCCGTATTGATGAGAGGTTTATCTGAGAGCTGGCTTTGAATTTTCACGAAGAGCTGCGAGTCATCCTTTAAATCGTGGGTGTGGGATAGGTCGTTTTTGATGACGACGAAGCTGCCGTTTGCTCCGAAGCGTTTTTGGCCGTAGGCTGAGCGATCAGAGCCAAGGCCGCGGAGATTGAAGAGCAGGGAGCTATTGAATTCGGTGAATGCGTCTTCGCCGTGTAGCCATGTTGCACCGTAATTTGCACTGAGTGGATAGTATTCAATCGGAGCAGAAATCGTCCCAGTGCCGACATTGAGATCTTCACCAAAGCTTTTCCAATCCAAACCGATGCCAAGAGACTGATAGAAACCATTTGCCGAAGGCATGTCGAAAAGAGCACGTAAAGTGAAGACCTCGCCCTTACCGATTACAGATCCACCACCAAGCGTGGAGACATCACTGTCTTGTCTTACAGCGGAGAAAAGTAGACTTAGTTTATCAGAAACGCGGGCGAGATAATATCCGGAATAGACCAGAGCGTCATCGAGGTTTTCTGGAGCCATCTGTCCGCTTAAGCCGATGGTGTGTCCGAGTTGGAAGAGGTTTGCATAGGAAATACCCGCGTTCAGGCGCAGTTCTGAGGTGTTGGGGCTATATCGATTGTTGAGTTCAACTGAGCCGTGAAGAGGCATCTTGTCTTCGACGTTTAGATTGATATCGAAGGTGCCGGGGACAGAGCCAGGCTTGAGCTCTGGAGTGACACGGCGGTCAGAAAGGCGATTGAGAGCAAGTATGTCTCTCTGGACATCATTCATGTTCGGCACTCCTCCCTCTGCCATGGACGGGGAAGCTGCTTTGATTTTGCTTGGGAGAAACCAATTTGCGCCGTTCACTCGGAGACGACCTACGGTCCCTTCTACGACTTCTAGAATGATGATTCCGTGGCGCGGATTCTGTTGAGGAATAAGGACAGAGACAGTCTGGTAGCCTTTTTTGTGGTAGGCCTGCTCAAGACTCTGTCTGGCCTTTTCTACATCGTCTGCTGTACGCGCAGGGCCGAGGTATGGGTAGACAGATTCTTCGACTTCTAAGTTGCTAATCTTGGTCGCGCCTTTGATTCTGTATTCTTGGATGTAGAAAATCGGATTTTCGGGTGATCCGGGCTTTGCTAGATCAGGTGACATTGTCGTCAACTCTGAATTCTGTGCAAGCGATTTTCCTGCTAGAACAATAACACAAGCGCTAACTAAAAAAGTATTTCGGAGGTTGTTGCTAGTTTGGAAAATGAAATGCATATTACGCGCTATAAAAACTCTCGCCTAAACCGATCGCAAAACTCTCGATTTTGATATTTCTCTCAACAGGCAAATTGTGTCGAAATTGTCACTTAACCATACTCCGGATGGTTAAGTGACAGCGCAGAATGTGCAAAGGAATGGATTGAAGCCCATACTTCCATCTGTATTGCACCCTCCGGGCTGATTGGATGAAACGGGTGCACCAAGATGTGCACCCGACTGGATTGACTCCGCCGTCCATCCGGTATGCACCCTCCGGGCTGATTTAAGTTGGTGCACCAAGATGTGCACCCGACTGGATTCGAACCAGTGACCGTCCGCTTAGAAGGCGGATGCTCTATCCATCTGAGCTACGGGTGCGTCGTTGGACGGGGGCAGTGGTTAGCAGGGGAAACTGGGAGGTGCAAGTCATGGTTTTTGCACCTTGGTTGAGGAGAAATCAGTCTTTGGTGGTGAGGACGATTTCTTTGAACTGCACTTGCATCGGAGCGCCTTGGTGCATTTGTAGAGCTATGACGCCGCTTTTTGGTGCTTCAGCGGTTTCGTCGGTGACGTCTACGGTGAGTTTTCCGTTGATGTATTGCTGAACGCGATTTCCTTGGGCGACGATTTTGTATTCGTTCCAGTCGTCTTTTTTGATGGCTGCCTGGATTTCTTTGGATTCGCCGGTTTTGCCGGTGACTTCGAGTTTTGGCTTTTCAGGCTTTTCGCCTTGTTTGATGACGACTTGTTCGCTGCGTTTGGCGAGGATGCCGCGACCTTTTTCTTCGTAGAGGATGCCGCTGTATTGCTCACCGTATTCGAAATCTGCTTGGTATCCGCCGACGATGAATTTTTCAGCATCGAGCACCTTGCTGCGGTATTGAATGCCGCTGTTGGTGAATTTTTTCTCATCACCTGGGGTCATTTTGTATTTGAGGGTGAGGGTGAAATCGGAGGCTTCGCCGCCTTTCCAGATGAGGAAAGTATTATGTGGAACTGGGTTTTCTTTGGTTGCGGTAGCGGTGATCACTCCGTCTTTAACGGACCAGAATTTAGCATCGCCTTCCCAACCGGTGAGGTCTTTGCCGTTGAAGAGTTGGGTTTCTCCGCCGAGGGCGGGAAGGGTGAGTACTGCGAGGAGGAGGATATGTTTCATAGTTTTTGTTTTTTGTTAGATAAAGCGAACGGCGTGTTTTTTTGAGAGTTTCAAAGTATCGCCGGGCGCGGGTGAGATTTGGAATGTTGGATCGGTGAGTTTCTCTCCATTGAGTTGGACGGATCCGGAGAGGATGAATTGTTTACGCAGCTCGCCGTTGGATTTTTCCAAATCAAATGCAGATTTAAATGCATGGGCGGTGATGGACAGGACGCTGAGGTCTGCGGGAAGCTCGGAAATGTTGAGCTCGGGGAGTTCGGCGGCGTTGAGATCTTTTTTGGAGAAGCGGGTATCCCAATCGGTGCGCGCGGCGGTGGCCTCGCTTTGTCCGTGGTAGCGGGCGGTGAGTTGCTCGGCTAAGAATTTTTTGGCTTCCATGGGGTGGCCGTTTGGATCACGGGCTTCACCTAAAAGGAGAAGGTAATAGCGATCCATGAGTTCGTCTGAAACACTCATTAATTTGCCAAACATTTCCTGTGGCGGCTCGGAGACTCCGATGTAGTTGCCGTAGGATTTCGACATTTTTTTGACGCCATCGAGGCCTTCTAACAGCGGCATGACCATGACGACTTGTTGCGGTTGTCCCTCGTCTTTCTGCATGTCGCGGCCGACGAGGATGTTGAAGAGTTGGTCGGTTCCGCCGAGTTCTACATCGGCACGGATTTCGACTGAGTCCCAGCCTTGCATGACTGGGTATTGAAGTTCGTGGAGGCGAACTTCTTGGCCGGAGTCGAGGCGGTTGCGGAAGTCCTCGCGCTGTAGCATTTGCTGGAGGGTGACGCGAGCGTTGAGTTTGAGGATTTCCTCGTAGCTCATTTTACGGAACCAATCGCCGTTGTAAACGATCTCGGTTTTATCGCGGTCGAGAATTTTGAAAGCCTGTTCGGTATAGGTCGCGGCGTTGACGAGCACTTCATCGCGAGTGAGAGGAGGACGGGTGGCGGATCGACCTGAGGGATCTCCAATGGTGGCGGTGAAATCTCCGATGAGGAGAACAGCTTGGTGACCGAGGAGTTGAAACTGGCGAAGTTTTTCGATAGCAACTGTGTGTCCGAAGTGGATATCGGGTGCTGTGGGATCGACTCCTAGTTTAACGCGCAGCGGGCGGCCGAGTTTGAGTTTTTCTAGCAGTTCTTTTTCAGAGAGGACTTTAGCGGCTCCGGCGGTGAGGTGTGAGAGTTGTTGTTCTGGGGACAAGGGAAAGGGAGGTTATTTGTCTTCTTTTTATCGAGGTGTTCGATGAGTTTCTCGGCATGATGGATTGTGGTGCCGTGCTCGAAAACTTCTCATTATTAGCTGAGAATGTTTAAATGTTTAAATGTTTACGATAATGATAATCACGATAATGACTACTACGACACCGATTAGAACTTTGACAGCTTCAGGCATGCCTTTTTTGGGACGGCGAACGGGTTGGGCGTAAGGGTTTGTGTAGCCGCTGGTCTGGGTAACGGTTCTTGTGGTGAGGGAACCTTGCGTGGATTTGGCGAGATTTGCCGTGGGTACATTGCGCGTGGGTTTGTTGACTGATATGCTTTGTATGTATGCTTCAGCTTCTGATGCAACTTGGGTGTCGACTTGAGTCTGCTCAGCAATTTCTACTACAGGCTCTTCATATACTGGCATCTCTGGCGGTTGATAGGCATATGCCGAGAGGTGCACACTAGGTTTTGAGCCTGCGGGGGGTGTCAAAGGTTGTGCAACTGATGCAATTTTTACCGATGGAGAGGGTACAGGATTGACCTCGGGTTCAGGGGTGACACCGGGAACTACTAGTTTTCTGCGTTTGGTAGGGGCAGGAGCGGTGGGAGTAGGGGCGCCTAGGCTTAATTCTGGTGTGAAGTAAGCGCCATCGTTTTGCATGAAGAGTTGAAGCGCTTCGCGTGCGGAATTGGGACGGTCTGCGGCTTGGCGATTGATGAGCCACATGATCCAGTTGCAAGCCCATAGAGGGATTCCTGCCCGGACATTTTCGATGGGAACGACATGGTGTTGCAGGTGAGAAGCCATGACTTCGATGGCGTTTTCACCATCGAAGGCGTAGGTGCCGGTGAGGGCGTAGTAGAAAACGCAGCCGAGAGCGTAGAGATCGACGCGTTGGTCGATGGGGATTCGTTCAAATTGTTCAGGTCCCATGAAGTAGATGGAGCCGAAGACTCCATCGGATTGATCGATGGTTTGTAGTGAAGGTTTGGCAGAGAGTTTTGCGAGGCCGAAATCAACGACCTTCACTTGGAACTTACCTGATGGAAGCCAAGTAAGCATGATGTTACCGGGTTTGATATCGCGGTGGACGATGTGCAGTTCTTGGGCGGCGATGAGAGCCTCTAAAGATTGCATGGCAAGTTCGCGAAAATCTGCCCAAGTGAAAGATGCGTTATTAATGATTTCCTCGAGGGTCTGGCCGGTGAGTAATTCCATGACGACGAAAGGACCTTCTTCGTCTTTACCAACATCGTAAATGGTAACGATGTTTGGATGTTGTAAGGATGCAAGAGCGCTAGCTTCTTTGATGAGTTGGCGAGTTGCCTCGTCGGTGATGGAAGTGTCACCTACGAGGATGCGTTTAATCGCAACATCGCGACTCATGCGGACGTCCCGAGCTTTGTAAACTGAGCCCAGACCTCCCTGTGCAATTTTTCCTATAATTTCGTAACGATCTTCCATGTATGGTGGCTTCTTAGCGAAAGACTTAAAGTTTGATATCGATCATTGCGCGTTTGCGACGGGCTTCGATCCAGCGTTCGTATTGGGCTGAGGTTTTATTGCGGGTGACGCGTTCTTCAATCATGGGGCGGACTTTGGAAAGGGGAGGCGCGGGGCCGAGGTCTTTTTTGATAATTTTAATAATAGTGAAGCCTAGTGGGTCAAGCAGAGGTCCGACAGCTTTATCGGTGGGAGCATCGAAAATGATGGCTGCGAATTCAGGAGAGAGATCGATTCTTGGGACGTTTTCTTGGAGTCCGCCTTTATCTGCGAAAGCGTCTTTGGAGTAGGTTTTAGCGGTTTCGGAAAAGTCCGCGCCTTTGTTTATTTTATCAGTGATTTCTTCGGCTAGGACGAGTTGGGTGTCTGGTGTTGATTTGGGATTTGCTGAATCTCCGGAGGGAATGAAAATTTTCTGGAAAGAAATTTTATCCAATGCGACATCGCGGAGGGAGTCTTTGACCTTGTTGTATTCTTGTTCTACTTCGTTGGGGAGAGCGGGTGGTGCGTCTGAGAACTGTTGGGCACGCATGGCCTGTACGACCATTTTTTCGCGAGTCATTTCGCGATAGCCTTCCATGGTGAGCCGAGATTTTTTTAATTCTTCGCGGAATTTCGCTTCGTCGCCGCCGTAAAGTTGTTGTATTTGGCGTTTAACTTCTTCGTCGATGACGGTGGCGTTGATGTTGGCACCGAGTTTTTTAAATTCATCGAGGATGATTTGACGATCAATGAGTTCTTGGAGGACTTTTTTCTGAGCTTCCTCGAATTGTTTCATGAATTCCGGGCCACGGCGCGGGAATTGGGTGGAGAGTTGCGCGAAGATCGGGGAGAGCAGGAAAGAGACTTCATTTTTGGTGATGACTTGTCCGTTGACTTTAGCGGCGATGCCGTTGACTTCGACAGGCGCGGCAAATACGAGGCTGCTGAAGATGCTCAGAGATAATATTGTGGCGAGAAAGCGTTTGAACATAAGAGGCGGAAAATTTGCGAGATTCAATTAGTAGGCGATGCGCTGAGTTTTCAGTGCATTGCCGGATATTGCAAGCTGGGAAACTTGCAGTAAAGAAGAGAATTTCGCAAAGAGACCACGTTTTTCAAGCGTCCAGCCTGAGGGCGGCCTTCTGGGCGGCAGATTTAGCGTCTGCTTTAACATCTGAGGATGCGGTAAGGCGCATTCCGACGGGTTTGGAAACGCCGAATTCCTCCATGGTTACGCCATACATCACATCGGCGCGGGCCATGGTGCGCTTGGAGTGGGTGACGATGATGAACTGGGATCTATCGATGAAGCGGTCCAGGACTTTGACGAAACGGTTGATGTTGGATTCGTCGAGAGGGGCGTCGAGCTCGTCGAGGACGCAGAACGGGGACGGCTTGATCATGTAGATAGAGAACAAGAGGGCAACGGCGGTCATCGAGCGTTCACCGCCGGAGAGGAGGGTGATCGATTGGAGTTTTTTACCTGGGGGCTTGGCAATGACTTCGATGCCGGACTCGAGCGGATCGTTTTCGTCGATCAAGGTTAGGTCGGCTTGGCCTTTTTCACCGAAGAGTTCTTTGAACATATCGCGGAAGTTGATGCGAACTTGTGCAAAAGTTTCTGAGAAGCGGCGTTGTGTTTCTTCGTTGATGCGTTCGATGACGGCTAGAAGTTCGGTTTTGGAGGAAACTAGATCGTCGTGTTGGTTGCGAAGGAAGGTATGACGTTCTTCGAGTTCGTCGTATTCTTCGATGGCGTCGACGTTGACGGGACCCATGGATTCGATCTTGCGCTTGAGGTCTTGGACGAGGACTTCGATGTGGTTCCAGTTAGGCTCGCCGGGCATGTCAGGAATGTCGTCGGAGTCTGTTGTTGAGCCGTTAGTAATTTCTGCCTCGGGATCGGTTTCATCTGCTCCGGAAGCGTTGCGAGCGTTTCTGGATTGTAGGGTTGTTAGGAGGAGATGTGCGTCAGGCTCGAAGGATTCGAGGGTGATTTGGTGGCGATCTTCGGTGGTGGAGAGGAGGTTTTCGAGGCGTAGGTCGAGCTTAGTAGCGGCGATTTCTTCGCGACCTTTTTGTTCGTTGATAGCGGCGAGTTGTTTGCGGATTTCCGAGAGTCCGGCCTCGGCGATTTCGATATTTTTGATCAACTCGTTGCGGCCTTGTGAGCGCGATGAGAGTTCTTGTTGTAGGTCCTCGGCTTCAATTCTGTGATCCTCGACTTGGGACGAGAGAGAGGCATTTTCATCGATGGATGATTGGATGCGTTGTTGGAAATTTTCGATTTCGGTTTCGCGGCGGATGGCGATTTCGCGGAGTTCGGAGAGGCGCGCTTCCATCGGGCGTTGTTGTTCCTCAGCGGCTTGTTTGGCGCGTTTCTCGACGGCTAAATTGGTGCGTAGTTCGTTGAGAGATGTGAGGAGTTCTTGTTCCGAGGAGAGGGCGGAATCGGATTGGGATTGGAGTGAACGAGATTGATCTTCGATGGCTTCGAGGCGTTCGCGGGTGGAGGCGAGTTCGGATTCGAGGGATTGGCGAGAATCCGCAGCGGAGTTTTCGCGTTTCTCAAGTTCGGTGCGTTCCCAGCGCACATTTTCGATGCGGGTGTTGAAGTTTTCGACTTCGCGGGTGGCGAGGGAGAGTTGGCCTTGGAGGGTTGAGAGTTCGACTTTTTGGCGTTGCAGGCGTTCGCGTGCGGTTTCGACGGCTTCGCGGTTGGTTTCGAGAGCGGCTTCGAGGGAAGCGACGCGTTTGCGTGCTTCTTCGTCGGCTTTGCGGAGTTCAGCGACTTCTAATTCCAATGCGCGAACTTCGTTTTGGCGTTCTAACAGTGAGCTAGAATTTCCAGAATTGGCGCCGCCTTGGATGGTTCCTTCTGGAGAAAGCATTTCACCAGCAAGGGTGACGAAGGTGAGGGTGGAGTAATCGGAGCGGAGTCTGATGGCGGTTGTTAGATCTGGGACGATCAAGGTTTTTTCTAACAACTGTTCGATAATTGCAGCGATTTGTGGCTCGGATTTAACTTTGTCGAGAGCCCATGCGGTTGCGCCTTGTGGGAGAGTTTCAATTTGGGTTCCTGAGGCGACGGGGATGAGGTCTTTTGGGAGGATGGCGGCTTGTCCGAGTTTTTTCTCGGTGAGGCGTTGGATGAGAGTCTCGGCGATTTGAGAATCGGAAACGATAACGGTTTGGAGTTTTGCTCCGAGGGCGGCTTCGATGGCGCGGGCGGCGGTTTCATCGGCGCGGATGAAGTTGGCGAGGACGCCTTCGATGGAAGGTTGGAAATACTCTGGGGTATCTAGGCCTTTGAGCAGGTTTTGGGTGCCTTTGGCGAAACCTTCGCCGGAGGCGACGAGTTGTTTCACAGCTCCGAGACGAGCGGCGCGTTGGGCGAGGATTTCGTTCGATTCAGTGGTGGCTTTGCGTGAGGCATCGAGATCGCCACGGGTGTGTTGATAGGTTCGCTCGGCGGCATGGAAGGTTTCTTCGAGTTCGGTGAGTTTGTTACCGGTTTCAGTAACGGAGGCTGCGATCTGAGTTTGTTGTGCGATGAATTCTTCAGCGCCGATATTGAGGCGTTGTTCTTCCTCGGCAAGTTGGCGTGAGCGATCGCGGTTGCCTTCGAGTTGGGCGAGAGAGGATTCGATTTTCGCCTGCATGGAGGCGATGAGAGTTTGGGTTTGATTGGCCTCGATGCGAGACGCGCGGAGTGAGGCTTCGATGTTGGCACGGGCTTCACGGGCGGCGAGAGTTTGCTCTTCTTGTTTAGCGAGTTGGAGTTCTTGCTCGGCGATGCGGCGATTGAGTTGATCGAGTTGATCGTTAGCGGCGCTGAAATCGAATTCCTGTTGGGCGAGCTTTTCGCGAGTTGTGGTGATATCTGCGTGGTTTTGAGAAATGCGGAGATCAAGCTCGGATTTGCGCTCGTTGTTGAATGCGATGCGCGCTTGAGCTGAGGCGAGGGAGTTTTGGTGTTCGTTGAGTTTTTGGCGAAGCTCGGCTAGTTCGGCTTCGAACTGGCGGGCGGCGGTGCGTGCTTCAGCGACGAGTTCTTCTTTCTCTGGAAGTTGGCGTTCGAGGTGGGAATCTTGCGCGTCGAGAGAGCGGATGGAGTTGGTGAGTTCGGCGCGAGCGGCGGTGATTTCGACGTAGCGTTTGTGAGCTAGATGGGTATCGAGCACGCGGTAGTCCGTGGCGAGAGCTTGGAAGCGACGGGCTTTGGCGACTTGGCGTTTGAGCGAGTTCATGCGACGCTCTTGTTCTGCTAGAACGTCTGAGACGCGAAGGAGGTTGGCCTCAGTGTATTCGAGTTTGCGGAGGGCGTCTTTTTTCTCGCGTTTGAATTTGGTAATGCCGGCGGCCTCTTCGAAAACGGCGCGGCGTTCTTCGGGTTTGGATGAAAGGATCTGATCGATCTGGCCTTGCGCCATGATGGAATAAGCGGTGCGGCCAATGCCGGTATCCATGAGCATGTCATGGATGTCTTTGAGACGGCAGAGAGTTCCGTTGAGACGGTATTCAGAGCGGCCATCGCGGAATACGCGACGAGTGATAGAGACTTCGTTGTAATCGACTTTAAGGGATTCTTCACAGTCGGCCATGGTGAGAGTGACCTCTGCCATGCCGAGCGGCTTGCGTTTTTCCGTGCCGTTGAAGATCACATCGGCCATCTCACCACCACGGAGAGCTTTGGCGGAAGTTTCACCGAGAACCCAGCGAATGGCGTCGACGACGTTGGATTTTCCGCAGCCGTTAGGGCCGACAATGCCGGTGACACCTTCAGCGAATTCGAAGACGGTTTTATCGGCAAAAGATTTGAAGCCGTGGATTTCGAGAGTTTTGAGGTACATAAATGGTGTGGTAGGCAGGGGTTTGGAAAAGGATGAGGAAGTGATTTCCCTTGATGGTTGGAGCTTACGAAGAAAAAATTCAGAGGCAAGGTGGGAGTGGGTCATAGCACAATATGTAGTATAAAAATATCTGTTAATAACCAATATGTGGTATTTGGGGGTATTTAGCAGATGTTAATTAAAATGCGAATTGAGGGAGTAGAGCGTGTGGGGAAAGTCGGCTTATGAGAGGGGTTGGCGAGCGATTGGGCTGGGAGATTGGGCTTGCGAAAGCGGTCTTGGCTGCTAGTCATTTGCCTGATGTTGAGAGGGAAAATGCGAACCCAAGCGTTTTTTGGATGGGCGACGATTTTTTGCATGATGGTTATCATGCGAGGTGGAGTCGTGGCTCAGGCTCCGAGCGTGCCGAATTTTGATCCATCGGAAGTGTATTTCCAGGGTTACTTGGCGGTGCGTGCGGGCGAGCAGTTGGAGAAGGATGAGGATTTTGTAGGTGCCTTGAATAAGTATCAGCAGGCGACGGAGTTATTTAGCTCGGTAGAGAAATTTTATCCGGATTGGAAAGTGGATATGGTGAAGAACCGCAAGGATTTGACGATCAAGGCGTTGACGGGGGTGCAGGAAAAAGCGGGGGAGCGGATCAAGAAAGATCGTGGTGTGATTGCGGAGTTGGAGGGTGGCGATAAGGTGAAAGGAAAATTGATCGATCCGGCTAAGAATGTGAAGCCGTTGAATCCGGGTGTTTTGGAGGTTGAGCCCTTGAAAGCGCGTCGGTTGAAAGATGCGGAAGCTGAGCTGGAGCGTCTGCGTAATGAAATCAAGAAAGCTGAGTTGGCGGCGCAGCAATCGACCCAAAAAGCAACGGTTGAGGATTTGCAAAAGCAAAATCAGGCGCTTTCTGGTCAATTAAAAGCGGTGCAGAATGAGGTGAGTTCTTTGCGTTCGCAGATGGCGTCTGCGCCGTTGGAAGGGGTGATGAAATCCTTGAATGACCGTATTGTTCAATTGAATCAGGAAAAAGAAGTGATGGGTCTGGCGTTAAAAACCAGTCGGGGAGATCACAATCAGGCTTTATCAAAAATCGAAATTTTGACGGCTGATATGGACTTGATGAAAAAGCAAGCTGGGGACATGCGTCAGAAGCAGGCAGATATTCAAAGGGATCTAGAGACGGAGCGGAAAGTTGCGAATGAGGTGGTGGCCGGTCAGTTGCGGCAGATGACGCAGATGGAGCGCTTGCTTACAGAAAAGAGCAAGCTGTTAGAAACGGCGAACAAGCAGATTGCGAGTCTGAAAAAAGATTTGGATGAGAGCCGAGCGGCGTATAGTGAATTGCAAGAGGAGCGTGACGGGTTGTTGCGTGAGCGCGATCACATGGAGGCATTGTTGAAGTTGAATGAGTCCGGACGGATTGAAGAACTAGTTGCTCAGAATGTGGGTTTGGCGAAATCTCTGCGGGAGGCGAAAGAGCAGGTTGAGCGTCTGAATTTAGATAACAACTCGTCGAAGGATGAGATTACTGAAGCGCAGCAGAATCTAGCGATTGCGAAATCCCAGATTAATCGCTTGCAACATGATAAGCGGGAGCAAGATAAGCGGATATCTGAGTTGACGGAGAAATTGCGGAATGAGGAGGCGATGTTGGTGCTTAATGAGGCCAAGGCGGATCCTGAGGAAGTTGAGACCTTGCGAGAAGTGATTCGTCGGCAGTTACGGGTGCAGGAGAGAAGGCGGCAGGCGAAAGAGTTGTTAGTCGATGCGGTAAAGAGTTTAGGTAAAGAGGATGAACAATTAAAAGAAGCCATACAGCTTTTTGATGGAACTGAATTAGTGCTTAGTCCAGATGAGCAGAAATTGGTTGCGGATCAGAATGTTGATGGAGAGTTCGTATCTCCTTTTGCTAGAGATCGCGCAGCAGTCGGGCGTGATGTTGCCAAGCTCAACGTAGAGCTAGAGAGTTACAACCGTGCGGCTAATAAGGCGTATCTTGCGGGAAGGTATCATTCGACGCGTGAGTTATTCGAGATGATGATCGAGCAGCATCCTGGGCATATTCCAGCGATTTGTAGGTTGGGGGTTGTGCAATTAAAGATTCAAGAGCCGGTTGAAGCATTGGCGAGTTTTCGCAAAGCGATAGAGTTGGATGAAAATAATCCCTACGCAAATCGGATGATGGGCTTAACTTACATGCAGCTTAATGAGTTGGATAATGCGGAAAAGCATTTGAAGCGTGCCATTGATTTAGCTCCGGATGATGCAAATAGTTACATGTTACTGGGTGCGATTTTTGATTTGTTAGGAAACGCGGAACAGGCTGAGGTTCAGTTTAAGGGAGCCATTGCGGCGGATCCTATGCCAAGTGAGCCTTATTTCAATATAGCGTTGATTTGTGCGAGTAAGGGACGAATCAAAGATGCGAAGCAGTATTACAGCAAGGCTTTAGAGAGAGGTGCGGTTCCTGATCATGATTTGGAGTCTAAAATCATGAAAAATTGATGATTTCAAGATGGTCATATTTTTGTGCGTTTTTGTCACTGCTGGTGATGAGTTGTTCGCATCAGACAAAGAAGGAAGTGAGCGCGGAGGTCAGTGAACCTGAATCGCTATCTCAGCGGCTTTCGGGAACCAGTGGATATAAGAAAGATGCGGAGGGTAATTGGGCACCGACGTCTAATAAGCGTAGTTCTTTTGAGCAGAAGGGACAGAGTCCATATTTCAAAGGTGAAATAGAAAAGAAAGCTTATCAAACGGGTGATTACGAAAAGACAAGTTGGTGGGGAAAGAAGGCTTATCAACACAGCGAATATAAGGGGGATACGGATGGATCGAGATTCAAAATCGAATCAAAGCAACAAGGCAAGGTGGCGTATTTAGGAAATAAAAAGGTGGATACACTGGATCCTTATCAAACGAATCGATTGGAATATGGCGGTGCCAGAGAATCGGACGCAAAACGTATAGATAAACCGCGCAATGACTATGCGGAGTCTAGAAGGCGTAGTTATGTGCAACCTTCAGTGATTGATTGGGAGGAGCAGCGAAAAATGAGCCTCGAAGAATCGCGAAGTATCTTGGGTCGATAAGGAACTGAGTCATGCGCCTAAGCCACGCTGGGCAATAGGTTTTGTCGTAGATTAATCTGATTTTATCAGTGCAACCGAGCCTGAATATTTAAGATAAATGATCAAAACCCAACATTTCCAGGGTGGATATTGAGAAAGTTGGCGCTTTATTTCAGGATTTCGAGGAAATGCTGTTCAAGGGGTGATGTTTTCTGAATCGACAATTTAATTACCTGTGACAGATTCCTCGAAAGAAATTCGAATTATTGACGCTATAATATTATGATTAAATTTTGGTTACGTAACGCGACGTTGGTCGTGGGCTTTATCGCTTCCTCGCATGCGGTTAAGGCACAGCAAGCAGATTTCGATGAGGTTGGACAGCGAATGGTGATTATGCTGCAGAATAGTCACTTTGCGAGGTTGCCTAATGATGTGCAGTTGGGGCATAGGTATTTTGAAGATTATTTAGAAGGGCTGGATTTTCAAAAACTTTATTTCACTCAACAAGACGTGGATGGTTTCAAGGTTAAATATGGGGATCGTTTGCACATACTCTTGGATCAGGGAAAAAGCATGCAGCCTGCGATAGAGATTTATAATGTATTTCGTCAGAGAGTCGCGGAGCGGACCAAGCAGACCGAGGAGTTGCTTGCGGGTGATTTTGATTTTTCGGGCGATGAAACCGTCATGATGTCGCGCAAAGATGCTGCGTGGCCTAAGGATGAGGCAGAGGCTAGAAAAGTATGGGCAGAGCAAATCAAAGAAGCTGTTTTAGCTGAAACCTTGAGACGTGAAACTCTCATGAAGTTGGCAAAAGAGCAGGGCAAAAACGATCCAGGCGCGGACAATCTCGATCCGAAGAAAAAAATCTCTCTGCGTTACAAGCGGTTACAGGCGAGTATTCAAGATGTAGATAATGAGGATATCGCGAACTATTTTCTGAGTGCAGTGGCAGCTGCACACGATCCGCATACCGATTACTTGAGTTTCCGTGAGACGAATCGTTTCAGAGACGGAATGAAGAATGAATTGGTCGGAATTGGTGCATTACTTCAAGCAGAAGAGGATGGTGCAACGATTATTAAAGGTATTGTTGTCGGTGGTCCTGCCGACAAAGAAGGAACACTTAAATTGAACGACAGGGTTGTGGGTGTGGATTCGGTCAACACTGGCAAGCCAGCGGACATGACGGATATCATGTTCATGTCGATCGATAAGGTTGTGGATTTGATTCGTGGCAAAGAAGGCACTACTGTGGCTTTGAAAGTGGAGCCTGCAGGTGGTTCGGCGGGTGAGACGAAAATTATTAAAATAGAGCGAGGTAAAGTTGAGTTAAAAGATGAACAAGCAAGTGGTGAACTGATCGAAATTAAAAATGATGGAGGTGAAACCAAGAGAATTGGGGTTATTACATTGCCTTCTTTTTATGGAGATTTTGATGAAAGTCCAGTGAGCTCAGCAGATGATGTTGGTAAAATTCTCAAGCGTTTGATTGAAGAAAAAATGGACGGCTTAGTTTTTGATCTGCGTAATAACGGTGGTGGATCACTTGAAGGAGTTCGTCGCATGACTGGATTATTTATCCAACCTGGTCCCGTGGTGCAGGTGAAGAACACGACGGGGCTAGTTCAGGTAAAAGAATCAGCTGATGCTAAGCCGATTTATACAGGACCTATGGTTGTTATGACAGATAAGAGCAGTGCCTCTGCTAGTGAAATTTTAGCGGGCGCCTTGCAGGATTATAACCGCGCTATTGTCATTGGTGAGTCTTCGACGTTTGGAAAAGGCACGGTTCAGCAGATGATGGATATTGGTCCTCAGCTCCCGTTGTTTGCATCAAAAGACAAGGCCGGTACTATAAAAGTCACGATTCAGAAATTTTACAGACCATCGGGTTCTTCTACGCAGATGGATGGGGTTGTTCCAAGTATTGTCATACCTAGTATTATGGATGCTTTGGAAGTGGGAGAGGCGCATATGGATAACGCTTTGCCGCACGATCGAATCCGCCCAGCCGCGGATTTTCATCCTGAAGATAAGCGCGCTTTGTTCCTGCCTCGTTTGAAAGAGCTCAGTCAGGAGCGGATTGAAAAATGTCAGGATTTTAAGTATGTAATTCAAGACATCTTTAAAACGAAAGATCGCATCAAGAAGAATCAGATTTCTCTGAATATTGCCGAGCGTAAACGTGAGTTGGCTGAGTCTGAAGAACAACGCAAAGCACGTAATATTGAGCGCCGCGAGCGATTTGAAAAGATAGCTAAGGAAGATGTGAAAAATTTCAAATTCTACAAAGTTAATTTGGACATTATTAATGCGGCCACGCCGATCAAAGCCTACGATCCATCTGCGGAAAATGGTGACTTTATGCGTCGTGCTGTGGATGAGACAGCTGGATTGGATGATACTCCCGACTGGCCGTCAGGACTAAATCCAGAGAAGCGTGAGGCAATTCAAGTGATGAAGGACCTCATTAGCCTGACGGACAACGCAAAGATGGCAGGCATTTTAAAAAATGACGGTGGAATCCGCTGATGTTAGAGATTTCCGAGAATCTAACAATAATTCGTGAAAAGATGGATGCGGCTTGCCTGCGGGTGAGCCGAGATTTGACATCGGTTCAACTGATCGCGGTTTCTAAGACTTTTCCGGTGATTGATATTCAAGAGGCTGTGGATGCTGGGCAGAATATTTTTGGGGAAAGTCGATTGCAAGAGGCTGCGCCAAAAATCGAAGCTTTAGCGAGCGAGCTTGAATGGCATTTTATAGGTCGAGTGCAGAGTAATAAAGTGCGGAAAATTTTACCTTTGTTTGATTACGTTCATGCAGTGGATTCGTTTAAGCTTGCCACCTACATCGATGGGATTGCGATGGATTTAGGGTTGCGTCCAAAAATTTTTCTTCAAGTCAATCAGTCGGGCGAAGAGAGCAAAGGAGGTTTTAGTTTATCTGAGTTGCGGGAGGAGATTCATGAGATCTCTAGCTTGAAGCATCTTGATGTGGTGGGGTTGATGACGATCCCGCCAGTTGTCGATCATCAGCAAGATGCGCGGCATTGGTTTGCGGAAATGAGAATCCTGCGCGATGACATTCAAAAGGATTACGGCATAGAGATTCCGTTTTTGAGTATGGGGATGAGTGGGGATTTCGAGGTGGCGATTGAGGAGGGTGCGACTCATGTCCGCGTAGGATCGGCAATTTTTGGCCGGCGAGCGTATAAAATTTCAGGGGAACTAGGATGAGATGAAGATCGAGATAGAATATGTGTGTCAGATTGGGGAAGAGCTCGCGGTTCGAATGAGCGATGGGCGAGAGATGTATTTTCCGCTAGCGATGCTGAGGCGCGCCTGTCCGTGTGCTAATTGCCAAGGCGAGCCAGATGCGATGGGACGCGTGCAGAAACCCAATGTGGAGTATGGAGCGCGAGCATTTGAGCTAAAACGTTTTGAAAAAGTTGGGGGATATGGACTCCAGCTTTTTTGGGCGGATTCGCACGGCACAGGAATTTATAGCATCGCCTATTTGGAAAAGCTGGATTCTTTGGTGTAAAAAAGCTCTAGCGAATCCGATGGATAGGCTAGGGCTTGGAAGAATTGCTTATGCCTAGTCATTAAGGCTCTACTGGAGCAGGAGTAGGAGCAGGTTCTGTCGCTGGTTCAACTTCCTCAGTGGCCGTTTCTACAATATCGCTGACGCCATCAGCGACTTCTTTGGCTTCAGCTTTGACTTCTTCTTTGGTCGTCGTTTCGGCTTTCGGTTTGCAAGCTACAAGGGCGAATGCACCTGCAGCGAGGGCGATGGTAAGGATTTTTGCTTTCATGGTTTGATTTGTTTGGTGGATAGCGAACGGTAAGGTAAATCATTCCGTTGGATATAGAATTCAGATTTGAGAGCGCTGAGTCAAAGAAAAGCGTCATTTTCACCATTTCATAGCATCTCGATCAGTCTGACCTTGCGGAGAAGGGCTTCACGGATTTGAATTCGCGCGCATCGAATGTATTTGCTGAAAAAAGTTTTTGAGTTCAGAGAAAAAGCTCATTCTGACCACGAGAAGCCATTTTTGGAACATCTCGAGGATTTGCGTGTCATGATTACGAGGATCGTGATCACGTTGGTGATTTCCATGGTCATTTGTTTCTCCTTCCAAGGCCAGTTAATGAGTATGTTGCGCGCGCCTGCGGAGAAAGTGCTATACACGAAGCAAAAGGAAAGCATGCCAGATGGTGATGCGCATAAAGGTATCAAAGTTCCGACGGTTGAGATTTGGAATGAGGCAAAAAAGGTGGAGCAAATCGTTGTAGGGTTGAATGAAGAGCAGCGAGAAGTGTTTTTTCGAAATTTAGAAAATCCGGAATTAGAATTTCACGCGAAAAGCGTATCCTTGCTCAGGGCGATAAAGGCAATGCCCAAGGATAAGCAGTTGGGCTTTGTTAAAAAATTAGGGGTCGATGATCAAATGGTCAGGCAACTGAATGCCTTGTTAGAATCTAATCCTGATGTTGAGGTGAACTCAGGCTCAAACATACGAATGATGTCGGCGTTGAAGCCAACAGAGACATTCATGCTATCAATGAAATTGGCATTTTTTGCTGGCATGGTTTTGGCATTTCCGTTGCTGCTGATGTTTGTGTTGCAGTTTGTTTTGCCGGGCTTGCATGCGAAGGAAAGACGATTGCTCTGGCCAGCTATGGCTATTGGGTTTGGATTATTCGTCAGTGGTGTTTGCTTTGCGTATTTCTTTGTGCTGCCAAGGGCGCTGCTGTTCTTTTATGAGTGGAGTGGTAATCTCGGTGTATCGAATGACTGGCGTATTGGAGATTACATCACCTTTGCGATTCAATTCACCTTACTTTTCGGACTCTCGTTTGAATTACCCGTCGTGGTGATGGTTTTAGTCAAACTCGGAATGTTGACATATGAGACGATGGCAAGGACGCGTTCTTACGCAATCCTTGCAATTTATGTGGCAGCTGCGGTGATTACGCCGACGCCAGATATCATGACGCTGAACCTGATGGCACTTCCAATGTTGTTCCTATATGAAATTTGCATTTGGTTGGCGTGGTTTGATCGTAAGAAGAACCGTGAAGCTCAGAAGCGTGAAGAAGAAGAGTTGGCAGAGCGTCGCAAGCAATGGTTGATTCAAGATGAGCATGCGGCGGAGCATAAGGATGATGTCGATCATCACGAGGATGTGGAAGAGCATGGCGATCATGGTTGGCACGACGATTATCATCATAATCCTGAACATTATCATGATCCCTATCATCATGGGTTGCCCGAAGATGAAGAATGGGCGCAGCCGGACGATGCTGTAGTGGGCGATGAGTCTAGTGAAAAGCCAAAGGATGAATTGGATAACGATAAGAAATCCTAAAATATTATGAGTAGTGAAGTTGTTGAGTCCAATGGAGTTAGCGATAAGTCCCCGTTTGCAGGATGCGCGATTCTGATTACGGCACTTTTGGTGATGCTGTTTTTGGTGGTTTTTTCAATCGTGGTATTGTTCCGTCAATACAATGAGATAGTAAAGTTCACTGAGGAGAAACCCGTCAAGCTGGAGGTAGATTCGCTTGAAAATCGTGAGACTGAGCTGAATGCGCTTGCTGAAAAAATCGAGCGTTTCCGGATTACCGTTACCGAGGGTAAGTCGGCTGTATTGGAGTTGAATACGGCTGAGTTGAATCTTGCTATCGCGACTTATGGTGCATTCAAAGAGATGCGCGGAATGATGAGGGCGCGTGAAATCACCAGTGAGAAGCTGACTTTTGATATTTCATTCAAGTTGAATGGTAAACCTCGTCTAGCGAAAGAAGGTGAGAGTGGAATGATGCTTTCAGATCCTCGTTATTTGAATGGTGTTTTGATCACCACACCAGGACTGCTAAATAAGGAAGTGGTTTTGCGGGTGAGTGATATTGATGTTCCATCTGCCGATGTTCCAAGAGGGTTTATCGAACTGATGTCGCCATACCGTATTGTCGAGAAACAAGTGGGTGATACCGAGATTGGAAAAGTGATGTCAGTCATGACGGACGTGAAACTCGGAGATGGTGTCATTCGCTTCATCAAAGAGGAGGGTGTGATTCCGAAGGATATGGTGACCAATGAGCAGGTAGATCAATCGAGCCAACGGCTGTTCACGTTTCTTGGGATCGCTGTTTCGATCTTTTTGTTCTTTGTTGCCGTGATTATATTCGTGGGTATGCGCGCAAAGAAGCGTCGGGAAACTTTGGAAAATCCAGATGAGCCAGCTTGAGGATGGAATTTCAGATGTCTTGAATAAGGCGATCCGTGGCTTGGGCCAAAGCCTGTCCGAAGTCGCACAGGCTTTGGGGATGAATGAAGAGAGATTACAGCATGTAATAAATGGTGATTGGGATGAAGTATCGCTCGGAAAGTTGTCGACTGTGTTGGATCTCGATACTCAGGCATTGATTGGGTTGCCGTCATATCAGCCGGATGTTAGTGAAGTGATTGGCTTGAAAAGAATAATCATGCCGTATCGTGCTTGGTCGGTGAATGCTTGGTTGTTAGAATACGAAGGAGCTTCCCTATTGTTTGATACGGGTTGGAATCGGGCAGATATATTATCAGAACTGAATGGCCTCCGGCCTGATGTCGTATTCCTTACGCATGCACATGAGGATCACGTGGGTGGGGTGGAGGCGCTTCAGGCGTTAGGGATGGAAGTCATTTCCGAGTCGGAAGCGCTGCAGGCTGGGGAATATCGATTCGGAAACATCAAGATTCAGGTGCTAGATCTTTCGGGGCATTGCGTGCCGACGGCGAGTTATTGGATCACGGGTTTTAAAAAGCCCTTGTGGGTGGTGGGTGATGCGATTTTCGCGGGTTCGATGGGTGGATGCAAATCTCCTCAGAACTTCTCGATGGCGGCTGCGACCTTGCGCAAAGGTTTCGAGCAACTTGATGACGATTGCTTGATCCTTCCGGGACATGGGCCGATGACTTCGATTGGTGCCGAGATAATATCGAATCCCTTTCGCAAATATTTCTCTTAGTGCAAAATACTTGCGTTAATAGAAATGTGTGGCAATGTGTCGGCGATGAAATTTCGATGGATCCTCGCTTGGTGCGTGGCGTTTTACGCTGCGGCATCGGCTGCTGAACTCAAAGTGGTGTCGATGCATCCTTTGATCGGAGATTTATTGAAACAGGTGGGCGGTGATAAAATTGAGGTGGTGGATTTGATTGGAATGAAGGGCGATCCGCATAGTTTCAAGCCGAGAACCGAAGATGTCGCGGCGGTTGTGGGTGCTAAAGTTTATTTTGTATCCGGCATGGGCTTGGAAGGTTATCTGCCTGAGTTGCGTTCCATTTTGTCTGCGGATATTCGTATCGTTGAGGTCGGAGGAACGTTGCCTGCACTGCATGGAGTTTGTGAACATGAGGAGCACGAGCATGACCACGATCATGAATTGGATCCACATTGGTGGCATTCAGTGGATTTATTTAGACGTGCGACATCGCTGGTCGCGGGGGAGTTGTCCAAAGAGTTGCCCTCGGAACGTCAAGCGTTTGAGGCAAACGCAGCAGCTTATCGCACGCAGCTCGATGCGTTAGAAAAATGGTTGAAGCGTGAGGTTTTGAAGATTCCGAAAGATCACAGAAAGTTGGCGACCGCACATTCGGCCTTTCAATATTTCTGCAAGGCATACGGGTTTGAATCTTTTGCTGTGCAGGGAGTGAATCGTGAGCAAATGCCAAGTGCGAAGGAACTCTCAAAACTTATGAAATCGTTGAAAAATGAGAATGTTTTCGCGATTTTTCCAGAGCGAGAATCCAATCCGAAAATTCTAACAAGCCTGACGCGCGATACCGGTATCAAACTCGGTGGAGAGTTAATTGCAGATGGACGTGGTGTGAACAGTTACGAGGCGATGATGAGAGAAAATGTGACCTCTATCGTTACTGCGCTTAGCGCAAAGTGATCATAACCGGGCAATGATCGGATCCCATCACGTGAGGAAGGATCGTGGCATCATGGAGTCGGCCAACGAGTTCTGGTGAAAGTCCGAAGTAATCGATTCTCCATCCAACGTTCCGCTCGCGAGCGCCACCACGGTAAGACCACCACGAATAGGCTTCGGTTTTATCGGGGTATAAATGACGGAAAGTATCGATGAAGCCACTTTCTAGTAACGTTGTAAAACTCGCGCGCTCCTCATCAGAGAAACCCGGGCTTTTTCGGTTTGATGCGGGACGGGCAAGGTCAATTTCGTTGTGAGCGACGTTGAGATCTCCGCAGAAAATGACAGGCTTTTCCATGGCGAGTTGATTCAAGTGGAGGCGAAACGCCGCATCCCACTCTAACCGATAATCAAGTCGCCGAAGTTCGTCTTGAGCGTTAACTGTATAGACATTGACGAGGAAAAAATCGGGATATTCGAGAGTGATGACGCGGCCTTCTTTATCATGTTGTTCGATGCCCAAGCCCAGCGAGCAATTGAGTGGCGTTTCCTTGGTGAAAATCGCGGTGCCAGAATAACCGGGTTTATCGGCGGAATTCCAAAAGCCTTTGTAAGCGCCGAATTCGAGCGGGAGTTCCACTTGTTCAGGACGGGCTTTGGTTTCTTGAAGGCATAAAATATCCGGGTCTTCAGTCGAGATGAAATCGGCTAGGCCTTTGTTGAGAGCGGCACGGATGCCATTGACGTTCCAGGAGATGAGTTTCATTTATCGGGCTTGGGAAATGTAGTCTCAATAGATGGGACATTCTCATTGTGTTCAAGAAAAGTATTTCTCCTGAGGAGTCAATCCCTAGGAGAAATCCATTGAATCCCGACCCTAACGGCTTCTACCAACTTTTGCTTTGTAGCCTCGGCGAAGAATTACGACAAACAGTGCACCCCCCTTTCATCTGCCCAGGCCGGCTCTCTAGTCTATTCTCCGCGCTAGGTGAAAAAGCAAATTCCTAGCTTCATGCATGATCTCTCATGCATGCAAATCAGAGCGTATCTACAGTATCAGTGTCAGGAAGGAAACGGGCGCGGAGCGGCGAACCTTCGCGGCGCCAAACGCGGTGCACCATCCAAGCCGTGGCAAGAAGTGGGGCACAGAGATTGACTCCTGGAATGACGAAGAGAACTGCAAGGGTCAATCCTCCGCGAAGCATCTCTTTGCGATGGGCTCGATAGAGAACCTTGGCTTCAGCTAACGAAACATGACGCACGGCCACCACTTGGAAATATTCGCGTGAAAGCAGAAAAGAATTGAGCATTAAGTAAATCACCACATTCAGCAGCGGAATGAAATAAAACGGCAGTGCCAGCAGGTTCCAGCCTATCCCGCGTATCAATACACGCAGCGAGGAATGAATCTGCTCGCCTAACGGAACTTTGCGCGGGGCGGGGGCCAACGGGTAGTGGCGACGTTCTATCCGATCTGCCAGTGGTTCAAGAAACACTCCGCACATAGCGGTGACGATGAGTGGGAATGTGAACCATCCGACCACAAGCACCAGGAGCGATCCTACACCGCGGAACATCCAATCGTCCCAACGAGTTTTGGCCAACCATCCTTGGTTTAGCCAGTCAAGTCCGCCGATCAGCCACCAAGCCAGACAGGCGATCGCCGCAAAGACCAAAAGGCTCCCCACAAGCCCTGCGATTAGAACCAACCAAGCGAAGGGTTCGCGCAGCACTCCGAAAGCGAGTCTCAAATCACTGAGTTCGCGTTTCACGGTTTCGGTTGTAGGTGGATTTGGCATGGTGAAGTGTGTCTGGGATCAAGTCGGGCGACGGCTGTCATTGATTCAGACTATCGCTAGAACATCAACTGATGTTTGATGAGACCCACGCTTTTTCTAGGATCTGGAAATGGATGACAACACCCTTTTTCCCAATCCACAGACGACCCTTCAGTTTATTCTCCGACCTAGGTGAAAAAGTAAATTCCTAGTATTAAGTGATTATCATTTTCCTGTTTACGATACTGTTAGCTTTAGGCTTAACTAAATAGGTTCGTAATAAGAAAGACAAAATTAATGTTCAAAGTAAAAACATACTTAGGTCAAAGTTCCATTCACGGAATCGGCGTTTTTCTTGGAGAGCCAGTGAAGAAGGGGCAGCTTGTTTGGCAGTTTGATGAAGATTTTGACATGCAAATTACACAGAAACACTTGGATGCATTGTATCCAGTGCAATATGATTACTTTTCTACCTATTGCTATAAAAGCATAAAAACTGGGTTCTATGTTTTCTGTATAGATGATGCTAAGTATGTAAATCATAGCGTGACTCCATCCACTACTGGTATCTATCCGCCTCATTGTCTCCACGTTGAAGGAGCTGATGTAGCTGTTAGAGATTTGGCGGTTGGAGAAGAGATCACCAGCGACTACCTTTTGTTTGATTCGCGAAGGTTGCCTTGGCTGTTTGCTGAGTAAAAAACATTTTATATCTATTTAATAATTTTAAGGAGACAACCCTTTTTCCCCTTCCACAGACGGTCCTTCAGTGTATTCTCTGCGCAAGGTGAAAAAGCAAATTCCTAGCATTTCATTCGATCGCAACTTTTTCCGTATGCATGGGTTGAATCCCATACAATGAGAATCGGCGCTTTACCCATTGGCTTTTGTATCGGTGCTTTTGTCCTAAGCATCAGCAATGCGATCGCCGATGAGACATTTAGTCCGGAACAATTGGATTTCTTTGAACAGAAGATCCGGCCTGTTTTGGTCAAGCACTGCTACGAGTGCCACTCGATCGAGGCGGATAAATCCAAGGGCGATCTCTTATTGGATTCACGTGTAGTCCTGTTGCGTGGTGGAGAGGAAGGACCTGCGATTGTTCCATTCAAGCCGGATCAAAGCTTGTTGATCAAAGCGATCCGATATGTAGACGAAGACATGGCAATGCCTCCTGAGAAAAAAGGAGGAAAGTTGCCAGATGCGGTTATCTCCGATTTTGAACAATGGGTCAAAATGGGAGCTCCCGATCCAAGGAAGGAACAAGCCAAAACCATCAAATCCTACGATTCGGAAAAAGCAAAAAGCTGGTGGTCATATCAGCCTCTCAAAAAAGTGACAGTGCCCGCCACGAAGGGCGATCAATGGTCTGTTTCAAGTATCGACCGCTTCGTTTATCAAGAAATGCAGGAGCATGGGGTGAAACCTGTGGAGGATGCCGAGAAAGCAACTTTACTGAGAAGAGTGTTTCTTGATCTCGTGGGCTTCCAGCCTTCGGTGGAATATTTGAATCGATATCTAACAAGTAGCGATCCCAAGGAGCTGGAGAAGATGATTGATCTGATGCTCTCATCCAGATATTTCGGAGAGCGCTGGGGAAGGCATTGGTTGGATGTCGCACGTTATGCGGAGACGACGGGGCGTGATGTGAATGTCACGATGCCGGAGTCATGGAGATACCGGGATTACGTCATCAATTCGTTCAATACCGATAAGCCATTTGATCAGTTTATCCGCGAGCAAATTGCAGGGGATTTGATTCCAGCGACTGATCCAAAAGACAGGACGGAAAACCTGATCGCAACTGGCTTCCTTGCCGTTGGTCCAAAAGGAATCAATGAAATGAAACCCCGGCAATTTGCTTTGGATCAGGCAGATGAGCAGATTGATACAGTGACCCGCGCGTTTCTTGGGACGACCGTATCATGTGCGCGTTGCCATGATCATAAGTTCGATCCGATCACGCAGAAAGATTACACCGCCATTGCTGGAATTTTCCTCAGCACGGACACCCATTACGGGACGGCTGGAGGAGTTGCTGGACGAAATGCCAGCAAGCTAATCGATGCTCCGGCATCCTCAGGATTAACGACAATAGCGAAAAGCATAAGCCCTCAAGCGCTTGAGAATAAGAAGGCAGAGTTGAAAAAATTACAGGCAGAGCAAGCTGAAGCGTTCGCAGCGCGCAGACGTGGGAAAGAAGGCACCATGAACAATGGATTTGAAATGGTTAGAATCATTACGCAAGTGAAGCAGTTGGAGATTGAGATCGCGAGTTACAATCCCGATGGAACGCCAAAGGCTCGAATCATGGGTGTCTTGGACAAGCCCGTGAAATCGGAAACGGCTTCTCGGATGGGAAATGGCGGGTTTGGTGGATCCAATTTTGCTCGTCGGTTCAGCAGCGGATTTGAGACCATAGTCGATAGTCCCTTATTCGCTCGTGGTGATATTGATAAGGAGGAGGGGAAAGTGCCTCGCGGTCTTCCTGAATTTCTATCCGCAGGGAAAAAGGCAAGCATCCCAACAGGCACAAGTGGTCGGTTGGAGCTCGCAGAATGGATTGCCTCCACGGAAAACACCCTTGCCGCACGAGTGATAGTGAACCGTGTCTGGAGCTTGCTGTTTGGCCGTGGTCTCGTTGAAAGTGTTGATAACTTCGGTGCCAGCGGTACCACTCCAAGTCATCCAGAACTGTTAGATCATCTTGCTCAACAGTTCATTGCAGATGGATGGAGTGTTAAAAAATTGATCAAACGCATCATGTTGAGCCGAGTTTATCAGTTGGATTCATCACATAACGAGGCCAATCATAAAATCGATCCCGATAACAAATGGTTGTGGAGATACAACGCGCAAAGGCTTGATGCCGAAGCGATTCGTGACTGCATGCTGACAGCCAGCGGATTGATGGATCTCACGCCTCAAACGGGTTCCCTCATCGCATCGGCTGGCGATGGATTGGTGGGCGGCCTTCGGGTGATGGCCATCCGTGAGGATGAGATCTCATCGTTCAATTCAAACTTCCGCAGCGTCTATCTTCCGATTGCGCGCAATGTTGAGCCGGAAATTCTTTCGGTGTTCGATTTTGCCGAACCCAGCATGGTTTCGGGAGTCAGAGACACGACCATCGTTCCGCCTCAGGCCTTGTTCATGATGAATAGCAAGTTCGTTGAAGAACAGGCTAAGGCTCTAGCCCAACGTGTGATGACGCAATTGGGGTTTGAAAAAAGATTTTCTCTCGCATGTCGACTGGTTTGGAGCAGAGAGCCAACCAAAGCGGAGGCTGCCGCCGCCAAAGCCATCGACCGCAATGATCTAGCTTCCTGGACAAGTATCTGCCGTGCCCTGTACGCGAGCGCGGATTTTCAATTCATTAACTGATTCCGATTATGAAAAGACGTCACTTTTTACAAACCACTTCGTTGGGATTTGGTTGGCTTGGATTCTCCGCATTGGCAGCGGAGGCACCAAAGAAAACCGCAAAACGAGTCATCTTTCTCTGTATGCAGGGTGCGCCTTCGCATCTCGATACCTTTGATTGGAAACCCAAGCTAGTGGCTGATACAGGAAAGCCTGGCACGAGACCCGGAACAAAACTGTTAGGTTCGCCATGGAAATTCAGCCAGCAAGGCAACAGCGGTCAGTGGATGTCCGAGTTGTTTCCTAACTTGGCAAAGTGTGCGGATGACTTGTGTTTCCTAAAAGGCATGCAAACGGAAATTCCAGCACATCCCCAGGCTTACATGCAGATGCACACGGGAAGCTTTCAATTTGTCAGGCCGTCTTTGGGTGCATGGGCGCATTATGGATTGGGTTCTGCAAACGAAAACCTCCCAGGCTTTATCACCATCACACCTACGAGCGGTTTTGGCGGAGCTCAGAATTATGGCAGTTCGTTCCTTCCCGCGCATTATCAAGGAACGCGAATCGGATCGAATTTCCGGCCTATCGCAACAGCTGTAGTTCCAAATTTGAAACCCAGACTGGATCTTGATAAACAACGCGCTGAGCTGGATCTGATTCAATCTTTCAATCAGTCCAAACTTCAACATGAGGGTTATGATCCTCAGGTTGAGGGATTGATCAAATCCTATGAGCTCGGATATCGCATGCAGAGTGAAATGCCGGCTTTGATGGATGTCAGCAAAGAATCGGAAGCAACCCAAAAACTCTATGGTCTTGATGATTCCGTGACCGCGGACTTCGGAAGAAAATGCCTGCTCGCCCGTCGCATGGTTGAAGCAGGCGTGCGTTTCATTGAAATCAATCATGGCCAATGGGATCATCACCGCAATTTACAAAATGCATTGCCTGCAAGCTGCGCTTCGGTAGACAAACCTCTCAAAGGACTGATCATGGATTTGAAATCGAGAGGTTTGTTAGATGATACGCTCGTCATCTGGGGCGGGGAATTCGGACGCACGCCTCATGCCGAAGGCAACGACGGACGTGACCACAACGTAAAAGCCTTCACCATGTGGATGGCTGGCGGCGGAGTCAAAGCGGGTTACACACACGGCGAAACCGATGACTATGGTTATGAGGCGATTTCAGGAAAAGTGCCTATCGTCGATTGGCATGCGACGATTCTTCACCTGATCGGGCTGGATCATGAAAAACTCACCTATAACTATGCAGGACGAGATTTCCGTTTGACGGATGTGAAAGGCAAAGTGGTGAAAGAGATTTTGGCTTAAAGCAGTGGTAAGCAAGTAAAGCTCGTTATTACTGACATACATTGACGATTGATGATTTCCAATTTTTGATTTTGATATTAGAGGATACCTCACGTTTTCCCCCTTCACAGACGTCCCTTCAGCATATTGACGCTCTATGTGAAGAAGTGAATTCCTAGTAATCAGAGAATCAACATGCAGTCGCCATAAGAATAGAATCGGTATTTTTCGGCGACGGCTTGGCGGTAGGCTTCGAGCGTGAGCTCTCGTCCTGCGATTGCGGAGACGAGCATGATCAAGGTAGATTTCGGAAGGTGAAAATTGGTTAGAAGAGCATCGACCGCTTTGAACTGATAGGGAGGATGGATGAAAATGTTGGTTTCACCCGAGAGCGAACCGGATTTTGAAATGCGAATCTCAGGTGATGCATCGGCGATGGATTCCAAGACGCGGGTGCAGGTAGTGCCGACCGCGATGGTGCGTCTGGCGCGATTAATGTTGCGAATGGTGTCTTCAGCGACGTGATATTTTTCCGAGTGCATCACGTGTTCTCCGATGTGATCCACGCTGACCGGTCTGAATGTTCCGACTCCGACGTGAAGCGTGATGAAATCATGAGAAACGCGCTCCAAAATTTCCGGAGTGAAGTGCAGCCCGGCAGTCGGAGCGGCGATGGCACCTTCTTCTTTGGCGAATACGGTTTGATAGCGTTCTTGATCCATCTCTTCATCATCACGGCCCATGTAATGCGGCAAGGCGAGGTGACCATGTTGATGGATATCGATAGGTTTTTCCCATTCGATCAAGCGGTCGCCATTTTCAAAAACTTCAGTGACGGTTCCGTCAATGTTTCCGACGCTGAGAGTCCGACCCAATTTCATGCGTTTGCCCGGCTTTGCGAGGCAACGCCACAAGGTTTGGGAAAGTTGATCGAGGCAGAGCAGTTCGATTTTACCGTCGTCGGAAAATACGCGTGCTGGAATCACGCGGGTATTGTTGAGGATGATCAGGTCTTCGGGTTTTAGATAACTTTCGAAATCCGAAAACAGGCGATGTTCGATACGCCCGCTTTCACGATGAATCACCAACATCCGCGAGGCGGATCGATTCGGTAGCGGGCGAGAAGCGATTAGCTCCTCGGGCAAATGGTAGTCGTAATCTTTGGTGAGTAGAGACACGGATGAATTCAGGGCTGTTTGAGAAAACGAATCAAATCATTCATGACTGGCTGAGGATTTCCCCAGATTCGAATGAGATGGTTGAGGTGTTGGTGATCAAGTCTCTCGGTTGCGATCAGCAAGCGTGTGCCTTGCTTTTCTAAATCCCATCCATCGCATTCATCTGCGGATTTCCAGTGATCGGCGAGCAGATGATCGAGGATATGATTGCGATCTTTATGCGTTGGCGATGGCAGGGTGAAATCGTTCGATTCCTCGGAAGGTTTTTTGGCTTCAGTCGAAATTTTAGGAAAACGAATTCTGCGATTGCGTGTCCAACTGCGAAGCTGCGGCTGTAAGAATGAGATGATTTTTAAAAGCAGAGACGTATAAGCATTTTGAAAACGATGATCCAAACCGCGCAGGGGAAGCATGCGGTTGGTGATGGATTGATAACCTGCTTGTCCCATCGGGCCGTGGTAGATCAGTGAATCGTTACCGACGCGAATGACTCCGCCAGCATAGACAAATCCATCCCACTGCGCTTCGCCATTTTTTGAGAAACGCTTGGGGTGGATACTTAAAAGAATGCGTTCCGCTCGCCCGTAGCCGATTTGTTGTTTAAGAAAGCCACAGATCGAAGGACGCCTGTGATGCCAAACAAATGCTCCGGGAGCGAAACCGAGTTCGTAGCCCGCATCGCGCAGTCGCCAGCAGAAATCGACATCGTCACCAGCGGTATGAAAAACGGGGTTGAAGCCACCGATTTTATGGAAAGCCTCACGACGCACCGCGATGTTACAGCCGGGTAAATGCTCGGCACGGGTATCGTCTAACAAAACGTGACTTGGTGCACCCGGTGCGGCGCTGATGATAGACTCTTCGTTGAAGCGAGCTTTCGGCGGCAGGTTGGGTCCTCCTGCGGCAGCAATGTCGGGATTTCGAAAGGCGCGGTCCAATCGCGAGATCCATTCAAAATCCGGCAGGCAATCGTCATCTGAGTAGGCGAAAATTTGTCCGGAAGCGGCCGCGGCACCGAAGTTGCGAGCTGCGCTGAGTCCGCAGGGTTCGATATTGAAAAGCCGCACATGCGGAAATGATTTAGAAACGATTTCGGCGGTTTCATCGGTTGAACCATCGTCCACCACGATGGTTTCATAAGGACCGCCTGTTAGTGCATCGATGGCGTGCAAGCAGTCACTGATTCGCGATGCGCCGTTTCTGGTGCAGACGATGATCGTGTAGGTGTGTTGAGTGGCGGTTGGTGTGTGTGGTTGAAAATCGCGACAAAGCTCAAATGCGGGTTTAGGATTTCCTTGTCGATCCGTGATGCCGAAACTCCAGTCGGTCACTTCCGTTCCTGCATTGAACCAGAGATCGCTCCATGCATAAACCGTGAAGCCAGCGGTTTCCTCGGCGTAGGCATGTTTGAGCGCCCATGAAAAAGTTTCTGCCTGCGCTTCGGGCGAGTTTCTCATAGAATCCAAGCCGAACTCTGAAATCACCAACGGCCTATCTCCCGCGATGTTTTGCAAACGTCTAACATAACTCACGAACATATCGCTATTTTCGAGATAGATATTGAATGCGGTGAAATCAGCGTTTTCCAGTTCGAGGTATTCGGTGGAAGGATAATTCGCATACGCAAAGAGAACATTTGGTGCGATGCCTCGGCCGATATGGATCAGCTCTTCTAACGACTGGCGAACTCGATCAGGCCCCATCCAGCGCACGAGATCGGAGGGAATTTCATTACCAACATAAATGCCAGCCAAGGCGGGATGATTTTTATGAAGGCTCAGCCATTCGTTTAAGCGGATGACAGCGGCGGAAAAAAGATGGGGTCGTAAAATAAAATCTTCGTATTGCTGCCAGTCGAGACCCGCGAAAACGAAGAGTTCTGAATTTGCTGCGGCATCCAGCAAGGCTTGATCGGGTAGGGAGAAGACTCGAATTGCATTGAAGTTTGCAGATTTGATTTTCTCAAACTCCTTGCGGTGAGAAATGATTCGATCAGGTGGAAACGGCCCATAGGTGACACAGCGCAGCCAGAATCTTTCAGAACCGAGACGGAAAAACTTTCCGTCGGTTTTGAGAGTGGGGCTGGGGTTGATTTCAGTCACGTGGGTAGCCTAGGATACGAATCGTCCCTTTGCCCACAGGAAATCCATGGTTTTACGCGGTTCATTTACCGAGAACTACGGTTGAAATTCCTTCGTTTGATGGCTTATCTTCTCCTTATGGGAAATGAAGAAGCCAAAACCACCAAACGTCAGCGGGGATTCCCTTGGTTCGGCGTCGGTTTTCTTGTCTTGGTCTGTGGATCCATCGGGATTCTTTTTACCGACATCCCGGCGAAGGTGAGCCGGAACCTCAGAGCGCTGATCCAGAAGCAGCCTCCGACTGAAGCAGTGGATCGAAAAACCATCGAAATGCAAATTGAGCAGCGTCTTCGCGCTGAGATGGAAGTCAAACTTGAGCGGGAACTCGCGGAACTTCGTCAGCAAAATGCCGAGCAAGAACCTGAGAAGGAGCCCGAGAAAGAGACTGAAATCGATCCAGAACCCGCGGTCATAGCGCCACTTCCTTTGGGTCCAGTGACCGATGTTAGAAAATTGCGCAGCGGGATCCCTTTCAAGACGGAAGTCGTTTTCGAGCAGGGTGGTATCGCTTCTGAGGAGCGGGTGGATGCTGAAAGTTATGTAGCCAAATACACGCTGAAACTCAAACTCCCAGCGGCGGCGACGAAGTTATCCGATCTGGAAAAATCCAATCCCAAGCTTTCCAAGATTTTACCAGGTCTTCCAGGTCTGTTGGAAAAAGCCGAAGTTTCCAAATGGTATAACAAACTCTACACCAACAAGAGCGAGCGAGTGCGCCGGGATGCGAATGCGCTGAATGAACTGCTCACCAAGCACAACATCTACGATTGCGAAACCATCCTGAATTTAAAGGCGGAGAATGGCCGCAAAGTGTTTTTCATGCAGGCAGAAATGGATGTGGTTTCCGATGGATCGGATGGTGATCGCCTCCCAGTTATGCCTGATGAAATCGTGAACTCCACGCATTATCAACCGTTCACGAGTTACGGTTGGCCCAAGAAAACCACCACACCGAATCCGATGATCGCAGGTCTTGAGCGCAGGATCGAAAACGCGAAAACAGAACTCGCTGCCCCCGCTACCACGGCAGCGCGTAAAACATGGCTGAAAGATCGCATTGCTGAGCTGAATCGCTATATTGCCGATCTTAAATCCCGCAGCTACCTCATCGCTGAATACGATCCGTTCATCGTGATTTCCGTGAATTTACTAACCGATCGCAATGATCCATACGCCCCAAAAGTCGGCGACTACGCGGTCGTGATCCATGGGGAAACACTTTATCCATGTATCGTCGGAGACGGCGGACCGACGTTTAAAGTCGGCGAAGCATCCCTACGCATGGCGAAGGAACTGAACCCAAATGCTTCACCCTACAGTCGACCCATTTCCGATTTGAAAATCACCTACGTGGTTTTCCCTGGTAGCGCTGAAGAAAAAAAAGGCCCGCCGGATTTGAAGGTGTGGAAAGAAAAGTGCCAGACTCTGCTAACAGAAATCGGTGGGCTGGGGGAGAATTACACGTTGTATGAATGGAAGGATTTACTAGCGAAACCTGAGCCAGTGGTTGAGCCAGTTGTGCCTAAGGTGGAGGTGCCAGTTGTGCCGCCGGCACCACAAACTCCACCGAATCAGTAATATCTTAGGAGCGCCGCCGCCCTCGTCGGCAATGGGGGATTAGCCACAAGTTCGTGATCGGATAAAGGCCGACGAGGGCGTCGGCGCTCCCAGTATCCAACTCGCGAGAAAGCGTGAAGAGACTCGTTACAAGTTGTCCTTACCAATGAATTAATATATGATTAAAGATATATGTTATAGTGCAACACTTGATCCTTATGACATTTTCCTCAATTCATTTATGGATATGTTTGGGATCAAAATTGTCACATGATTGATATTTAAACAGAGCAAAGCACTCATCTACCTTCACAGGACGAATGAGTGTTTTTTACGTCTACCGCATGCCTCGACGTCCCGGTTTTTCCACCTGGAAAATTCTCGCGAAAACTGTGTTGCTCGGTTTCTTGTTAGCAGTCCTCCCAGCTCAGAGGCTCTCTGCACACGGCGACATCCACTTTCAGATCGAGCAAATCAATCCAAAGATTAAAAAATCTCCCAGCGCAGAACTCTATGTGAAACGAGGCGATCTCTATCGTCTCGACGAAGACTACGCAGCGGCACTCGAAGATTTCCAACGCGCCGAGAAGCTCAACCCAAAACTGGATACCATTTACCTCGGTCGTGGCAGAACCTTGTTCGAGTCAGGCCGCCATAAGGATGCCCTGCCAGCTCTGGATCATCTGTTAGGAATGAAGCCGGATCATCCGGACGGTCGCATCCTGCGGGCCAGAGCTCACGCCGCTCTGGGTGAAAATACGTCCGCCTTGCGCGATTACGATCATGTCGTCGGCACTGTGCCGTCCCCCTCGCCAGATTGCTTTCTCGAACGCTCCGTCACGTTAACCAAACTGAACCGCCAGCAGGACGCGGTGCGCAGCCTAGACGAGGGGATTTCACGTTTAGGCAACCTTCCTTCCTTACAACTCGCAGCATTGGAGATCGAGATCGAACTAAAACAATACGATGCGGCACTGGCTCGTATCGATGTGGCGATGACCCCACTGCAGCGCAAAGAACAATGGCTCACCCGCCGTGGGGAAATTCTCAAAACTGCAGGTCGGAACGAGGAATCAAAAGCTGCCTACGCAGCCGCCCTCGCAGCGATTCAGACTCTCCCGCCCACTCCCCGCAATTCTAAGCCCACCCGCGAACTTGAATCGCGGCTACAAACCCTTTTGGAAGCCCAAACTCCCGAAATCACCACCAAAACTAAACCATAATATCCCATGAAATATCGATATCTACTCGCATTACTCGTCCCGCTGATGGCCCTCGCGCCATCCGCCGGAGCTCAAACTATCACTCGTGGAGCTTATCTCCAGAACGGCAACACCAACGCCATCACCGTGCGCTGGCGCACCGGCACCGCTGCCGACAGCGTTGTGCGGTACGGCACCTCGGCTGGCAGCCTCACGCAAACTGTTAGTGTCACCGGCACTCGCACCGAACATGAAGTCCGCCTCACCGGACTCGCCCAGAACACTCAGTATTACTACTCCATCGGCACCTCGACCGCCACTCTAGCAGGAGATTCCACTTATTTCTTCGTCACCTCTCCCACCTCCGCTAAGCCCACCCGCGTCTGGGTCCTTGGCGACTCTGGCATCGGCGGTTCGGTTCAGACGAACGTCCGCAATGCCTACGAATCCTTCACTGCTAGCCGTCACACCGATCTTTGGATGATGCTCGGCGACAACGCCTACAACAGCGGCACTGATTCCGAATACACCAGCTACCTCTTCAATTACTACCCCGCCATGCTGCGCAAGTCGGTCCTTTGGCCGACACTCGGCAACCACGATGCCGGCAGCGCTGACTCACCAACGCAAACAGGTCCTTACTACGCCCAGCACACGCTTCCCAAAAGCGGTGAGGCAGGCGGCGTCGCTTCGGGCACCGAGGCTTATTACTCCTACGACTACGGCAACATCCACTTTATCTGCCTCGATTCCGCTGACACCAGTGTCTCAGCCACCGGCGCGATGGCGAACTGGCTCAAAAGTGATTTACAAAACACCACCAAGGACTGGACCATCGTCTTCTTCCACCACCCTCCCTACTCGAAGGGTTCGCACAACTCCGACAGCGAAAGCCTACTCGTGTCCATGCGCACGAACTTCAACCCGATCTTTGAAGACTACGGTGTCGATCTCGTCCTCTGCGGCCACAGCCACTCCTACGAGCGCTCCCGCCTGCTAGATGGCCACTATGGTCTCTCCACCACCTTCAACAGCGCAACCATGGTGAAACAAGCTGGCAGTGGTGCTGGTGCAGGTGCTTACACCAAATCCGCCGTTGGCCTCGTGCCACATGAAGGAACCATCTATGCCGTCCCAGGTGCCTCCGGCCAAACCAGCGGTGGCACTCTCAATCACCCTGCCATGTGGATCTCACTTAACGTCGCAGGTTCCATGGTGCTCGACTTCGATAACAACCGTCTCGACGCCATCTACCTCGACAGCACGGGTGTCCAGCGCGATAACTTCACCATGATCAAGGGTGGCGGCACGGGAAATGCCCTGCCAACTGTTAGCATCAGCAGCCCAGCGAACGGTGCGAGCTTCACCGCTCCTGCTGCCATCACGATCAATGCCACCGCCGCTGATTCCGATGGTACCGTGAGCAGCGTCGCCTTCTATCAAGGTGGCACATTGCTTGGCACAGACACCACCAGCCCTTACAGCTTCGCATGGAGCAGCGTCGCCGCTGGTTCATACAGCCTCACCGCTGTGGCCACTGACAATGCGGGTGGAATCAAAACCTCCACCGCAGTTTCCGTTTCCGTGAGCAATCCGGGAAATGTTAGCCCTACGGTTAGCATCACCAGTCCTACGAGCGGCGCGACCTTTACCGCTCCGGCCAGCGTGACGATCAACGCCACTGCTGCGGACAGCGACGGCACCGTGAGCAGCGTCGCCTTCTATCAGGGCGCAACGCTTCTCGGAACCGATACCACCAGCCCCTACAGCTTCACATGGAGCAGCGTCGCGGCAGGTAGCTACAGCCTCACCGCCAGAGCCACCGACAACGGCGGCGCGGTCACCACGTCCACCGCGATCCCAATCACGGTCAACGCGGCTAGCGGTTCGACTGTGGTTTCGCTTCAAAACGGCACCAACGGCTACAACGGAATGGTTGATACTCATATCCGCGGCGACGCCACCACCACCGCATCCGGCTCCGCCACCGCCCTCTTGATTGACGGCAGCCCGGATTACTCGGCTCTTCTTAAGTGGGATCTAACTTCGATTCCGGTCGGCAAGACGGTCACCGCTGTCACACTGACCTTCAACGTCCTGGATGCCACCAGCCACGTGTATGAGCTTTATGCTCTGAAGCGCGATTGGGATGAAACCGCCGCTACTTGGGTCAAGGCAACGAGCACGGTCAACTGGGCCACTGCCGGTGGCAGCAACACCACCAGCGACCGCGAGTCCACCATCCTCGGCACCCTTAGTTCCGCTGTTGGCAGCACGACCATCACCCTCAATGCCGCTGGCATAGCCAAGGTCCAGTCATGGATCAACACCCCGGCCACCAACTACGGTTTCATCGTTCAGGACTACACCGTTTCCAACGGAGTTGACCTGACTTCAAGCGAAGGTGCCACCATCACCCAGCGCCCGAAGATCACCGTTACCTATCAGTAATCACCAACTTTAATTGAATCTGGGAGAGTCCGGTGGTCATCCACCGGGCTCTCCTTCATTTCCAACATGAACCTTTTCCGTCTACTTATTCTCTTTCTAACAGTCACTGCGGCCTACGCATCTGACAC
>JANPEG010000106.1:0-1935 GCA_031431855.1 Akkermansiaceae bacterium | reverse complement strand
TAAAACTACGCTGGGAGCCTGCTTGACGAGAGCCTCAACCCATACATAATCAGCGCAATGACGCTTTGACCAAGAAAAGTATCGATTCTCCTAAACCATCCCTTCCATCATGAAATCTCATCTTTTTCTCACCTTGCCGCTTATTAGCTGCTTTGCTTTTGTTTCCTGTTTCCCGATTCCTAAAGAAGGACCAACGAAAAAACCCAAAGAGGACGTGAACACGACTCTTACCAGCGAGGAGCAGCAAAAAATCGAAGAGCAACGTGAAAAAATGAAGCAGGATGCTTTAGCAAAAGAAGCCGAGCTCACAAAACCAGAACCAACTCTTCCGACAAACGGAACTCAGAACACAATCACTGATCCCCCAGTGATCAAAACAAAATCCGATTATCCATTCGGCACTCCTGTTCCGGGTAAAGAAGGTTTCGTTTTCAGTCCTTACAACAACAAACTGTTAGATGTCCGCGGTATCGCTAGCGGCACCTTGGTGCAAGATACCACCTACCCTCCTACCGAGAAAAAATATTTCCGTGTGCCATAACTCTTGGAGTTAAACGGCATGTGTTAATGCATTTACGGCCGGGTCCATACCCATGGATCCGGTCTTTTTTATGAGCCAGACATTTCAAAAAATCAGCATCTTGGGAGGCGGCCTGCTTGGTGGGTCGATCGCTCTTGCTTTGCAAGATTCTAGGGAGGTTCGGCTATGGTTTCGCCGCGCAGAGTTATTAGAAAACGCCCGCATCGCGGGGTTTCACGGCGCGACATCGGATCTAACAGCTGCCGTAGCGGATTGCGATTTATTAATTCTCGCCGTGCCTGTCGGCGCCATGCCAGCTCTGCTTTCCGCTGCAGTTGAGGCGGGTCTTCCTTCGACTTGCTTGGTGACCGATGTTGGTTCCGTCAAACAAACTCCACATCAACAACTCGCGGAAATTCTAGCAACAAACGGAAATGCGTTTATCGGAAGTCATCCAATGGCGGGTTCGGAGAAAAACGGCTTGATGGCCGCAAGAGCCGACCTTTTCCAAAATGCTGCGTGCTTGCTCACCAATGATTCCAACGCTTCCGAACATTTAACCAAAGAGCTGGAAAATTTTTGGGTAAACCTAGGTTGCCGGACGCGTTGGTTTTCGGCGGAGGAGCACGATCGCATCGTCGCTCGGATCAGTCATTTGCCGCACATCACGGCAGCGGCCACGGCGTTAAGTGCGCTGGAATCATGCTCAGAATACGGCGAGCTCTCCGGCGGCGGACTGAAAGACACGACCCGCGTCGCCTCCGGAAATCCGGATATGTGGGCGGAAATTTTAACCGAGAACCGCGATGCCGTGATCGCCGGCGTGCGAGATAACATCGCCCAACTGCATGAAATTCTTGCCTCACTGGAGGCGGGCGACCTAGAAGCTACTCGCCAATGGCTGGTTGCCGCGAAGCTCCTTCGCGATGACCTGAAATAGAATTTTTAACCATCAGATATGTCCACTTTACGCGTCAAATCCATCTCCTCGCTGCATGCCGAGTTCAGCGTTCCTGGCGATAAAAGCATTTCACACCGCGCAGCTATTTTCGGTGGCTTGTCGAATGGCGTTTGTGAGATTTCTAATTTTTTACCCAGCGAAGACTGCCTCAATACTCTTAAAGCCATGCGCTCGCTCGGTGCGCATTTCGAAGTGTTAGAAGAACTTCAAGGTTACGGCCCGATCAAACTGCGTATCCATGGAAAATCCATGCAGCTTTCCGCACCTGAATCTCCGATCGATTGCGGAAACTCCGGAACCGGAATGCGATTGATAGCAGGATTGCTGGCCGGTCAAAAATTCACCTCCGAGCTTTTCGGCGATGCCTCATTGTCATCACGTCCAATGGGACGGATCACCGTGCCGCTCGTAGAAATGGGCGCGAAGCTAGAGACTCTTGGAGAAAAACCCGGCT
>JANPEG010000105.1:0-5752 GCA_031431855.1 Akkermansiaceae bacterium | reverse complement strand
AGTTGTTTCGGTAATGGCAGTTTAGCGAGCTCACAGAGAGTCGGGAAAATATCTAACAGCTCAACCGGTTCCGCGCATTTCGTTCCGGTTGCGGTGCCTGGGCCAGCGAACATCAGCGGCACGCGTGTGGATGGCTCCCATAGTGTGTTTTTCCCAGTGATCGCTTTTTCACCAAGGTGCCAGCCATGATCCGACCAAAGCACGATGATCGTGTTTTTGGCATGTGGGGATTTTTCCAAAGCATCCAGCACCCGACCCAACTGCGCGTCCATGAAACTGATCGATGCAAGATAAGAGCGGACGAGGTTTTTCCACTCATTTTTCTCTTTGAGAAATTTCAGTCGTGGTTCCGGAAGCTTCCAATGCAGCCACCAAGAAGCACGCGGGGTATCAGCGCGATCATCTTCGAGCACCTCGGGCAGCATGAGAGTTTCCTCCGGATAAAGATCCATCCATTTCTGTGTCACAAAGCAAGGCACGTGCGGGAGGAAAAACCCTGCGGACAAAAAGAACGGTTGGTCAGCCGGCATGGTGGCCAGTTTTTCCGCCGCCCAGCTCGCCACTTTGTAATCGTCCTTGTCTTCGTCTTTGTGTGGAAACACTCCCCAATCGACCGCTTTCATGGGGCTCGGGGTGTTGACCAACTTGTTAGGTGGAAAGGGCGCGCCGGACACAGCGGGGCCGACCTCATCCCAATCCTGTCCACCCGCTTTGCGTCCGTAGCCGCCGTGGAAAATTTTTCCCGCCATCAGGGTGCGATATCCCTGCTCACGCATATGTTCGGGCAGGGTTTTCAAATGTGCGAGCTGCGGCGTATCACGGAGAAACGGAGATAATCCGTAGATACCGGTCGAGGTCGGCCTCATTCCTGTTAGAACACTGGTCCTTGAGGGATTGCACAAGACACTTTGACAATGCGCGTTGGTGAACGTTACGCCCATCGCTGCGAGCCGGTCAAAATTCGGCGTTTTCGCTTGCGGATGTCCGCCCAGCGGGCTCACCCAATCGTTCAGATCATCGACCGCGATGAAGAGGATGTTGGGTCGAGTGGTTTCGGCATGAGTGAGCAACAATCCCGAACATAAAAACCATGCAGTAAATACGAAATTTTTCATAACTGCATTCCTCTTAAATCGCGTGGCTAGTTTGAATTTTCTTTTGTGCCATGAGCTTGCGAATGAGGAATGCAAAACCAACGAGTGCCGCAATAGCGAGCGGAACCCCGACCAGTGGACGATAGAAAATCCATGCCACGGAAATGACCATCAACGAAAGCGGCATGCTGAGCAAAAGAGCCACGATGCCCGTGCCAACCCCGACGATATTTCCGATAAACGGCACCACGTCCGCAAGAACGGAGAGCGGACGGAACAACAAGCTGAACCCGATAAACATCAGGACGACACCAAGCAGACGTAGCCCCCAAGTCAACATTCTGTTAGAAGCGTGAGCTTCGGCGAACATCGCTTCCGCGGTAACCACGCCGGTGCTGAGCATTTCGATCGTGCCGCCGGCTTTGGCGGTGAAGGGTTCGAAGGTATTTCCTTTTTGCACGGCGATGACGCTCACCGCTCCGGGCGGCGCGGCTTCGTGAGTGACTCGTAAATCACCGATGGCAGGAGTCGCTGGATCCACACCAAGGTAAAATCCCGAACCATCTTTATGTAGTTTTTTTCCGGCAATTTCCGCAGGCAACTCTGCCGGAGCCGGTGCTTTAAACGCGGAGAAGTTATTAATCTGCCCAGCCAATCCGGGCGACAGCATGAACGCCTCCAACTTGATGGAATCTTTCACCCACTCCGCTTCGCTGAGCGCGGGCTCGGGGTTTTTGTATTCCTTGCTTTTGTGGAAATCGGAAGAATCGATAGGCCGATCCGACCACTCTTTGACATAGTCGTAAGTCGTCACCGTTTCCTCGCCACCACCGAGCTTTTTCTTGGTCTCAGTTCTTTTCTCTTCCTTCCATTGATAGAATTCCACTTTGCGACGAAGCTTCAACGCTTCCGAGGTAACTTTGAACTGATCATCGGAAAGCGCGCCCTCGGAAGTGGCGCTTCCGGTAAGGTAAACCAGTTTGCCGTCGTTTTTCGCGTCCACCGCATCAGCGGAAACTTTCACCACGCTACTCGCTCCTTCTTCCAGCGTCTTTTGGGTTTTCACAGCACGTCCCTCATTGAGAAAAAGCACGGGGAACGACACAACAATCAATATCAAGCCTACAAAAATACCCTTGATCGCTCCACCGATTCTTCCGAACCAGCCAGTGCTTGATGTGACTGTATATGAATTTTCCGACATGTTTACACGATGATGAAAAATACTCGGTTTGTGCAACGCGAAAATTCAGTCATGAAATCACTCATTTTTTCGACTGTTGCCACGGAACGAGCTGCGCTGCGGCGAGATGGGCATCCAAGGCGGCGGTCATTTTTTGCAAGCGCTCGGGCTCTTTAGCGGCGAGATTATTCGCCTCAAGCGGATCGGTTTTCAGATTATATAGTTCGGCTGGGCTTTTGATATCCTCACGGATGATTTTCCACTCGCCCTCTTGCATGGCTTGCTTGGTGGTTTTCTGAAGCCACATGTAAAATTCAGGTCGTTCAAAAGCAGGTTGTTTGCCGGTTAGCAAAAGTGGCTTGAGCGAGCGACCTTCGATCTTGAGTTCGATAGGGACTCCGCAGAGATCGGCGAGGGTCGGAATGAGATCCATGGTCAGGGCGCGGAAATCGCTTTTGGCGGCTTGGATTTTTCCCGGCCAACGAACGGATGTCGGCACTTTGATTCCCCCATCGTAAAGGGTTCCTTTGCCGTCACGAAGCTGGCCGTTGTTGGCGGCTTGCTTTAAATCGCCGCCATTATCCGAGGTGAAAACGACGATGGTGTTTTTGGCTTGGCCGGATTTTTCCAACGCCGCGAGCACCTGACCGATCCCATCATCCATGTGTTCGATGAGCGCGACGATGCCAGCGCGTTTATCTGAAATTCCTTTTTCTCGCTGTTTGACTTTTTCTAACCATTCCGGCGGCGGTTGAATGGGATCGTGTGGCGCGTTGTAGGCGAGAAATTGAAACCATGGCTTGTTAGATTTCGCGCAGCGCGCTATCGATGCGATCGACCATTCGGTGAAAAGATCCGTGGCGTGGCCCTCGGGTTCGATTTTCTCCGCGTTCAAGCGCATGTAGTTTTGACCCGCGCGGGTGTGCTTCCAGTAATCGTCCATCATATCTCCGAGCCAACCGTGGAATTCATCGAAGCCGCGTTGATTCGGTAGATTTTCCTCCGTCAAGCCGAGGTGCCATTTGCCGATGAGCGCGGTATGGTAGCCGTTTTTTTGGAACACAGACGGCAGCAGCGTGCTGTTCGGATCGAGATGACCCCAGTTACCATTTGGATAATGGCGGATCACACCGGGAACACCGACCAATTCCGGGTAGCGCCCGCTCAGCAGCGCGGCGCGGGTGGGAGAACAGACACAGCTATTCGCCTGGAATTGATCGAAGCGCATGCTTTCAGAAATCAATTTGTCGAGATGCGGAGTCCGCAAGTCTTTGGCTCCGTAACTAGAGAGATCACCGTATCCCAAATCGTCAGCCATGATCAGCAAGACGTTCGGACGTGCGACTTCCGCTTGGGATGAAACCATGAGTAAAACGAACAAAAAGACAGCGCTGAAGGTTTTCATCATGGTGTGAAATATTTTATGGAGGGATTTTGTTAATCTTGCCAGTCCGGAATTCCATCTGGATGTTATGAGTTATGGAAAAAATTCACCACATCGTATCCCGTATTCTCGTTTGGCTGTTTTGCATCAGTGCGATGGCTGTCGCCGCAGAACCAAAAGCGCCTTTCGAACCGAGCTTTTATCCGTTTCAAAACGGGATGAAATTCAAGTCAGCTGAGGAGGGCGTAAAACTTATCAAGGAACTGGGCTATCAAGGGATCGGTTCCGTCTACCCCAAAGATCTCGCGCAAATCAAAGTGGCTTGTGAAAAGGAAGGGCTGAAAATGTTCAGTGTGTATCTCGGTGGAAAAGTGAACGCTGACAATTTCAGTTATGGAAATGAGATTAACGAAGCGATTGAGATCCTAAAAGGAACCGATGCGTTGATAGAACTCAACGTCCAACGCGGAAATGACCCGAACGACTCGCAGGCGATCGCGATGGTCAAAGAGATCGGTGAGAAAGCGAAAGCAGCTGGGCTGAAAGTTGTGATTTATCCACACGACAAATTTTACATCGAGCGTGTCGATCACGCCGTGAAAATCGCCAAAGCCACCGGCTGTGACAACGTCGGTGTAGCTTTCAATCTGTGCCATTTCTTAAAAGTCCAACCAGGCGACGATCTTTCCAAAACGCTTGCCGACGCAAAGCCAATACTCTGGAGCGTGAGCATCAGCGGCGCGGATGCAGACGGAAAAGATTGGAATACTTTGATCCGCCCGCTCGATGAAGGAACTTTTGACCCCTCAATCTTACTCAAGCAATTGAAGGAAATGAGCTACGGAGGCGCCATCGGCCTGCAATGCTTCAACATCCGCATCGATGCGAAAGAAAACCTCACGCGTTCGATACTGGCATGGAAAAAACACCTCTCCGCGAATCAGGCAAAATAAAAAACGGCGACCCCTGTTAGAAGGTCGCCGTTGAATGAAATTTCTATAAATTATTTTTTAAGCAGTTTGGTCATTGCTTCGCCCATGGCGACACCGACATTCATGTAGGTCTTGGCATTGCCACCGTAGTGACCATTGCCGGCACCACCCATTGAAAGTGGGTTCGTGTAAACCGTAGAGACACTGCCTTTCAATTCAGGATGCTTGCCAGTTTCACCGTCTACAGCCATGTGAGCTTGATAAACGGTCAATGTGTTACCTGTGCTGTCTTTGGTTGCTTCTCCAAGCGTGCCTAACACAAATTTTGCTTTTGGAGATTCGAAGTCTTTGCGAAGAGCCGCGATGAGATTGATAAAATTCTTCTCATACTGGGCTGAGTGCCCTGCATCGCCACAATCTTTTTCACCCTGCCACCAGAAGAAACCGGCAACTTCATATTTGGTGGCACCTGGGTAGTAAGTTCCGAGTTTCGAAAGAACCATTTTCGCGTTTGCGACATCATCATCATACTGTTTACCTGCATACCAGCCAATCGGCGTAGGCGTGGTGCCCTTTTCCCATTTCGCTGGGGATCCTTTGTAACCTGCATAAACGTAGGTTTTACTGTCTTTAGGATCGACGAATTCCCATGACTCACTGCCGGGAGGCAATAAATCCCAACTCAAACCGCGGTTGCCGATCGAGCTTTTAAGGATCATGACTGGCTCTTCGATCGCGTCACCGAGTTTGTGTCCGATGCCGAGCTCAATGCCAATCTTGTTGCCACTGACGGTTAACCAATCGTCACGATAAACGTTTGCGCTATCGCCTTTTTGCATCACACCGATGTTGCGAACGTCTTTACGAATCGTCCAAGCGCCGGCTGCGTCGAGCATGAAAGGATACATCTTCTCTCTTTTAGCAGCACCTTCCAAGGTGTCGTCTTTATCTTCTCCCGCGACCTTACCCATTTCAAGGGTGTTGGATTGGCCCATGATGATAAAGACTTGAACGGGTTTGCTGACATCTGCCTCTTTGCTTTGAGCTGTCAATGGATTGGCAAGCAATCCAAGCGCGGCAAGACCGAGGGCGGTTTGGTTGAATAACGGATTTTTTAATTTCATAAGCATGGTTTAGTTCGGAATCGGATGAGTTTGGT
>JANPEG010000104.1:0-5044 GCA_031431855.1 Akkermansiaceae bacterium | reverse complement strand
GAAATCACGTCGTCGCCATGATGTCGTGATGCGTTCGGCAACTGCTCAGAGGATTGGGTGGGATGTGCTTCAAATGGCCATGCCGTTATTTCCGCCGCAAGTTCGGACTGCAATCAGTGTTTGCCGGACTGCGGTTCAAGCTTACCGAGTTTTGTCGGTTGCACTAGATGCGGTGAAAACTGATGCGCGGGAGTCGGCTCCAAGCCCTCAAATTTCCAAGATGATTAACCAGCCACACTGATACCAAAATGAATATTGACCTTCCAACTTCTAAGCCTAACAACAGTCCGAATGATCCAGATAAGGCATTTGAGACATTATATAAATCGCTGCGGGGGGACATCGAACGCACTCCTTTCGACAACCAGATTCCACTCTCTCCCATTTCGGCGGACGATGCAGCGGAGGTGAAGGAGTTCGTGCAAAACACGTTGGGTTTGCGCGTTGCCGATGTTCCTAGCGAAAAGGTTTTTCTCGGAGGTGAGATTTTGTCTCGTTCAAATTTTCGCGAGGGGCGTATTGGAATTTGGGAAGGCTTGCCAGTGTTCGTGTTGTTGTATCGCATGGAAAAAGTTCTCCGCACGATTGTTGTCTGGCCGCGAGATGGAATCGATGTGCGGTTGTTAGCCAAGGCGGTTGTCTGGGGATATGCAACGGACTTTCCCTCTTCGATTGGAGAGACGGATTTTGCGGACATGAATCGGTTTTTTAAATGCCGGAAGCTCGACCTTGCTCGGCTTTCAGCCGCGCCAGTTGCTGAGGCTGAACGGCTGGAACTACTGCGGGAACATGACGACATCATTTCCAATTTGCGCTCTGACAGGCAACGCATCGCGGATGCGGCATCGTATGAAGAGAAGCGTTCGCAGAAACGGATTGCTGAACTTACAGAGGAAGCCGCGACCATTCACGCATCTGTTGTCAGTGAAGCGAACCGCGCCGAGTTCTGGCGGTTTTTGGCCGCATGCTCGGTGATATTCGTCCCGCTTTGCGTCTGGCTACTCCGATGGTTAGGGGTTTGATTTCCCGGGCGTGTCGGCGGGGGGTGTTTTTTGCATGATCCCACCCCTGCCGACATTGTGGAGCCAAAATGCTTCCCCCCCGCTTGTCCGGCTCAATAAACGCGATTCGATTCGTCACCTCAGAATTTGATTGATTGGCAACGGTGATCCCTCGTTTAATCTCGCTGACGGCTCCACTGAGCGACACAAAACTAAAAAGTGGTGTATTTGCGCACTCTTCGGTCGCCGGCATTTGTTCCTGGTTCTTGGTTCCTAGTTCTTCGTTCTTGTTCTTTCATTTACGAATCCTCTTATCTAATAACTTTTAACCAATAACTTCTAACTTTTCCACCACCATGCTCACCCTAGCACTAACAGGCGGAATCGCTTCTGGAAAATCCACGGCCGTTCGCCTCTTCCAAGAGTTCGTTCCAGACATCGTCGTCTTCGACTGCGATGCCTCCGTGAAAGCCCTGCTAGATACCCCAGAGATCATCTCCACCCTAAGCGAACATTTCGGCAACTCCATCATCGATTCAGAAACCGGCAAAATCATCCGCGAGAAACTCCGCCTTGAAGTCTTCGGAAATCCCGAAAAACGCCAACTCCTCGAAAGCATCCTCCACCCCCGCGTCCGTGAGGAATGTCTTGCCCTTAAGGAAAAATCCTCTAAACAAGGGGCGCGGTGCTTCCTTGCCGATGTCCCGCTCCTCTTCGAAAACGGTTTCGATTTTGGCTACGATCAAGCGATCACCATCGCTACCACCCGTGCCACCCAAGTCGCCAGACTCAAAGCCCGCAATGGCTGGAATGACGATCTAATCGAGTCCGTGCTCGCTGCCCAACTTCCCGTCGAAGAAAAAATCTCCCGTGCGGATATCGTCTTCTGGAACGACGGCCAACCCGATACCCTCAGTGCGCAAATCCAGCGCTTCTGCAAAATTTTTCCCTCACTCTCAATGTCAGACCCCACCGAACCCACTTCCGAAGCTCCCGAAACCGAAGCACCGGAACAAACCATCGCTGTCGTTCACGAAACGCCAGCCGCGCAAGTTGAGCCACAAGCTGAAGAGCAACCCGCGCCCCAACCTCGCGAAGAACGCGTGCCTTACCCGGTTCCTGAAAACATCGATCTCAACGAATTCCGCCTCAAACCCCTCGCCGAACTCCAAAAAATCGCCGCTGACCTCCCACGGAAAATCCAAGGTGGCATCACCAAAACCCAGTTGATTTACGAAATCATCTGCTTCTACACCATGAACGGCAGCAACGTCACCTGCGTGGGCGTGCTTGAATTTGGAAAAGAACATTTCGCGATGATCCGCGATCCGCATCGCTCGTTCCGTCCTTCCCAAGACGACATCCACATCGGCGGCCCCGTCCTCAACGACGCCAAACTCCGCAACGGCCAGCTCCTCAAAATCAAAGTCCGTCAGCCTGTCCAACGCGACAAATACCTCACCACCGCCGAGATCATCGAAATCGAGGGCATCCCCGCCGCCGAATGGGTGGAGCCGCAGGATTTCGATAAACTCACCCCGATGTTCCCGGATGCCCGCATCCACCTCGAAGGCGAAGGCACGGAATACCTCGGCGTCCGCGTCATCGACCTCATCGCTCCTCTCGGCAGAGGTCAACGCGGGCTCATCGTCGCTCCTCCTCGCGGCGGAAAAACCATCTTGCTCAAACAGATCGCCAAATCGATCAAGGCCAACAACCCAAACATCGAGCTCGTCATCCTCCTCCTCGACGAACGCCCGGAAGAAGTCACCGACTTCGAGGAAACCGTCAACCTTCCCGTGTTCGCCTCCACCTTCGATGAAACTCCGAAACGCCACGCCCAAGTCGCCGATCTCGTGATCGCCCGCGCGCAACGCATGGTCGAGCTCGGCAAGCACGTCGTGCTATTGTTAGATTCTCTCACCCGCCTCGCCCGCGGCCACAACTCCGCCATGCAAGGCGGCCCCATCGGTTCCGGTGGTGTTTCTCCTGCGGCTCTTCAGAAATCCCGCAAATTCTTCGGCACCGCCCGCAACATCGAAAACGGCGGCTCCCTCACCATCCTCGCCACCGCCCTCATCGAAACCGAATCCCGTCTCGACGACGTCGTCTTCGAGGAATTCAAAGGCACCGGCAACATGGAAGTCCGCCTCGACCGCGAACTCGCCGAACGCCGCGTCTTCCCCGCCATCCACATCCCCCAATCCGGCACCCGCAACGACGACCGCCTCTACCACCCCGACGAATTCAAAAAAGTCATCGACGTCCGCAAACAACTCGCCGCCCTACCGATCGGCGATGCGTTGGTCACGCTGTTAGATAATCTCAAGCCAACGAAAACCAATGCGGAGTTTTTGCTGCGCGGTTTGAGGTAATCCACCCCCTCCTATAACCACCGCCAATTTGCTTGCGGGAAGCATGAGTATTGCTAATTTGTTTGAATGATCCATCCAACGAAGTTTGCAATTCTTGCGTTACTCACTGTCCTGCCAATCGCAGCGCAAACCACCAAGGGTGAGCCGTTTGAAGAAGCGTTGCGTGAATCGCTCAAGCAATACCGTGCAGGAAACATCGCCGAATCAACAGCGGCGCTCAATAAGGCCAAAGCCGTTTTAGAAAAGATCAAATCGGTAAAAATGGACGATTCACTACCTGCTATTCCCGAAGGATGGTCGGCAGATGAAATGAAAACCGAAGATGTTGGGCCTTTGCTCGGCGGGGGCAAGGTGGTGAAAAAACTTTATAAGAACAAAACGGGTCAGCAACAGGTCCAACTGGAAGTGTTTTATGGATCAAGCCTGATCAAGCTCATACGTGGCCTGATGGAAAACGAAGATATTGCCAAAGGACAAGGTTATGAAACAAAAAAGGTGAACGGCGAAAAAGTATTGGTCAAAAAAATCGATGCTAAAAATTATGAGCTCAGCATGCCAATGGATGACGTCATCATGGTTCGCCTAACAGGAAAAGAAGCCGCTGATGAAGCATTAATGCTTAAAATGATGCGCGATCTGGATCGTCAGAAGATCAAAGATTTGGTGAAGCCATAATTTACCATCAAGCTAAGTTGCGAGAATAGGATTCAACACTCAACCTGCGATGGAAAGTCGCTGGTCATTTCTGGTTAAAAGAATGCTTCTCTACTTAGCTAGCTCCTCCAGAAGAGCCTGATTCAAACGAATCCCAGCCTCAAAATTTTCGATAGGGAAATTTTCATTCGGGGAATGGATCTGGGCATCAGAGAGAGCGAGGCCGAGTAGAAGTGTGTCGACACCGAGGATTTCGCGGAAGGCTTGGACGATGGGGATCGAGCCGCCTTCGCGGATGAGCATGGGCTCGCCGGGGAAGGTGCGCTTAAGAGCACGTTGGGCAGCTTTGCCGAAATCGGAATGAGGATCACAAGCGTAGGGTTTACCATCGTGGCCGTCCTCGATGACTAGTTTCACGCCGGGTGGACAATGTTTTTCGAGATGAACTCTTAAACGTTGCAGGATGATTTGCGGATCCTGATCGGGGACGAGCCGGAACGAAAATTTCACGAAAGCCTCTGAAGGGATCACTGTTTTCGAACCCTCGCCTTGGTAACCACCGCCGATGCCGTTGACTTCTGCGGTAGGCCGCGCAAACACGCGTTCGGCGGAGCTGTAACCTGACTCGCCAAAGCTCGCGGGCGAGCCGGTGACTTTGAGATAATCTTGATCGGAAAGTCCTGGAACTTTCGCCCACATTTCGCGTTCCCATGCCTCGAGCGGTCGGACTTCGTCATAGAAACCCTCGATGGCGACCTTACCTTCGCCATCGTGAAGCGAAGCGACGAGTCGCGCGATCGCAGTGGCGGGGTTAGCAATCGCACCACCGAAGATGCCGGAATGCAAATCTCTAACAGGTCCGATGATTTTCACTTCCGCGCAAGTAATACCGCGCAGACCGTAGCCGAGGGTGCCGGTATTTGGCGCGACCATCCCCGTATCGGAAATGGCGATGATGTCGCACTTCAATTCATCGCGATGTTGTTTAAGAAACGGTGCGAGATTGGGAGAGCC
>JANPEG010000103.1:0-51427 GCA_031431855.1 Akkermansiaceae bacterium | reverse complement strand
TTGATCGTATTGTTAGAACAACTTTACCGTGTCGAGACGATCCACGCAGGAAGCCCTTATCATAGGGACTAGAAAACCACCGCAATTAGCGGCGATGCTGATTTTGCGGCATTGCACCAAGCGCCCCACCGCCTTGGCCTTTTTGAGGCATATTCCATGGCAACTGGCTCGAGTCTGAAACTGGCCCAACCGGCTTCTTCGTTTCCTGTTCAGTGCATGACACGAAGCAAGAGGCAAAAATAACAAAAATGGCGAAATGTTTCATAGGTGAGATTAAAATGAATCAGTTTGGAGCGGGTTTCGCTAACATCACTTCATCCCCTGGCTGGAAACGAACCCCCGGAGCGAGCGAACTGAAATCAATATCAGCAATCGTCTGAGTCGGCTCAATCGACGATGGTTTGACGGTGCCAATCAATCTTCCATCGCGTTTGATGAGAAGTTTCGTATCCGGCATAAACCCGGAATTTGTACCCGCCCCGATCACGATAAATCCCCAGTCATGGTTTACGGCTGTGACCCGTGCTTCAATCTCGTTTTGGGAGATGCGTAAATCACGAGCTTGGATACGGCTATTGTGTTTATCAATTTCCGCACGCTTGTCAGCGAGTTTTTTCTCATCTTTGGCGATCGACTCATCCAATCCTTTGTCTGTGCCTTGCTTGGTCTCAATCGAAACATTCAAGGTTTTGAAATTGGCGTCGATCGTAGGCAGGCTGACATCAATTCCCACTTGTCCGAACTCTTCTTTAACACTTGCCACTACTTTCTTCAGCTCACCGATCTGTGTATCTTGCGCGGCAATTTTCACATCCAAGGTCGCCACTTCATTCTCAATCGAGCTATTTTCCGTTTTGTAGTTCGCGACACTGTTTTTTGCTACCAAACGCTCATCTTCCGCGACTTTTTTGTTATCCTGTTGAAGTGCAATTTTCGCATTGTGATCCTCAATATCCGCACTAACCACAATAATCGTCTCCTCAGTCTCAATTCTCAAAGCTTGAATCGCCTCAAACTTCTCATTCTGATTGACGGTGAAAAACAATGCTGCCGCGGTGGCGACTACCGCGATAATTGGAAAAACGAGTTGTTTCATGACGGGGATTTTTTTGAAAATAGGTAAGAGCTTAAACGGGCTACTTGAATCTTAGTTGCTTACTTTGGAGGGGCTCGCAACGATTTGATCGCCAACTCTTAAAGTAATATCCTCAGCGATCGAATCTGGAACAATACTGGCAGATGCACTGCTTCTCTCCACTGTGGTCACTAAAAGTTTTCCGATAACTTTATCATCACGCACAATATCCAATGAGGAACCACCGGTTACTCCTAACTGATAGCCATTTGCTAAAGTCACAAAGCCCCAGTTTGGATAAATGTGGCGAATTGTGGTTTTTAGGGTAGGGAGAGACTCCCCACGGCCGATAGTGTCTATATTAAATTTCAAGCGGCTCGCCAAATCTGCTGCGCTCGTGTTCTCAGCATTCAAATTCGCAAGCTTGGACTCTTTGTTCTTAATGAGCTCATCCAATTCCAACGACTGCACTTTCATGCCCTTCGCCATACCAACCAGCTCCGCGGGGTCTCCAACCAACAGCAGCTTGGCCTTGGTCTCCTCAAATTCGCGATCGTTGGCGGCAGTTTTGGCAGTCTTTGCCTCAACATCCGCTTTGAGCTTCCGGTTGATTTCGATCAATTTGGCCTCTTCTTCCTTTGCGAGCCTTGTTTCATTCTCAATGATAGGAATCTCTTTCAGCAGCGTTGCCAGCTGATGCTTCCTCAATGCCAGTTCCTTCTCATTTTTATCAAGACTTTCAAGAGTCGTGTTTTTCTTTGTGATTTCCAGCTCCATCCGCTGGTTATTTCTGAAAGAAATAAAAGCGGTTGCACACAATATGATGAAAGTTAGGATGCTACAAGTTGTTGCCATAAGTTTTTTTTGAAAACGATGTAATCTGGAAGTTGGCTGAGACTATTAATTAATTATCGGACGGCAATCTCAAAAGTTAGGAAATTTTAAATTTTTATGGGGTTACTTTTAAAGCTTGGCTTTACAAATTAGCCCTCCGCGCCAAGCGTGCGCGCACCGAATGAAATCGATTCTCAGAGTATTTTCCTACCTCAGGCGCTACCCCATGCTGGCCAGCCTGCAGCTACTCTGCGCCATCGGGATGACTGCCGCCCTGTTCGTCTTCCCTACAATTACAGGCTATGCGATCGATAAAATCCTCCCAAATACCGTTCGGCACCCCGAATTCCCTTATTGGGTCGGCCTCACCCTGCTCGCATTCGGCATACGTGAGGGCCTGAATAGCGCTAGGATTTTCATCAATAATCACTTCGAGCAGAAGGTCATCTACGACATCCGCTCAGATCTCTACGGAAAAATCCAGTTCCTACCGCTCAACTGGTTCGATACCCGCCGCACCGGCGACATCATGACCCGCGTCGTCGAGGACGTTACCAACATGGAGCGGGTCCTGATCGACGGCATCGAGCAGGGAATCATCGCCGTCTTACAAGTCCTCGGTATCGGCATCTACCTCTACATTCTTAATCCTGTAGTCGCGGGTTGGGCAACCCTACCCATTCCCCTACTCGCCATCGGCGCATGGATCTATTCCACGAAAGGCCGAGACCGCTATCGCAACCAACGCGAGGCGACCTCCGACATGAACTCTTTACTTCACGACAATATCGCCGGCATCCGCCAAATCAAAAGCTACGCAGCCGAGTCCGTCGAACATACCCGCTTCAATCAAGCCTCCGAACAACTCCGCCAAGCCACCTTGCGCATGATGCGTTGGTGGGCATTTTATTCGCCGGGTATGTCTTTCGTTAAAATGACCGGATATGTGCTTGTTCTCGCTTTTGGTGGAGCCGAGGTAATGAACGGCGATCTCACCCAAGGTGAATTTCTCACCTTCATGCTCTTCCTCTCCCTGTTTTACGAGCCCATCGACCGACTCAATTCCCTCAACCAAATGATTCTCTCTGGTAGAGCCGCAGCCGACCGGGTTTTTGAAATTCTCGATGCTGAAGAAGAGCTCCATGCGACCGATGGTGAAATATTCCCAGGGCGCTCCCGAGGTAGCGTAGAGTTTAAAAATGTCTCATTTTCCTATCAGGATCAATCCACCTTGGACGGCATCTCGATATCCGCAGAACCAGGACAAACCATCGCTCTTGTCGGAACCACCGGAGCCGGAAAAACCACGGTTTTATCTTTGTTGGCGCGTTTTTACGAAAAGGATTCCGGTGATATTCTGTTAGATGGAACGGATATCAGCACCCTCCATAAAAACTCGCTTCGCAACCAACTCGCTTACGTCACCCAAGAGCCATTTCTCTTCAATGGAACCGTTAGAGAAAACCTCGAACTAGCCAAACGCGGCGCAAGCGACGAGGAAATCTGGAAAGCTCTGACCGCCGCAAACGGCGATCAATTCGTCCGCGAACTCCCCAAACTACTCGATACCAATGTCGGCGAACGCGGCGTCAAACTCTCTGGCGGGGAAAAACAACGCCTCTCCATTGCCCGCGCGCTTCTGAAAGACGCGCCCATCCTGTTGCTCGATGAAGCCACCGCCTCCGTCGATTCCGAAACCGAACGCCAGATCCAATCCGCGCTCGATCATTTGATGGAAAATCGCACAGCCTTCGTCATCGCGCACCGCCTCTCCACCATCCAAAACGCCGACCGCATCTACGTCTTAGAAAAAGGCAAAGTCATCGAGCAAGGTACCCACGATCAGCTCCTCGCTGAAAACGGAAAATACGCCGAACTCTGCCGCCGCTCGTTTTTGGCGGAGCAACCTTGATGGAGAGCCGACCTCATGAGTGCGGAGGCTTGCCTCCGCCAAAGAGAGCGGAGCTTGCTCCGCGTGGAAATATCTAGCAGCCCAAAAATCCTACCCGCAACGGAGCAAGCTCCGTTTACCACAAGGCGGGAGCAAGCTCCCGCACTCCGGAGAGGCTCGGCTCTCCAACAAAAAAACGCTCGGAGTTTCCTCCGAGCGTTTGATGAATTTTTGGCTGATAGATGACGGCGACCGAAGATCGCCGCTACGAATTAGCGGGAGTAAAGCTCAACGATGAGCTGCTCGTTAACGAGCGGATCGATTTCCGAACGTTCAGGAACGCGTGACATAGTTGCAACCATGTTTTCGCGATCCACTTCAAGCCAATCCACAGCTGGAACGGCTTGTGTCAGATCGAGCATACGAAGGGCGAGTTGTTGTGAAGATGGTTTTGCACCAACTTTGATCACATCACCTGGCTTTACTTGATAGCTTGGGATGTCAACGCAATGGCCGTTCACAAGAACGTGACCGTGGTTGACCATCTGACGAGCAGCTTGGCGGGAATTGCCGAAACCTGCGCGGTAGCAAATGTTATCAAGGCGACCTTCAAGAAGCTGAAGCATCACAGTACCTGTGATACCACGGCGGCGAGCAGCCTCTTGATAGTAAGAGCGGAATTGTTTCTCGAGAACGCCGTATTGGAAACGAAGCTTCTGCTTCTCTCCAAGAGCAACTGCATACTCGGACTTTTTCTTACGACCTGCACGAACGCCGTGCTGACCTGGTGGGAAATTGCGGCGCTCCAAAGACTTGGATGGGCCGAAAAGTGAAACGCCAAAGCGGCGGGAGATTTTGGTGCGGGGACCAGTGTAACGTGCCATATTCTTAGAAAGTTAAGTGTTTAAAAATGAGGGATTAAACGCGACGCGCTTTCTTCGGGCGGCAACCGTTATGAGGAATTGGAGTAACGTCACGAATTGAAAGAATTTCGAGACCCAAACCTTGGACGGCACGGACTGCGGACTCACGACCTGAACCAGGACCTTTGACGCGAACATCAACTTCCTTGAGACCGTGACCCATCGCTTGACGGCAAGCATCTTGTGAAACCACTTGAGCAGCGTAGGCAGTACTTTTACGTGAACCTTTGAAACCCATCTTGCCGGCACTCGACCATCCGATCGCATTGCCAGACTGATCGGTCACACTCACAAGGGTGTTGTTGAACGTTGCGGTCACGTGAACGATACCGCGCGAAACGTTCTTCGAACCTTTTGCCTTGTGAATCTTGATTTCTTCTTCGCCACCACCGATTTCAGCGAAGATGTCTTTCTTCTGCTCTTTTTTCGGTGCGCCGTCTTGGACAGCAGACGCGTCAGCCTTCTTAGATGCCTCTGCCTTCGCGGCAGGAGCCTCTACGCTTTGATCCGACTTCGCTACAGCGGCAGTCGGGGTTTCGGGTTTAGCCTCGGCAGCGGGAACCGCTACTTCTTCAGCTTCTTGGTTGTTGGTTTCTTCGGACATATGTCTTGATATAAAATGGAAGTTTTCACTTCCGGAGAGTGGGACGTAATCTCAACGGATTACTTCTTAACACCGACGGTTTTCTTCTTGCCTTTACGGGTGCGGGCGTTGGTGCGGGTGCGCTGACCACGGACGGGAAGACCACGCTTGTGGCGAATACCGCGATAGCAGTTGATCGATGTCAGGCGCTTAAGTTGGACTTGGCGCTCACGGCGAAGGTCACCCTCAACCATGATTTGCTCGGCTTGAATCACTTGAGCAATTTTCACCAACTGATCTTCGCTAAGTTGACCAGTGCGGATGTCCGGATCAATGCCGGCATGGTCCAGAATGCGGCTCGCCAGTGGGCGTCCGATGCCGAACATATAAGTTAAAGAAGCCTCGATGCGCTTCTCATTGGGGATTTCGATACCTAGAATGCGTGCCATGTTGTGAAGATTTTCGCGTGATAATTGTGGAGCACCGATCGATACCGGAAGCCCCGCGGGGCGGGTGATTTACCAGAGTTCCACCCTCTGGCAAGCCGGAAATGGAAAAAATCCTCGAAACAGCCAGAATTTTTATGATTTTCCCGTAATTGTAAGGAAATTTTTATTTTTGACGTATCGCGCCTCGACAAAAACTAACACGAACCTAGCTTCGCCCAAGCACAATTTATCCATGGATACCCAAGCAGAAATCCCCGTCGAATCAGTCAAAGAAACCCTTTCGGAACCATCCCTAAATCAACTCCCTCCAGACGATGTCGCGGCGATCGATGAATTAGGAAAAACCTACCAAGCTTTCCGTGCTGAACTCGCCAAAATCATCGTTGGCCAAGACGAGGTCATTGAAAAACTCGCCATCGCCCTTTTTGCCCGTGGTCACGCCCTTCTCATGGGCGTTCCCGGCCTGGCAAAAACCCTTTTAGTTTCCTCGGTTGCCCAAACCTTCAACCTTTCCTTCAACCGCATTCAGTTCACTCCCGATCTGATGCCTGCCGACATCACCGGCACCGACATCATCCAGGAAACCACTGGCGGCAAACGCGAATTCGAGTTCGTCCAAGGCCCTGTCTTTGCAAACCTTCTGCTCGCAGACGAAATCAACCGTGCTCCTGCTAAAACCCAATCCGCCATGCTTGAGGCGATGCAGGAAAACAAAGTCACCGTCCTCGGCAAGACCTACACCCTCAAACCACCGTTCTTCGTGCTCGCCACCCAGAACCCGATTGAACAAGAAGGCACTTACCCGCTTCCAGAAGCACAGCTCGACCGTTTCATGTTCCTCATCGAAGTGGAATACCCCTCCGCCGATGAAGAGAAACGCATCGCTCGCGAAACTACCGGCGCCGCCAAACAAGCACTTTCTAAACTCATCGACGGCGAAAAAATCATCGCTTTCCAACAACTCGTTCGCCGCGTCCCCGTTCCGGATCACCTTTACGACTACGCAGTCGAGATCGTCCGCAAAACCCGCCCAGGCCAACCGGAATCTCCACAATGGATCAAGGACACCGTCGGTTGGGGCGCAGGCCCGCGCGCCGTACAATACCTCATCCTCGGTGCGAAATCCCGCGCCGCCCTCCGCGGCAACTACATGGCTTCCATCGAAGACATCGAAGCCGTCGCACCCGCCGTCCTCAACCACCGCGTGATCACCAACTTCGCCGCCGAATCTCAAGGCATGACCTCGAAAAAAATCGTCCAGAAACTCATTTCTGAGATGAAGGATAAATGAGAGACCAGAGTCCAGAAGCCAGAGGCCAGACTAAATGAAAACTCATAACTTCGAAAACTTGGAGGTTTGGAAACGCGGATGCGAATTGGCCGTTAAACTTTGTGTGGTAACTCACGGCTCAAGAGAGTTCGCACTCAAAGATCAAATGACTCGCGCAGCGATTTCGATACCGTCCAACATCGCTGAAGGCGCGGAGCGTTCAAGCGACGCGGATTTCTCACGCTTTATCAGTTACAGCAAAGGCTCATGCGGCGAACTAAGAACTCAACTAATGGTTCATGAAGCCGCATGCAAAGAGCTCGGAGTCGCTTCTTTCGCTGGAACAACCGAAATGATCGAAGAAACCCGCGAGCTATCCCGAATGCTGGGCTCTCTCATCAACAAACTCTCCCAACCATCTTAATCGCCCGTTAAAAAACTCTTTTCTGGCCTCTGGATTCTAGCCTCTGAATTCTAACAATGTCTACCCACTCCTTCATCGACAGCGACCTCCTCTCCCGCCTCGGCTCTTTGCCGATCGAGTCGCGTGTGCCGATGATGGGCAACGTCGCCGGCAAGCACCGCTCGCCACACCGTGGCTCCTCCGTCGAGTTCGCGGAGTATCGGAAATATGTACCTGGCGATGACACCCGCCGTCTCGATTGGAAAGCCTTTGCCCGCTCGGACCGATTCTACATTAAAGAATTCGAAGCCGACACCAACCTCCGCGCCTACTTCGTGATCGACGCCTCCGGTTCGATGAATTTCCACGGTCCCGGAGTCGAATCAAAAATCCAATACGCCCGCCGCATCGCCGCATCGCTCGCGTATCTGTTAGTCAACCAAGGCGACGCAGCAGGTCTCTCAATTTGCACCGACAAACTCCATTTGGAAGTTCCTCCCTCACGCCGCGCCGCGCACCTTGAACGCTTTTTCTCCACCATCGAAAAAGTCGAGCCCTCCGGCGAAACCGGTCTAATACCTGCGCTCCATACCATCGCGGAAAAAATCGGCCAACGCGCCTTTATCGTCATCCTTTCTGATTTCTTCACCGACACCGCAGAACTCGCCGATGCCCTTCAGCACCTGCGCTACCGCAAGCACGACATCTCCCTTTTCCATCTCATGGATCCTCAGGAAATCGGTTTCAACTTCGACCGACCGCACCGCTTCGTCGATCTTGAAGACAATACCGCACTCGTCGTCGAGCCCAACCTCATCGCCGATGAATACCATACCGCCCTCAACGAGTTTTTGAAAAACGTCCGCGACAAAGCGCACGACGCCAACGCCGATTACCAACTCGTCACCACCGACACCCCGCTCGAACCGCTACTTCGCGAATTTCTAACAGCCCGTCTCCCGAAGGCGAAGCATTAAGATCGAATTGATTTGTTAGAAACCGAAGAAGTTCGTGAGCTTCTTCTTCGAAACACTTGACCAGTTGGCATCCGCCATTTTTAGAAATCCTTTTTGATCCTTGTTAAACTTCTCACGAACATCTTTGTCGTATTGAAGCAGAAGCCGTCCATCTACAACCTGGAAGGCATCGACCTCGATGTTCACTTTTTTGCCTTGCGACACCCCGTAAGCGCAAAATCCGCCAAACTGCGGAGTATATTTCGCCGGATCTGCATCGAAGGCCTTCTTGTTCGCCTCACTGGAGAAATGGTAGGTCGCGCCGCCGCTCTTGCTGGATAGGGTGGGTGTACCTTTCACGGGTTTTTTCTCTGTGAAAAAGGCCACCGGATCATGGCCTTGGATGGCGACACCGTTCTTGTCTAGGTTCAGGGCTTGCCCGAACAATTGGCCTGTCATAAAAAATCCCGCGAGGAGTGTGATGGTGAGAATCGCGAGCCGACGGATAGATGATGTGTTTTGCATACACTCGATTGGTCGCGAAACGGAAAGATTCCTTACTACTGATTTTGGAAAATTTCCGAGCATCAATCCACGGTCTTGATCGAGACGACACGCAGGACGGGTGTTTCCCCATGAAGTTCCAGAACTCCCTTCACCGTGATGAACCTCGCCGCGAGCTGGACATCATATTCCAGTTTCCCTCCCATCTCCGCAGCGAGAAGCAATACCACGCCGTCGCCGGACTTATTTCTAACAAGCAAGCCTGGAGGCACGCCACCACTGAGACAACGAACGGCACACGCACGGTGAACTTTTCCGGTCGCTGGGCGCATCACACCGGACCAGCATTTCGTATCCACAAGCTCGCCGGTGAACTCCCCTTCCCCGAGAGTGGACACCGCAGGGGCGGGCCGTGGCTCGGCATCGGGATCGAGGACACGGAATGTCTCCGGGCGGGTGATCTCGATCATGTGGAAAGGCTTCCTCTCAATCCGCGTGCCAGTGAAGGAAACCTCTCTACCGTCCGCCCCCTTGATTAAATCACCGGCACCGAACTTTCCAGCCCCTACCAATATATGATCCACCGATTTTCCATCGGCAGATGTGATACGGAGTCGCGGCACCGGCTGCTCGTAAAGAATGCCACGCTGGATATTCTCGCTCCCAAACTCGAAACGCCCCCGATCCACCGGACTGAAAAACCAAGCACACAAACCCAACACCATCGGCACAGCCAACGCCAGCACGGTCACCGTCGCCTTCATCAGGCGGTGAGTTTTCGAGGGAAGTTTGGATTGCCAGCCGATGGGAAATTCCGTGGTCGGCTTGGGCTTCACATTCTCGACGAGCACACCTTCCGATTTAGTTTCCGGCGGCAAAGCGACCGGAGAGAGAAACACTTTTCCCTCCACGATTCTCAGCGGATAAGTCTCTAACACTTCGGAAAAAGGCGGAGGGCTGCAGCCGTCTTCGGCGCGGTATTGATATCCATGCCAGGGGCAAGTGATGCAGCCGTTCAGGATCCGCCCCTCGCCGATAGGGCCGCCCTGATGACGGCAGACGTTGGACAGCGCAAAGAGTCGACCTTTTCTGACAAACAGCGCGAATCGCACTCCATTAGCCACAACCACCTTGCCCGTATCCGCCGAAAGCTCATCCGTCGCGGCGACCTCCACGAAGCCATCCGCCATCGCCGCATTGCGGAGCTTGTCGATGCTGTGTTCCTTGCGCGCGGCGAGCAGATGGAGCGCGACCAGAACTAGGCAGCCCGCGCCGCAAAGGAGGGGGAAAAGCAAACTCCGCTCCGATTGCACCACGCCGAGTAGGACATGGGCAAGCAACAGCCCGTAAGCTAGATACACAAGCTGATGCAGCCTTTTCCAAACCGTCGGACCGAGATTTTTAAGCCAGAAATCGTGGCTGGTAGCCGCCATCAGAAAAAGAATCAGTAGTGCCCCAAAACCGAAAATTTCGAACGGAAATCGCGAGATGGAACGGAAATCTTGGAAGACCGCAAGATACTCGTTGTCGTAGGCCGTGAACACGCTGACCACCGGATTCACATCCCCGAACGCATGGAACTGAATGATAGAGAAAATCCCGTGCGCCATCGCCAGCACCGCCACGGTCACCCCGAGATGACGGCGGTTGTAGAGCATCGGCATGAAAAAAGGAAACAGCCGGGCGAGCGGCCCGATTGCCAGCGTTACATGCAGTAGAACGAAAGCGGTCAGCGAGGTGAAACGGATGATGAAAGTCTCCGCCGTGGTCTCAGGATGACGCAACGCGATCACGGAACCGAAGGCCGCCGCCGCAATCAATACTAAACCTAACAGAACTAGATCATAGACCCGTTTCTGCTGGTTCCACCCGACTGCTTGATAGGCCGTTGACATATTTTTTAGGGTAACGGGGTTTCGATGACGGGAAGATCCCCAAAGCTGGGTAACCTCCAAGCAAGCGCAACCAGGAAAAGAACCGCCGAGAATACCGCTAGCGCGATGATCGCGATGCGGTGACTTCGGCGGAGAGAAAACGCCGACGCTTCGTGGAAACGATAGGCGAAGAAAAACAGAGGCCAGAGCGCTACTAGACCGGGCATTACCAACACACGAAAACCCCACGTTCCTTTTTCCGCAGCCGGATCGATTTTCCCCATTCCCCGAAGCTGAAAGCCCACAGCGAAAATAATCCCGCAAAGCGCGTAAATAACCGCGAATCCCAAAGCATAGTTAAAGAATGTTTCAGACATACTGATTCAGGAGATTTCTTTTTTTACCGCATTGCCAATTCTTTCTCTGGCCTCCTCGGTCAATCCAGGTGCGCCATGATCGGATTCGGGAAATCCCTTGCTCAGCTCCGAGATAAGCGCGACCTGATTCCGGTATCTCTCGCACCATACACAGACCTTGTAGTGCATCCTCATGCGCAGAGCAGTGATCGCACCGACTGGCACTTCCCTATCCATCGAAATCAGCCGCGTCATCTCGCGGCAGCGGGGCGTGGTGGCGCATACGAAACCGACAGCGATCCTGCCCAGAATGGTTCTAATTTTCGGCATTTGATTTGAAATAAAACCGGAAGAAAAGCTCCCGTGTGCGATTTGTCGCAACGACTCTGTGTTCCTTACAAAAAATCTCAGGCTTTCCCTGTGCCGAACCAATTGATCTCCAAGCATTCCCTCAGTGCCATGCGTGCCCTATGGAGAATAACCCACAGATTACTCTCGCTGATATTCAGATCCACGCAGATTTCCATTGATTTCGCGCCATCCATCTCACGCATCATGAAAACCTGCGCCACACGCGGCGGAAGTTTATCAAGGCACATGCGCATCGTAAGCCAGAACTCACCGCGATACCTGACCTCTTCGGTTTCCTGCCAACCCTCCGGGCCAATATCATGATTCCAGAATCCGTCCTCGAACTTGTGCGACATCTCGTCTTTCAGAAACTCCATATCGGTGAATGATGTTTCACGCCCATCCTTGCGAAAGTAATCCGCGATCTTGTGTTTCAAAATCCCCACCAGCCAGCTCCGTTCCGTGGACTTTCCGGAAAATCCATCCAATGCCCGCACCGCCGCGAGCAAGGTGTCCTGCACGAGATCCTCGGCGAGTTCACGTTTACGAACACGCGTCATGGCATAACCAAACAGGCAATCGCCGTGCTCGCCCACCCACTTTTCCGGCTCACAACGCGGTGCCTTTGTTTCTGAGGCTTTATCAGCGTCCATGCGGAGCACTCGTAACTTTATGGTGTCGGATTCGCAACGTTATTTTCAGTGACGCGATGATTCACTGTAAGGAAATAACACAGCAGCCGACAAAAGGAGAACAAATAAATGAACCATCCATGAAAATCATCTATCAAATCTGCCGCGTCGTTGCGGCGATCATCCTCTTGCAAACCTTGTATTTCAAATTCTCAGGGGCACCGGAATCAGTGTATATCTTCACGAAGGTCGGCGCGGAACCGATCGGTCGGATCGGCAGTGGTGTCGTCGAACTGATCGCCGCGATTCTGCTCTTCGTGCCGCGCTTTACTTGGCTGGGCGCGGGCCTTGCGGCGGGCGTCATGTTCGGCGCGATCGCCAGCCACCTCACCATCCTCGGCATAGAGGTGAAGGGAGACGGTGGTCTGCTCTTCGCCTTAGCCTGCGTCGTTTTTCTTTGCTGTCTTTTCATCTTGTGGGTAGAAAAACCGAAGATTCCTGTGCTTGGTTCATTCCTTTCCCGTTTCGCTCAATGAAATCCCTATTAGAACTCAATCGGCGTTTCCTCCACCAAGCCCTTCGCCTGCTCGGCGAAATGGACTCCGTCACCTACGCGAGTCCCTGCGCAGAAGTTTTTTCCAGCAGCATAGGCCAGCACATCCGGCATTGCGTGGAGCATTACGAGGAATTCCTAGCCGCCCTCCGTGAAGAACGTGAGCTAGATTACGACAAAAGGCCGCGCGATCTCCGCGTGGAAACGGACATATCGGAGGCCATCACGAGGTTACGAAAAATCCGCAAGGCGGTCGGCTCACTATCGGAATATTGCCAGCCCTTACGTATCCGCGACTGTGAGGTGGATCTCGCATCGGAGTCATCCGTCTGCCGGGAAATGCAGTTCCTCGTTTCCCATACCGTCCATCATTTCGCCCTGATCTCCGTCATCGCAGGACTGAACGGAATTCGTACACCGGAAGATTTCGGCATCGCTCCCTCCACCCTGAAAGCTCGCCAAACCACCTAATGTGTTCCGTTACCTGGAAATTCCAAAACGACGGCTACCAACTCGGATTCAACCGCGATGAAAAGTGGAACCGCCCGCTTTCCGCAGATCCAGAGTTAGCAAAACCTCATCCCACCGCAGGAGCCTGCGCCCGCGATGGAGGCGGAGGCGGCACTTGGCTTTTCACGAACGAACATGGAATCACCCTCGCCGTCATGAACGCCTACCCCGGCGGTGTGATCCCAATTCCCGGAAAATCATCGCGTGGACTGATTCCTTTCCTCGCTGCCCAACATGCTTCTTTCTCCGCGCTGGAACACGCTATGTTCGCCCACGCATGGGGCGATCATTCGCCCTGCGACATCGTACTCTTCACTCCCGATATAATGCGTCACTACGGCTGGGATGGCATCGCCTTCCGCGCCCATCCCGCCCCGCCGCAGCCGTTTCTAACAGCTTCATCGGTCAATGGCGAGGTCGTCAGAAAAGCCCGTATCTCGCGATACGGGCTCATTTCCAACCAAACGATCCAGCAGATACTGGACGATGAAATAGCCGAAGATCCCTCCTGTGCCATCCACGTGCGCCGCGACGATGGAGGCACCGTTAGTCGCACATTCGTCACCGTGACCGCCACTGAAATCAACTTCTCCGTCGCCCGCCGCGGCGAATCGGCCAAAGAGATCATCTTTCCCCGGAAACCATGAAATCCATGCGGGGAAGATTTCTGATGCTTTATGCCATTCTCTTGGTCGCTTCATGGCTTGCCATGTCAACCCGCGAGCCGAGCGTGCCTTCCGGAGGTAACTGGAAGTCACTCGCCATTCTCGGTGAAAGCGGAGTTCTACGATACCGCGTTTTTCCCGGAACCGATCCCTCGTCCACTCCTTTGATCCTCGTCCACGGCAGCCCGATGGCGTCCTCGTGTTTCGATCCCCTGTTAGAAATCTTACCAACAAACCGTACCATCATCGTCCCCGACCTACCCGGCTTCGGCGCGTCTTCCGTAGGCTTTTCGGATTTCTCATTCGAAGCGCACGGCAAGGCCCTGGAGAAATTGTTAGATCACGAAAAAATCCACAGATCTCATTGGCTCGCCTACAGCCAGGGCGGCGGACCGGTCATCACTTTGGCTTCCCACCGACCCGAAACTTTCGCCTCCCTCACCCTCCTATCCAGCATCGGCGTCCAAGAATATGAACTCACCGGAGACTATTTCCTCAACCACATCCTACACGGCGCACAATGGATTGCTCTGGAAGCCGTGCGCTGGGGCGTTCCGCATTTCGGGGTGCTCGACGACGCCCTGATCAACACCCGCTACGCGAAAAATTTCTACCAAAGCGACCTGCGTCCCCTGAGATCTCACCTTAGTGAATTCTCCCAGCCAACCCTCATCATCCAGGGCGACACCGACGGCCTTGTTGTTCCCGGCTCTGCCCGCGAGCATCACCGCATCATCCCGCAAAGCGATCTCGTCTGGTTGAAAGGCGGCCACATGATCCTTATTTCGAAACCAGACCTTGTCACCGGTCCCCTCCTGACTTTCCTGAAAAACGTCGATACCGGAAAAGCGATTTCCCGTCCGCAAGCAGAAGCTGCTCGAACTGATAACGCCTCGCGACCCTTCAATCCCAAAGCGATGGCCCTTACAGGAACCGTGCTCTGGATCGCCTTGCTAGCCATCGCCATCGCCACACTCGCCAGCGAAGACCTCGCCTGCATTGCCGCCGGCCTGCTAGTCGCCCGCGGACTCATTCCCTTACCGCAGGGAATCACCGCCGCCTTCGCGGGCATCTGGATCGGCGATATGGCACTTTACGCTGCCGGTCGCTTCGGCGGTAGCCACCTCATCCGGCGTCGTCCGCTGCGATGGTTTATAGGCGAGAAATCCATCGATTACGCCCGCTCCTTCCTTACCCGCAAGGGCGCAATAGCTATCCTCATCAGTCGCTTCACGCCGGGCTTGCGACTCCCTCTCTACGTGGCTTCAGGTGTCGTGAAAGCGCCTGCCCTAAAATTTGCCACTTGGTTTTTCCTCGCCGGAATACTCTGGAGCATCCCCGTGGTCTCGCTCACCGCCTACTTCGGCCAACGCGCCACCGACTGGCTCTTGAACCTCGGAGTCGCCCTATTCCCACTCGCCATCCTGCTGCTCGTATTCGTCTTTCTCCTCCTGAAAATCGCATCCCACCTAATGACCCACCGTGGCAGGCGCATCCTCCTTTCGAAGTGGCAAAGGACAATCCGATGGGAATTCTGGCCGCCCTTTATTTTCTATCCGCCGCTGGCTCTCATTGTTATTTGGATCGCACTGCGACGCGGTCGTCCGCTGGCTTGCACCGCCGTCAATCCCGCCATCCCCCACAGCGGCATCACCGGCGAATCGAAATCCATGATCCTCGACCACCTCCTACCCAGCGGCGCGGTCATCCCTTTCCTGAAATTACCGGATGGCGATTCCTCAGAGAAAATCGCCGCCGCCAACGCTTGGCACACCGGCTTTCCGCTCGTCATCAAGCCCGATGTCGGCGAGCGCGGCAAGGACGTGGTCATCGTAAAAAGCCAGGAAGAACTGGAAGCGGAAATTAAACGCCGCTATGTGCCCACCCTCATCCAACACTACGCGGAGGGAGCTGAGTTCGGCGTATTTTACATACGCCACCCGGAGCAGAAATATGGGCGCATTTTCTCCATCACCACCAAGATCATGACTTCTGTTAGAGGCGACGGGGTAAAAACACTCGAGGAACTCATCCTCGATGATGACCGTGCTTTCCTCTCGCAAAGACACTTCCGCACCATCCACGCAGACAGGCTTTCATGGATTCCCGAAAACGACGAAACAGTGCTGCTGGCCAGACTCGGATCGCACTGCCGCGGTGCCCTTTTCCTGAATGGAAGCCAGTTTATCACTCCTCAGCTCGAATCGGAAATCCACCGCATCGCATCCACGTTCCATGGATTTCATTTCGGTAGGTTCGATCTCCGCTGCCCGGACGATGAAGCACTGAAACGCGGTGAAGGCATACGCATCATCGAGCTCAACGGCCTCACCTCCGAAGCCACCCACATCTACCACCCTCACACCCCTCTTCTCAGCGCGTATCAAACTCTCATTTCGCAATGGCGGCAGGCCATCGAGATCGGAAACCACAATGCGGAACATGGTGCAAATGTGTCGAAAAGTTCAGAAATTATGAATTTGATCGTCCGCCATTTCCGCGCAAAAAGAACAATGACTTCGACCTTGGCGCAGCCCTGTTATAGAATCAGAACCACCCGTAAAGCAGCTGACATCCGCTCTGCCCAGCGCCTGCGTTACGCGGTTTTCAACGTTGAACTCGGCGAGGGCCTCGCCTCATCCGATGATAGCGGCCTAGACGCCGACCCTTTCGATGCCCAGTGCGACCACCTCATCATCGAGGAACAGGAAACCGGAGAAGTAATCGGCACCTACCGCCTGCAAACCGGCACCATGGCCGCCGCAGGCCTCGGCTACTACAGCGCCACGGAATTCGACTTCTCCCCTTACGAATCCCTGCGCCATGAAATCCTCGAACTCGGCCGCGCCTGCATCCGCGCCGATCACCGCAACCGCGCCGTCCTCGACCTGCTTTGGACCGGCATCGCCCGCTACGCGGAGAGCAGCGGCTCGCGATATCTCTTGGGTTGCAGCTCGCTCACTTCACAATGCCCTGCGGAAGGCTGGGGACTCTACGAACAGTTAACTGAAAAATTCCTCGCACCATCGCACTTGCGAACTCACCCCATCGGGCCATACATCATGCCCAGACCTACAGTGCTCGCAGAAGCCGTCAAGACTCCGAAACTTTTCGCCGCCTACCTTTCCGTCGGCGCATGGATCGCGGGACCACCGGCCCTAGATGCGGATTTTAAAACTATAGACTTCCTCACCATCCTCGATCTAAACAACATGACTCGCACTGGAAAACGACACTTTTTCAAAACCGATTGATCACCTCCCTCACCGCACTCCGCAGACTTACCAAACTCGCTTGGGCCATCCTTTACGGCCTCACTGCGGATCGCCCCACATCCTCCCCCGTCAGCAGAGCCGGATGGCAGCAACGGCAAGCCCGCCGCATGCTTCGCGCACTTGAAACAAACTTCATCGTCACCGGCACATTTCCCACCGAAGGACTCATGGTCTGCAATCACCTCGGGTACCTCGACGTTGTCGTCATTGCTACCCAAGCACCTCTCGTCTTTATATCGAAATCAGATGTCAGGAAATGGCCGGTCATCGGCCGCCTGCTGGAATCCGCTGGTACGATCCTAGCCGACCGCAGCCGCCGCTCCAGCGCCGTCGAAACCTCCTCGGAAATACTCCGCGCTATCAAAAGCGACCTTCCCGTCGTCCTGTTCCCAGAAGGTACCAGCTCCGACGGATCCAACGTCCACCCATTCAAACCCGCACTCCTCCAAATCGCCCTCGACACCCGCAAGCCCATCACCCCCGCCGCCATTTTCTACCAAGCGTCCACTGGCGACCTTGAAAACGATGTTTGCTACTGGGGCGATCACACATTCGCCACCCACCTTTTTCGCCTCGCGAAAATTCGGAACCTCACCGCACATCTCATCATCGGCGCCGCCGCACCCCTCCCCGAAAACCGCAAAGCCGCCGCCTTGACACTGCACGCGGAGGTCTACCGACTGCTGAACACGAATAAATAACTTCCCGAATCGATTAACGAACATTTTGAGCGATTGAAAAAAAGGGCTCAAACTCCACTTTTCCCAGCCTCTTCCCTTGGAGTTTCAATTTTAATGTTTAGAGTTTCCCGCGAATGACCTTCCTCTCTCCACTCCTTCTCTGGTTTCTGGCCGCCGCGAGCGTCCCGGTCATCATTCATTTGCTCAACAAACGCCGCCACAAAACTCTGCAATGGGCGGCCATGCAGTTCCTTCTCAAAGCCACGCGTGAATCACGTGGCAAAAAGAAACTTCGCCACATCCTCATCCTGACTTGCCGCGCGCTCGGGATCGCCGCACTCGCCTTCGCCGCTGCCCGTCCTATCGTTTCCGGACTCCTCGGTTGGGGCGCTGGTACGATAGATACCGTAGTTCTCGTTCTCGACCGCAGCGCATCCATGGAACTACGCTCTGGAGATGGCCAAGATGCCAAACGCGAGATCGTCCTGAAAAAAATTCGCGATGCGATGTCAAACATCGGCAGCCCACGTCTCGTCGTCATCGATAGCGCCACAGGAAAACCACAGGAAATTCCCTCACCCGATGTCCTTGCGGAATTATCCGCCACAGCCGCCACCGATTCCACCGCGAACATCCCAGCCCTCTTAGCCACCGCAACAGAAGTTCTAACATCTTCGACAGGTCGCTCAGAAATCTGGCTCGCATCCGATCTTCAACGCACCAACTGGCGTCCCGATGACGAACGTTGGGCTGCTTTGCGTGCGAACCTACAGAGCCTTCCTGAAAAACCTGCAATACGTATCCTTTCCATCAGCGGAGACGCAGCCACCAACATTTCCTTCCGCCTGCTCAGCACCCGCCGCACCATCGATGGCCTGATCCTCAATTTAGAACTCAGCCGTTCCAAAGACAACCGCGGAAGCATCAGCCTTCCGGTCACCACTCAAATCAACGGAGCATCGCAAAACGAACTGATCACTCTTGCCGGCCAATCCCTGCGTTTCCAAAAACGCATCCCCATCAAACTAGAAGATGAGTCCGGCCACGGCTGGCTTTCCATCCCAGCCGATGGAAACCCGCGCGACAACTCTGTCTTCTTCGCTTACGGCCCAGCCCGTCCGATGAAATCCCTCATCGTTTCTTCATCTAACGAAGCCGCCGATTATCTCGCCCTCGCTGCCGCTCCGCCGAATTTTGAAAAACAATCCGTCACTCGCATCGATCCCACCGCCTTCGCCGCAACCTCAACTTCTGAACTCTCGATGATCCTTTGGGCCGCTCCACTTCCCATCGGAGAAAGTGCCAAGACTCTTCAAAATTTCCTCTCCAGCGGCGGACAAGTCGTCCTGTTACCCACTGCTCAACCCGCAACGGAACCGTTTCTCGGCACTCAATGGGATCCCGTATCAGTCGCTGAAGGTGGTAAATTTTTCATTCTGAAAGATTGGGAACGCGCGGATGGCCCGCTGCGCGACGGCATCGACGGCGCGCCCATCCCTGCAGAACGTCTGCGCGCGATCAAACGCTCCATCCCTAAAAGCGATGCCGCCGTCCTCGCCAAATGGGAAGATAGCGAACCATTCATCACTCGTAAAATTGTCGATCAAGGCACGCTCTGGACGATTGGAAGCATCCCCGATTACACATGGTCAAATTTAGGTGATGCCGATGTCTTACTTCCCGCCATCCAACGCATTCTTTCCCTCGGCGCGGAGCGCTTTGACGCATCCTTCCTCGCAGAAGTCGGTTCCGATTCCTCAAATCCCGTCGCCGGTGAAACTCGCACACGAGTAGACGACTACGCCAAAGACAATGGCGATTACGTCACAGGTGTCTTCCGCCTTGGAAACCGCCTAATGGCTATCAACCGTCCTCTTGCCGAAGACGAACTGGAAATCACTAGCAAAGAAAATCTCGATGCCATGCTCGAAGGCACCGACTACCGTCTCCTCGATCAAGCCGGCCAAGCCTCAGATCCATCACTCTCCACTCACATCTGGCGCGCGTTCCTCGTTGCCGTCCTGTTTTTCCTCATCAGTGAAGCCCTGCTTTGCTTGCCCAAGAAAACTGCTGTGACCACCACCACACCTCAACACAACTTCCAAGGCACGACTTCAACGTGAATTGTTAGATATTGTTTCGCATGTCTTGGGATTTTAACAGCGTCGCCATCATCGGCTCCGGAGCGATCGGCTTGTATTACGGAGGACGCCTCGCCGATGCGGATGTCGATGTTAAATTCCTGGCGAGATCGGATTATGATCAGCTTTCAAAATCAGGATTAAAGGTCGAAAGCATTAACGGAAATTTTCATCTAACAAACATCTCCGTTTTTAAAAAATCGGAGGATATCGGAAAAGTCGATCTGGTCATCATCGCTTGGAAAGCCACCGCAAACGATTTACTTTCCAGCGTATTGCCGCCGCTCATGCATGATAACACCCAAGTGCTTACCTTGCAAAACGGCTTGGGAAATTGCGAACGCATCGCAGAAATCGCCGGGGCAGACCGAGTGTTTGGCGGACTCTGTTTCGTCTGCATCAATCGAATCGCCCCCGGCACCATCAGTCATACCGCGGGCGGCAGAATGACTATTGGACCATTTTCCAAAAACCTATCTGACAAGGCGGAAACCATCACCCAACGTTTCAAAGCCGCCAAAATCCCCGCCACTGCGGTCGATGATCTCGCCAAAGCCCAGTGGGAAAAATTACTCTGGAACATTCCATTTAACGGACTCGCCGTCGCCGAAGGCGGGGTAACGACCGATGTCTTGTTAGCCGATCCAATCATTGAAGCCGAAATACGCACACTGATGCACGAAGTCATCGCAGCTGCAGAGGCACAAGGAATTCAACTCGATCCTGAACTCATCGAATCAAATATCGAACGCACTCGCCCCATGGGACCCTACCAGCCCTCCACCATGATCGATTTCATCGAAGGTCGCGAACTCGAGCTAGATCCCATCTGGGCAGAACCCCTACGCCGTGCAAATAAGGTGGGCATAAAAATGCCAGCTTTAGAAAAGTTACTAGCCCGTATCCAAACTCAGCTAGCCCATAGAGTTTAAGCCTTTCAATTTCAGCTCAAGGGAATGATGAAATCACTCCTTAAACATACATACTTTCCTCCCGGCTCCTATTCTTCCGGATTTTGTGATGAGGATTTTGGAGCTTTAGCTCTAGGACCTGGTAGGCGTGTGTCTGTTGCAATGTGAGCTTCTTCATTTTCTTGGACTGGAGCGAATAGCTTTACAAGCTCCGGATCAGGCTGCCAAGTAGCTGCCCATTTAGCAGCTTCATCTCGATCTTTGAAAACCGTCCCGGCAACGGCTTCCAAGGCGAAAAGCGCGCGATCTGCTACATCAGGATCTTTGTGATCGGCCGCATGCAAAAGCAAATCAACAGCTAACTTGTCTTCGCGCTGCTCCATGAGCGATAATACAAAGTGACTGCTTTCAATTTCGCCTTCGTCAATGATAAGACGCATCTTATCTAACAAGACTTTCGACAATGGCAGCTTTTTTGTCTGCTCAAGCGCTTTTAGTAAAGACGCGTTGCGGGATTCTTTAGGTAAGAGCATGGCATTGCGAATAGCACCCATGATCTCATTTTGCATTGGAGAAAGAGACGCAGACACTTCGTGCGAACCTCGCTCCTGCTTGTGACCCATCACATTCCCTGCGGTGGTGGAGATAGATTTCCCATTACCTGGCGTGGAAGAATCAGATCCATAAGTTTCCTGATTCGATCGGGCCATGTGCATACCCCACATAATCCCAGCGCTGAACACGATGATCAGACTAGCAACAACTGCCATGAATTTACTCCGGTTGCTCATGCTTAGTATTCGTAGTAACCGCGTGCTTCCAAATAATCCAAGACTCTGTTTATGCCGGTGTTGAGTGACATGTTACCACTGAAATACGTGTTGAGACGGGCTGATCCAGTAATCGTAGTGATATCAAGGTTTCCGTTTTTCGGATAATAATCGATCGCAGGATATAGTATAAACGAGTTAAGTTTGCCGTAACTAGTCAGACCGCGAAAAGGAAGCACCGTGCTAATGTCAGCGGACTCCATGCCACCTGCGATATCATAACCACCGATTCCAAAGTAGTCATAATCCATACTGAAGCTTTCATCGATGTAATAAAAACGACCACTCACCGTTGTCCAGGCATCGATCCTGCGGGCATCTACAACATACCCGCCACTGGTTTCGACGACGTAATAGCTAGTGTAGGTGGTGGTAGCGATAGCCGTGCGGATACTGGGAGTAAAGAGAGTCGATGCCCAGCGGGTGGAACCTTGATAAGTTTGAACTCCAGCGTTAGCTGATGCGAGTGCGGCCAGCGCGATAGCTGTGGTAGCGATGATTGATTTCATATTCATGACCCCACTATGACGGTAATATCTCATGCCTATTCAAAAATGTTTTAACATTTTTAGCCAGTGCTTGAATGAGTTTGTTTTCAGTAAAAAAATGAATCCGAAGAACATACCCTGCTTAGGGCCTATTTTAAACCCGCACCCGAATGAATGCTAGGAATTTGCTTTTTCACCTTGCGCGGAGAATACACTGGGGAGCCGGTCTGGGATGAGGAAAAGGGGGTTAGCCCTATCCCTCTCATCTTCCGCGCTCCGTCGTTTCGCTTCTCTGAAAATTTCCCTCGCGCCGCGTCAAAAGCTTAGTTCACGCAACCCTTGCTGACGATCAACTCACCATGGGTGAAATATCTCTCAGCTGCCTCGCATCACAAAATCTTATTATATGCCTGGCAGTTTATTACAACATCGAACGCACACGCCCGATGGAACCTTAACAACCCTCAACCATGATCGATTTCATCTAAGCGCGAACTGGAGTTCGGTCCAATCTAAGAAGAGCCCCTACGCCGCGCAAATAAGGCAGGCGTAAAAATGCCAGCTTTAGAAAAGTCACTAACCCGTATCCAAACTCGGTTGACTCAAAGAACTTAGCCCCACCGCAAGAAGTGGCGGCACCATACCACCGTCTCATCACTTGAGAGATTGCACGTCGCCATGCTCATAGACCTGTAGCTAGATAAAATTTTAGCACTGGATCTACACTGACTTCTTGCGCACTGACCAGATAAAGCCGTCGTACCAGAAATGCAAAAGTGCGCATGTCAGCAACAGTGCGAGTGTTAACTTCTGCCAAGAACCAAACTCGAACCATGTTCCGACTATTATTGGTGGTATAAAAAAGAACAAAAATGCAATCGCCTTTCCATGTGAGCGTTGGACGCGAAACAACACCGAGCCATCCTGTTTTTGCTCAGTAGCCCAAACAATCGCAAAGTATTGTACTGCGTGATAGAGGTTCACTATGAAATATGCATCGCCAAACTTATTAAATCCCCACGCAAGAATTGAGCACAGCACCGTTGAAAAAATAATCATCACTTTCGGGAAAGGATAGCGGTAGCCCCCACGATGGCGCCTGCATTCGAAAACGAGAAAACTTATAAGCGCCAGCGTGCCCAGTCCGATCGCAACATACCGGATACTTTCTGCGTGCTTCTGAACCCACTCCGGCAGTGTTACTCCGAGGAAATCGAGATTCATGGCGCGAAACGCCATGAATCCATTCACATGGGCCATTAGGTAGGATCCAGCGAGAATCGGACAGAGATAAAAGATCAGATGATACATTTTCTCCATCCAGCGGCCTTCTGGAATTCCATTTCCTGACCGTGCATCATAAATGCGCGCGAGACCGAAGTTTTGCTGACTCGTATGATAAACATCCCACCAAACGACAATGAATCCAGCAAGCGCCATCAACCAAGAACTGTAAAAAATTGAGGCTAGGAGCAGCACTGGAACAAGCGTGAAGCGCCAAGGGAACTGCTTAAATATTTGTGGATTTCCATGGCTGCGAAAGAAAACCGCGACAAGGTGAGCTTGGGTAAGAGCAAGTAGCCCAGAGAGCGAGGCTTCATTTCCCCACCAGTGAACCGTTTCCGGATACCCTGCCGCTATAAATCGCACCAGCGCGGTCCCCAAGGCACACGCAATCAGCGGCGAACCGATGAAAAATAGCCAATCATAGACCGGACTTACAATGTATTTAGCGTCACGAATTTTCATGCATTCTGCTTGGAATTTTATGATTTGAACATGTGGTTATGGAAGCCAAAAACGAGTCGAAGTGCAGGTGGACTTAGTAGCATGTCCACTGGTGAAACGCCGACCCTCCTGAGCCAGTTTATCGATGTGCGGTGTTTGAAATGCCTTTGCGCCATAACAGGAAAGATCCCCGTAACCGAGGTCGTCCGCCGTGATCACAATCACATTCGGTTTTTCTGCGGTAATGATCGATGCAGAGAAAACAAGCGCGCTGACCAGAATCAGCGAATGAAAAAATCGCAACGAACGATACATATCAAAGTGAATGATCTATTTGCTATAATAGCACGAGGTAATAACGAATTTTTTGTAGTCGGGCAGCATCAACTTCTCCATGGGATAGTAATCGGTATTCATTGCTTCGGGATTACCGTTGATGAGAAACATTGAATTAACCGGAATATCGACGTGAAACTTTCCATCACTGTTGATTCCGTCAACCAGCACCCAGCGAACCAGCTCATGGACTGCTTCATTATCAAAAACATATATCATTAACACGGGACGGCTCATCGAGAGATCGGCTTTGATGAGATCGGAAACTTGTTTCTGACTTGTGTTATCTAAGACTGTGAGAACCGGCTTACTTTTAACTCCAGTCATATCCACGATGCCGCGGATCAATTTTTTCTCCAGCCTCTCTTCGTGGATTTTCGATATGCCAGTCTGATTGTACAAATGGTAAAAAAATCCATTCAATTGTTCCAAGCGTGGCTTAGGATGATCCGGTTCAGGATTCCAGTTGAGTTGATTGAAATCGACCATGGATTTTTTCTGATCTTTATCCGAAAGCGATTGGAACTTCTCAGGGCGGTAGTAAGCGATCAGTTTTGCCATCGTGCATAACGGACCATAATTCGCATACCCGTCCGATGTGCCATTACTATATCGATTCGCAAGATATGAATTGTTAGAGAACTGATCGGTGAAAAGCGGGCCGATGTTGGGTGACAGCGTTTTCCCATCCAGAGTCTTGAGGGTTTTTTCTTCATCACTGTAGCGAACGCCCAGCCCATTCGTTGCAAAAGCACGAACGTAGTATGTGGTGTTGGGAGTGAGGTTGATCGCATGACCTCGATAGCATTCGCGATGCGCGAGGATATAGGTGGAGCTTTTGATGGTCGGATTTTTCGACGTGCCCCAGCAGAAACCGTACATGGTTTTGAGCGGCTCGCCGCGAAACTTGATCGTGCAATCCATCGCGAAACTTGTGGATTGGATATCGGTGATCCCATCCAAGCGAATTTGCGGAAGCATCGAAAGAGTATATTCGCTACCCGTAATGGGCTTGTGGTCGATCGTGACATCGAAGGTAAGCGTGCCGTCCTTTTCCTCTATATTTTTAAATGAAACCCCGCCGTCGAGAAGGTTTGGCAGGCGTGATGACGGCTCGGTTTTCATGTTGAATTCCGTGCGACCATGTGCTTTGCCAAACAGGCACTTGTCGACATCGCCCAGACCTCGAAAAAACGGATCATTCGGCCGGTAGACGTATGTGTAATCTGGAGATCCGAGATAATTTGTTAGACCGAAATTGATCACAGAGATCAGCATTCCCTGATGCGAGGAGCCAACGCCGACAGAGCTGTTTTCATTATGAATGTATTCCACATGATACATGTAGTGAGGATGGTTGCTAGGAAAGAGGTAGCCGACCGCCTCATTACCGGTTGGCTTGATGTGTCTTGGATGAAGCGTATAAGTGCCCGAGGTCTTGATCGTAGGGTGATTTTCCTCCTTGATATAGGCGTGATGATAAAATCGGCTGAATGAATTGGCAGTAGGACCATAGCCCAACAAGCTAGCTGCTCCACTAATGCCATCGTTGAAGCGGCCGACCCGATAAACATCCGGCGCACCAAGGCAGTGACCGAGCTCATGAGCCAACACACCTCCGGCAAAATCATTAATCTGAATTTTCGAGTTCGGCCACGCCGGATCACCCCATTTGCAGGCAGGCACGTACATCTCCCATAACTCGGTGTCGGTGATAGCTGTTGCGCCTTCTTCGATCCGCGCTTTATTTTTCCGGCTTTGGTCCTTGCTGTTAACGTATCCTGGATAGAACTCGAAAAGCGCTTTTGTGGCTTCCTCCACCGGAGTTTCGGGTCGCTTCGTGATGTAGTTGTAGCAAATGAAACGCGGCTTGGATCCTCGGAAGGTTTTGACGGCGAAACTCATCGCTTTGTCATTCATTTTTTTTACCCGTTCTGCGCCTTCTTCGGTTTCTTTCCAACCCATCGGATTGGTGAAGGGATCATGCTCGCAGTAGTAACCGTAAAAGTTGGGGTCCGCGTAGTGACTTTTTTCGTCAGGCATCATCGCAATTTTCGGCCATGCGATGTCGTTGCTGTAGATCTTGAAATATTCATCCTGATTCACCGCGCTGGCGTATGCTGAGGATTTACCGCCGCCTGTTGGATCGGCTTCGAGATTTGTATCCACGACCCGTTGGAGTTCACTCATCGCGCCACTCACATCTTTTGGAAATACGGTGTCTTTGAAAGTGATGTTCAATACACCAACGACAAATTCACCTGTCACCACGGGCGTTTTCGCAGGTTCAAATCGAGGGATCGGCGCAGCTTTCGGAGCTTCATTTTTTTTCGGCGGATGCCCGAAAGAAACATGAGATGCGCTGATAAGTAGCCCAAGAGCGCAAATGCAGAACTTGAGAGCGTATGTATGGGGGATGCTGGTTTTCATGGGCGGAACGGATCTACCGCTCAGCACCTACATGAAATTTCACCGAGTGAGAAATGAATAGTGAAGGGATTTGGTAGAGACCAGCCGGAGTGCTGGAGCTTGCTCCGTCGCGGGTGGACTTGTTTTATACATGCGCTCTTCACTCGGCGGAGGCAAGCCTCCGCACTCCAGGCTGTTCGCAACGTCCTTTTGCAACGCTTCATGTTAAGACGGTAAAAATTCATGGCATGGCGGCTAAAAACCGCCGCCACGCTCTCAAACCACCACGAATCCAGCGGCTTGCTCTGGGGTAAGCTCGATGAACTGCCATGGCAGGCCGTTGATGTTAAGGTCTGCCATGAAGGTGTCGGGGTCGTGTTGTTCCATGTTCCAGACGCCAGGTTTGTTCCAGCCGCCTTCTAACATTTGTTTCGCACCTATCATCGCTGGGACACCGGTGGTGTAGGAAATCGCTTGAGATCCGACTTCTGCGAAGCACTCCTCGTGATCGCAGATGTTATAAACGTAGATGGCTTTCGGTTTGCCGTCTTTGATTCCGGTGATGACGTTGCCGATGCAGGTTTTGCCTTTGGTGGTTTCACCGAGATCACCGGGGTTCGGGAGGACCGCTTTAAGGAACTGCAGCGGGACGATTTTCTGGCCTTGGTATTCGACTTCGTCGATGCGGGTCATTCCGACGTTTTGGAGAACTTCCAAATGCTTGAGGTAGTTCTGTGAAAACGACATCCAGAACTGCGCGCGTTTGATGGTGGGGATGTGTTTAACGAGGGATTCGAGTTCCTCGTGATACATCCGGTAAATTTCGTATGTGCCGACTTGTTGCGGGCAGGTGAACGGCTGATGTTTCGACATCGGTGCGGTCTCGACAAAAGTTCCATCTTCCCAATGACGGCATTCCGCAGTGACTTCGCGGATGTTGATTTCTGGATTAAAATTCGTCGCAAACGCGCGGCCGTGATCGCCGCCATTGACGTCGATGATATCGAGCGTGTGGATTTCATCGAAATGATGTTTCAGCGCCCATGCGGTGAAAACATTGGTGACGCCGGGATCGAAGCCGGAGCCAAGCAAAGCGGAGAGGCCTGCTTTTTCAAATTTTACCTGATACGCCCATTGCCAAGAGTATTCGAACTTCGCGACGTCGAGCGGCTCGTAGTTCGCGGTATCGAGGTAATCGATGCCGGCTTTTAAGCAGGCATCCATCAAGTTGAGGTCTTGGTATGGAAGCGCGACGTTGATGAGTAGGACAGCGCCGGTTTTTTTAATAAGTGCGGCGGTTTCATCGGAGTTGTCGGCATCGACTTTCGCGGTGGCGATGGTTTTGCCGGTGCGTTGTTTGACGGATACAGCGATCGCATCGCATTTCGAAACCGTGCGGGAAGCGAGGGTGATTTCGCCAAACGTTTCGGGAAGCATCGCGCATTTGTGAGCGACCACGCTGCCAACTCCGCCGGCGCCGATGATGAGGATGTTTTTCATTTCAATGATGGGTAAAATTTGTGGTCAGAACGATGAGGCGTATCGAGAGCTACTGGCGGCGAATTGGCAAGTATTTCGATGTGTCGATTTAAGCAGGGTCCTTGTGCCACAAGGAGGGGCTGCATTCTGCTGCCCACTTTCTTAAACCGGCGGCAGGATGCCGCCGCTCCTTGTAATCAACTCGGCATGAGATCGATGCCGAATTTCCTCAGGATAATCACCGTGAGCCAGAAAAAGACTGTGGTGATGACGCAGTTGACCGAGAGCGCGGTCCAGAATGACCAACCATGGCGCAGCATCCATGGAAGAATCAGGAACATCGGGAGGGTCGGCAGGACAAACCAGAACGTTCCCTCGGCGTGGCCAGCGATTTTTGAGGAGGATTGGCCGCCCTGCCACATCCAAATCATGGCGAGCAATGAGGTGAGCGGGAGCGCGATGAGCAGGGCTGAGAGCTTATCACTAAAAAGCTGAACCTTGTTTACCATTAGAATAATGACTGCGGTTAATAGCACTTTAATGACATCAAAGAGCTTGAAGGACAGGATTTCGGACCAAGGTAGGTTGGACATGGCTAAAATCATCCGCCGCATTTCAGAAGCTTCAATATAAAATGCACGAAAGTTGACCGTGGGCAGCTTTTCGCTAAAGTTCCGCCATGAAAGCTGCAGAACTTGCCCAAAAAATCCTCGATGCGATGCTCGGTCACCTCGGAATTGTGGCGAAAATCGAAATCCAAGACACCGACGAAGGCCCATGTTTGCAAATTTTTTCCTCGGAGAAAGAGGCGATCATTGGCGACCACGGGGATCGTCTCGATGACATTCAATATCTCGTCAATCGCATCCTGCGCCGCCAGATGCCAGATGCCGAGCGCGTGAAAGTAGATTGCGAACATTTCCGCACGATGCAGGAAGACCAGCTCAATCAGGAAATCCGTGATTTGATCGATTTAGTGAAAACCCAAGGTAAACCCTACCGCGTCCGACCACTCAACGCATACTACCGCCGCTTGGCATACAACGTGATTGCAGCCGATGACGAAGTTTCCGCGAGCTCGCCTCCCGGCGATGACAGGCTCAAGCGTATTTCGATTTCCCCTAAAACCAAGTAGTCATGAAAACATTTCTCTTCGATTGCGGCCCACGCGATGCCGGAACATCCCTCGGACTACTCATTCTCAGGATTGGAACCGGTCTGCTGATGCTATTCGGCCATGGCCTCTCTAAACTCCAAGGCTTCTCAGAAATGAAATCTGGATTCAAGGTTCCTGATTTTTTCCCGCTGAACTACATGTCGTCTCCTGTCAGCTTGAGTGCGACCATCTTCGCGGAAGTCGGTTGCGCGGCTCTGCTCGTTCTCGGCCTAGCAACTCGCCCTGCGGCATTCGTCCTCGCGTTCACCATGACAGTCGCCGCATTTAATATTCATGCGGCAGGTCCGTTATTCATGAGTGGCGGCGCTGGCGCGAAAGAACCCGCTCTGCTGTTTCTTCTTCCCTGTCTCGCCCTCTTGCTCAGCGGCGCAGGTTCTTTATCTGTCGACGGCTTGATCCTCAAAGAGCGTCGGCGCAACTGGTAAAATTTCACCATCATCATTTTGGAAACCCACCGATTAGTCATGCCCGGAGATTTGAACCATTACGGTTCATTGTTCGGCGGGCGCATGCTGGCATGGGTCGATGAAGCCGCATGGATCGCCGCTACCGCCGAGTTTCCGCACTGCCAACTCGTCACCATCGCGATGGACAAAGTCGAGTTTCGGCAAGGTGTGGGCGATGGTACCATTTTGAAAATCAACTGTTCTCTAGCGAGAAAAGGCAACACATCGCTCACCTACCAAGTCGTTGTGACCGATGCTAAAAACTCTGCGAATATTCCCGTTTTCCAAACCCATGTGACCTTCGTTTCGGTGAACGACAACGGCGAGAAACGAGCCATCTGATTTCTCAAGATGATTCACACGCTTGATATCGTCCTGCCGCTGGAGAGCTCTGAAAATGAATCGGCGCGCAAAGAGGCGATTGCAAAAGTGTTAGGAATTGATCCCTCAAGTGTGCGTGGGATTCGATTACGAAAACATTCCATCGATGCGCGCCAACGGCAGGTGAAAGTGCAGTTGCGTATCGAGTTCGCCGTGGATGAGGAATTACCCGATGAGCCGAAACCGGTTTGGTCAGCGCCTGTGCTTTCCACCGATGCAAAACGAATTCTCATCATCGGTGCGGGGCCGGCAGGTTTGTTCGCCGCACTGCGCTGCTTGGAGCTTGGGCAGAAACCAATTGTGTTAGAACGCGGCAAAGATGCCTCCGCACGCCGTTTCGATCTCGCCCCGATTTTACGCGAGGGTCGTGTGATCGAAGATTCCAATTACTGCTTCGGTGAAGGCGGTGCAGGAACTTTTTCCGATGGCAAACTCTACACCCGCGCCACCAAACGTGGCCCGGTCGCCGAAGTTTATCGAGTGTTGGTTGCTCACGGAGCGCCGGAAAAAATCCTGACCGACGCACATCCGCACATAGGCTCGAATCTTTTACCCAACGTCGTGAAAGCCATACGCCAATCCATCATCGACCATGGTGGCGAAGTGCATTTCCAAGCGAAAGTAAACGATCTGTTGATCTCGCAGCATAAGATCCACGGAGTCACAACCGTCGATGGCCGCGAGTTTCTCGGCGATGCCACAATTCTCGCGACTGGCCACTCCGCGAGAGATATTTATCAACTGCTCGCTGCGAAAGGCATTTTGATGGAGCACAAACCGTTCGCGATCGGCTTTCGCATCGAGCACACACAACCGTTTATCGATCGCCAGCAATATCACATTCCCGAAGGCCAACCCCGTCCGGATCTGTTGCCCGCCGCGCGTTACCGACTCGCCACAAAGATAGAGGATCGCGGCGTGCATTCGTTTTGCATGTGCCCGGGTGGTTGGATCGTTCCGGCGGCAACTGCCGATGAACAGGTCGTCGTCAACGGCATGTCGCTCTCCCGCCGCGATTCGCCTTTCGCGAATTCCGGCTTAGTCACCACCATCGAACCGGAGGATGTCGCGAATCTCATTCCCCAACACGGCATCATGGCGGGCATCGTATTTCAGGAAAACATCGAACACTCCGCGAAACTTGCGGGAGGAAACCAAAAGTTAGGACAAGTCGCGCCTGCGCAACGGGCTGCCGATTATCTAGCAGGAAAAATTTCATCGGATCTACCAGAAACCTCGTACTTCCCAGGACTGAACTCCGCACCTCTTCACGAACTACTAGCCAAACCCATCACCCGCCGCATCCGCCAAGGACTCCAGCTCTTCAATCGACAGATCCGCAACTACGCTTCAACTGAAGCTTTGTTGCTGGGCTTCGAAACCCGAACCTCCTCTCCCCTGCGTATCCCACGAGAAGCAGATACTCTCGAACACCCAGAAATCTCCGGCTTTTTCCCCTGTGGTGAAGGTGCCGGCTATGCAGGTGGAATTGTATCCGCAGCACTAGACGGCCTCAAAGTAGCCGAGGCTGCCGCCGTGGTGGAACGCACTCACATGGAGTAAAAATTGAGACGAAAAAACCGACCCCGGATGTGGGATCGGTTTTTTAAAAAAATGGTATGAATAAGTCGGCCTGAAGCGCGACTCTCAGGTTATTTTTTGTAGATCGTTTTGCCGGTGGAGCGGAGTTCGTCGCAGGCTTGTTTCATACGATCGCAGAGGCCTTGCTCACCTTTTTTGAGGTAGGAACGTGGATCGTAATGTTTCTTGTTGCCGACTTCGCCGTCGATTTTCAACACGCCTTCGATGTTCGCGCAGATATGTGTCACGATTGGGCGGGTGAAAGCGTATTGGGTATCGGTATCGATGTTCATTTTGACGACACCGTAGTCGAGAGTCTCTTGAAGATCGTCGCTGGAAGTTCCGGAACCGCCGTGGAAAACGAGATCCATCTCTGCGGCTGCACCGTGTTTGTCGGTGACGGCTTTCTGACCATCTTTGAGGATGGATGGTTTGAGTTTCACTGAACCTGGCTTGTAGGCACCATGAACGTTTCCGAAAGTCGCTGCGAAAAGGAAGCGACCGATGGGTTGAAGGGCTTCGTAAACTTCCACCATGTCTTCTGGAGTGGTGTAGAGTTTTTCGATAGGGAGACCTGAGGTGTCGTGACCATCTTCTTCACCACCGACACAACCCGCCTCGACTTCGAGGATGATGCCGAGATCGGCGCACTCTTTAAGAAGTGCTTTGGAAATTTCGAGATTCTCCTTCAGATCTACGACAGAGCCATCAAACATATGGGATTGAAATAGCGGGCCTTTACCAGCAGCAACGCGTTCGCGTGAGGCTTGGAGAAGTGGCTTGAGGAAACCTTCTACTTTTTCCGGGTGGCAATGATCGGTGTGAAGCGCGATGAGGACATCGTGTTTCTCTGCAAGCAGGTGGCAGGCCTCCGCGAGAATAATCGCACCGAAGGCTGCGTCTTTCACGGCCATGCCGGAAGCGAACTCGCCACCACCGGTCGAAACCTGGATGATGCCGTCGGATTTCGATTCGGAAAAAGCTTTGAGCGCACCGTTGATCGTGGTGAGTGAAGTGACGTTGATGGCCGGGTAGGCGTATCCGCCTTTCTGGGCGGCATCAAGCATGGCGGCGTATTGGGCAGGAGTTGCGATAGGCATAACGGCTGGGGAAGTAGCCCAATCCATGCCAAGGGGCAAGGCTGAAGAGTTCTTAGTTCTTGGTTCCTGGTTCTTAGTTGGGCTTCGCGCTTCCGCATATTCGAACCAAGAACTAGGAACCAAGAACTAAGAACACCACGTTTACGAGGTACGATGTGCTTGCATTGGCATAGTGCAGCGGGTAAATACTGCCGCCTCACGCCAAAGTTAGGTCCCGTGGTCCAATGGATAGGACGATGGTCTCCGAAGCCGTAGTTTCAGGTTCGATTCCTGACGGGACCACTTTTGGGCGTGGTTATTTCTTTTCCTCTGGCTTCTTACGCTGAGGGCTTTCTGAAGGGTAAAGGGGTTGAGGATTTTCCACTTTTCCAGCTGGACGAGAGCCTGGGGCGTTTGGTTTACCCAGATCGGCTTTCATTTTTTCTGTGAGAGCACTGAGTTTTGCGACGATTTCTGGATGCTCGGCAGCAACGTTGGTTTGTTCTCCGATTTCCGTATCGAGGTTGTAGAGTCGCGGCTCTGCGGTGTTGGCATCGGGTTCGACTGGACGACCCATGGTTTCATTTTGCGGAGCGATGGCGAGCTTCCATGAACCTTGACGGACAGCTTGGAGGTTGTATCCGGAAAAATAGTAATGCGCCTCACGCTGAGAATCCTTGGATTTTCCGAACAACAGAGGCGAGATGTCGCGGCCGTCGATGACGGGTTGCTCTGGGACTTTTCCGCCGGCGAGAGCGACGACTGTTGGGAGAAGATCAATCGTTCCGGCAACGGCATCGGCTGCAGAGCCTGGAGCGATTTTTCCTGGCCACCAAGCGAGAGTTGGGACGCGGACTCCGCCTTCCCATGTGCTGCCTTTTCCGCCGCGGAGAGGGCCGGCGCTGCCGCTGTCTTTTTCTTTGATCAACCATGGGCCGTTGTCGCTGGTGAAAATGACGAGGGTGTTTTCGGCGAGTTTGAGATCTCGCAAGGTATCGAGAATGCGGCCGGTACTCCAATCGACTTCTTCGATCCAGTCCCCCACTTGGCCATTAGTCGACTTTCCCTGAAAAGCTTTTCCAGGATAAATTGGGGTATGGATCGCGGTGTGTGGAAGGTAGAGGAAAAAGGGTTTTTCTTTATTGTTAGATATGAAGTTGATCGCCTCATCGGTGTAGCGCTCGACGATGCGGGATTGTTCTTCATCAGTCAGAAGTTCGGCGACCTTGTCATCGCGCAGCAGCGGAGAGACACGAAGGCCGGAGTCCGTGGATTTGCGCTGCATGTCGTTAGAGTAAGGAATGCCGAAGTAGTGATCGAAGCCTTGTTTGGTTGGGAGAAATTCAGGTTGATCGCCGACGTGCCACTTGCCGATGCACATCGTGGAGTAGCCGATTTTTTTGAGATGGTCCGCGATGGTCATTTCATCGGGGTTCAGGCCCTCGGCACTGGCTGGCATGTAAACCGCAGGAACATTGATGCGCGCGCCATAACAACCTGTTAGAAGCTGGGCGCGAGAAACCGAGCAAACGGGAGCAGCGTAAAACGAGGTAAGCTTCATCCCCTCTTTCGCCATGCGATCAAGATTCGGAGTTTTCTGTTTGGTCGCGCCAAAAGGACCGATATCACCGTAGCCCATGTCGTCCATGAAAATGACGACGACGTTTGGCGGGTTATCGGCCGCAGAAACCGAATCTAACAGAAGCCAACCGAGACACAGGGAGATTAGCAGCTTCATGATCTGATGATTCGGATTTGTACTAGCGATCCAGATCCAGACCATCGAAGGTGGGGATAGGGGCGGCTTCTGGCTTGTGGATTTTGAGGAGAACTTTGCCGGCGCGGGCCTGGAGTTCTTTCCACACGGTGTATTTGTCATCCTTGTCCATGTGGGCTTTGATGCCGCCGCGGAGATGGGAGACCTCGATGTATTCGATAAGTTGGCGCAATGTTTCCGCAGCGATTTTAGCATCAGCAGGGCTGAGTTTCTCCATACCTTCGGCATTGGCAACAATGCTCTGAGCGGCAGAACCAACGCCTTTTTCCAAGCAGAACATCAGGGCACGTAATGCACGGGCTTCATGAATCGTTCCGAGAAGTTGAACGATACGAGGTTCGAGAGTAAGCTTGAGCATGGCTTCCGCAAAGTCCATCTGCTGTGCGGCGGAGATATCACCATATCCCTTCGGTCCGATGACCATGCGACGGTCACCATAGACACCCACGATCGCGGCGCGTTTGGGGTTTTTGGCAGCAATATCTAACATCACTTTATCCGCCTCGCGGGATGGCGAGTAAGAGAGAGCAAATATCACTCGGGCAAATTCCTTAGGATCATCAGAGGCTCCTGCATTACGCAGAACTTCGATAGATTTCGCATCACCGATATGAGCTAACAGATAATATATGCTGTCGAGAAGCATGATTGAAGCTCCGGACTTCATCGTGATGAGGCGATCACGGATACGACCAGCGGTTGAGGCATCTACCATACGAGACAAGAGAGCGTCTTCGCATGCGTGGCATTCTTCCAACGTTTCTGCGGTTTGGAGGAATTTGATAATATTCTCAATGACGGCTACACCACCGAGAGCAGAAAATGTTTCGATACTAGCCGCCCGAACCGCAGGCGATTCGTCTTTCATCGCTTGCTTCGCGATATCGAGACCCCCTTTTGCACCACTGATAGTGAGCATTTTGAGGAAACCTGTCTTGGATGATGCATAGGCGGCCTCTGCATATAATTTGGCGATCTGTGCTGCTGGCATGCCTTTGACAAGATCTGCAGCAACGCGGCGGGAATGCTCATTCAAACGCCAGTATTCATGACCCAGATATGGCAAAAGATCATTCACTGCTTCTGGACCGCTTAGTTCAACCAGTTGATCCATCGCAGCTATTTGACGGAACGTTTGCATACTCTTTGGATCCGCTAAAGCATCGCGGCACAACTTCATCTTAGCACCCGCGCCATCTAGAGCATTCAACTCAGAATGAAAGTTTTTACGAACATCGTCTGCGATACTTGGCAGAGTTGCTGGCGTTTTGTTCGCCTCTATAGCCTTCAAAACCTTACTGAGCGGCGTGGACACTGACTTCCAGCCAGTGGTTTCATCCTTGATCGTGATCGTCTCAGACGGACTATCGATGAGAATGGTTTTGAGCTCATCCGCATAATCGGCAAAAACGCCCGGTTGTTTAAAAACAACATCGGGGTTCACCATGGGATCCTTGAAGCTGGAAGCCGCGCGTATATGACGTGGGATATTCGCTTTTTGCCCGAGACGATAGGCATTGGTTTGCACGCCCTCGAGGTAACCGAACTTGCCGAGCATGGCTTGAGCAGCCGCGCTTCTTGCTCCAAACATCTGGTCATAGACCTGTTCCTCCTCTGCGATGTAGGTGAGTGGTCCGGCCAAGCGGATGACGGTTTCCTTATCCCAGGTCTTAACCTTAGATTGCACCAATGGCCCACCGCCGGTTTCTTCTAGGATGAGTTTGGTAAGCGCCTGCTCGACTAGTTTATTGTCAAAGCCTGCTTTGAACGGATTATCGGAGATAGAGGCGTTCACCTTGGAGCTAAATAAATTGGATTGAACGGCGTTACGCACGCTGTTTGGAGCTTCCGTGGATTGATCCGCCACCGTAGTTTTGAGAAGCGCGAGTTGCACCTCCTTGTCTTCGGTCGATTTAGAAACCAATTCAATCGCGGTGATCCGAACGAAGTCCTTCGGATCGTCAATCAATGGCACAATCTTGGAAAGATTCGAGAGCATCACATCGTTCCCGCAAGCATCGAGTGCGCGCAATGCACCATGACGAAAGCGTGCTTCTTCATGACTCAAAAGCGTAACGAGACGCGGTAGGATTGCGGCTTCACCGGCTTTGAAGCGTTTGGCCAACTCAGCAGCCACAGCGACACGGGTCTTTGGCATGAAAATATCTAACAGATCAAACAATTCCTCGGTGGAACGTTCCGGCCATGGTTTGCCGGCGATGTTTTTTAGATGGTCGTTATTAAACTGGCCGTATGCGCTCGCGAGCATGTGTTTCTTATCCCGCTCGGTGAGAAAGAGGGTTTCATCGGTGTCCTTGCCACTGATGAGGGTTTGCTTGTGGATGACGACTTGGTTGAAAACTTCCGTGGCTGTGGGGTCGCGCAGGGTTCCGTATTTTTCAGTCGGCGAATGATAGATGAAGCTGCCGTCATACATGCGGCAAAGGGTGCGGCGCCAACGCATGTTGCGTTCGGCCATGATGCGGATTTCCGGTCCACAGATGGTGGCACCCCAACTGGACCACTGGGTGTGGTAATCATGAGCATGGCCGCCGCGAGGGGTGAAGGAAGCGTGGGCGGACATCATGGCGAAGTATTTCGCACTGTAGTTGTCGCCGATGAGCTTCATCGCAAAGGCGGTGCCGGCATTTTTCCCGTTACTGTCATCCGTGCCGGCAGCGGCGTGATCGCCGTACGGAATCGCGCCTTGGTCGACGTAGGAGCCAAAGAACTTGTGCGCACGATCAACAGCGAGATCGATTTCAGGATCTTTGATGCCAAGTTTTTGTGCCAGAGCGACGAGGAAAAAGCAGCGATTTCCAGCGGCGTTGAGGGCACCGTATCCGGGATTCATTTCGTGCAGCTTGCCACCATTGAATGATGGATAAGCAAACGTGTGGCCCCATGTTCCTGCTTTGCTTTGGCCCATAGCAGCTTCGATGGCATACTTGCGCAGGGCAGGAAGCACGTAGTCGTCGCCAGTGGCATCATAGTACAACGCGCATTGGAGACCGATGAACCCATGATGCCAAGTTTGGTATCCTTTGTAACCTTTGTAATCCGGCTCAAACATCGTGCCAATAGGGTCGGTTGGTGGCTGCCATGGGCAGTTTTTGCTACGCACCCATTCGTGGACAAGTTTGCGATGTTCGGGTTTTCCGGAAGCGACAAGCGCCATCGCTTCGATGATACCACCTTTGCCGGAACCGGGTCTTTGCGGATCTACGACGAAACGCTTTTCTAACACTTTCCATGCGTCTTCAAGAATTGCTTTTGTCTTAGGGCAATCGTAGGGAGCGGTGTCGGCGTATGCGGGGAAGGTGCGGACTTTTAAATCAACATCCAGAGTGCTTCCATCGATAGGAAACTTGCTGAGATCTATATTTTTGACCTCTTCCTTACGTGCTGCCTCGGGTTTCCAGTCAAATAACGAATTGTCGTTCTCCACCTGATTGATCAATGCATCGATATCCGTTCCGGCGACGTTCTTAGCGCCAGTGCGGGCGGCATAATTTTTATCGCGCCAGACTTGGAAGACCATTTTGCCGCCGTTTTCCTCTTTTTCGGCTTCGATGATCGCATTGCCGATGGTTAAACCGAGATTTCCTCCGACTTGGAATTTCACGCTATTGATACCGGTAATCACATCACCGGGCAAAAATTTTCCATCCGCAGGAGATCCTTTGACGGCGCCTGTCACCAACAATTGATCGCCAACAGCCTTCCCGGACATGATGCATGAAATGCCGGTGGGACCGAGAGTCCAAATGAATGGCTTATCTTTACTGGGGGGCAGGGATTCACCTTTCGTGAGATCCGGAAGATTCTTTGGACGCTCGAGTTTTATCTCTTCTTCGCCGCCATTTTCAATAGCCTTGCGTTGTTCGTCAGTAACTTCACGTTCATCAGCGAATGCGAGAAGTGTTAGAGAGAAAAGAATTAAGATGGGTTTCATGATGGTGTGTCGTTACAGATGAAGAGTGAAAATCCAGTGGTGCGGGCAAATATTTCGAAGTCAGCGATATCATCCTCGTGCAACGCTTGATCGATGTTCCAGACGATGTGGACGTTGAATCTTGATCTGGCGCGTGCTTTTTTGCGCTGTTCGAGTTGCTGATAGATCGAACCGAAGAGAGAGTTGATGCGATCCAGATCATCGACGACAAAGCAGCTGCGTCCGTACCAGAGCGATTCGAAGATAAGCTCATCGGAAATGCGGTCGCTATCGACGTGGAGCAAATCGATAGGAGCTGATTTTTTTCCGATGCGTGGCAGAGATTCTGGAAGACCAGAGGCATCTTTGGTGAAGCAGACGAAGACATCTCCGCGTTTGGCGAGCCATGAGAGTTCTTCTGGCAGAGTGCGACGAGGTGGATTAGGGCGGTGCGCAACAGTTGGAAATGGATTGAAGGAATTTATCAACAAAGCCGGAAGCGGTAGTGGAAAGAAGGCTCGTGCATAGGAGTTGGCGCGTGACAGGTAATCGACGATTAAAATGATAAATCCTAACAGAATCGCAATACGTGTGGCTTTGAGGTTGAGACCATCGAGGCGGTTGGCGGCAGCCATATGAGCTTCCGACATGAAGATAGGCGGGCGTTTTTCTTCCTCAGTCTTGAGGGAATCGGATTTCACTCCAGAAATGACTTCTTTGCCACCAATCGCATCCTCAAGATCATTGCTTTCTGTATCAGCTTCACCCCGCTTCTTTTTCTTACCTTTCCATGCGGGCTCTTTGGTTTTATCGAGACTTTCGACATACTTATGATCTGCATCATCCATACCGCCCTTATCGATAAAGTCATTGTTTCCGTCTTCGGCGAAGCGGATATCGGCGACTTCACCGCCACGAGCCTCTTCGACGATCTTAAGTTTTTTAGCTGCGGCATCGAGTTGATTGACGATGTTCTCAGCCTTTTCGACTTGGATGCGATTGACGTGGTAGCTGGAGTTGATTTTGGCGAGACCGAGTGCGCAAATCGCCAGCGCGAGGGCCAGCCATCCCGGTAAAGTGAACCGGTGGCGGAGCAGCCACAGCAGCGGCACAGCGAGCCAGAGCAACACGCTGAGATAACCGATAATACTGAAGGAATTTAGGTTCATTTTTTCGCTTTTGAAACCGCGTCGTCCCACTGATTGAACGCGTAGTAGACGAGGTTAACGCCAAGGTTCATGGCCGCCTCGCGCATTTCAGGAGTGACATCGGTGTAGCCTTGGGATTTCCAAGCGCCGTTCATATCGCCAGGATGATAGAACGCAATCCAGCGACCTTCGTGTTTAATGCCGAGTGCGCGTGTGCCACCGAGTCTCCAGAAAGGTGGCGCACCATCTGGGAATGTGTAGGGAACCTGATAGAGCATGTCGTCATCGGCGATGTCGATGAGCGGCTTATCGGGGAAAACCGAGCGGATGAAGGGCATGAAAGATTTATGGAATTCCACGCTGCCCGCATCAGCGATGAGCATACCGCCGTTGATGCAATAATCGCGTAGGATTTTTTTATCCGCAGCACTGACGTTGCCTATGGGTCCGTTTCCTGTTAGGAAGACGAAGGGAGGGAAAGCGTCTTTGGGATATTTTTTCAGAAGTGAGATGGAATGGCTCTCGCCTTTACTAGCAATTTTTTTAAAGCCAGTGGCTTGGGCGAAAGCCCGTAAGAAATTGATATCAGCATTGGACTCATCCATACCGTCGTCCCAGCCCATCCCGCTGTGTTCAAGACGGATGAAACGAATTTTATAGTCATCCATCCCCTCTGGCCATCCTCCCTCGGTGCCACCGCCTTTGCCCATCTTGCCGCCCTTGCCGCCCTTGCCAGTCTTGCCTGCCTTATTATCTGCCACATAGGTCTCTTGGGTCTGATCTTCCATCACTTGATCGACTTGGGCGTCATCTAGGTCAGGTGTTGCATAAATGATCGACGAATTAGCTCTCAGGCTAAGGCTCCGCTTTTTCTTCTGCTGCTTCTTCTTAACCATCTTGACCACTGCCACGGCCTCCACCGAATCCGTGCCGCTGCCCTTGGGCACCTTGTAGGGATCAGGTCCACAAAAACTGAGGCTGAGTAGATACGGGATCAGAATGAGAATAATGAAATGAGTGAGGGTGCTGAGGTACAGACTGCGGCGATTGCGTGGATCGCGGCCGTGGGTTCGGATGTCCTCAAGCACGCGGTCGCCGACCATGGCGGCTCCTTTTTCGCGAGTGAAAGCGGCATAGACTGAACGACTGCGGAGTATGACGTGCGTCCATGCGGCGAAGGCAACCATGGCGAGAGTTGGCCATGCAATACTCCACCAGAGGCTGATGATGGTGGCATTGTTTTGAGGAAAGCCATCGACCTTGAGTTGTTTATCGAGAATGGAGAAGCATGCCTGCCATGTGACCCAAAGGAAAAATCCAACGATCAAATAGACAGCGTACAGAGGCAGGCGGAGTGCGTGCCATGCGATGCGGTTGCGGAAAAATCCGACGATTCCGGCAACCGAGCAAAGGATTGCTAGAAGGCCGAAGAGTTGGAACGCGAGCTTGAGCGAAGCGTCCGCGTGGTTGCTCTGAAACAGGATTTGGATTTCCGCATTGCGTGAAAGGAATGCAGCCAATGCTGGCGGGAGCCAAAAATAAGCCGCGCCTGCTAGGACCGCGATGGAGGCGACTGCAATCGTCGCCACGCGCGCCTTGAGAGGAGACGGATTCGTCGGAATCTCGTCCACTTTCTCGGTGGGAATGGCGGTGTAATAATCGCGGAACATGCGGATTTGTTAGGAAATTTAAGACGATTCGATCTTTGTTTACTTTTTAAACAGATCTTCTTCGTTAGCTTCCTCGACAGGAATGGTTGGCACCTTTGGTCCTTCTTCTTTGACTTCCAGTTGTTTTTCTATGGCGGATTTAGGCTTTTCGGGATCCTCAGTTTCACCGGGTTTAGCAGTTTCTTCGGGCTTAGTGGTCTCTGGCTTCGTTGGATCCTCTGTAGGAGCTGGTGTTTCTTCTTTAGGCGCGGTAGGAGCCTCACCACCGGCAATTTGGATGCTGAGGTCTTGTGGTTTGATTCCGTGTTTGGTGGCGATGTCGCGTAATGCATCCTTGGCTTCAGTGGCGGCAAGTTCGGTGCGCTCTTTCTCACTGAGTGTGGAGTCAGATTTTCCGGTGAATGCCTTCATGATGTAAGGAACGCTCGTGCCGCAAATAAGAACAGCGTGGACGATTACCGTGAACAGGATGACAGACTTGAAGCTGCGGCCCCGGAAGGACTCCAGCAATTGGTCAGGGGTGGTTTCTTGATTTGGAGTGGACATGATGATGGGTGATTAGATTTACTTTTCGATTTCGCCTACGGCTTCGATGATGCCTCCGGCTTCGGCGATGGCTTGGAGAACGGGTTGAAAGACTTCTTTGGATTGAGATTTGTCACATTTGAACTGAACGTGGCGCTGGTCGTCAGACACCGTGTTGGTGAGAATTGCGCGCAAGCTAAATTCGACGTCTTTGGCGCTATCTACTGGTGAGTTGTCACAGTAGATTTGACCCTTTTCATCGATGACCACGTAGGCCACGACGGTGGCTTTGGTTTTCTTAACGTATTCGGAAAGGGGAAGGTTGACCGGGAGTTTGGAGTTATCTTTAACCGCCTCACTACAGACGAGGAAGAAGATGATCAGCAAGAACGCGATATCGCCCATACTCGCGACGGGTATGGGGATGGTTTTGCGTTTCTTTTTTTTGGGGCGACTCATGGCTTATTCATCTTCAACAATGGCAACCACGCCGCCGTTGGCACTGATGGCGGCGAGCACTTGGAAATAGTTTTGATAAGGGGTGCCTTTGGCAGCCTCTAACATGATGACGCGCTTTTCACCGTCTTGATTTGCTAGGTCGAGGGCGGCCAGGCGCTCGTTGAGTTCCTTCATCGCAACAGGCTTGTCGCTAAAAAACATTTCTTCGCCCCGTAAATTGATGATGGGTGTCTTCTCCGATTTTGCCTGAGTGGATTTCTCACCCGCAGGAAGATCAGCAGTGATCGACTTCACTTTAACAAGTGTAGTCGCTACCATGAAGTAGATGATGAGAAGGAATGCGATATCCGAAAACGAATCGACGGGAATATCACTGGAACGGCGGTTTTTCACTTGGATTTAGCTTTTTGGCTTTAGTGATGCGTCAGGATAAATTCTACGATTTCGCAGGTGCTTTCTTCGATTTCGAGTTCGATTTCATCTGCCCAGCGGAAAAACACGCTCTGCGGGATAACGGCGGCGAGAGCGATGAGGAGACCGGCGGCTGTGGTGATGAGGGCTTCTGCGATACCGTTTGCGACGGCGCCACCGCCACCGCCAGTGCTACCCGCTTCTGCGAGACCGGCGAAGGAAGCGATCATACCCGTGACGGTTCCGGTCATTCCGAGTAGAGGCGCGGCCATGCCGATCGTGGTGAGGACATCGAGGCGTTTGTTGACCACACTCATCGCTTGCGCACTATAGTCTTGCATGACTTGAGTCACGACTTGGCGCATGATGTCGGGATTCTCATTTTTTTCGCGAAGCTGCTTATAAGAGCGAAGACCTGCGAGTAGGACGGATGCCACTGGACCACCCGCCGCCTCACATTCGCCAATCGCACCGGATATGTTATTTTCCTGCAGGCGTGCCTGCACTTTGGCACGAAGAGAACGGATATCAATTTTGCGGTTATCCCGGAAAGAGAACCAGCGGTCATAGACGACGGCAATTGCGACGAGGCTGCACAACATAAGGGGAATCATCAGAGGTCCGCCTAAAAGGAGTTGGTCGATCATAGTTTTGAGGTGTGGTTAGAAAGAATGGTTATTAATTTGTTAGAAAATCTATTACGTCAAGAGCTTCGCGAGGAGATAGGTTGACGCGTTTCATACGCAATGATTCAGCAGAGTCGATCACCAATTCTCCGGTGGCTGCTAGGTAATGACAGGTGCGGCAATCGGCGAGTGGGACACGTTCCACGTAGCGGCGGCGAGCGACGGCGAAAATGATGAGTTCGCTACCGCTGATGCAGACCCACACAGGGGCGGGGCGCCACCAACGTCCGGCGTCGATGCGAGTACGGGACCGCAGCAGGAGCTCGGGTTCGGCTCCATCTGTGAGTTCGTCAAGTAGTGCTGACTCCAGTTGATTCATCGTCTATTTTTTTTGCTATCTTTGAGGGATTCGATCATGCGTTCGCGCTCTTCATTTTCAAGAGCGATGCGTTTTTCGAAGACGGGATCAGCGAGGCGTCCACGAGAATATTTCGCCCAGATGCTGTCAGGGAAATCAAAGGTGACGCGGCGGTAGGTTTCGTAAGCGAGCTCCATGGCTTCGCCGCGACCCCTATAGTTGTCTTCTGTCATGAGGCCCGCGAGGCGCTCCTGACAGATACCGATCCAATAGAGGGCTTGGGAACGGATCTCGCGATCATCGTATTTATCGTTTGCGTGAACGTTGGTTAAGATTTTTACGGCTTTATTGTATTGATGGGCGCGCATGTAGTTTTGGCCAGCGCGGAGTCCGGCGAGACCAGCGAGCGGATCCTCGGGGAAGCGTTCCTGAAGTTTTGCGAAGACCATGGCAGCGTTGAGAAACTCGGGGTAAGAAAGTTGATCAAGGCGAAGAACTTCGGCCTTGGTGGCGTCGTCGGTCTTTTCGCGGAGTGGGTCGGCCTGTTGTTTCAAGGCCAGGCCGGTTTGTTGGAAATATGCACCGAGACGCGACATGACTGAAGGGATCAATTCATGATTCGGGTATTTGTAAGCGAGTTTGACGTATTCCTCGACGGCGTTTTCGGTCTCTCCCATTTTCTCATAAACCAGTGCGGTTTTGAACTGAGCTTTCGGAGCGAACTCGGTATCGGGATAATCCGTAGGGATTTTTGAGAAACGGGCGAGAGCGTCCTGATACATCGGGAGCTTGGATTCTTCGTTCTTCGCGAGGTCGGCGTATTCTTGCGCGAGGTTTCCTAACAGATATTCAGCATGGGCGCGTAGGTCGTCGTCGCGGTGAGTGGCGATGGCCTCTGCGAGGAGTTTACGCGCTTGAGCGATTTCGCGGCGGGCGAGGCTTTCTTGTTCGAGCTCGCGGTGTTTTTTGGCGAGTTCGAAATAGCATTCGGCGAGGGTGAAGCTGGTGCGAACGGCCATCTCGTCACCGTTGAAGCGTTTGCTGAAAGGTTCGATGGAACCGTCTGCACCTTTGTTGACACTCAGCAGTAGTGACTGGGTCTCGTTGTTAGCCGAGTAAGAAACTTCGATATCGTCACCGTAGCGGACAGGGAAGCCATTAAGCGCGATAGGCGGAAGCTTTGCTGGCATTTTATCCGGTGCGTAGCTGATCGCGAAGGCGGATTTGAATATACCGCTGTGCGCTTGGGTTTCTTGGAGTTCGTAGGAAGAGTTAGTTTTTCCAGCTTTGATTGTGATTGAGGCGGTATCTCGCTCAGGGCTGCGATCCAGACCACGATCGATGAGGCGAAGGTTCACTTTTTCACCAACGAAGGCTTTCTCCAGTGGCTCGGTGAAGTTGGCGTTCATAACATCAAGGAACGGGTGGCTTTCGACAGCGAAGCTGGCAGTGATCCATTTGATCTGATCTGATGAATCTTTGTAAGCATAGCCAATGTGGACAATATCGCCGACTTTGACCGCGAGGCCTTCAGGGATGGATGAGGCTGGAAGCGATTCGGCGGATTTAGTGGCGAAGCTGCGGTCCGGTGTTTCTCCAAGGATGAGTGGGACAGCAAAGAAGAAGCGGCCTTCTTCAAGAGGCGGTTGGTTTCCGGGAGACGATGCTGGCTGGCCGATTTTATAGCCATCAGGAATGACGACTTTTGCGTTCTGAAGCGTGCCGATCAGTTTGAGCGTGCCGGGAACTGCTACGTCGAAAGTTCCTTTAACTTCACTTTGCTTTGCCTTGCGTCCGGACTCTGTCTGAACGTAAGCATTCAATGTGCTGCTGCCTGCGAGGGCGAGGTGAGGAAATACCACATCGAAGCGGACGCTCGAACCGAGCACAGCAGTGAGGGACTGGGTCTCAATGCTGTGTGCGAAATCAAGTGTGCGCCGTGGCGAGACAACTTCTGGCCCTGATGAACGGGCGGGCGTGTTAGATAATTTCTTTGATGGCTTGGTCGGCTCAACCGCAAGGGCTTTGCTACTTACCTTATAAGTTGAGAGCGCAGGGTCCGAGTAGCGTGCGTGTTGGATGGTGACTTCGCGTTCGGTGGGAATGCCGGGGCTGAGATTTTCAGAGTCGCGGTAAGAAGCGGTTAGAGTTCCGCCCTCGGTGAGTTGAATTTCAGAAGCGCGGGCAGGCTGACCGACCACTGGGAAAATGCGCCCGAGGAAACGTCCGCTGTGCTCCTCAGTTTCTATGGCCTGAATGGTGGCTTTGCCTCCGGAGGAGGAAACCACTTGGATTTCGACCATGTCCTTTTCGTTGCCGGCGTCCATGTCAGGATCATCGATGACAATGGCAACCGCATCATCGAAGCGGAAGCGGCGGATGGCTTCCAACACCAATTCACGACCTTTTTCAGTTTCGATATAGTTGAGGAAAGAAGCGGTGATTTTAGCGTCGTTGAAAGCGACATTGAGACGTTGTTCGTGGCGATCACGCTTGGGTGATGCGGTGCGCGGGTCTTGGTAGCGGACGCTGATGCTATCCCCTGGGAGCACTTCGAGTTGATTGTTATCGCGGAGCTCCATGAAATCCTGAGTAACAGGAATGAGTTGTTTGCCGTCACGATTATTTAGTGTGACCTTTTTGATAGTTGGAGCGACGCCGTCGAAACCATTGATGACGAGACGAACGAGGCGTGTACGGGTTTGATCACCAAAGGCTACCTCGAGGCTACCGTTGGTAGCTGTGGTGATTTTAGCGGCTTGGGGAATCATCGGCTTAACATTTTCTGGAAATCCGAGAGGATTAAACATGCTATCCGGGCAAGGCACGAGTTCTGGCTTACCATTTTCATCACAGAGGAGGACGGGCTTGCGTTGGAGAAAATCGCCGCGACCTTCGTGACGCCAGAATTGAATTTCGTGCAGACCGGGAGCTAGCTCGCGTTCGATGAATAAGGCGTTCTCGGTATCAGGCGCAGCGGGTGTGCCATTGAGTAAGAAGATCGTATTGCCATCATTGGGGATTCCGTTGAGCTGGAAACGGCGGATCGCGGCGGCGGGTTGATAGAATAGAGCGCGATAGCGAATGAGGCAGGAATAACCCGGATGGCTAGCTTGAACGATAGGCAATGCGCCAGCGGACAGGCTTACAACGTTGGCAGAGAGATATTCGATCCCTTCCTTGTTAGAATTAATGTCCATGATCTCAGCCCAATCCTTAGGGACTTCACGACTGGTAGGTTTGGAGACTGGAATGGACTTGGTTCCAAACGTAGGGAACGAGGAAATGAGTTGTCTGCCATCCCATACAGGGGTGGTTTCCGGGTAACGGGCACGCGTGATCCAGTTGCGACCATCGAGTGATGTTTGGAGAACGAAGCGTTTGAGATGAGTCGAAGCATCACCCGTATCGAGGGTCATTTGATTGACGGCAGCGTTGTCATTGAGATCGATGCCGAAGGTGCGAGATTTATTTGCATCGCCCACATTGCCCTGCCAACCTGGATATTCGCGTGAGCTGATCGCCATGTTAGGATCGCGACCCGGCGCACTTTCTGAGGCGAACGCGATGGCTTGAGCGCCAGCAGTGTTGACGATGCCTTGAAACTCGCCGCTGTAAGGTGAGGTTTCTTTAAGGGCGAGCTGACGGATTTCATCACCGCTGGAAGTTTGGAGGCTGACGGTGACTTCGTCCGCTCCGGAGGTGATACTGCGATCGGGATCGGTGACGCGGATGTAAACTGGATTACCGGGACGAACTGTGCGAGTACCGAGGGCGGCTTGGGAGGAGGAAACACCGAGCTCTTCGATGTTGAGGCGGCGTTCGCCTTCACGTGGAGGAAACGCACCGGCGGAGAAGGATAAGAAAGCATCTGAGGCGACGCCGATGACGATATTCGGATCGGCGGGAAGATCTTTCATTTTCGCGCGGAAGCGAGCGGAGTAGCCGAAGCGGATTTCGTCTTCGCCGAGAATTTGCAGGATTTTATCGCCGGCAACAGGTGCGCCGAGTACGGTGGCAACATCGGCTCGGTATTTTTCTTTGCTGTCGCCAAGTTGATAGAGAAGGACGCGTTCACGGTCACCGGATTTCGCCCAAATTTCGACTTCGATTTCTGAACCCGCGCCGGAGACGTTGAGGGTGGGATCGCGGAGGTTGATTTTCACGGATTCACCGGGAACGATGACCGTCTTATCTTGGGAAGGTCCGAGTTCGATTTCGCTGGCCTCGACGAGTTTGCGCATCTCGAAGTGGATTTTCCCGCGGAGGATGAGAGCATCCGGATGTTTGGGATCTTGGCGGAGAACCTGTTCGATTTCGTCAAGTGCCTCGGCGTAGCTTTCCTGATCCATCAGCACTTCGGCGCGGGCGTAGCGGATTTTTTTGCGGAAATCCACATTGGGAAACTTCATGAGGTTATCGAGTTCCGTCATTGCAGCGCCGAAGTTCTTGGAAATGCGATCTACTTTCACGGAGCCGAGCGCTGCGGTGAGATGGACTTCGCTGCCCTCGTATTCGGCTGCTTCTGCGACTTTACGATACCATGCGCGCGCGGTGGGGAGAGCTCCTTTACGGAAAGCAAGATCGGCGTAAGCGATTTTAAGTTCGGCATCTTGTGATGAGCTGAACGTGCCTTCGGCTTGGCGCGACCAGATGGTAAGTTCTTTAATGAGGTTTTCAGCTTCATCGCTACGGTCGGTTTCGATGGATTTTTCTAACAACCAAAAAGCGTAGTTAACCGGAAGTGAGCGCAAGACGGCGGCGAGCTGATCGGGGTGAGCGAGATAGAGCTGCCATGCGGATTCTAAATTTCCAGCCGAGAACTCGGCGTTCGATTTGTAGATCGGATAGGCAGGGTTGGTTTCATCGACTGGAATTTCCACCGCACCGACTTGGGACGCGGCCAGGCCGGCGGTTTTGCGGAGATTGGTTAGAATTTCGGTAATTTTTGCATCAGCAGGAGTGCGGGCGGCGATGGATTGAGTTCCGCAGCGGGACAGGGTCATGGCGAGCGAGGCGTTGCCATCTGTTAGAGATTTGGCTGCGAGTTTTGCGAAGGCATCTGCTGCTGCGTAGAAACGCGGATCTTCCGTTGTGGCTGCGGCGGACCAGAGATCGGCGGCGATGAATTCGATTTGGGCTGAGCGATTCGCAGCGGTAGCATCAGTTATCACGCGCAGGGCGAGTTGTTCGTAACCTTGTTTTTTGGGATATGCTCCAACTGGCGCTTGTTTGTTGAATAGAGATTGAACGGATAGTCGCAACGGATCCGACCAGTTGGGAAGTTTGGCAACTTGATCAAGACCGAGGATCGGGTAAGCGGTAGGAGCTTTTGCGGCGCGATCGAGGACGGTTTTAAATGCCGCTTCGACGGCTGCCGGATCTGCATTTGCCGGGAGTTCAATAAGCTCGCGGGACATGGCCAAGGCTTTTTCGTTGGGAGCGGCTGGATCTGCTTTGGGATTCTTGGGATTTTTTGGTTGCTGAGGCGCTTTGGGAGCGGCGGCGAGTTCGGGTCGCTCTTTGGTGAGAGCCTTGAATTCTTCATCGGAAATGAGGTAAGGAACGATCTTACGGTTTTTTGCGAACGGCACCTGGAGGTTGATGATTTCCTGGGCTTGTTCGACTGGCAGGGTTTTGAGCGCGGCGATGATGGGCGCGGCTTTTTCAGCGCGGCGCGGATTCACAAAGGTGGCGAAAAAACCGGAGTCGCCGGCGGAGAAGTGCATCCAGCCATGTGCGACGAGTAGGGATCCTTCATACGGCGAGGCGGCGATGAGTTGTTTGGCAGCCAGCAAGGGCGCGTCCATGAGAGTATCAGGCGCAGGTTTTTTCGTGTTTAAAGCAGCCGCCATTTTTTCTGTAAACGGCACGGCTTCGATGGCCCACTCGATCCTTGCCTTGACGATGGGGTTGGTGTGTTTCGCCGCAGCGAGAGCTTTCAGATCTGTGATAAGCTGAGCTTGATTGTAAGTGTAAGTTTCCAGATCCTCGAGAAGAGCTGTTAGAATCGGTTCATAGACTTCGCGCGGCTCTTCGCTTTGGTAAATCGCCGTGAGCCACTTTGTCGTGGAGCTGAGATCCTTGCGCTCGTTGGCTTTGGCGAAGAACCATGCATCGAACTGGCGGTTGTTACCAAAGTTTCGAAGACGAAGGCCTTCCTCACGCATCAGAAGATAGGCGGATTCGGCATCGCCGAGGTGGTTGATAAGCAAGCGGTAGCAGCTTGGAGCTGCGATTGAGGCAGTGGAGGCATCGAGATCTCCCAGTTTGAGAAGCTTGCGATAAAAGCTAACGGCTTGGCGCCATTCACCGGCGTACTCGGCGGAACGTGCGGCAAGGAAAAGGAATTTAGCAGATTCCGCAGCATTATTGGCGAGCCATGGCTTTACGGATGCGAAGGCAACTGCCGATTGATTTTCTGATAGTCCGAGCTCGAGGATTTCGGAAACGGCGGCTTCGGTTTGGGTCGGCGCTGCCTTGAAAGCCTTGATACGGTCGTTCAGAGGAGCTGCGGTAGCCAAGCCCAAGGTGAGTGATATGGAGAATATACGAAACATCAACGATGCGGTTTTATGTGTTTTTAAAATCATTTTTTCTCACCCTCCAGTCTTTCAAGCTCAAGTTTGTCTTCGAGGTTTAACAAGCCCTCTTGGGAGAGTTGACCGCGGGCAAAAGCCGCCCATTCACTTTCGGGGAAGTCGTAGGTGAGGCGCTTGAAGTGCGAGTAAGCGGCCATGGGTTGTTTGAGGTTTTGATAGCACATGCCTGACCAATACATGGCTTGGGCACGGATGGTGGGACCATCGTAGGACTGTTCGTCGATGACGCGTTTGAAGGCATCCACGGCTTCCTGGTTTTTTGCGGCACGCATGAACGATTGACCTGCGCGGAGGCCGGATTGACCGGCGAGAGGATCGGTTGGGAAGCGCTGTTGCAGGCGGCCGAAGATCTGGGCGGTTTTGAGATATTCGGCGATGGCTAATTTGTTCAGAGCCGCACCCTCGAAGGCGGCGTCTTTGTCGTCAGGCCCTTTTTCTAACAGCGGCTTGGCTTTCGCTTCGTATTCGGAGGCTTTTTTGAGGAAATGCGTGCCAAGACGAGCCATGGAAACGGCGAGGTATTCCGAGTCCGGGTATTTGTAGGCGAGTTTGACATATTCTTGCGCGGCGATGTCCGGTTCTTTCAGGCGCTCGTAGATCGTGGCGATCTGGTATTGAGCTTTCGAAGCGTGGAGGGTTTCGGAGTAGCTTCCGGTGACGTTGATGAAACGGGTAAGCGCGGCGCGGTAACGAGTTTCCTTGGTTTCCGCATCCGTCGAGGCATCGGCCTCTTCCATGGTGAGGCTGGCTAACAGATATTCGGCGTGAGCGCGGGTGGAGGAATCTTTAAACTGATCCATTGCGCTGGAGAGAAGTTGTTTCGCGGTCTGATAATCGAGATCTGCGAGTTTGTTTTCACCCAGTTTGCGGCGGCGTTTGGCGACTTCGAGATACGCCTCGGCAAGTGAGAACTGAGTGCGCATGGCGATCTCTGGATCGTCGTAAGTTTTCGAGAACGGCTCGATGGTGCCATCGGCGCCTTTGCTTATGCTAACGGTTTGGATTTCAGTTTTCAGACCATTGGTACCCGTGTAGCGAGCAGCAATGGTATCGCCGTAGGTGACGGGGAAGCCGTTGATGCGGACATCGAAGGGAGCAGGAGCGCTGCCTTCCGGAGCAGGTGCGGGCTTAGCATCTGCGTAGGCGA
>JANPEG010000102.1:0-2754 GCA_031431855.1 Akkermansiaceae bacterium | reverse complement strand
TCCAATGGGATTAATCCTGAGCAAATCCGATATCCGCGACCTCATTGCCTTCCTCGATTCGCTGAAAAAGTAATTTCTGGTTTCTGGTCTCTTGATTCTGGTGTCTCTTACTCCCATGTCCGAACCCGTCAACAAACGACCCCGCGTCAATGTCCGTCGCCCGGATGTGATGGAACTCGTCGCTGCCGAGGTCGCGGTGCATTACCAATCTTCCTTGGTGGAAAAAATCAAAGACCAAGGCGGTAAGCTCACCTGTGGCAACACCACACTCTTGCTCGCCCAGGATTTCGGTTTCTGTTATGGCGTCGAGCGCGCCATCGATCTCGCTTACGCCTCACGTAAAGTATTTCCTGAAAACCGAATTTTTCTAATTGGTGAAATCATTCACAACCCTGAAGTAAATCGCCAACTCCGCGAGATGGATATCGTTTCTCTTCCATGGCGGGAAATCGATTCGAGCTACGATGATCTAACAGAAGATGATGTCGTGATCGTTCCTGCCTTCGGCGCGCCAACGCATTTCATGGACAAGATCGAGGAACGCGGTTGCTACACAGTCGATACGACTTGTGGCGACGTGATGAAAGTCTGGCGCCGCGTGCGTGGTTACGCGAAGGACGGGATCACTTCGATCATTCACGGAAAAGCCGATCATGAAGAAACCCGCGCCACTTCTTCACGAGCGCTTGGCGAACAAGGCCATGGTCATTACCTCGTCATTCTCACCCTCACAGATACCGATTTCGTCTGCGATTACATCCGCAACGGTAGCAACAAACAGGCCTTTCTCGAACGCTTCCGCGGCTCATATTCCGAGGGCTTTGATCCTGATATTCACCTCCAAAAAATCGGCGTTGCGAATCAAACGACCATGCTGAAAAGCGAGACTCAGGAAATTCAAAATCACCTCGCCAAAGCCGTCACGGATCGCGATGGCTCAGACGAAAATTTTTCCGTGTTCGATACAATTTGCGGCGCTACCCAGGAGCGCCAAGATGCTCTGTTTGAGATGCTCAAAACGAAAATGGATCTGCTCTTGGTCGTCGGCGGTTACAATTCTTCCAACACCGCGCACCTTGTCGAAATCGGCGAGAAAGAGCTCCCCACGTTTTTCATCCGAGATGCCTCACAGATCAAATCACTGGAGGAAATCGTCCACTACGATCTGCATCACCAAAAGGAAACCACATCAAATTATGCGAATGTGTTTGCAGGAAAAGATCACATCACCATCGGTCTCACCGCCGGTGCGTCTTGCCCGAACAACCTGATTGAGGCAACCGTGAAAAAGGTTTTTGAGCTTCGCGGTGAGAAACTTTCATAGACCGCTTGCCAGCCCACCGCTAATTTACAAATCTCTCGCCATGGAACACCACGTTTATTTCTGGCTCAAAGACGAATTCAAAACCGAAGCAGGACGCTCCCGCATGGAAGCCGCGCTTACGGAATTGTTGAAATCTCCTAACATTTCCAAAGCTCACTGGGGCAAACCCGCCGCCACCGAACAACGCCCGGTCACCGATCATTCATGGGACTACGGCATCTCCGTCCACTTCGACACGATGGAAGCCCACGAGAAATACCAGAAAGCCGATCCTATGCACGACGCCTTCTCCGGCGGTCACAGGGAGCTTTGGGCGAAGGTGCTCGTGATGGACTTGGCGTAATTAACCCTAGAGATATTCATAAATCCTGTATGGGCTTCCGACGATCCAGTTCTGCAAAGACCTCACGTGCGGGAATTCCTACGGTTTCACCGCAGTCGTATTTTCTCATCCTCTCTCTTATTTCGAGAGCCCAGGCTTCGTCTGTTTCCACAATCTCCTCTGGCTCCACACTAGCCAGAATACGCTGAGCCAAAGCAAAACGTTGGTCGGGAGGCAATTCAATCGCGCCTAAAGCGAGGAGATCAATCGTTTGGATCATAGTGATTAACTTTCCAAAATTTCCAAATGCGCTGGCCTGATGGGTCCAGCGACTCTCCAGTGTGCTAAATAATATTCTCTCATCGCTGACCTTATCTCGACTCTCAGTTTTCCCTGCTGCATTCCGTAATCTAACATGATTGTCTGGCGTTGCTCTTCGCTAAGTTGCGAGTTCGGAACCAGCTCGATCACTTCTGTTTTTTCCCATGCTTCATCGAGGGGTGTATTAAAGGCTTCACCAGGCCACTCCGCTGACTCGATCCGACTCAGCACAAAATCCTGAAATCTTTCATTTTCAAAACACCACGCTCGGGCATGCCAGCGCTGGCCGTCGTGTGCTATCGCATGTGGCGCAATCTCTCGAAAACTCAGCTTACCACTCTTCACCGAACCGTATTTCACCCGCAGCCTCCGGCGCTGATCCAACGCAAGAAACACGTTCCGCTGCACCGCCCCCGCTGCTGCACGCGCAATGGGGCGAATGAAATCAACCGTGGCGGAAGTAGCGGCGATCTTCGGTCGCCGATCTAACCCTAATCCTGGCACACCAACCCCCAAAAACAAACTCACCGCCTCCTCCAAGCGCGGCTCGTGCATCACACATGCCATCTTCTCATGCGCCTCATACCGCTTCGCCCGCACATTATAAAACAGCGCCGTTGGATTCACCTCCTGATATCCCTGCAAATCCGCCGATGCCTGTGCTGCCGAAATCCCAAAAACTTCCCGCACATCCCCACGATTCACCACCCCCTTCCACCATGCCAAGCGCTCAATAAAAAGCATCCGCTCCCGCGCAGCCCATTGGTCTTTATTGCTCGAATTCCCC
>JANPEG010000101.1:0-47793 GCA_031431855.1 Akkermansiaceae bacterium | reverse complement strand
CGCGAGTCCACTCGCGCTCTGAGAATAATCGCGAGTGGACTCGCGCGGTCCTCTACCGAAATATTCCTATGCTACGTTCATCACTCTTACCAAAACTAGTCGCAATCTTCATCGGCTCAGTATGGATTTTCCACGGGCTTTACAGCAAGATCCTCGATGGAATCCCGCGTCACAAGTTGATCGTCGGACGTATCCTGGGTGAACCATTTGCCGATGTCGCAACCGTGATGATTGGCGTGATGGAAATCCTTCTCGGTTGCTGGGTGATCTGGGGTAAACATCGCAAAATCAACGCCTCCATCCAAACGCTTGGTTTGGTCTCGATGAACACGCTTGAGATTATTCTCGCCAAAGATCTTCTGATTTCAGCCGCAGGGATGGTTGCGCTGAATCTTTGTTTCATCGCTCTGATTTGGTGGTGGGCCACTCGCGAAAATCATCCCAGCCAACCCAACTGAAGAGCCACACAAGCGCAGAACAAAACGGTTAGAGCGGACCAGATAAAAGCGAATAAGAAATGCACGAACGTTTCCAAGCGTTTCCCTCGCCACAGATCCGAGCGGTAAACAAAGAATTGGAAATACAATCGCGTTGCCCAGAACAAGGCGAACGACCCGGCAATCCACATTCCCGCCGGACTTTTTTCCAACAAAATCGAAGGCATCAACAAGCAAGGCAGCCCCATTAGAAAAATAATCAGGCATAGAAAAAACGTATGAACATGAAATACCTGTTCGTTTACCGGACTCAGTTTGCGCCCGTCCTCTTTCCATTTCAGCGTCCTGCCGATGGGAATGTGAAGAAAGGTCAGCAAGATCAATCCAGCGCCAGCGACTCTCAGTATGACGGACAAAATTTCGTTCATGATTGTTCAAGGACTGTTACGCGTATCCAGGGCGTGATGGGAAAACTTTTCACTTCACCAAGTCCCGCAAGCTCCCAGCTTTCCCGCCAAGCTCTTGCGCTATGGAAATGGAGAAACCCAGGTCCAAAGGCTAGGAAATTAGCAAGGTCACGCTGATGTTCCACGAGGACGATTTTACCGCGAGCACTTAAACAACGTTTCGCCTCACGGAACCACGCAGCCCTTTCTTCGACGCTTCGGAATTCATGGATCGCTAGAAAACCAAACACCACATCCGCCCATTCATCATCGATCACCCAACAATCATGCGGCACAGCAAGCGTCCCCGCCGCAGGCGGAAACCATTTGCGTGCCCGTTGAATCGATGCCTCGGTCATCGAAGCTGGATCGTAGTGATCCAAAACGCGCCATTCCGATTCAGGTGTTTCATGCTTTAATAAATCCGATGCATCATCGAATCCCGAGTGACAGAAAATCATTCGTTTCCGATCACTTTCTTCCAACGCTTTCGCGAGCCACTTCCAACGATACAAATCAGATCGATCGTAAACCCAATGCGATACTCCAAGCGAAATAAAGATGAAGTAAGACGAACCTAACAGAATCAAAACAGCAGCGACCATTAACCACGTTTCACGCAATACAAAAAGGGCGAGAATTGCTAAAACCATGATCACTGCCGCCGAAAAATAGAACGGCCAGTTGAACCGGGCGATCGATATCATCCCTTGCCAAGACGTTCTGTTTTTCATGGGTTTCCTCCTGGATTCACGATGTATCCACGCTCCCAGCGATAGTCCACATTCTCAACCAAAAATGCATTGGCTAGAATGGGAGTGACGCCACGCAATGGTGTTTCGTCGAACAAACCGACTTGCCAACTTCTCACCTCAACCGGCCTTGGTTTCCATGTTCCTCGACTGCCCTCGACCACGACAAATGAACCGTCCGATTGTGGGCTGAATGTGAAAGGCATTGGCCCTGCAAATCGCCGCGCCGTCCTCCAGTCAGGAAACGGCGAGCTTACCGGCAGTTTGGTATCTGGGTTGGTATCGTCAAAACACAGATCCAAGGTGACCTCACCATTGGGTAGAGTTGAAACGACCCGTGTGCCGCCGTCTTCGTTTTCCAGACGCACGTTAACCAAACGATAATTGTAACCTGTCATCAGATTTCCTGACTTCACCATCCCTATTTTGTCGGTCTCACTGCGAATGATTTTCAATCCTCTCAAACGCCTGCCGCTTTCATCTTCCAATCGCGTAAAAATTCGATACCCCGCCAAGAAAAAATCCTGACCAAGAAAAGCTGGAAAACCCGCAGGCCGGAGTCCGCGAGTCCAGACCATCGCTACGGTTACAAATCCAAGACCTTCATACGCATCCAATTCCAATCCCGATGGGACCATGGGTTTCAAAACCTCTTTCGGAAAAGCAAACGACACAGCAACCACCCGATCAAAATGCGCAACTACTGGAAAGGGATGCTGTCTGAGTGAAATCATGATTTTAAAACACTCTTTCTAATCGCATCGATGGAAAATTCGATTTCTTGTTGGGAGATGCATAAGGGCGGCATGAAGACGAGGGTGTCTAGGATGTTGCGGGTGAGGAGGCCGTGGTGACGTGCGGCGAGGGTGGCTTGGATGCCAAGGCCGGGACTCAGTTGGATTCCGGCAATCAGTCCACATTGACGGACATCAACGATATGGACGGAGCTGGATTTCAGTTCGGCGAGTTGTTGTTTCAGGAATGCAATTTTATCCGGTATCTGCTCTAACACTTTTTCAGCATCAAAAATTTTCAAAGAAGCGAGAGCGGCGGCGCAGCCGATGGGATTTGCGGTGTAACTATGTCCGTAGTAGAACGCGTTTTCTGCTGGGCCGAGAAAGGCGTTATAAATTTCCGCTGTGGTCAGAGTTGCGGCGAGTGGGACAGTGCCGCCAGTCAGGCCCTTGGCGAGGCAGAGGAAATCGGGAATGACGTTTTCCTGTTGGCAGGCAAACATGGTGCCTGTGCGGCCAAATCCCGTCATCACTTCATCGAGGATCAGGTGAATACCTTGCTCGCTCGTCCACGCACGCAACTCCGCTAACATGCCTTCTGGCCAGGGTCGCATTTCGTTCACACCTTGGATCAAGGGTTCGATGACGACTGCGGTCACCGTGGTTGGATTGATGGATTTCAGATCTTCCAACGAAGCGATGAATTGCGTTTCGAATCCGAGGTTTCTGAAGCGTGAGAAAAACCGATTCACGCCGCCGAGCGAGGCCGCGCCCAACGTATCGCCATGGTAGGCGTTATCGAAGGCGATGAAACGGGTGCGTTTTTCCTGCCCCGTTTGCATGCGGGACTGCAACGACATTTTCAATGCAACCTCCACGGCGGTTGAGCCGTTATCGGAATAGAAAACGCGTTCGAGGGTGTTTTCTGGAAAATAGGAAACCAGCTTTTCTGCGAGTTCCGAAGCAAGCGGATGTCCGAGCCCGAGATAAGAGGAATGATCGAGCGTGGCCGCTTGTTTGGCGATCGCCTCGGCGATTTCCGGACGACAATGACCGTGAATGTTGGTCCAGATCGATGAGTTGCCATCGAGGTATTTTTTGCCATTCAAATCAAACAACCAAACTCCCTCGCCGCGTACGATCATGAGCGGCTCATGCTCAGGATCGCACCACTCGGATTGGAGAGTGAATGGATGCCAGCAGTGGGCTTTGTCGGCGGTGATGGGATCGGTCACAAGGGAAGACTAAACCGCGAATCCGACTTTGCCAAGGCTACGACGGACAAGTGAACGCGAATACAAAATGAGCTTTAGCGAATCTTTATCCACAGCGAAGCTCATTCTGTCTAGACGGAGTTTACGTAGTCAATGAACGCGAATTTTTCGATAAAAAAGGCTGACCAACGGAATTGGTCAGCCCGAAATGAGTGGCGAAACTCAGTTCAACAGACCTTTGAATGAATTTCTCGATGTCCAGAGCAGGAACAGCGGGAGGATGGTAATGAGGAGTACCACGGGATCGGCGAGTCCGGCACCTTTAGTTAAGAAGACGTGGAAGGCGAGAATGTTGATGATGATGGGGCCGAGCACTAACAGACCGAAGTTGCGGGTTTTCGGAATGGCGACCAAGATTCCGCCCAGAATTTCCAGGCTTTTCACGAAGGCGAGATAACCTGTCGGATATAACGCAGCGAAGAACAATGCGGGCGGCGAACCTTCTGGCGGGTTGCCTGGCGATGGCAGGAAATTAAGGAAGAAATTGAGTCCGAAGACGATGAATAACAGGCCGAGCAGGCCTCCGACGATGTTTGCTGCACATTTCATATTTTATATTATTGGTTTGATATGGTTGTTATTGATTACGCGAGATCGAAGAGAAGAGCTTCGGCATCTTCTACTGCGGTGAAAACGACTGTGCCGGGAGTTTCGGAGCTAGCGGCATCGCCAGGGAGCAGCGTTGCGTCATCGGCAGTGAGTTTGCCTTTGATGAGTTGCAGCCACAGGCCGCGGCTGTTCGCGATATCATGGGCAACGCTTTCTCCCGGTTTCAGGCGAACTCGATACACATTCACATCCTGATGGATGGTTGCGGAATCTTCGCTTCCATCAGGTGAGATCACCAAAACTTTAGGTTCGTTCTCTGAATCGGCAGACGGATGCCACTCGGTGTAGGATGGCTGCAAGCGATTCACGTTCGGCTGGATCCAGATTTGCAAGAGGTGCAGCGGCTCAGTGCGGGAAGGATTGAATTCCGAGTGTGTGACTCCGGTCCCGGCGCTCATGAGTTGGATCTGGCCGGGTTTCAGTTCACGACCATTTCCCATGCTGTCTTTGTGCGCGATGGTTCCGGAAACGACGTAGCTGAAAATTTCCATTTCCCGATGCGGGTGAGTTGGGAAACCGGCGCCTTGGGAGACGATGTCCTGGTTGATCACACGCAGGCTGCGGAAGCCCATGTGCGCGGGATCGTAGTAATCCGCGAAGCTGAAGGTGTGATAGCTATCCAACCAACCGTGATTGGCGTGGCCGCGTTCGGATGATCTGCGTATGGTGAGTTCGGATGATTTCGTTTTCATAACAACGTGAGAATGCCACGAGATGCAGTATTTGGATAATGCCACTTAGTTCAGAACTTCATGCATTTAAGTTATGAACTTGCATGGGGAAAATTCAAGACTAGAAATCGGATATGGAATTTCACCAACTCCGGTATTTCGTCGCTGCGGCGGAGGAACTCAGCATGTCGCGCGCGGCGGACCGGGTGCATGTTTCGCAGCCGGCGCTGAGTCGGCAGATTCGGTTGCTAGAGGAAGAGATCGGCTCCGAGCTGTTTCACCGGATCAAGCAGCGCATCCATCTAACAGATGCGGGAAAGTTCTTTTTGTTGAAGGCGCGGCAGTTGCTGTGTGATTCGGAAATGGCCGTACAGCAGACGCAGGAGCAGTTCGGTGGGGCAAAGCGGACCTTGCGACTTGGGTTTCTCTCACCGTTTCTTGATGACTTGATCGCGCCGGTGGTGCGGGAGTTCCAGCAACGGCATTCGCGTTCGAAAGTCAGTTTATTCGATCTCGCCCCACGCGCGCAGCTCGACCGCTTGCGCATGGGTGAACTGGATTTGGGGATTCTTGCGAACATGGAAGACGAGGAAGGAAAGCAATTCGAGGTGCGCAAGCTTTCGCGCCACCGGTTCATCGCAGCGATCCCGTCCGAGCACCGTTTTTCTAACAGAAAATCCATCAAGCTCGCCGAGCTAAAAAACGACCCTTGGGTTTCCTTGTCGAATGCCTTTTTTCCAAAGCGTCGAGAGTTCTTGATCGAAACCTGCCAGCAGGCGGGTTTCACGCCGCGTATCACGGCTGAGATGGATTCGTTGCCGATGATGCTTGCCGAGATCGCAACGGGAGGCGGAGTGGGTTTGATGCCCGCACACGCCGCGAAGCTACCGCACAACGGTTGCGCGTTGGTTCCGATCAGCGCACCCGCGATTTATTCCGAGCTGCTGTTGGTTCTCTCAAAACACACAAGCAGAAGTGCGGAGGCAGAAACCTTGATCGCGTTGATCAAGGAGCGTGCGGGTAAGATTTAATGCTTATTTACCATCCCACTCCTTGTCTTGGATCGCCATCAGGCGCTTCACTTCATCAGGTTTTTGGGCGGCGAGGTTGGTTTTTTCGAGAGGATCGGCTTTGAGATCGTAGAGTTCGATCTCGGTGGGGATGGTGTGGAACGGTTTAGTAGGTTTTGCTGGGCCAGGGATGATGAGTTTTGAAAAGCCATCGATCACCACGCGAGCATACATACTTTTACCGGGTTGCTTAAGATCTGCGATGTCGTGGCAGTAGGACTCGACGAAAATGGATTTGCGTTTGACCATCGCATCGCGATCTAACAGGTCGATCCCAGGGAGATCGGCTGGAGCTTTAACACCGGCGAGTTTGAGAATCGTGGTTGGGAAATCGGTGATGTGAGCGAGTGTCTCGTCATCGCGGAGAGGTTTTACTTTTTCGGGCCAGCGGACAAACATAGGGGTGCGGATTCCCATTTCATAGGGAGTCATTTTGGCGCGACCGCCGTTGTAGCCTTCCGCTGCGTTCCAGCCATTATCGGAGAGATAGAGAATGACGGTGTTTTTCTTAAGATCATTCTTGGTGAGGTAGTCATCGAGTTCGCCGCATGTTTGATCGAACCATTCGATCATCGCATAGTATTTCTCCGCTGCGGGCGTTGGTCCTTTGCCGGCGTATTTCGCTAAAATCTCTTTCGGCGGCGTGTGGGGATCGTGCGGCATGAGTGGGGCGTACCAGATGAAAAAGGGTTTCTTTTCTTTGTTAGATGTTTCGATGAAATCGTAGATCGGCTGCATGCCTTCGCGACCGATGGTGAGGCCATCGCCACCGTGTCGACCTTGTTTGCCTGTCATGCCATGGGTGAAGCCGACGTCTTTAAATGTAGCGTTCCAGAGTTTACCGGTTTGAAAGGTGAGGTAGCCGGAATCGGTCAGTGCTTTCGGAAGCATGAGCGAGTTGCCGAGCAGTTGATCCATGAGGGGTTTGCGGTCGGATTTTCCGCCCGAAAACTGCGGTGCTTTTTCTGATAAATCATTTCCTGTGATGCCGTGGTTGCGTGGCATTTTTCCTGTTAGTAAACACGCTAGCGATGGCGAGCAAACGGGCATCACATAACCTCGGGTATAAACGAGGCTCTCGGAAGCGATGCGATCAAGACGCGGAGTTTCCACGGTTTCATGGCCCATGAAGCCGTAGCCATCAAACGCATGATCATCTGAAATGATCAGAATGATATTCGGCCGATCCGCTGTGGTTTCAGAAAACCCGATGGAGCAAGTGAAAATAAGTGTGAGGATTGAACAGAGAATTTTCATGGGTTGGAAGAATACTGGAATGGAAATGCTCAGCTTTCGATCAATTCCGCGCCTTTGATTAGGCGGCAGAATTCTTTCTTGGTGACATCGTGCAGAGTTCCTTCTTCAGCTTCTGGGCTGTCGGTTAGTTTGTAACGGATCGCGAGGCGTTCCCAGATGACGATGCGGAAATATTGGTCACCCTTTTTCCAGAGTTGGTTTTGTGCGAGTTGGATCATGGTGATATGGAGTGGAGATCGGCAGGGGTGGTGATTTTGGGATTGGGAGAAGTGGAGGCGATGAGCTGAGTTTTTACGGAAATCGTCTCAAGTGCGGAGGTTTCATCGGTGACAAAGAGATTTTCTTTTAGCACTTTTTCATAAGCGGAGCGAATCAGATCGGCGCGGAAAATTTGTGGGGTTTCGATGAACCAGAGATTTTCCCGGGAGATCGGAGATAGCGTGAAGTCCTCCACGTCAGTGCGTTTTAACGTCTCGGTGACGCGGCGGGCGAGTGATGCCGCGCCGTGCTTTTTTGCGGCGGCGATGGTTGCGAGGATATCGGTTTGTGAAACGAACGGGCGAGCGGCGTCGTGCACGGCGATGAACTCGGCTTGCGGAGAAACGGCTGCGAGACCGTTGGCGACGGAGAGGTGGCGCTCGGCTCCGCCATCGATGCGGCGGACGGGTTTGGTGAAAGTTTTTTCATCTAACAGATCGAACCGTTCCGGTGGACAAATCACAAGGATTTCGGTGATCGCATCACAATCGAGAAATCTCTGGACCGTATGCGCGAGCACAGGTTTGCCATCGAGCAAAGCAGCGAGCTTGTCGAAGCCCATGCGCTGGCTGCTGCCGGCGGCGACGAGGATGGCGGAGATTTCAGGTTTCAAGATTGATGGATTGAAGCTCAAATCATGGTGTAGCACCAAAGAAAAAGCCCCGCCCGTGAAATAGGGAGGAGCTTTGGTTTAAATTTTTAGTGAAGCAGATCAAGCGAGAGCGAGGAGCTTGGCTTTCAACATATCTTTGGTGACATTGGCGCCGACGATTTGGTCTTTCACTTCACCATTTTTGAAGAACAGGAGAAGCGGGATGGACTTCACGTTGTACTTCACCGCGAGGTTACGGGCGTCGTCCACATTGACTTTGGTGATTTTTGCCTGTCCTTCGACTTCAGCGGAGAGCTGTTCGAGAACGGGGCCGATCATTTTGCAAGGTCCGCACCATTCGGCCCAGAAATCGACAAGAACAGGGAGATCGGAATCGATCACTTCGGATTGGAAACTATCTTCGGTAAGGTTGAGTGCCATGTGAGGAACATGGAGCCCGATAGTCCATCCGTCAAGATCACGGAGCATAAACTGGTATCGGCTCAAAAACGGGTGCCGGATCAGGAAAGTTTGCGCCAACCCAAACGAAATAGGCTAAAGCGGCGGCTGCTAGGGTATTAAGAATTCCAAGAATCATGGTAGGTAATGGGGTTAATTAACTGGAACTGGTTCTAAAATAGCGGTCCAGTCGTCCTTCATCTCGAAGTCTTCATCGGAAATCCAGATTTTAGACATTTTGAGCTGGAGGCCAAGAACCACGCATGCGGCTGCTAAGCCGAGGCCGGCGAGGACTTTAATGCTGACTGGTACTTCAGGCTCATCTTCCACTAGACCAACTCCGGGTAGGGTTGAGCTACGGTCGGTTGTGGCCATGGATGCGGAAGGCGACAACGGCCTAGTTGTCATGCCGGAAGCCGTTCCGATGGGCCTGGTTGGGGTCCCCATCGGAGAGAGTGGCTGCGTAGGAGGATTGAGAGAAACGGTCGCTTTTGGAAGGGCTCCTGTTTTCGAGATAGGGGAGGCGGGTCCGGTAGGTGTGACTGATCCAAGCGGTGCCTTCGAAGTTTTGAGAGCAATCGTGGGAGCTCCGACTGTTGGGGGCTTTGATGTGCCAATCTTGATGGTGGGTACTCCAGTCGCCGTAGGTGTCGGCACGAGTGGCTTGGTCGTTGAGCCAGAGGCAAGAGGTATGGTAGGGGCTCCAGTTGGCGCGACCGATTTATTTATCGCTGAGGCAGTTGGTGTAAGAGGGATAGTCGGAGTGCCAGTGCCAGTTGGGGTGAGAGGTTTGATTGGAATACCGGCAGGGATGCCACCAGGACCCGCTGTTTTGATGGGGATAGTTGGTGCCGGAGTAGGTGCATTTGATGGGAAGGGCGAACTGCCAGCAGTGGCTGGGGCTTTCGGCGGGCCAGCAATAGGTGCAGTAGTCGCAGCGGTAGGAGCAGGACGTGGGGTGCTGGTTATAGCTGCGGCAATTGGAATAGTGGGAGGAGGAGTCGGAGCAGGAGTCAAGAGAGGGACGACAGCTTGAACTGGAATAATGGGCCTTGGTGTGGCTGCGGTCAGGCGGATTGGATTTGAGTCCGCTGGAGGCAAAGAAGCAGCAGGAACGGCTGGCGGAGCGTCAGAGGCTTTGAGCGTTACGCGAACGGTCTCTTTTTTCAAAGGAACGCTCGATGTAATTTTGGAAAGGGGATTGTTTTCGTTTTCGCTCATGCGGGGTGGTTTTTGTATTTAAGGAAAAAAGCAATTTGAGCCTCGCCTGTCAAACACGCATCTTTAAAAATATACGGCTTTAGGGGCTTAATTCTGAGGCTTTTAAAGAAAAGTGCGTTTGTAGATCCAAAATAGACCAGCGAGTGCGATGAAAACCGAGCCGATTTTTTGAATTTGCGGGGTCCATTTCCGCAGCGGGATTAAGATGAGGAAGGCGCAAATTAGGAGACTGAGCTGAGCTAACTCGACCCCGAAGTTGAAGGAAACGAGGGGTAGGGTGAGATCTTTTCCGCTGATTCCATCGAGTTTTTCTCTCAATACCTCGGCAAATCCCATCCCATGAAGCAGTCCGAATCCGAACACGAGGTATAGGCGGGAGGGTTTGAGTTTTTTGGTGAAAAGGTTTTCGATTCCTATCCATGCGATGCTAGCCGCGATCATGACTTCGATCCATTGAGCGGGCAAATGGATGATTCCGAGAATCGCCAAGCTAAGGGTAATAGAGTGGGCGATAGTGAAAAGAAGGGACTGGCCAAGGAGTGGTTTCCAGCGAGGAGCGAGGAGAAAGAGGCCCAGAATGAAAAGAATGTGATCCAGCCCAAGCGGAATGACGTGTCGGAATCCCGAGATGATCCAGCTTTCTGCTTGGGATTGCTTTGTGGGAAGTGTGGAGCTTGAACTTTCAGCAGGCGTTTTTTTGGAGGCGTCGACTTTTAGTAGCGTGTTCGACATGCCAGTAAAAACGCTGAGTGTGCCGAAAGTATCGCCTACGCTCGTATCCAGAATGAGTTCGGAATTGAGGTTGTCGTTCCAGAAAACATCGAGTTGCCCCGGGCCTGGCTGCTTATCGACTTCAATTACTGCGTTCATCAAAGCCCAACCACCTGTTTCTTCGGGAAGCACGAGGGGTTGTTTTTCGAAATCAGGAAATGAGATTTTCCACTTCAGTGTTTTGCCATTGTATTTTAGGGCTAGAAGTTTGCGCAACGTGTGCTCGGCTGTCTCGATGTAGCGATCATGAGTGGCTTTTGGCGCAGCCATAACATCTTTGCGAAACAGGGGCGGAGCATCTGCGACCCCACGCGATTCAGGCAGCATGTAAGCAATGTCGAGCAATCCTTTCAGGATCCATTTGTCTTCGGTTTGCCTGAATTTAAACTCAACCGAATCGACCTGATGCGCGAATGCTTGGGAGAAGAAAGCGAGGCAAGTCATTGCTGAGACGAAGAGCCGGGCAAACTTCATAAAAAGAACGAGGGTGGAAATAAAAAGAACGGAATATCCAAGGGATTAGAGGGAAAATTCACCATCGTCATCGACGCCGTGCCAGCCAAGTTTTCCGAAGGCGCGGAAGATGCACTGGACAAACTCGCCGTCTTCTTCGCCCTCGGCGTGCTCGATTGTTGCGGATGAGGAAAGTCCGCGGTTCGACTCGATGCTGATCACGGAGTTATAACCTTCCAGATAAATCCAATCTCCCCAAGCCTTTGATTCAAGGCGCGGCTCGAGGTGTTGTTTCTTGAGCGCTTCTAACACTTCCGTGAGTGTGGATGGCGCGGATGAATCGGAAAGTTGGAGTAGAGTTTCCATGGGAATAAGTCGTTTGAATGAATATTAGAGCAATCTATGAGGTGGGTCTAGGAGGAAGTGAGGCTTGACAGGGCGGCTTCTGTAATTTCTTGGGCTTTGAGAAAATGGGGGGATCGCGATTTCTAACAATTTTTTTGTTGTAATAAATGACTTCTAAGATCTGAACAAGGTGATCACATTGTCGCCGATGCTGAACGATCCCGCACTACTGGCCATCGCACTGGTTGCGGCGGTATGTATTGGTTTGTCGAAAGCCGGTTTCAGCGGGATCTCGATGGTTTCCGTGGTTTTGTTGGCGGATATTTATGGGGCAAAGGCGTCTGTGGGTCTGGCTTTGCCATTGTTGATTGCGGCGGATCTGATGGCGTATCCGGCTTTCATCAAACACGGATCATGGAAGCCGGTTTGGAAGTTACTACCCGCGACATTGATCGGCCTGTTGTTGGGTTGGTGGTTGTTGGGTCAGATCGATGATAAGATTGCGCGGCGAGTGATCGGGGGTTGCGTGTTGTTCATGGTAGCGGTTCAGGCTTTGCGGACATGGCGACCCGCGTTGTTTGATGAGATGGCGGAGTCGCGTGGTTTTGGAAACTCTGCTGGTGTGATGGGTGGTTTTTCCACCATGTTGGCAAACGCAGCTGGTCCGGTAATTCAGCTTTATCTGCTGACACGGCGGATTCCAAAGATGGAATTGATCGGGATAGGCGCGCGTTTTTTTCTCCTGATCAATATCATTAAAATTCCGCTCAACGCGAAGCTTGCACTGATCACGGAGGCGAGTCTTTGGGAAAATGCGAAACTGGTGCCGGGGGTTTTCTTTGGAATTGTGGTTGGCCGCTGGTTGATTGGTCGGGTGCCACAAGCGGCGTTTGAATGGATGATCGTCGGGTTTTCATTCATCGCTGCGGCGAGATTGCTTTGGGTCTGAATCGAGTTTATGAGTGACATGTTTTGTGAGATGTTTCAAATCACAGCGACTCATGATCGATACCATCTCATCGGAAATTTCCTCATACTGGCATATTTTGTGGGTTCTGCTTAAGACTCCCTTTTTGCACAGCTCTTTGATATGGGGAATTGTACCGCTTTATTTTGGTTGGCTCCTGAATGAATTCACCAGCGATAAAAGATCATTTAACACAGCGATTCAAACTGGATTCTCATTTCTCTGGGCGGGTCTGCATTGGAGTCAGATTTATTTTCAAAAAGGCGGGGACTTATCGCTTATATTTAGAAACGGCCTGCCGACTATAACCATCATGGTGACTGTGTTGGTGTTGATTATAGGTGCCATGGGGTTCATTAGCGGCATTCGCAAAAAATATCCGAAATATTGCTCGTTTCTAGGGCATGCGCGGTTTGCGAATTATTTCATGATCACGATCTTCGCTATGCAATCCAACTACCTAGCATGGACATGGGACCGGTTGATCGCGATCGTCGGCTTCGCAGCTCCGGTTTGGATTGTGGTGCATTTTATCTTCAAGCCGCTTCGCTGGAAGGCATGACATATTTTCGGATATAAGAACGTAAGCATCTGCCAGTGCCATGAAACCCAAAATCTTACTCATACTGCTTTTGTTCTGTTTTCCAGCGGCGTTTGCAGCAGATAGACCGAATTTCATTTTTTTCATAACCGATGATATTTCAGCTGATGATATTGGGCCATATGGAAACACGATCATAGAAACTCCGAATTTGGATCGAATGGCTAAGGAGGGGATGGTGTTCGATCGCGCTTATCTAACAGCGAGCAGTTGTAGTCCGAGCCGTTGCAGTATGATTACAGGGCGATATCCTCACAACACGGGTGCGCCGGAACTGCACATGCCATTGCCGGTGGAGCAGGTGACCTTCATCCAACAACTCAAAGAAGCTGGTTACCATACGATCATTTCGGGAAAAAACCACATGGGCGATGCTAAGGCGCTAGGTTTCACTGAGACCTCTCGCGGGAAAGGTCCGTCTGGAAGCGAAGATTGGGTGGAGATTTTGAAAAATCGCCCTCAGTCCCAACCTTTTTTTGCTTGGTTTGCGTCGTTTGATGCGCACCGAGATTGGAAGGCAGACGAGTATGCGCCTACATATGATCCGGCCACCATGAAAGTGCCGCCGTACATGGTTGATGGGCCGGAGACTCGGAAAGACCTTGCTGAATATTACAACGAAGTCAGCCGAACGGATACATTTCTCGGAAAGCTCATGGCTGAACTGGAGCGACAGGGAATATCGGAAAATACGTATCTGATCTATTGCACGGATAACGGTCGGCCTTTTCCTCGTTGTAAAACTCGTATGTATGACAGCGGGGTGAAAACTCCTCTCATCATTTGGAAACCGGGATCGATCAAACCCGCGCGCACGAATGCTCTAGTAAGTGCCATCGATTTCGCTCCGACCTTTCTTGATATCGCAGGCGTTAAACCTAGTGCCACCATGCAAGGGGTGAGTCTGTTGCCGATTCTCAAAAATCCGAAAGCAACTGTGCGTGACTTCGCGTTTTCGGAGCGCAATTGGCATGTGTATTCCGCACACGAACGCGCGGTTCGATATGGCGAATGGTTGTATATCCATAATGCCTTTCCTCATTTAGCAGCTCTGAGTGTGGAGAGCGATTCCACGAAATATCCTGCGGCCAAAGAATACTGGAAGCACCAACGCGAAGGCACGCTTCTGCCCCAGCAAATGGACGTGCAACTGGTTCCGCGTCCCAGCGTTGAGCTCTATCGCACGGACAAAGATCTTGACCAGCTTACCAATCTTGCCGGTCAAGCTGAGGTTAAGGAAACCCAAGAGAAGCTGGAAAAAATCTTAGCCCAGTGGACTGAAGAAACGGGTGATACCGTCCCTAAAAATCCCACTCCCACGCGAACGAAAGAGGATGCTCAGGCCGGCGTTCGCGGTGAAATTCCCGGAGCCACAAAACAAGCGGACCGCATCAATCATTCCGGGCCAATTCTGCTCAATCTAACTGAAAAATGATCTTTTTTCTCCATCTCTGCATCGCACTGTTGTGCACTTCGTCTCTTCTTCACGCTGTCGAAAAATACAACGTTCTTTTCATCGCTGTCGATGACATGAACAATGATCTCGGAACTTACGGTCACCCGACTGTGAAATCTCCAAACATCGACCGGCTAGCAAAAATGGGCACTCGCTTCGATAAAGCTTATTGCCAGTTTCCACTTTGTTCACCGAGCCGCACCTCATTGATGACTGGCTTGCGACCGGATGTGACGCAGACTTATGACCTGCAATATCATTTCCGAAAACATCTATCGGATGCCGTAACGCTCCCGCAGTTATTCAAAAACAACGGCTACTTTGCAGCACGTGTTGGTAAAATTTACCACTACGGGAACCCCGGTGAAATTGGCACCAATGGACTCGATGACGAACCGTCATGGACGGAACGCATCAATCCAAAAGGCCGCGATAAAGCAGAAGAAAATTTGCTAACCAACTTCACCCCCAAACGTGGACTGGGCAGTTCACTGAGCTTTCAAGCAGCGGATGGAACCGACGAAGAACAAACCGACGGCATCGTCGCGACGGAAACGATCAAGCTGTTAGAGAAACACAAGGATAAGCCCTTCTTTATCGCCGCTGGTTTTTATCGTCCACATTGCCCTTATGTGGCGCCGAAAAAATATTTTGATTTATACCCGATCGATCAAGTACCCGCGCCGAAAGGACCATATAACGAAGTGAAAAACGTTCCGAAAGCGGCGCTTTCCTCAACCAGTCCGTGGCCATGTTATGGCGTGACCGAGCAACAATCTCGTGAATCGCTTCAAGCATACCATGCGACCATTTCATTTGTGGATGCCCAGGTGGGTCGTTTGTTGGATTCTTTGGAAAAGCTGGGCCTGGCTGACAAGACCATCATCGTTTTTTGGAGTGATCATGGCTATCACGTCGGAGAACACGGCTTATGGGCAAAACAAAGTTTGTTCGAAGGCTCTGCCAGAGTGCCGTTGATTATTGTTGCACCAGGACAAAAGGCCAAGGGCGCGGCCTCTCCGCGTACGGTTGAGCTATTAGACTTGTATCCAACACTCGCCGATCTCGCAGGTTTGAAGGCACCGGAAAATCTTGAAGGGGCGAGTCTCAAACCCCTCCTCGATAGGCCCGATGCTGAATGGAATCGCCCTGCATTCACCCAGGTATGGCGCGGAAATTTTGCTGGGCACAGCGTTCGCACCGAGCGCTACCGCTACACCGAATGGGACGATGGCAAACAAGGCGTGGAGCTTTACGATTATCTAACCGATCCCGAAGAACTGCAAAACCTCGCTCTTGATCCGCAACATGCAAAGACCCTCGATGAGCTGAAATTATTCATCAGAAAAAACTGGGAGCACGAATACAAACCGAAGGGCGGCAAAAAATAATTTCTCGGTCTCAAACCTAAAAAATCCTAACCTTTTGGAGCAGGGCCAATGCTTCCGCCCTCAATAAAATCTGCTTTCGTCGTTATCTGCTTATGATTAATTTTTCCACTGGTGATATCTATAGCCCATCGAACAATGTGTCTGATGATAGACTGTGGCTCCCAGTTGATGTGGGCTACGTTAGGCAAGAGCCATGAGAAAGTCGGATCTGGATCACAACAGATTAATGAGACCTGCTGTGGAGCATAAATACCACGGCGAGCCAAATGTTGTAGGGCGATGGTCAGGAAAAAGGCTTCGTCAATGATCAGTGCTGTTGGTGGAGTGACTTGAAATATACTATCCAAACAACGAATAAACCCTTCGGGTGTTTCTTCCCAATCTGGTAAATTATAGGCTCCAACTTTGATCCCATGGGATATCATTTCTGTTAGAAATGCTTGTTCGCTAACTCCAGGTTTTGGCTTACGCCGCTCTTCCCTAGCTATCAGGACAATCCGCTTATGCCCGAGCTCGACCAAACGTCGCAACGCTTTACGTAATGCTAATGGTTTGTCAGGACCACCACCCGCGATCATGAGTTCCTGTCTACGTCCGAAACAAGCGAAGACCGGGACTCGCTGCGAGGCGAACCATTCGAGCACTTCAAGCGGACCCGCTAAGACGATCCATGCATCTGCTTTATTTTGATCCACAAACTCAGCGATGCGCGCAACACTTCGCTCCATATCTAGGATGGTCTGTGAGGCAAAATTGGCGATGTGTCCTGCGGCCTCTAGCTGATGTTGAAGCTCGATGGGAAAGCGTGTCGAACGGTCGTTGAGATCATAGAGAAGAATCGATATTCGGAGAGCGGCCTTTCGTTTTTCCGTGGACTTCACGATCAGGTTTTTCTTGCGGGCTCCTTGTCCTTGGAGCAAGCCGTCGTGCTCTAATTTTGAAACAGCAGCGATAACAGTTTTTGGGCTGACCCCTAATTCCTTGGCGAGTTTATGCACGCCGGGCAATGCATTGCTCAGCGTGCCGACGATGATTTCCCCCCGTAAATGCTCGGCTAGCTGTTCAACGGTACTGAGTGGATGGAAGGGTTTCATGGGGGTGAATGTCTGTGACCTTTTGGAGTATAGAAATGCCCGTTGGAATGCCAGATTCATTTTTCCGACGGGAAAAATTGGCGCTGTAAGGCCCTCGATTTCACAAAATGAAGTTTTTTAACAAAAAATAAAAAAATCCGGTGGGCGGCTTCGCTCTATACCTTGAAAGCGGCGAAATCCGTCACTCTCACATCGGTTCGCCGTTAATTTTCTTTGGTTCCTGTTGTTGATGTGCTGCGAAAGTAGCTTCGTGATTCGGCGGGAGTCTTCAGTATCTTTAGAAATCAAATTTTCGATCTAATCCTAAAGCCACTGAAGACTCCCGTCGACTTACGAGGCGCTTTCCCATCGCATGTCGCCCTGAGCATGCCGCCCCTTATTAGAGGCGCTCTTTCCCCTCCCATTAAATTTCTATGGGATCTTTCATCTTAATAAGGTAGGGTTTTCCTTTCGCGGCTACGCGATTCAACATTAGAAGAGTCCAATGAGTAAGAATAAGGCCTGTCCGGATTGTCCGGAAATCACAGAAGATCATCAGATTACTGAGGAGGAAATCCGCCAACAAAAGATCTTCGAGCTTGAGGTGGAAGAGCGCTCTTGGTTGGCGGGTCCACGTTCCCGATTTCATGATTTGTGCTCGTTGTTTAGAGTGGGTCTGGATCTGATCCGGGCGTATAGGATTCTGCACTTTGTGGGACCATGTGTGACGATTTTTGGATCTGCGAGGACCAAGCCGGGGACTCGTTGGTATGAGCTGGCGCGGGAGATGGGAGCGGCAAGTGCCGAACTAGGTTTCACCGTGTTAACCGGCGGAGGCCCGGGTATCATGCAGGCGGGCAATCAAGGCGCTTTCGAGGCCGGTGGGCGCTCGATCGGGGTGAATATCATCCTCCCCTTTGAGCAAGACGTGAATCCATACGTCCATCGCTCGGTGAACATGCGGTATTTCTTCACTCGCAAGACCATGTTGGTGAAATATTCGTATGCCTTCATCGTCATGCCAGGTGGCGCGGGAACGATGGACGAAATGTTCGAGACCATGACCTTGATTCAAACCGGCAAACTCAAAAACTTTCCTATCATCCTGATGGGCAAGGATTTTTGGCAGCCGCTGATGGACTTTCTCTACAAAATGGCGGACGAAGGTATGATCAATCCGGACGATCCAGAGCTGATCTTTTTCACCGATAGCGTGGAGGAGGCTAAAGCCCATCTACAACGGCATGCGGTCAGGCAGTTTAACTTGCGCCGGAAGAATGCGCCTAAACCCATATCTGCCCTCGGCGAAAAAGGCATGGCGTAAGCAGGCAGGGCTGCCTATCCCTAGGCGTCCATTTCTAGCGGAGGTTATTGAAGGAAGATCTCGATAGGATACGGCGCGCTGTCAGATATGGACGTTTAAAGATAAACGTCCCTGCCCACTCAAGCCTTCGGCAGGAAAAACCCACGCTGTTTTTCAGAAATCGGCATTTCGAGTTTCTCCATCACCGAGAGCATGTCTTCCCACAGCGCGCGTTTGACATCGTTTGAGCCGCTCTGCAGCAGGTAGCTGGGATGATAAGTGACGCGGGTAGGAACTCCTGAAATGTGATGCCAGTTGCCACGCATATTCTCCATCGTTCCCTGAAGGTTCAGCAAGCCTTCCGCTGCGTTTCCGCCGAGAGCGATGATGATTGCCGGTTTAACAATATCGATTTCCGCGATCATTAAAGGCAGGCAAGCTGCCATTTCCTCGGGGCTTGGTTTACGGTTGTTAGTGGTTTGCTTGGGTATGGAAGGGCGGAATTTTACCAGATTGGAAAGGTAAACATCCTCTCGTGAGAGTCCCATTGCTTTGAGGATGTCATTTAATTTTTGTCCAGCAGGCCCCACGAATGGCTGACTTTCCTTTTCCTCGTGGTAACCTGGAGCCTCGCCGATAAACATGATTTGCGCATCGGGGTTGCCCACCGAAAACACCATGGTTTCCCGCAGGCTGCCTAACGCTCGAGCCGGAGCCCAATTAGCTGCTTGGCGCTTGATGCTGGCTAATTTCGCTGGTTTATCCGCGCCTTCAACGACCAAAGCGACTTGTGGAATCGGCCGTGGCGCACTTGTCTCAGTCTTCGGATCGGGCTGAACATCCACTGGCTTGCGGGCTCGGATGAAAAGCTCCCGCAGGCCATCGCGCGCCTCATCGTCCAAAAAAACATGGCTTTTTCCATGCGCCTGCTCGGACTGGAGAAATTCTATAACGGCATCGACGGGACGGCTCACGCACAAGTGTTATGAGTTCCGCAAAGGCGAATCAACCTCTGCCTCGTGTTTTTTTTATTTTCACTCTTGCCGCTAGGATTTGGAACCCATAGACCCTTCGCATGTCCTATTTCCCCGACATCCCAAAAGTCCAATACGAAGGTCCTAAATCCAAAAACCCTTTCGCATTCAAACAATACAATCCCGACGAGATCGTCGCCGGGAAAACCATGAAAGAGCATTGCCGCTTCGCTGCCGCCTACTGGCACGTCATGCGCAACGGCCTTTCAGATCCTTTCGGAGGCCCGACCGCCCTCATGCCATGGGATGACCAAAGCGATTCCGTTTCCAACGCCCTCAAGCGCGCCGATGTCTTCTTCGAGTTTCTCGATAAAATCGGCATCGATTACTACTGCTGGCACGACCGCGACATCGCGCCTGAACTCGGCGATCTCGCAAAATCGAACGCTGCTTTGGAAAAAGTCACCGACCACTTGCTCGGTCTCCAAAAAGCCACCGGCAAAAAACTCCTCTGGGGCACCGCCTGCTTGTTCTCACACCCACGCTACTCCCAAGGCGCCGGCACTTCGCCGAACGCAGATGTTTTTGCTTATGGCGCAGCCCAAGTCAAAGCAGCCATGGACGGCACCTTGAAACTTGGCGGTGAAGGCTACACCTTCTGGGGTGGTCGCGAAGGCTACTCCACCCTTCTCAATACCGACATGAAACGCGAGCTCGATAACCTTGCCAATCTCCTCCACCTCGCTGTGGATTACGCGAAAAAAATCGGCTTCAAAGGGCAGTTTTACATCGAGCCAAAACCACGCGAGCCCTCGACTCACCAATACGATTCCGACTCCGCCGCCTGCCTCAATTTCCTCCGTCAGTATGGTCTCATGGATCATTTCAAACTGAACTTGGAAACCAACCACGCGACCCTCGCCGGACACACCATGCTTCACGAAATGACCGTAGCCATCGATGCCGGCGCGCTCGGCTCCGTGGACGCTAACCAAGGCGACGAACTCATCGGTTGGGACACCGACCAGTTCCCGACCGATATCTACCTCACCACCGATATCATGTTGAAAATCTTGGGCATGGGCGGATTGACCACTGGCGGTCTGAACTTCGATGCAAAACGTCGTCGCGAATCCCACGAACCTTCCGATCTCTTCCACGCCCACATCGGCGGCATGGATGCCTTCGCCCGCGGCCTTAAAATCGCAGCAGCCATCCGTGAAGACGGTCGTCTCCAAGAGTTCGTCAACAACCGTTACAAATCCTGGACATCAGGCATCGGTGCAAAAATTTCTAACAAGCAAATCAGCATGGAAGAAGTCAGCGCTTACGCTCTCTCCAACGGAGAACCAACCCTCGATTCCGGTCGCCAAGAAATGTTAGAGAATTTGGTCAACGAATTCATCTAAGCTAAAATCCTGGGGAGCCGTGCCGCTGGCCGGCTTATCCGGGATCCTAATGGAAGCTTAACTCGTAGCGGCGATCTTCTGGCTGCCCCGATAAGTCGGGGGTCGCCTTTTTCTTCTTAGCATCGCACCGTAGCTGCCCCGATACGTCAAGGCAGGCTGTGTAAGTGGCGTCTCGCCACGATTACTATCAGCCGCCCTGTTTACATGTTTTCCCGTAACTACAACCTCAACCCTGTTTTAGCTTTCCGCCCTCGCTCCTAGCGGCGGATGTGCTTTATGTTCACTAAAAAAATGAGACTCCTGTCGCAAGCTATGCACTATAATCATCCGTATTCCCCGCCCCTCTGTCTTTATAAATATCGTTTCCAGTCGCACTTTTCTCAAAGGTAACTTAGCTGCATTCAAAAACAAACACCACATGCCAAAACTGTGAAACTATCCATCATATCCCTACTCGTCGTCGCCAACCTGGCCAACGCCATGCCGCCGGTTTTGTCACTGACACAAGCCGCGCTGCAGAAGGTCGATCGCGACATCAAGCCAGATCACTACGACATCGCCCGCACGGATCTGAACGCCGACGGCAAGGAAGATATACTCGCCCTGATGAACGGTAAAAGCAGCTATTACGGCAGCGGCGGGGCGACGATGTTCATACTCAAGGGCACGGCCGACGGCTTTGAATCGCTCGGCTCGATAAAGGTCGTCAATGAGCCGATTTACGCCCGCAAGTCGGTGCACCATGGTTTTCGTGATTTGCTCGTCGGTGTGCGCGGTGGCGGCGCAAAACCGGGACTTTCAACTTTGGAGTTCGGTGGCAAATCATATCCCGCCTCACCCGGAGAAGCCAATGCGAAGGAGAAAGAGAGCGATGAGCTGCTCTTCGCCGAACCCACGCCACCCATAGACCAGAAGGAGACCTTGCAAGGTGTCACATTCCAAGTCTTCAGCCCGAACACCCGTAGCGGCAACAGTCTAACTGTCACGCCGAGCAACCTCGAAACTGACAATACTCCAGTTGAGATCAACGTCACGGGCATTATCACCCGTATGGAAGTCGCTGACATCAATGTGGACGGCTCGCCGGAACTCTATGTTTACGGATTCGATGGCACCTCTCAGACACTAGCTGCTTGGAGCTCAAATAAGAAGAAATCGATGAGCCCCATCACGCTCCCGGACTTGGACGCTGCGCAGTCCAAAGGCTATCGGGGCGGAGACGAGTTCGCTGTGGTCGAAGGCATCATTGCCCGCCGTTTCCCGATCTATCCGGACGACAAGCCTGAGTCCAAGCCCACCGGCAAGGTCCGACAGATCCAATACAAACTCCAACAAGGTGAGGCCGGATGGCTTCTCAGATCAGATAAAGTCATTGAATTCTAAGACCGAATCTAACCAGTGGTCCCAACGGTGGTTAGCTGGGGCACAGCAACTAAAAGCGAACAAGATGAGACAGAGCAATCGCCACTAGCCGCCTTGTTTACATGATCCAGCGTAACCACAACCCTAACTTCGCGTCCGACGCTCGCCCCCGTTATTGGCAGTGCCTACACTCTATCGTTCGGCAGAGATAACCGCTTGTCATTTCAAGCATTTTACAACGTAGTTCAATTTGCTAATCTAAAACCTTGTGAGAAAAAAACTTGTTTTCCTAGGACTATTTATTTTTTTGGCCGCGTACTTTGCTAGTCCTCCATTCGTCGATTACTGGCTTTCGAATTCGACTCTTACACCAAAACTTTTTTCAAATTATAACGTGTATTTGACGTATCATTATTTTTATTGGCCAGCAGGTTTCCTGTCGCAGAACAGCACGTTTTACGAAAATTATTATACAATCGTGAAAGACAAACTGAAATAGTTTCTTTCTAGGAGCGGACTCAGAAAGCAAAAAAAGAAGCCGAACAAGCCATGAGTTTCATTTCCATCTGAGGGTGCGACACCCTCGAACCTCAAGGGGTGACGACACCCCTTGCTCCAACAACAAGGTGGACAGCCATCTCCTTGGATTCTATGGTTCCGCACGTTCATGAGTCATTCCGAGAAAATCATCTGTAAACCCACCCCGTGGTTTCTGCTACGTGCCGGCGTAATTTTGGCGATGTTCAGTGTGTTTAGCGTGTTGTTCTACATCGACGGCACCACGGGATATCGGAAAAAGAATTTCGAATATTACCTTCACGCAACCTTTGAGAAAGCGACCTCGACCTTTTCCAAAATGGATGCGGAGAATCCTTTGAGTGAGGAAACATGGCGGGCGTTCGCCTCCAAGCAAACGGTGGATTTCCCGGAAAATCCGGCGCTTCTTCCCGCTGACACCAAGCTCCCCATGCCATGGCCGGATGTTCTTATGGACTACTCCCGGGTCAAAAACCTGCAACACAACCAGCTCTGGCGGGATTATTCTGGAAAAAATCAGCTCGCCGAAAAGCCTGCCGAAAAGCCCTTCGAAGCCGGGAAAATTGCCGAGCAAATCCACGTGTTTTACATCTGCGTTGGCCTATCTACCATCGCCCTGTTTTTTCTACTCCGCACGATCCGCCGTAGCCTTATCGTCGATATAAAGTCACTCATCACCGCCGACGGGAAAAACATCCCATATGAGAGCATGCGTGTGCTCGATCTCCGTAAATGGGCCGCCAAAGGCATTGCGTTCATAGAGTATGAAACCCCTGCTGGCATGAAGCGCGCCAGAATCGATGGATTGACCTACGGCGGCTTCAGCGTGGAAAAAAACCAACCCGCCGAACAACTCATGCGCCAAATCCGCAGCAACTTTAGTGGCGAAATCATCGATTACGGAGTGGAAGTGAAGAGTGAAGGCTAGGGCTTAGAAGAAATTCAAACGGAGAGACGGAGGAATCGGAGAAAACGGAGCAAGAATCTATAGAACCTTTAAAGGGTTGAGGATTCTGAATAACTGAGGACGAAGCCTTCGTTTCCCCTCATCTCCTCTCGATTCTCTTCCCTCCTTGTAGAAAATAGCTGGGACTAGATTCCAATCCTTACACCACCCGTTTTCTCCGCATCCTGCCATCCTCCGTTTAAAAAGTCCGAAAAGCACGATTACTCCCAACTCGCTGCCATTTTTTCCTATCGCTTTGCGAGTTTTCACGTTTTCATATTGCCAACCAAGGCGCCTAGGCGTTAACCGTTTCTCACACCAACACACAACCACTCAACACATGTCAGACAAATCGATCGAAGAACGCGTCAAGGAAATCATTGTAGACCAGCTCGGCGTCAGCGCCGACCAAGTAACCCTAGAAGCCAAGTTCGTTGAGGACCTCGGTGCCGACTCCCTCGATACCGTCGAGCTTGTAATGGCTCTCGAAGAGGAATTCGACGTTGAGGTTCCAGACGATGAGGCAGAAAAGCTTCAAGCTGTGAATGACGTTGTTACTTTCATCACCAGCAAAAAAGGCTAATCCGTTAGACTTTCAGTTTTTTAAAGAGGGTGGTTGTCGCAAGGCAGCTGCCCTTTTTTGTCAGGGGGCAAGAGTCAGGAGTCAATCAGGAGTTAGGTAAGATCATGAATCCTTTTTGACTTCGGCATTGTCTTGGAGTTGGTTACGCCGCACTCTGCTTGCAGCTTTTACTCCACCCATGCCCAGCCAAGACGACATTCAATATGCCATGGAAACCACCCGGGTTCTCCATGAGCCGGATCATCGCATCCAGACGTTCGGAGAAACTCGTTTCGAGTTCCAACTTCTGAGTGAACCGATGGATCAAGTCGGGAAAGTCCGCATCCGTACCGGTGAGGTTGAGGCGATGAAGCCGCGCATCCTGCGCCCTGAGCCGTATCGCGAAATTGAACTTGAAGGTTTCGATGACAGCGCCCGCGCCCGCTTCGATGCCTTGGTGAACAAACTCAAAGAGCAAGGCCGTGACCTGGCATTTCTCCAATATGGCTTCCGCTTTAAGCGCGGCGCAGTGAACGAGGAAATCGTCCACGATTCCATCGAAGCCGTCCGCGAGCGCGTGCTCGAAGACATCCGCCGCACGGGAAACCCTTCCCGCGCCATCATCGAAGGTGTTGATGATGCATGGGAAATTTCCGTTCTGAAATTCGCATTCGAGATGATTCTTCGTTCGCATGAAATCAATGCCTTCGATCTACGTAGAAAAGGTCTGATCTAGTGAAATATCGAAACCGCATCGCCGCATGAGAATCTGGCTCATTATCAAAATCATCGCAGGTATCATCGTGATAGGCATCGCGACGTTTACCGGCATGCTTTCCTATCATATTGCGGTCAAGCCCTTGGGTGGAGTGTTCGAAAAAATGATTCCAGAAGCTGGTAATGTCTTGAGAGAGAACAAAGAAGAAGATTTTAGCAAGGTCCTAGAGGCGTCCGAGATCCCAGACTTCGAGCCCGGCGACCGTGCGTTTCAAAAAGCCCACGAACTAATCGCCCTCGGAAAAATCCGCGAAGGCCGCGAGAAACTCATGGCGATTATTAATGTATTCGCCTCATCTCCGTCCGCGCCTCAGGCGCGCCGCATCGTCAGTATGATGAATCTCGATGAAGTGTTGTCTTCCGATTTTCGCACCGGAAAAACCACCTACAAAGTCAAATCCGGCGACTCTTATTTTGCCATCGCAGGTCACAACGAAACTTCGCTCGATATGATGATGCATCTCAACAACATGATGCAGTTACAAAATCTAAAAATCGGCGATGAGCTGACTCTGATGAAGCTCAATTATCGGATTGTCATCGAGCCACAACGCAACTCCCTCTCAATATGGGATGACGCAAAATTTATCTGTGATTACCCCATTCTAAAAATTCAAGGAGCAGTTCCAGCCGCTGGCACCACCGTGATTGCAACGCGCCGCGCAGAGCTCGATGGAAAAGTTGTTCTACCCACTGCCACCGAATACCGATCCACCAGAAAAAGCATCGCTCTTAAAAACCCAGCCATCCAAATCCTGCCCTACGACGAAGGCAATCAAACCCCACCTCGAGGCCTTTTCATCAAAGAAGCCGATCTCGAAGAGCTGTTTCTTCTAACCCGCAACGGAAACGTCGTGGAGATACGGATGTCGAAGAAATAGGTAGCCCCGACAAGTCGGGGTTACACGTCCATATCTAGCGGCTGTTCTCGCATAAAGGATTCGAAGGGGTATTTCGGATCGTCAGATATGGACCTTTACGGAAAAAGGTCCCTGCCTTGCGCCTTGCCTCTTCCCCTAAAACCCCTAAACTCACCTCAGTTGAACGTCCGCTTCGCGCTCGAAATTTGATTTATTTCCATCATGCAACTTCTCGAATTTGAAAAACCCGCCGCTGAACTTGAAAAAGAGATCGATAAACTGCGATCGAAATCCGCTGCTCAGAATCTCGATTTATCGGTCGAAATCACCACGATGGAGCGCAAGCTCGCCGAAACCAGATCCGCGATTTATCAAAATCTGACCCCGTGGCAGCGCGTCCAAATCGCCCGCCACACGCAACGGCCTTTCATGCTCGATTATGTTTCACTCGCTTTCACGGATTTCAGCGAGCTCCATGGCGATCGCCACATCGGTGATGACGCGTCCATGCCCGGCGGATTCGCCATGTTAGGTGAACACAAATGCGTCGTGCTTGGGCACCAAAAAGGCCGCGACACGAAGGAAAACCTCAAACGCAACTTCGGCTCCGCACATCCCGAGGGTTATCGCAAATCTCTCCGCCTGATGAAACTCGCCGAGAAATTTTCCATGCCCATCATCGCACTCATTGACACCCCGGGAGCTTTCCCAGGAATCGGTGCGGAAGAACGCAACATAGCAGAAGCCATCGCGTTTAACCTTCGCGAAATGATGCTGCTCAAAACTCCCATCATCGCCGTCGTCATCGGTGAGGGTGGCTCTGGTGGAGCGCTTGGTATCGGTGTCGCCGACCGCGTGTTGATGATGGAAAACGCATATTACTCCGTCATCTCACCCGAAGGTTGCGCTGCCATTCTTTGGAAACACCGCAAACATGCTCCAGAAGCTGCAGAGGCCATGAAACTTGTCGCTCCAGATCTGATGCAACTCGGTCTGATAGACGGAGTTATCCCTGAGCCAGTCGGCGGTGCTCACCACGACCATACCACCACTGCTCTTTCCTTCCGTGAATACGTCTGCAAAGAGCTCAATCACCTTTGCTCCCTAAGCACCGAAACGCTTCTCCAAGAACGCTACGATAAATTCCGTAAGTTCGGGGAATGGAATGAGTGAGTTTCGTTACGATCACTCGTGACGTAGCGCTTCGATGGGATCGAGTCTTGCGGCGCGCCGTGCTGGCATGAAGCCGAAGACGATGCCAATGGCAGCGGAAAACACGAAGGCGATAACATTGATTTTGAGATCAAAGATGAACGGCGCTCCGACTTCTTTGACAAACATGATACAAGCGCCATAAGCGAGAATGATTCCCGTAATGCCTCCGATGCAGGAGAGTGTTACAGCCTCGACGAGAAACTGCAAAAGCACCTCACGAGCGCGTGCACCGATGGCGAGGCGAATGCCGATTTCACGGGTTCGCTCGGTTACGGAAACGAGCATGATATTCATGATACCTATGCCGCCAACAAGTAGACTGACACCGGCGACCCATGCTAATAACGATGTCATGACCTGTGTGCTTGAACTGACGATTTCCGCGAGTTGCTGGGAATCGAAGACGTTAAAGTTATCTTCTTCGTTCGAGCCGATTCCACGGCGCTCACGCATCAGCGAGCTGACATCGGAGACGATGTTGGCAGCCGGGTAGTCTTCCTTACCTGAAATCATGATTTGACTGATTTTACGTCCGTTGCCGCGCCCAGTGAGGCGGAGTTGGATGGTGGTGTATGGCGTGATGATATTGTCATCTAGATCGTCAGCCATGCCGCCTTGCCCCTTTGGCGCGGTAACGCCAATGACTTCAAAAGAGATAGACTTCGCGCGAATTTTCTGGCCGATGGGATCCACACCCTCGCCGAAAAGTTCTTTGCGGATGGTTTCTCCAATCACACATACCGGAGCAGCTTGTTTGACCTCTTCCTCGGTGTAAAAGCGGCCAAGCGCAATCTTCCAGTTGGCGATTTCGAAATAGTTTGCGGTGGTGCCTTGGACGTCGGTTGTACGGTTGTTTTCCTGATAGACTGCAGGCACAGTGGTGCGAATAAAAGGAGCGATGCTGGCAATGCCGGGTACCTGATCACGGATGGCGTCCACATCGGTCATGGTGAACTGCGGCGCGCCCCAAGAACTCCAGCCTTCACCGGGACGGACTATGAGTAGATTACTGCCCATTTTCGATATCTGATCCTTGATGCTAGCGGTAGCGCCGCGACCAAGCGTGACCATGGTAATGACAGCAGCAACGCCGATGACGATACCAATAACTGTTAGAAAAGAACGCGTCATATTGCGACGGATCTCTCGAATAGCTATGAGTAGAGCGTTAAAAATCATAAATCAGTGCAAGGTGGCGTGGTGGGTGGAATCTTTGGAGATCAAGCCGTCGATTACATGGATGACGCGCTTTGCATGTAGAGCGACCTCTTCCTCGTGGGTCACCATGATGATGGAGATGCCGCGTTCCGTATTGAGTTGATTGAGTAACTCCATGATCTCGTGGGTGGTTTTCGAATCAAGGTTTCCTGTGGGCTCATCGGCAAAGAGCGTATCCGGGTTGGTGACGATGGCCCGGGCGATAGCAACGCGTTGTTGCTGGCCGCCGGAGAGCTCTGCTGGAGTATTGCGCTCCTTGTTGATCAGGCCAACGCGGGCGAGCGCCTCGCGGGCAAGTTCGTGGCGCTCCTTACGCGAGTAACCACGATAAAGAAGCGGGAGCTCCACATTTTCCAAGGCTGAGGTCCGCGCAAGCAGATTGAAACCTTGGAAAATGAAACCTAAAGCATGGCGACGGATCAGCGAACGTTGATCTTTGTTGAGAGTTTCCACCTCGATGCCCTTGAAGAGATATGAACCAGAAGTGGGACTATCAAGACAACCTAACAGATTCATCAATGTAGATTTACCCGAGCCGCTGGGACCCATTACGGCGAGAAACTCGCCACGCTTGATGTCTAGATCCACGCCTCTCAGGGCTTGAAATGCGGCGTCCCCAGTGCCGTAGATTTTAGTGAGACCGCGCAGTTTGATGAGTACTTCCGTGGTCATTCAGATTTTTCAATAGGCTTGATGCTGACGATAATCGGCGTGTCTTCAGAAATGGTGTGTTCGGTGATTTCGGTCATCAGTCCATCAGTGATGCCAGTTTTGACAGCAGTCATCTCCGGCTTTCCATTCTTTAATACCCAAACATGCGGCTCGGTAGTGCGCGCACCGCGTTTGGGTGCGGAAGGGCTGCGCCAGCGACTGCGACTCGGCATGAGGGTCTCGACAATCGTGCGCTTTTTTTCGGTAGGCTTGCTAATAGCTAGAGCGGCTTCCAGATCAAACCTCAGAGCCGTGTTAGAAACCACCATGATGTCTTTTTTGTCGACGATGGCAATGTCCACTGAAGCTGTCATGCCAGGGCGCAGCGAAAGATCGTCGTTAGCAACATCTAGTTCGGTGCTGTAAGTGACAATGCCAGTGCTGGCGGCGGAGTTATTACCATTGTTGTTTGATGTGCCGGTGCTGCTCGTATTGTTGTTCGCCGATCCGAATGCAACTTTTTTCACGGTCGCAGTGTAGGAGCGCGTTGGCCAAGCATCGACGCTGAAGGTGGCGGCCTGGCCTACAGCAACACTGCCTATGTCCGCTTCCGACACAGAGACTAATAATTCCATTTTCTTGAGGTCCTCAGCAATGGTGAAAAGGGTGGGAGCCGTGAATGATGCGGCGACCGTTTGCCCGACCTCGATCGAGCGGGATAGGACCACTCCATCAACAGGAGATGTGATGATAGCTTTTTTAAGATCGCTTTCGAAGGCGCGAACATCAGCCTCTGCTCCAGCCACAGAGGCTTTGGCGCTTTCCAGATCTGCCTCTGCGCGCGCAACGGTGGCACGGGAGTTTTCCATGGTGGCCTTCGACGGGGTTTTTCCTTCGCTCAATTTGAGCAGTTCCTCTTGTCTAGCGAGAGATGCCTTGCTCTCAGCAAGCGTGGCATCCGCTTGGCTGACCCGTGCTTTGGCTGCGAGCCGCGCGGCGCGACTACGTTCGGTCTGCTGTTCTAGCTTTGAGGTATCCAGCTTGGCGAGCGGCTGATCCATTTTCACGGTATCATTGGTATCGATGTAGAGTTCCTTGACGGTGCCTGAAAGTTCGCTGCCGATGATCACTTGGTTGGTAGGAGCTAGGTTGCCAGCGGCTGTGACGATGAGTGAAATGTCACTGCGCTTCATTTGCTCGGTGACGAATTTGGGTTCATCATTTGCATCCTCGTTGCGATTGAAAAAATACCAAACGCCACACCCAAGGAGGGCAATTACCGCCAGCATGATGAGGTTTTTACGAATCGGCTTGGAAGCGCTAGAGCGGACGATTTCTGCGAGATCTTCGTTCGGGTTTGGTTTTTGCATAGAGAAACGGATGGAAGTGAGAAAGGGGTTAGGACGCGGACGACCAGCCACCGCCAAGCGCCTGATAGAGGCGGATATAGGCAGTAGTCCGATCAGTGCGAGATGAAATCAGGCTGTCCTCGAGGCCAAGCAATGTGCGCTGGGAATCGAGCACCGCAAGAAAATCTATTTCACCAGCTTCGTAACGCTGGCGCGCGAGTTGGTCAGACTCACGGGCAAGTTGGGTTGCTTTTTCAAGTATTTCGAGACGTTCAGCGGAGCGGCGGCAGGCAATCAGCGCATCCTCCACCTCGGAGAGTCCTGTTAGAACCGCAGAGCGATAGGTTTGCACGGCCTGTTCTCTGGATTCACCGAGTGCTTCAATGTTCGAGCGGATACGGCCGGCATCGAAAATGGGTCCAGTGATCCCAGCGATGATTCCCGCACCAGTGGTTTGCGGATCGAATAGTTTCCCAGCGCTGAGCGCGTTGATTCCTAGATTTCCAGTTAGATTCAGAGATGGCATTCGTTCGGCCTCTGCGGAGCGAATGCTGGCCACAGCCGCGACTAACTGCCAACCAGCGAGGCGAACGTCCGGACGCTGACGGATCGTGTCTGCTGGGATGCCGACCGCGAGACTACGGGTAGGATAGGGGATGGCGGACTTGCCGGATTTTAGTAATGAATCGAGCGAGCCCGGTGTGCGTCCACAAAGCAATGATAACAGATTTTTTCCCTGGCCGATGGCTTGTTCCAGAGCAGGGATTCCTGCACGCGCTTGTTCGAGACTGCTCAGTGCTTGGCTGGATTCGAGCGCATCCGTCTCGCCGGCTTGCTTCCTCCAGGTCGCGAGCTGGGCGGTCTGCTCTCGGCTTTTGACGATGTTTCGAAGGACCATCATGCGCGTTTCGTTGGCGCGGAGGTTGGTGTAGGCCGTGGCAATCTCAGCCGCAAGCGAGGCCTGAACCGAATGAAAATTTTCCGTGGCAGCATCGATTCTTGCGGATGCGGCTTCGACGCTAGAGCGGTTTTTTCCGAACCAATCCGCTTCCCATGATGCATTGAGATCCGCGGAATATCTCGTGTCTGAAACCTCCGACAGCCCGCGGGTTTTTAGCCAACTAGAATTCGACACAGTAGATCCACCGATGAATGGCAAAAGCGACGAAGCCTCTTCGTTTCTGCGGGCGCGAGCTTCTCGAATACGCGATGCGGCCGATGCGATATCTGGGCTATTTGCTAAGCCGTCTGAAATGACGCGATTGAGCGTGGCATCGTCGAAGTGGTTCCACCAACGACTGAGGTCGCGCTTTGCGGATGCCGAGGGAAACGCCGCGGCATTCTTCCATGCCACGGGAATTTCCGGCGAAGCGTTTTGTGGCGCCTTCACGACACAGGCACCCAGCCCAAAAGGGATGAGGCAGAAGATCAGATGGTTTCGAATAGGATTCATTCAGATAACAGGTGCGCGGCGCACCTTCTACCCATATACTCTCATACGAAAGCGCGGATTTCAGCAGATTTGGAGTTTATGCTCCATATCATGCCGACCATAGCTGCTTTTCAGGATGGAGATGGCAAGCGAAAGCAATAGAATCGCTCAATCGCCAATGATTGCATTAGATTGAGACGTTGGGACGAGGAGTTGATTCTGTCGGATTCCAATCACTTTGAGTCTTCAGTTAGGCGGGGAGGCTCGCCGAGCTGCACGTTTGATGCCGGAGGTGGCTGAGTGGGTTCCACTTTTGTTGGAGCGGCTTTGCGCTTAGAGCGTGAGCAGGCCGAGACAACACACACGCAACTTATTACCAGGAAGAAGTAACTAAGTAGTCTACGGTGCCAATAACGCTTCATGGTTGACTGATGATTTTATAGCGAAAAAAGACCTTTGGTTCTCCCAGGGTGTTCACGGAGAAGGTGCGACTGTTGCCGCTGCCGGTGTTGGTCAAGTTTGTCCATGTTGTAAGGTTATTCGACCACTCGGCGCCGTAAGTAATACCTGAAACACTGGCGGGAGAGGTAAAAGTGACACCGTAGTTATTGCCTACTAAGGTAGGTTGCGGGAGTGTTGAAGCTTGTGTGGGCAAGGTGGGATTGAATCCAAAAGCGTATTCCACTATATTCTTCAAGCCGTCACCATCATGATCTCCGGTCAGTCCTCCGGTAAGCGTCGGGTAGTCGGTTGCTACCCAAGTTTCAAAGCCCGTGGCGGTTCGGGCCGTCACAATGGTTGACGCGCCATAGGGAAACCAGCGCGTTCCGACATTCGGCCGGACTCGTAGATAGTAGGATGTGTTCGCGACCAGTGCTGCGCCGGCTGTTGTGGCGTTCAATGTGAATGATGTAGCAGCACCTGTTAGAGGGGTGGTCGTGGGATTCACGAGTTCGGTTGAGTTTGTCACCGTCACATCGTCGATGAAAAAACCGTAATTTGAATCTGTTCCCGGGTAAATACCTTGGCCGTTTCTTCGTAAGATAAACCTCACCCGTATGATCTGCCCAGCGTACGCCGCGAGATTCACGTTGCGGCTATTGAAATTAGAATCCCATAGTGAAGAGTCGCCACCAACGCCGTTACGACTCCAGATACTTGTCCAAGTGCCACCGCCGTCGGTGGAAATCTCCGCGTCGAGCGTACTGCTAGTGGTTGCGAAACGTCCGAGGTCGTAAAACTGGAGTTGGCTCGATGCCGAAGGGATCACATTTCGAGTAATAGTAAAACTCTGATTGTTGAAATCTGGAAACGCGAGTTGGAATGCTTTGGAGCCAGTGCGTTTCTCTGCCATTTGCCGTAATGGATAAGTTATCGTTGTCTCGATGTTTATCGAGGGATCTTCTGCGCCTTCGGTCCATCCTGCTGCGCTGGCTGTGGTCACTTGGAGCTGATAGGCATCAGCTTGTGTGATACTGTTAAAATTATAGTTGGCCCCTGTTGTTGGCGGAGTGCTCGCTCCGGTGACGACAGCGGAGCCTCCTAATACGTTTGGATCGAACAAGGTCACAGTGTAGCTGTAGCTTGGCGGGATGCCAGAGCCGCTGATGCCGGCGACCGTTACGTTGTAGGGGGTGTCTGGTCCTGAAGAAACAATCCCCGTAGGCTCCCATACGATGGTGTTGTCACCGAATCCGTCATTGGATCCGGGGATTGTCCGCGAGACAACTGTCGTTGTTATGCTGCTTGCGCCTTGGGTCATCGTCACTGTCGCGGAAGCAAAATTCGCTCCTGGATAAGATAGCGACCAGCGGGCAGGAGCCAAACCGAACGGCACGAAACCCCGATTCGGCCATGCGACAAATTTTGGTGTGGGTGCTGCTTTGAAATCTCCAATGACCCATATTGCGTTGGCACTAGAGTAAGGATTTTGAGCTCGCACGTCTCCTGTCGCCATGACTTGAGCTCTTGAATAATTCAGCCAGCGACGGTGGCCGACATCAATATTATCGGCGCCATCGTCGCGCATGTATCCATCCACCACGTCGGGGCCATAGGTGCCCAGTCCTATGTTGCTATTATTTGCTGCTTCCGCTGCATTTGCAGTGTAAAAAATCCAATTTGTAGGTGGAACGTGCATGAGATCTGAGTTGCGCGCGAACATCAGTGCTGCTTCTTGGCATTTTCCGCTTTTTACGGCGTCGAAGGTAATGTCCGCCGGTAAGCCCGAGAGCGCTCGGTAGAAATTGATTCTACGACGCACATCCTCTTTGAATGCTGAGCTCGTTGTTCCAGCTGGCCCTGAAGCTGTATTTCCTGTCCATGCCATATTCGCTGCGTAGTCCTCTGATGCGATGTAAGCCGTATGATAAAACGCTAAAACGTCTCTTCGGTTCATGGGGTCCACCACGAATCCATCTGCGGCTGTTGGATTCCCTGTTCCTGGCGTCCAAGCCAACAACGAGGATGACATGGTCATTGCCATTCCAAAAAGAGGAACGATTCCGGAAATGCGGGTAATGCAATGAATGAAATGACGACGAATCATCCTTAGATTGGGTTTAAAGGAATAAAGGGTTTATTGGTCTATGGGTTTACGAATTGAGCGCGAATGGGTTGAGGCATTCGGTGCAATAGGCATGGATGCAGTTAATACGGCATTTTATGGAACCTAGTATTTATCCCATAATGATCAATCTCTTTTTTTGGGCTTATTGATAAGCCGTTGTCCTTAAAATTTCTGATAACGCCTAGGCAGTTTCCAAATGTATTGGAAACTTTTCGCATACGCGGTTGGGTTTGATTCCGAGGCAGTGAGAAGGTAGGATTACTTCTTTTCCGCCGCAGGTTCACCCACGACTTCCTTGACCTTGGCGCTGATGGAGTCCGCCCAGATGTCGAAGCCCTTGGGCGCGAGGTGCAAATGGTCACCCATGACTTCTTTACTGATGGTGCCGTCGGCTTCCAAGAATTTGGCGCTGATGTCCATGTATTCCACTTGTCCGCCAGCGAATTTCGAAATCAGTTTATTCACTTCCATTCTCTTCTCACGACCCGGATTAGGTTTTTCACCAAGCGGTAAAAGGCTCAGAAGGAGGATCTTGGCCTGTGGCTGTTTCGACTGGATTAAATCGATGACCGCCTTGACCCCAGCCGCAGCATTTGCCGGTTCGGCGTCTTTGGCCCACAAGTTGTTGGTGCCGATCAGGACGACAAAAAGTTTCGCCTTATAGCCATCCAAGTCGCCGTTCTGCAGACGAAATAGAGCGTGTTGGGTTTGGTCTCCGCCGATGCCCATGTTGATCGCGCGGTAGGAGCCCCAGTGCTTGGTCCAGTTTTCATTTCCTCTCCAACGCGCGGTGATTGAGTCGCCGACAAAAACCAAATCGATTTTACCTTCCATTTTTGTCATGTCGTCATCGATTCTTTTGCACTGTCCGTTCCACCAAGCTTCACTGTTCGTTTTAGCTGCGACAGGAGTGGTGCTTTCTAATTCGGCAGCATGTGCAGTGAATACGGCGATGGCAGTCAGCGCGATGACGCTGAGACGAGTGTGTAATGATTTCATGTGAGTTAGTTGGATTTGGTAATTGGAAAGAAAGTCAGGGTTTGAAAACGCGTCACATTGAGTGAAATTGAGAGGGGGTGGAAAGGGAAAAAGCGTGCAGAAGGTGTTCGATTATTGGATAGCTTGGAAAGCTGTGTAAGTCGCATAAGATCAAAACTGTATAGCCAGAGATCTTTGGTTGTGGGCGCTGCGCGCATGCCTCATGCTGTCTTTCGAAACGAAAGATTTGCATTTCATGTCCGAACACAAACAATCTAGTGGACTATCTCAAGACGGTTTTGAAATTCACCGCGGTGTGTTTTCTGCGGATGAAATCGAAGCATTGCTGGAAGAGTCGGATCTGGTAGCGAATGATGCCGGATCTGCTTGCGTTCGGAATCTGAATTCGCGCTCGGAACTTTTTCGAGAATTATCCCAGTCATCCAAGCTAAGGGAAATTTTCTCCAAGGGACCGTTCTCAGCAGTTCGTTCCTTGTTGTTTGATAAAACCCCACAAGAAAACTGGCCGGTGGCGTGGCATCAAGACCTCACCATTGCGACGAAAGCGGAAATCACCTGCGAAGGCTACGGGCCGTGGACCGTGAAAGACGGGGTCGTTCATGCGCATGCACCGACTGAACTTTTACAGCAGATGGTAACGGCGCGCATTCATCTCGATCCCACTCATGAGGAAAACGGCGCGCTGATGGTTGTTCCAGCCTCGCACTTGCTCGGGAAAATTCCCGCAGCATCCATTCCGGATCTCATGATGGAATCAGCCTTCACCTGCATTTGCGAGCCGGGAGATGTCCTGCTGATGTCGCCCTTGTTGCTACATTCCTCTCACCGTAGCACCAAACCCAACCGCCGCCGCATCCTGCATTTCGAATACTCCCCACCCAACGCCCTCGATCCCCGCCTGAAATGGCATGAAGCTTGAATTTGGAGAATTCACATCAAACCACCTCGAAAATCCGGAATCGATTCCTTAATTTCAAGGTAGATAAATCGCAGCTGGCTTTGGATTGCTGCGGGGCATGCCTTACACCCATTCCGCACAAAGCAGCTCTGCCTGCATCAGCACCGTTTTCACAGCTTCTTCCTGCAAGTCTGGAGGATAGCCGTATTTATTGAGAATACGCTTCACCAGCACGCGGATTTTGGCGCGTGCGCCTTCTCGCAGTGTCCAGTCAATCGTAACGCTCTTGCGCACTTGGGAAATCAACTCAGCGGCGATGACCTTGAGCTTATCGTCACCCATCGCTTTGATTGCGGATTCATTCACGGCGAGTGCATCGTAGAACGCGACTTCGTCATCCGTAAGTCCCAAGTCTTCCCCGCGCTTGGTGGCGGCTTCCATTTCCTTTGCTAGCTTGATCAGCTCTTCGATGACCTCCATCGTTGAAATGGCACGGTTATGATAGGCGTTGAGGGTCTTCTTCAACTTGTCGCTGAAAAGTTGGCTCTGAACGAGATTACGTCTTGAGCGCACTTTGAGTTCATCTTTGAGCAGCTTTTCTAACAACTCAGCCGCAACGTTCTTGTGCTTCAGTCCGCGGACCTCGGCGAGGAATTGATCCGACAAAATACCGATGTCCGGTTTCGCTAGGCCAGCCGCTGTGAAGACATCGATCACTTCGCCTTCAGTCGTGATCGCCTTGCTGACAAGCTGACGGATCGCGGCGTCGATTTGCTCGGGGGTCTTTTTGCTGCCGACGTTCTGTTTGTTCAGCGCAGTTTGCAGGGCTTGAAAAAAGCTCACGTCATCGCGGATTACCGTTGCCTCTTCGCTTGCGGCACAGAGTGCGAAGGCGCGGGACAGTTCCGTCACCACCTGAATCCATCTCTGTTTGCCGTCCAGCTGTTCGAGAATGTTTTCTTGTCCGGCAGGAATGAGTTTGAGGCGTTCGCTCGGTGTGCCGGTGACCCATTTGTCCCAGGTGAATCCGTGCAGCATATCACTGGCGATGTTGTGTTTCTCCAGCATCACCGCGATGGCCTGCTTGGTGTCGTAGGTTGGATCGCCTTTACCGCCGCTTTCGGTGTAGGTGGCGAGTGCTCGCTTGAGTTGATCGGCAAGACCCAAGTAATCGACGACCAAGCCACCGGGTTTGTCGCGGAACACTCGGTTCACGCGCGCGATTGCCTGCATCAGGCCGTGTCCCTGCATCGGCTTGTCCGCATACATCGTGTGCAAACACGGCGCATCGAAGCCGGTGAGCCACATGTCACGCACGATCACGAGTTTGAAGGAATCTCTCGGATCTTTGAAACGGTTCGCCAGCTCGCGACGCTGCTGCTTGTTGCCGATGTGCTTCTGCCATTCCGGGCCATCATCCGCACTGCCGGTCATGACGATTTTGAGCGTGTCTGCCTCCCATTCCGGGCGCAGCTTGATGAGCGCGTTGTAGATGTCCACGCAGATGCGGCGGCTCATGCAGACGATCATCGCCTTGCCGTCCATGGCTTCCGAACGCTTTTCCCAATGCGCCACGAGATCAGCGGCAACAAGCGCGACGCGTTTGGGATCGCCCACCAAAGCTTCCAGCGCAGCCCACTTGGTTTTCAGCTTCTCCCGCTTCGTGAGTTCCTCTCCCTCGGTGATTTCATCAAACTCGGAATCCAATTTTGGAAACTCACTGGCGTTCAGGCTGAGTTTGGAAATCCGGCTTTCGTAATAGATCGGCACCGTTGCCTTGTCGGCGACGGCACGTTGGATGTCATAGATGGAAATGTAATCTCCGAAAACCGCTCGCGTGTTCGCATCGGTCTTCTCGATGGGCGTGCCAGTGAACCCGATGAAACTGGCATTCGGTAGTGCATCTCGCATATGGCGCGCAAGACCATCGATGAGATCGTATTGCGAGCGATGCGCCTCATCGGCAATCACGACGATATTACTTCTATCTGAAAAAGCCTCGCCGTTTTTCGATAGACCAGACCGCTCATCTCTACCGAACTTATGAATCGTCGTGAAAATGACCCCACCACTCGCTCGGTTCAAAAGCTCCCGCAAGTGCAAGCGGTCAGCCGCTTGAATCGGTGTCTGTCCAAGAATGTCCGCGCAACGCTGAAACTGGCCGAAAAGCTGGTCGTCGAGATCATTGCGATCGGTGAGGACGACGAGCGTTGGGTTCCGCATGGCTGGATGACGCACGACGGCGGCGGCATAGAAGAGCATGGTGAAACTTTTGCCGCTGCCTTGCGTGTGCCAGACCACACCTGCGCGGCGGTCACCTTCCTTACCGCCGTGCATCTTGCCCGCCCATGAGGTGCCGTGTTCTTCGCTCAATCCTTTGCCCAGCGGAATCATTCCGCTGGCTCGCACGGTTTCTTCCACCGCCGCGTTCACTGCGTGGAACTGATGATAACCGGCGATAATCTTATGCAGCGATCCGTTGTCGGGATCTTCCTCGAAAACGATGAAGTTTTCTAACAAACGAAGAAAACGCTGCTTGTCGAACGCGCCACGGATCAGGGTTTCCAATTCCAGCGATCCTGTTGCGACATCTTGTTGCCCATCAATCGTGCGCCATATTTTAAACCATTCCTGATTTGCCGTCAGTGAACCCACCCGCGCTTGCAAACCATCACTCACCACTAGCGCGGCATTGTATGCCAGCAGACTGGGGATCTGTGCCTTGTATGTCTGAAGCTGACGATAAGCCGCCCAGATATCCGCATCTTCATCGGCGGCATTCTTGAGTTCGATCAATGCTAGCGGCAGTCCGTTTACAAAGACCACGATGTCAGGACGGCGGTTGTGCTGTCCCCCCGTCTTCGCCAAGGCTACGACGGGCGAGTCGATCACTGTGAACTGTTGCGCCGCAAGAAAATCATTTGCTGAGGGATCAGAAAAATCCACCAACCAAGCCTTGTCATGCTTCATACTGCCATCGGCACGCGCGTATTCCACATCCACCCCGTTTCGCAAAAGATTGTGAAACGCACGGTTCGTCTGCACCAGCGATGGTGTGGCGATACGCAGGACTTTTCTCAATGCCTCCTCAATCGCTTCTTCCGGCAAGGTCGGATTCACCCGCCGCAAGGCGTTTCGAAATCTCCCTAACAACACCACCTCGTTGTATGACTCCCGCTCCCCTTGAGCGGAACCTGGAGCAAGCGCTTCTGCCCCAAGGCAAACATAACCCAACTCCCCGAACCATTCGAGGGCGGCTTCTTCGACGTGTGATTCGTTGAGGCTCATTTGGTTTTTAATGTAGCAGCTTCGCTTGCGGTTTGTCGTCTCGTTTCTCGGTTAAAATTTTCAGTCTTGAGACGCTGAAATCCTTCTGGGTTTCGCTCACAATGCCAGAAGTAATGCTCCATGATTCGTTTTCGTTCCGACTGCTCTTTCTCTTTCCAACCTTCTGGCCACTCGCCGAGGAGTTTCATGAGTTGAACAAAAGCTTTCCAAAGCGAATAAATCAATACAATCACACCAATAATAGGATTCGCAAAACCTAGAAGTTCGATTGTGACTGGAACGACGACTAACCAAAAAATGAGAAGAGCAAGGGCGATTTGAAATCCTTGTTTGTTTCGTTTAAAACTAAGATCTGCTGCCGCACGAATATCCTCAGACGTTCGGTAAGATATGTCGTCATAGATCGATAGAAGTATGTCGGATGAGAGAGGCGGTAAATCTTTGCTCTCAAACAATCCCCAAATCTTATCCATTTCGCCGCGTTCATTTTTTCGTCCCATCAAGTGGCTTGATGGATTCAACGAAATCAGGTCGCCTTTCGCATCGAAGGATGAAACCATTAAAGGCACACCATATCTCTCCAGCCAAACACACAGCTCTTGTTCCATAGCGGTAGCGATCCGACCAGAATCGGTAGCGTCCGATTCACTCAAGATGGTTAGCTGAACGAGCGCGAACGGATTGCCAGCAATCGGAGGAGCGTATTCCACAAAATACCAACCCCGTGATTCTTTAAGGGATTCGAAGTGAAGTTCGCTATTTTTCATATCTTAACATCTTGCTTCTCTATCTCTGCACCCGCAGTCCGGCATGCCGCCTTCCCACGCAGCTTTCCAACTGTACCGTTTTGTCTCCCGTGGTTCGAAACCACTGACTGGCTAATTGCATGTGTTGATTGATCGAAATCATCCTCCTTGTTTCAATTCACTATCACCACAAGTCTTCTTCACCGTATTTCAATCCATAGATTCGTTCCATGCATCGCCGAAACACATCAAACCGATATCGACTGAATCTATCAAAATCTTCAATATTATCCTTGCCCGTGTAGTGCTTCGCACCGGGTCTCCAATAGGTAGCGACTTTTCCTAAGCAAATCTCCCATGTATCCTGATCAAGAATTGACTCCTCAGCCGCCTTCTTTTCATCTTCCGAAAGTTCTGGCTTCCCAATTTCAAAATCACCATCAGTTGAAAAACTCGATTGTACTTCTATGAGGGAAAATGTCACTGGATCGTAGTGAACAACGAATTTCTGAATAACGTCTGAATCAAGAGGAAAGCCGCCCTCGATGCATTTCATCACTTCCCTTGAAATATCTGCTCTGAGCTTCAGAAAAGCGTCTCGAAGCCCTTCCGATTGTAGCTTGGAAAGAATCCTGCGGTGGCGCTTACACGCATGAAAAAAGTCTTCGATGTAGTAATCATCATAGAAGGAAACACTGTCCCCGTATTCCTTTCTAAACTTCAGAAGAATTGGCTCTGCCTCTAGAGGGTCCAATTTCTCCAAAGCAGGAGAAATTAACTCATACGCCTCTTCAAGACGATAGAGCACCGACCTCACATTGCTTTTCAGTTTCTGAAACTCCTCCGGAATATCGCCCCAGTCATTATCCAACGGCTCACGGTATTCAGGAATGATTCCGTCTACATCAGAGCTCACCGAAGGAAGAGCCCACGAAATAAACCGTCGATTTGAGATGAAGTCTGCGCATTTCAACTGATTTTCGATACGATCTAGAGATAATTTTCGATCCTTGATCTCATACTTTCCGTTCCCAGAAACTTTCGACCATGGAACATAATATTTTTCGCAGTCATCACCAGCCTTGAGTTCAAATTCCTCGTGAAGCTCATTTGAGGTCAGAAGAAACATTCTTTGGGAGCTCTCGTCCCCATAATGACAGAGCAAAAAGAACTCACCTCTGGGCGAACCGCTTTGATCAAGAACATATTCTTTGTGAACGTAATGACTGGTGTTCTGTGTACCAAAAAACTTAGCCTGGAGGTATCCCATTTTGGGAGCATCGCGATCCAAGAGATTTCGATTGGTCAGTCTGCGTTGTATAATCATATCGGCACCCTGAATGTCGACGGATCTTTCCAAGACCCAAAACCTATCAAGCAAAAATGCTTTGGATCGAGTTTCGCCAATAGCCCCGTTTTGCAACGCCTTAAGCCAGGGCGGATGGGGAGGGTCATTTGGATTGCTCATTTGGTATTTCCTTCTCTTTAAGGGCTCAAAAAAGCTCAGACTGGCCGTCGTCCTTCGACGGGTAGATGGCATCGGCAGGCAGCGGAAACAGCGATTCGCCCATCGGGTCGTGCTGCTTGTATCGTGTCTTGGCGAGCGTCTGATTCTGAACGGCGTAGCAATAGACGCAGCCATGTGGGCAAGTGTCGTATTCGCCGATGTCGCGAGACTCGAAGCAGCCGCACTCCTTCCGGTTTCCTTTCAGGCACGCTTTGACCGGGCTGCCGACGACATCCGCCAGACGGACCGCATCCACGCAACGCGCCTCGTAGCAGCCGGGCATGATGAACTGAGGTTGACTGCAAACCGTCAGACGGATGCGGTGAGCAGATGCAATGGACGCAAGCTCGGTGGCAAGCGCCTTCTTCCACTCGCCGTCGGGATCGGACCAGGTAAAGCCGTGCTCTTTTGCCGCCTTCTCCATATTCCGAAGTGTCTTCTGATAGAGGTGAGCGAACGAAATCACGACTTCGTCCGTCGCGCCCTCCAAGGACTTCGCGAGACGGGAGAAAGTCTCGATATGATATTCACGCGGCGTGAGCGAGGAATTGATGATAGTGTCATAACGCCAGACGCAAACTCGAGAACCGAACGTGTCGGAAACTTGCCTCAGATGTTCGACGGCCCGTGGCGCATCGACGACCGCTTGCTCAAGCGCCCGAGGATAGCCATTAATCGTGTGCTGGAGTATGAACGGAAACCCTCTTTCCTTCACTTCGGGCAAGTGCTTCAGAAACGGCCCCACATTCTTCGTCCAAAACACGATTCCCTCGACAGTGTCCCGGTGTAGCGATACTCGGATGACGCGCCGGTTGTAGGGATTGACCATCTTGCAGTAGCCTGCTCGCAGACGGTTCATGAACCACTCTCCGTAAAAGGTGGGAATATCGGTTTTGTAGCTGGCTGAGATGATCATGGCTAGAGTTTACGAAGAATCCTGTATGCGGCATTGCTAGTCCGCTTTGGCCAATCGAATTTCTTGAAGTAAATTCCTAAGTCAGTTTTCTCCTCGTTGTTCGAGAAAGAAATTTGCGCACTGCCATTTGTAAGCCACTCAAAGTCGTGCTTCTTCGCTAGAGTATCGAACCAGTCAACAAACTGCGATGAGTTGTTGTCAATAAACAGCATCAAGGCACCCTTCTTCATCTGGGACATGCAATGGAGAAAGAATGGTTCGGCTTGCGCCTTCAGCCGCCAGACCTCAGACATGAAATAGCTCAGGGTAAATAAGTCGGCTTGTCCGATTTTACCGTAGCTTTTCCAAGTAGCCTCATCAGTCACGTCCAGCTGCATGAAGGAAGGATACACATTAAATGGAGCTTCGAGAACCCGCGCTACATCGCTCCACGATTCGCCCCATGCTCTCTCCTTGTCGAAGATAAAGCATGTCAGGGAGGTGTCTTTCACTCCCAAGTTGATCATATACTTGAGAATTCCAAGTAGGTCGCTTCCAGGTCCGCCCCCGAGGCAGGCAACTTTCGGATTTTCTTTTTGAAGCAGATCCCGAATCGCTTTCTCGTCCTTTATGAGCTGCATGATGTAGTCGGCATGGGCAAACGTGTATTTGTAGATATACGCAAAGCGTTTTATCGGATTGCCGTAATCTATGGCCGAGGCATTTGGGTTCGTAAGTTCGGAGTATTCCGACGAAAGCGCATCCATCTCGGCTTTAATCATGGCGTCCTTTTCATCGTCGTCCTTTGCTTCAATCTCCGCATAGGCATCGTCGAGGACAGTTTTAACAAGCTGCATCAAGTTCATGTTCGTAAGTGTTTTTCGTTATCTGTTTTTGTGTTGTGATAGTTCTCCGCTCAGCAGCTTCGGCAGCAGCGTGTCGCGCAGGGTGGCGAGGGTGCGAGATTCGTTTTCGAGAATGCGGATTTGTACGTCGAGCGGACCGGCTTGGCGTTCATATGCGGCAACTATCTCGTCCGGTGGTATGACGAAGCGGAGTTTCTGAAAGCTATCCTTATTGATAGAGCCAAAAACTGTGCCTTCTGCCTCGAATTGGGCAAAATCGGGGTAAAGATTGGACATCGAGTGATATGTGAAAGAAGTGGCTCCAGATTTGTGAATTACAGCAGCAACGCCACGACCAATACAACACTCCTCGCTAGCCATGTTTATGTCACCTACTGGTGCGCGGACACTGACAAGCGTGTCACCTCGTTTGGCGTAGCGTGTCGGAGCCGAGCAAAAAATTCGATGTTTCGGGAAACGGAAACCGAAGTCCGTCCGGCCCTGGTAAAATGGCAAACCGTTACCAGTCTCGTTATAGGTGTGGCCGGGTGGAGATTGACCCATGGTGATATTGAATCCTTCTACTAATGTTCCCGCTACCCATTTTTTCGGTATATGTCCCAATGGTGAATCTTCTAAAAGATCAGGAAACAACGCCGCAGTTTGCGCATCCATCCCCAAAGGCTTTCGTCCATCAAGCTTTGCTCTAACAGGATCGAAGTCCACGAACCAGCTCTGGAACAGTGCCCGGGCCATGGCCTCCAGCGTCGCGTCCATCCGCCGGTTCAACTCGATCTTGTCGTCCAACGCCTTTCCAAAAGCCGCGATGAGATCACGGCTTTTCTTAGGCGGCCATGGGAGAGGAAGCTGACGAATCTCTTTCAAATTCAGAGTCGCCTGAACTGTCGTATTGCACCAGACTTCCATTAGGTGTTGGAGGGGACGACTGAGCAAACATTGCTGAACAAAGTGTGTTTCGGAAGGATCTACCAACCTCATCACAGCGACAGCTCTGGCCGTATTCCAACCCGCCATGTGTGGAGGAACAACAGCACATTGTCCTACGTTGCCAACCAAGGTCATTAACAACTCACCGCCTTCGAGTGCCGTGCGGCGATATTCGTGATGCTTTTCTTTGCTGATTCTAAAATCTGGATGTGGATTTATAACGCTGCCGTTGAGATCGCCAGCTTTGATAAGCGGAACCCCATCGGAAACGTGGTCGCCGGGATACATGACACCAACTGCAATTCCGCGGTCTGCGGTGAAGAGATCACCAAGTGTAACGACATCCCAATCATCAGGCAGTTCTTCGACACCCGCGTCTGCTAGATGGGATCGAGCAATATCTTTTGCATGCCCCTTCATCCCCACCTTCCTTCCTTTTTCCAGATCGGACTTTCCTCCCAATTTTCCGGAAAGCCCATGGATTGAATCGGAATTTCTGGGTAATCCGCGAGAAGTTTGCGTAGCCGCGCTGGCCAATGGCTTTGAGGAGCGATGTGGTCGAGACAGTGCTTGCAGATTGAGAGAATACCAAAGACGCGCTCCGGTCCGATGACGACAGATTCATGCCATTCCGGATAATTTTCTTCTAGGGGGATCTGAGGTTTGATTCCCAATTGTTTGTTCCAAAGACGCCCGTGATGAGCGCAGAGATTGCGGACGGTGTTCAGGGCGAGAATCCAGGACTCGAGGACTTCTGCCGGCACTTGAAACACATCGGCCACCGCTTTTTTGACCTTGCGGGTGGTGTTGCGACAGAGAGTGACAAGGCTGCCAAAGGAGATGACTTCGATCGCACACCAAATCGGCGGTGCCGGATGATGGGAGCCATAAGTCTTGCGGAAATGGATCATGAACGGTTCGCGGGAACGCTCAATCTCCTCAAGCAGCCGGGTTTGGAATTTGTGCCAGTCCGCTGTGTTGAGTTTGGGCAAGGACTTGGGGTTATCGGTGTAAGCAAACGGGCCGTGATCGTGAGAGTGGTGGTAGGCGAATTGAGTTCTCAGAGTGATTTCAATGCGCTCCAAGGCATCCATGACCAAAAGGCGTAAGTGACGATCAAAAGTGTAGCGACGCCAAACGGTTTCGAAGCAGGTGCCGGGGCGGAATTGATTCTCTTCGGTTTTGAATGGGTACCAGTAGCCGCTGAGACGATAGTAGTTCGCCATGGCCAGTCGATTGGCGATGCAAGCGGCGTCACCTGTCATGCCACGGGAGGTCAGTAATTGGACTTGCTCATCGATGGTGAGAGCAGGTTTTTCAAATTTCATGAAGAAACCTCCTTCCAGAAAAACAAAGACCCGCCGAGAGATAGCGTGTCTTGCGACAGAGGCCCGGCGGGTTTGCTGGGGGAAACTTGTTAGTAGATTTGTGCCCCGTCAAATACAAAATGGTACACAACGAAACAAAATGGCTCTTTATTTGGGGCAAAAAGTGCAAAAATGGGGGCACTTTTGAGCGTTTCTGCACTTTGCCAAAGTGCATTTTCAGAAAGTGCCCGAGCTGGTTGAAAGCTTGTTCAAAGCGCATAACCCAGTCCTTTCAGATTCTCACGGATGGCAGATTCGAGCTTGGCGGACTCGGCGAATTGGGCATTCAATTCCGCTACGAGACGCGGCATTTTTTCCTCGAAAGGTTCACCGTCGTCCTCGACTTCCTCGGCGCCGACGTAGCGGCCTGGGGTGAGGACATAACCGTGGGCGGCGATTTCCGCGGTGGTGGCGGATTTGCAAAAGCCTGCGACATCCGCGTAAGCGGCTGTCAGGTTCTTGGTTCCTGGTTCTTTGTTCTTGGCTGGAGAGTCGCCACGCCAGGCGTGGTACGTGGAGGTGATTTTCTCTAGGTCGGCATCGGTGAGTTCGCGATGGACGCGATCGATGAGAGTGCCGAGTTTGCGGGCATCGATGAAGAGGGTTTCTTTGCGGCGGTCGCGGAAGCTGCGTTTGGAGTCGGCTTTTTTGTTTTTCGAGAGGAACCACAAACACACCGGAATCTGTGTGCTGTAGAAAAGCTGGCCGGGAAGAGCAACCATGCAGTCCACAAGATCTGCCTCGATGAGCGCTTTTCTAATTTCACCTTCGCCGGATTGGTTAGATGACATGCTGCCATTGGCGAGAACGAATCCAGCCATGCCATCGGGCGCGAGGTGATGGATGAAATGCTGCACCCATGCAAAGTTCGCGTTGCCTTTCGGCGGAACACCATACTGCCAGCGCACATCATCGTCTTTGCGGAACCAATCGGAGTCGTTGAAAGGCGGATTGGCGAGGACGTAGTCGGCGCGAAGATCGGGATGTTGGACGTTGCGGAAGGTGTCGGCATGTTCCTTACCGATGTCTGCCTCGATGCCACGGATCGCAAGGTTCATGATCGCAAGGCGACGGGTGGTGGAGTTACTTTCCTGACCGTAGATGGAGATGTCGCCCAATCTGCCCCCGTGGGATTCCACGAATTTTTCCGACTGCACAAACATCCCGCCGGAACCGCAAGCAGGATCGTAAATGCGGCCTTTGTAGGGAGCGAGCATTTCGACGAGACAACACACGACACATGAAGGGGTGTAGAACTGGCCACCGTTCTTGCCTTCGGCGCTGGCGAAACGAGTGAGGAAATATTCGTAAACTCGCCCGAGCAGATCGACAGATCGGTGGGTTTTTTCTCCTTCGCTCGCAGCGGTGAGGCTGATGGTGGCGATGAGGTCGATCAGCTCGCCGAGGCGGTGCTTGTCCAGTGAGGGGCGCGCATAGTCTTTTGGCAAAACGCCTTTGAGACGGGAGTTATCGCGCTCGATGGCGACCATGGCATCATCCACGAGTTTTCCGATGGTCGGTTGCTTGGCATTGTACTGAAGGTGAGACCAACGAGCCTCTGTAGGCACCCAGAAAACGTTTTCAGCTTTGTATTCGTCCGGATCTTCGGGATTCGCGCCTTTGTAATCGCCTTTACCAGAGAGGAGTTTGGCGCGGTGTTCTTCAAAAGTATCGGAGATATATTTCAGGAAAATCAGCCCGAGGACGACGTGCTTGTATTCCGCCGCGTCCATGTTGTTGCGGAGCTTGTCAGCAGCAAGCCAGAGCTTGGCCTCGAAGCCGATGGTGGCAGTGGAGTCTTTGGGGGCGGTTTTGCGTTTGGCGGGCATGATTGACTAGTACAGCAACGAACAGTTGGGACTCTAACCACCGAGCGACCTTTGCAAAGCCAAAAGGGAGCGGGGTTATCCATTCTGCCTCCGGAGGGGATGCGTTCAGCGCCGATTTACGGATTTTCCCCTCATTCATGCCTTGGCGGGTGAAATTTCACACTCTAGCTTTGCGGGGAGAGCCACTCATGAAATAGAAATCAAACCACGGATAAACACAGATTCACACGGATCATCAAACGGTCATGCATAACAAATCAGTGTCCATCTGCGTTCATCAGTGGTTCAATTTTCCTTTTTAATTCAATTTCTACCCATGTCCGAAACAGCCAAATCCGATTTCATCCGAGATATTATCGCCGAAGACCTTGCCTCGGGAAAACACCAGACCACGATCACTCGTTTCCCGCCGGAGCCAAACGGCTACCTCCACCTCGGACACGCAAAATCGATCTGCTTGAATTTTGGGA
>JANPEG010000100.1:0-3012 GCA_031431855.1 Akkermansiaceae bacterium | reverse complement strand
CCCGTGATGCTCGTTTCGCCAGCGCAATCGATGAGTGTATCGCTAAGAGCGATGACATCCGCAGGAGTTAATTTCTTTAAAACGAGCGCCACTCGATTTCGAGCCTCCGCATGAGGGTGAGTTGCCCACGCGCGCAACGCTGGATAGAGTAAATTTCTGTCCAAATCAGTGATATTCAAGTTGATTAGCCCTGAGGTTCCCCAATTACCAATCACCACTTTGTTGAGCATCAGGTTGGCAAGCTGCTGGGGGTCATCCCGATCCAGCGGAAAGGCTGGACGTGCATTGGCAGCCACAATCTTCAAGAGAGGATTTAATTGCTCACGTAGTGCTTCTGGGGGATATTTTGTTAGGGCTTCAGCTGACAGGTATCGGATGGTCTTATCCTTGTGTGAAAGTAGATCAATCAGTGAAGGAATTCCCTCTACTGCCTTCATTTCACCAAGAAATCGGCATATGCCCATCGTTTCCGATGGCTCGGCGACTTTCAAATGATCGACTAGCGCCTGAACGAGCTTAGTCGATTCTTCGGGGCGAGCAGCGAGTTCGATGGCTGATTTTGATGATAGCCTTGGGATGTCTGATTTGAGATCTTCGAGTAGCTCTTTGGTGTTGCGTTGCTTGGCATCATAACGATCCGACAACAAGGCTTCCGCAACTTCCTCTTTGTTCAAAATAAGTTCGGGCCTTTTTGAAAAAGTCCGACCTGTGATCTCGATCTGTCTCAGTGGTGCCGCGTAGGTGAGTATAGCCGCTGTTGACATCCACATGTTACTGCAGGCCATGGCAGGCTCTTTGCCAGCACTGTTAGAACGCTCATACTCAAAGCCGCCATCCCAGTGGCGGCATAGATCCATCTCTGGCTTGATCTGATTGAAATAAGCGGCAGCAGCATGTTCGCCTCCGATATTGGCGCCCAGTGGAGTCCAGATGTAACCGAAATAATTGATGATATGGCCATGGCCGCGGTCGATTGTCGCGCCAGTACAAAGCTTAGAGAAAAAGCGAGCCTCTTGCGTGCGATCATCCTGCATAGCGAAACAAAGCGCGCCTAAGCCGCTCTTGCCATTGTCCTCATTGGCGTTTTCTAGAGCCGCGCCTTCCACATAGTAATGAAAGGTGCCCATGCCAGATGACGCGGAAAGCGTGCGCACCACACGCTCGATGGCAGGCTCAAGTTCGGGAAGTTTCACTTCACATTTACGAGCTAGCACCAAACCCAACGCAGTCGGCAAGGTTGAGGCATTCATGGTGTAACCAATCGTGAAAGGCTCGTTGTAAACACCATCCCTTAGACTGATGTTGAATCGATGGCCCACTGCACCGTTGGCTCCCTGACCGCGGGCGATGGAAAGCGCGACAGCTTCTAAGCTGGGTAGAACTTTTGGATCCTTCGTTTTGAGATAATACTCGGACAAGACAATCAGCCGTAAACCGCGGTTCCATGCAATATTGGCACCCGCTTCCACATTGCCAAGCTTGATGAAATCGATCGTGTTTTGATTCAATATCTGAGTGTGGGCATACTCTTGAGCTTTCTTCTGACGAGCTGCGTTCTTCGGGTTGCTTGGATCATTTCCCGCTAACAGCGCCAAGGTCGACATCCCGGCAAATCCCTCACTCTCATGGGTCATGATGTAGTCCAAGCTCTCCTCGAGAATTTTCGCGGATTTAGGACAGTTGTACGGAGCTGTGGCACTGTAAGCTCCCATCGTCCGCAAGGTCATCGTCAGTTCGCTCGTTTTGCCTGCTCTCCAGACGATCATTTTTAATAATCCCGGATTGCGCGCCTCGGCATCAACGATGGCTTTGCCATAACTGATCCGAGCATCTTCAGAAAATGGGGTCGGCTTGGCGCCCGTGCCATTGGCTCCGAGGATGATGTCACCCACATTAAGAATGCCATCAGCGGGAGAGCCCTTCTCGATGGTTTGGACAAGAATCTGGCGGGATTCGGATGTCTCCACCGTTGGCCGCAATTTGCGCTTTGCGTTGTTAGGATCTTTATCCTCACCCCGATAAACCCATGCCTGCACCCCGGTCGGACCAAGGTTGAACCATACATCACCGAAGGGGGCTGGCTCACCCGCGGTCAAGTCCGGGACCTTGGCTAATAGAGTAGTAAAGTTGATCAAGCCATAAGCGAGCGTTCCGAAAATGACTCTCGAGTAACAATGTTGGTTAGTGAATCGTGAGATGATAGGGTGGGATGTAGATTTCATCAATTTCAAATTACTTCTTCAAATTCACCAAAGCCTCCGCGAAGGCTTTGCCGGCTTGAGCGAAGAACTTCGCAGAGCCGTGGTAATGGTATCCCGCATTCGAACTGCCGTTTTTGAGTAGGAACTTTTCGTCCGCGGTGAGGGCTTGTTCAATGATTGCTGTTTTCTCGGCGGATAGTTTGGCGCTCTCTTCCTTGACGTCCTCGCCCTTTTTGGCACGCATCTTGAGAACGTTGCCCTTTTTGTCCAATTCGGCAGTGGCAGTGCCCTGCTTAACCTTGATCGCTTCGATGTCGGCAGGCCAGAACTTGTGGGTGTAAACGTTGGCCACAGTGCCCTTGAATTCATCCATCTCTCCTGGCGCTGCCATCGCATTGCGGAAGGACTCGGTGCCGTCGCCTGTCGTTTCTCCGCCCACTCCGAGCACACCTGTCACGAAAGGCATTTTCGGTGCGTTGAGATCCTTGCGGACGTCGCGGATGAGGCATGCCAACAAACGGCTATACTCGGTATAATCCTTGGAGCCCTTCTTGTTCGGGTCGCCGGGATAAGAACCCACGAGGTCATTGAAGCCTTGGAACCAGACGAAGCCTGCGATCTCAAAGCCCTCCTTCGGATCATAATCCGGATAGACCTTTTTTGGATCGGCCAGCACGTCCTTCACGTGCGACATCATTTCTCGGTAGAATTTACCTGCGTTTTCCTTTTGCTTCGGATCGGTCGGTTCACCGGCGCTGGGCGGACGGAAGTCCACCATGAGGCTCTTGCCGCCCCATGCGTTCTTAATCAG
>JANPEG010000099.1:0-6917 GCA_031431855.1 Akkermansiaceae bacterium | reverse complement strand
AACCTCAATCCCCGCCCTCTCGATTCGTGAAACCAAACGCTTGGACCGACCCACAAAATACAGATAGAAAATATACATCGGAATCGCAACCGTGAGCCCGATCACCGAGGTAATCAGAGCACTAAGCACACCTGCAGAAAGTTCATTCGGCCCCGTCAATCCTCCCTGCTCGCTCACCCGCTGAAACGCATCAATCATTCCCAACATCGTCCCGAGCATTCCAACCAAGGGAGCAATCAACGCCACCGCCAAAATCGAACGAATGTTCTTTTCAATTCGCGGCACTTCAAGCTGACCCGCCTCGCGCACCACATCGCTCAAATCCCTGCGATCCAAATAATATCTCAACAAGCCCGCATGCGCCACCCGCCCAACCGGACCCGGCGCCCTTGCTGCCTCATGCAAGGCCTCGGCAAACGCCCTACGTTTAATGTGCAAACCCAGCCCCACCAATAACGAACTCACATTGATTCTGGTTCGATGAAAGTAGAACAACCGCTCCACAATAAAAATCGCGCCGAAAAAAGCCAATGCCAGTTGCACCCATATGAGCGGTCCGCCTTTTTCAATTAATTCCGATCCATCCAACAATGCCAATATCATCGTTCCTCAAAGGTAACTGCTGAACTACCTACCTAGCAACCCCGAAAAACAGTCGAATCACGCCCCAAATTTTAACTTTTCGAGAAATCCACACAACAACGCCACCCGCTCCCCCACCGGAATCGTTTCAAGCAACAACTGTCGCAGATCTGGATCCTGAATCAATTGCTGGGACACCAAATCCGCCATCAATCCCGCCTCATCCGCCTGATTCAGCAAATGCAAAACCCCGTTCCTCACCTCCTCCGGTACCCCCGACAAACAATCTTCCACCGATCCTTTCAACGCCACGATCGCCGCATGATTCTGAATTTTCCCAAGCGGTTCACCAAACAAAGGCTCAATCATCGCCATAGGAAACACCTCATCCTCCAGCCATTCCTGAAACCGCACACGGATCACACCATGCAACAAAAGCTCAGAAGTTCCATCTTCGCGCTCCATTGATGCCCGCACCAAGCCCACTGTCCCAATCTTCGCCGCATGCGAATCCGATTGACGCGCCACCGCAAACACACAATCCCCTTCCAACGCCTTTTCCAGCATCACCCGATACCGCTCCTCAAAAATATACAACGGCAACCCACCATGCGGAAACAAAGTGCAGTCCGGCAATATCATTACTCCACATTTTCTAGGTAGATTCAAACCCGTCATGCCAGCAACATGGCACCCAAAGCCCTCTCACGCAAACTCTCAGTGCAGTTTGCTTTGTAGCAACCCGAAACTCACATTTCAATCTATTCCGGATAGGGGGACTCTTACACCGTAGTAACATCCGCTGAGGCAGGTGAGTCGGTCGTAATCCCTAACAGGCCAGCGGTGCGGCCAGTTTGAGGAGAGCGGGATCCATATGGTATTTCCTTTGCGCAACCTCCGCGATGGGAACGCGACCATAACTGCCATTCTTGTAAACCATGATTGAGTTCGTCTCGCCGGCGTCCAGCGCATCGACAGCGGCAATGGCGAACTGGTAGGCCATCATGCGGTCGTAAACAGTTGGCGAGCCGCCGCGCTGAACATGACCAAGCACAGTGAGGCGAGCTTCCATGCCGATGGAGTCGTTGATGTAGCGCGTGACGTATTCCGCCATTTTCGTGCCCTCCGCGACAACGGCGATGATGTAGCCACGACCTTCAGAAATCTCGGAGGAAATGCGTGCGCCGATAGTGTCGAGGTTGTATTCAATTTCCGGAATCAGGCAGATCTCGGCTCCGCAGGTAAGCGCGGTGGTGAGAGCGAGGTAGCCACAGTGGCGGCCCATCACCTCGACGACAAAGGCGCGGGAGTAAGAGGAAGCGGTGTCGCGAATGGAGTCGATGGACTGGCGGATGACGTTGAGGGCGGTGTCTACGCCGAGGCAGTAGTCGGTGCCAGCGATATCGTTATCGATGGTGGCGGGGATGCCAGCAAAGGGGATTTGGAAATCGGAATAGAACTGGTTGAGGGCGCGGAAGGAGCCGTCGCCACCGATGACGATGAGCTTCCCGATGCCGCGCGCCCTGAGGTTTTCGTAGGCTTTTTTCCTGACATCGATATCGAAAAACTCGAGGGACCGCGATGAGCGGAGAATGGTGCCACCCTTGTGCATGATGCCAGAGATACGCTCTCTAGTAGCAGGGAAAATACGATCTGTAATAAGACCTTTGAGGCCGTCATAAACGAGGAAAGGTGCATAGCCGCGCTGCATTGCGTAATCGACGGCACATTTCACGGCGGGGTTCATCCCGGCGGAGTCACCGCCGGAGGTCATAATGGCGAGGCCTGGTTTTTCGGTGGCGGTCATACGAGTTGACCGTGGCTTTAGCAGTTTCAATGCCGATGAACACAAGTTCTCAGTTCTAGTTCTAGTTCCGTAGCGTCACCTGCAATAACTGGACAACCTGTAGTGAGAATAATTCGTCACAAAACCTTAGTTAGTTGTCCCCAAACGTTATACCCCCTTCAATCACCCCATGCAATTCTCTCCCAATCTCTGGCTCATCTCGCTAATCGCCACATGCGCTATCTCCTGTACTCCTATACCCGAGGCTCCCACCCCCACTCACCAACCATCTCCTCCCACCATCACTCAGCCAGTCGCAAATCACCAACCCATAATCATCCCACCCGCCCCAACCACCCATCCCATCTCCTCACCGAAAGTGGTTAGTAAAACTCTTTCTAACATCCAATTCCAGGGCGTGGCTTTCGATTCCAGATCGCATACCCTGAAACCCATCGATCAAGCGAACGGCCCCGGCAGCCAATATCTCTCCGCACGCGATTGTACGGACAAACAACAAGCCCTGCTCGCCATCAACGCGGGCTTTTTCACACCGGAAGGCAATCCCCTCGGCCTCGTCATATCCCAAGGCAAACGCTCCGGTTCATGGAACTCGACATCATCCCTCGGAACGGGAATCTATCGCATCGATTCCTCAGGCAACGCCTCCATTTCCAGACGAACTCAAGCAAGTGCCGTATCCAACTCCAAAGAACTTCTCCAAGCCGGTCCCTTGCTCATAGAAAACCACAATCCCATCACCGGTCTCGATCCAACCAAATCCGCCATGCGTTCCATCCTCCTCCACGATGGCGGAAATCGCTGGTGGATCGGCACCACATCACCCTGCAGCCTTGCCGAACTCAGTCGCGCCCTCTCCACGCAATCCCCCGCCGATTGGAAAATCTCCCACGCCCTCAACCTCGACGGTGGACGCTCCACCGATCTTTTCATCTCCACAAAAATCCCAGGTGGAAGCCTTGAACGGAAAAACCTCATGAACCGCCAGGTTCGAAATTTTCTCATCTTGAAATAAGTGTGTGTATATTCACCTATGAAAATCTGCCCCGAACAACTCCAAGCCAAACTCGATCAAGGTCATGTGAAAATTCTCGATGTTCGCTCTCCCGTCGAGTTTAACGCCGTTCACATCGCTGGGTCCGAGCTCATGCCACTGGATCGCTTGGATGCTGAGCGTTTGAAAAGCGATGGCATTGAGCGCGTCATCGTGTGTCGCTCTGGGGGTCGTGCAACAAAAGCCCAACAACAACTCCAGTCCTCCGGTTGTAAACTTTTCGCCGTATTGGAGGGCGGCATCGGAGCATGGGAACAAACGGGACTTCCAGTCGTCCGCGGAAAATCTGCGGTCTCACTTGAGCGCCAGGTTAGGATTGCCGCGGGCTTGTTGGTTTTGACCGGTGTCATTCTTGGGACATGGGTTCATCCCTACTACTACGGAATCGCCGCATTTGTCGGCGCCGGCCTGACCTTCGCTGGTATCACCGATTGGTGTGGAATGGGCATGTTGCTCGCCAAAGCCCCATGGAACCAACGTTAATCTACTCTCCGCAAGCTCCCTTGACTTTCGCGACGTCGACAGCCTCGTAGAAATCATCGTTCACCAAGCAAACTGGAGCGGTTCCGCAAGACGCCAAGCACTCGGCGAACTCGACTGAGTATTTACCGCATGGTGAAACGCTAATCGGGTGATGATGCGGATCCGCTGCCGTGCGATCGATGCCGAACTCCTTGCAGAGATCTTCCATCAACTCAGCACTTCCACCTAGAGCGCAGGATAAAGTCCGGCAAACACGAATATGATATTTACCCGGAGCATATTGACGGAACCCTGGATAAAAGGTCACAACCTCAAGCACTTTGATAGGCTCAAGATCCAACTTCGCAGCCACCCAATCGATCGCTTCCTCTGAGATGAAGCCGAACTTGTGTTGCACAATATGCAACAACGGCAACACAGCCGAGCGCTTGCTCTCACTGTAATGGGAAATACGCTCATCGGCCTCGGCATCTAATTCCGGACTACTGACGAATGGTGGGAAATGCGGACTCACAGATGTTTCGTGGCTAACGGAAGATACGGCTGACATAGATTATTTAACAAGTTGTTCAAGGGCAGCTAGATCGCGTCCATCTCTAGTGACGATATTACCCTTAAGATCGCAAACAATGACTGATGGAATCCCACTGACTCCGTGATTGAATTTACCTTTGAATTTAGCGAGTTGATCAAACTTCAATTGCGGCCATGGCATTTTGTTTTTTGCCGCGTAGTTTTCCATGGATTTTTCATCGCTATCTGAACTGATCAAAACGATCTCGAAATTTTCGGTCTTATGCTCATTGTAAAACTTGATGAGCTGAGGAGTGAATGCTTTGCACGGGCCACACCATGAAGCGGTGTAATAAAAAACGTAATACTTTTTCGGCCTCTTGGTCAGTTTGTGATCCTTAAATTTTTCCCCGTCGAGGATCATCAAATTTCCATTCATCACAACATCAAAGGCACTGGAACTTGGAGCAAGCGCGTCAAACTGCTTAGCGCTTTCTTCACTCAGTGTGGACTTCTTGAGGATAGCTTTTTTCCCATTACGCATCACAAACACGCCCACAGTTTCATCGCCTTCGGCAGTCACTTCGACTAGCTCCATCTCAAGGGATTTCCCTTCTTGATTCGTCCATGTTGCGAACGCTGCAGAAGATGGAAGCGCTAGCGCCACGGAAGCTAAAATAACAAGGGGAGTTTTCATTATCTCAGTAATTAAAAATTATCTATCGCACTCTCCCATCACAAAATCCAGAGAGCCTAAAATCGCCGGAATATCGGACACCATGTGACCTGGAAGCAGCTTGGAAACAATCGAAAGATTGCAATACGAGGGGCTGCGGATTTTCAGGCGATTCGGCACTCCACCGCCTTTAGAATGAATGTAAAATCCGAGCTCACCTTTCGGATTCTCAGCAGCAAAATAAACTTCACCCTCCGGTGCGTTGATGCCTTGGGTCGCGATGATGAAATGGTGAATCAACTCCTCCATCGACATCATCACCCGCTCTTTGTTCGGGAGCATTCCTTTCGAATCCGCCACATTCACCGGACCATCCGGCATGGTATCTAACACCTGACGGCAAATCCGTATCGACTGTCGCATCTCCTCCATCCGGATCTGGTAGCGTGCATAGCAATCGCCTTCTTCAGCGATCGGAATATCGAAATCATATTTCTCGTAGCCCAAATACGGACTGTTTTTCCGCAGATCCCTATCCACACCGGAAGCACGCAGGTTCGGTCCGGTCATGCCAAAGGAAATCGCCGATTCACGAGTGATCACCCCGATGTCGACCATGCGATCACGGAAAATCTTGTTGTTATCGAGGAGTTTGGAAATTTCGCCAATGGCCACTTCACATTCGGCGAGGAAAGTTCTAACCGCTGCATCGAAGCCCGGTGGCATGTCGCGCACTTGTCCACCGACCCGTGTGTAAGAAGTCGTAAAACGTGCACCCGTGAGTTGCTCGCATAGGTTGTAAACTTTTTCGCGCTCCGTGAACGTGTAGAGGAAAACCGTCATCGCACCAACGTCCATCGCGCAGACGCCGACTCCAAGCATGTGCGCGGAAATCCGAGCCAACTCACAGCACAACACCCGCAGTGCCTGACCGCGTGGTGGCAGCTCCCAGCCCATCAATTTCTCAACCGCACAGGCATACGCCACATTGTTCGCAAGTGGAGCCAGGTAATCCAACCGATCCGTGTAAGGCACGAACTGGTTGTAATGCATGTTCTCAGCAATTTTTTCATCACCCCGATGCAAGAAGCCCACATCCGGATCAGCAGAATGAATCACCTCGCCATCGAGCTCTAAAATCAACCGCAACACTCCGTGAGTGGCAGGATGGGAAGGCCCCATATTCAGCACCATCCGCTCACCAACCAAATCGTCAGTTTGCTCATGGTAGGATTCGACCGCTTTGGCTGCTTTGCCTAGCGTGTCAGGGGACTCATATTCGGTGGAAATACTCATACGTTCGCTCGCAGCGAATAAGCACCCAAACCCCCCTATATCGCAAGGGCTTTGTCAGTTTTTTCCCAAAAATTTACTTTTGACCATCAATCCCGAGAAATGCGGGCAATGTGGCCCCTGGAATCGGCGATCTCTTCCAAATCAAAAATCATCAATCGGAAATCCATTCTGTAACCGTGTGGCTAGGTATTTCGGTTTGATTGACTCCGCTTCGGTCCGTCCAAGCAGTCAGGACTTCGTCTCTCATACGAAATTCGCTAGCGCTCACACTGCTTTGTTGATTTTTGATTTACCAACTGTAAACGCCCCAATCTCCCCCTCCAAAACCAACAAACCCGAGCCCAGAATGACGGATGAAATCCTCCGCCACGGAAAATCCCTTGCCAATCCCTGCCCGACCCCTTACCCACTCCGCACACAATTATGGCCAGCGTCAACGTAATCACCCTCCGCAAAGGACATGCAGTCCGTCACAACAACGAAGTCTGCGTCGTTATCGAACACGA
>JANPEG010000098.1:0-6042 GCA_031431855.1 Akkermansiaceae bacterium | reverse complement strand
CAGTCAAACCCCGGTTGCCTGCGGCAAGGGGTTCTTGACCCTCCCTGAAACGCCAACACCCCAGCCCTGCGAGCAGGACTGGGGTGTTGGCGGAGAGGGAGGGATTCGAACCCTCGGTGAGTATTACCCCACGTCCGATTTCGAATCGGGTGCCATAGACCACTCGACCACCTCTCCTTACAGGGGCGCGAAAATTGCGCGAAGGCGGGGGATTTGTAAAGCGAACAATCGCCTACAACTCGTCCAACAACTGCTTGTGAATCCCACCGAAGCCTCCGTTTGAAAGGACGGCGACAACGTCACCTGATTTCGCCTCGGCTTTCACGACGGCGATGATGGCTGCGTTATCGGCTAGATAATGACTGACCCCGCCCAGCGCGACGATGTCCGCAGCGAGTTTGATGGGATCTAGTCTGTCGTTTTCAGGAATTTTATGGAGATCCGGAATTGCGGCGACGACGGCGAAGTCCGCCAATGCGAGGGCTTCAGCGAGAGGTTTTTGAAACACGGCACGGCGCGTGGTATTGGAGCGCGGCTCGAACAAAATCCATAACCGTGAGTTCGGATATTTTTGACGCAAGCTCTGCACCGCGAGACGGATGGCGGTCGGGTGATGCGCGAAATCATCGATGATTTTGATCCCGTTTTTCTCGCCTTTCAGCTCCTGCCTGCGGGCAACGCCCTCGAAACTCAACAAACCATCACGCACTTCATCCATCGTCAATCCTGCGAATCTCGCTGCTGCAACTGCCATTGCCGCGTTGCGAACGTTGAACTCACCTGTCATCGGCACGGAGTAGGATTCTTTGCCGAGGAAAAACGAACTACTAGATTCGTCGTAACCGACATCGGTGATTCGCGCCGCGTTATTTTCTCCGAATCCAATCGTCGTGATCGGACATGGCGCGTTGGCGCTGACGTCTAAGCAATTTTGTTCATCGCCATTCACAAAAGCCATGCCGTTGCGTGGCACGATGTTGAGTAAGCGCTTGAAGGTAAGTTTGATCTCATCGATGGATGCGTAGATATCCGCGTGATCGAACTCGATGTTATTCACGATCACACATTCTGGGAGGTAATGGAGAAACTTGGAACGCTTATCAAAAAATGCGGTGTCGTATTCATCGCCTTCTAACACATTTATTTCCGTATCGGGAAACTGTGCGCCGCAACCGAGATTTTTCGGCAGCCCGCCGATCATGAATCCTGGTTCTTTGCCAGCGCTCATGAAAAGCCATGCGAGCATCGAAGAGGTCGTGGTTTTTCCATGCGTGCCACTGACCACGAAATTCCGTTTTCCACGCAGGAAATGTTCCTTCATCACCTCCGGCAACGAATGATAAAGTAACTTTCTATCAAGCGCAGCTTCGGCTTCTGGATTACCACGTGAAATTGCGTTTCCAATCACCACCACATCCGCTCCAGTTGGAATGTTTTCCTCGCGATATCCTTCGAAAATTTCAATGCCCTCCCCGCGCAGGAAATCCGACATCGGCGGATACACATTCGTATCGCTGCCGGTGACGACGAAGCCGCGTCGCTTCATCGCTGCTGCGACCGCGCCCATCGCGGTTCCGCATATCCCTGTGAAATGAAAATGTTTTTTTTCTAACATAAATTAAAAAGTGGGTGCTGCGATGGTTGCGTTATCCCGCTCTTCGATGCGCTTGCGCAAGATCCGATCCGCCATCTCGGTGACCATCTCTTTCATCAGCAACCACAGATGCGAACCCTCGCGGTAATCCGCTGGAGCGATGTGTTTGACCCGCCCCGCATGCGTGCAGAGATCGAAACATTTGCGGAACGATTTCCCGGTCGTGTCATCCGGATTGTAAACCGCGATCCCATGTCCACCATTTCGGTTCACCACGGTGAAACACGGCACATCAGTCGGGCCGTCGCCGACATAGACCATGTTTTCAAACGGGATAGGCCGCTGGTCCGCCGGCATATGATCGTTCACATCTTGATCGTAACGCAGCATGCCTTTGTTGATACGGAACAGAAACTGGGTCTTGGTGGTGTGCGAAATGACGCGTTTCGGGAAACTGATCCGGCCTTCCGCGTCCTCGCCGAACTCACAGCCGAACATTTCTTTCACATACGGCTTCAAGCGCGAACCATCCAACAAGGCCTTCAAACCAGAGGAAATGATGTAGTGCTCGATCTTGATCCCGGCCGATTCATGCTCCGGACTCAACGCAGCTTTCGGCAGTGCCTCGAATAATTCCGGCAATCCTGGAAAAAACGTCAACCCGGCACCCAACTCGGTCAACATCGCGTTGGTGACCCGATCCATCCCCAAATAATCCAGCAAACACTTCATGTAGGCCAGCTCCCCATCCCATTTCTGGTCACTCACCAAACTGTTGCATTTCTTCCAAAATTGCGCGGGATCGATCCCGAATTTAGGGAAAAGCACATCATCCTGCATGTATTTTGCGCTCAGTGTCTGGTCGTAGTCATAAACCAATGCGATCGTGTTTTGTGGAGCAGCCATCTTGTAAACACAGGCAACCAAGCCCGCCTCCCACCGACAAGACGTAAATTTTTTTAAAAAAGATCCCACTGCCGCATTGACAAGCGCAGACATATTCCTAAAGTCCCGCCCCCGCGCCTTTCAAAGCGCTAACCATTCACCATAGATCGCCATGAGCTTCCGTACTTATCAGCCCACCAAACGTACCCGTAAACAACAACACGGTTTCCGCGCCCGTATGGCCACCAAGGCTGGACGTGACATCATCAAACACCGCCGTCAAAAAGGCCGTAAACGCTTGATTCCTAAAGGTGCAGAGCTTCACTTCAAGCGTCACATCACGCAGCACGGCAGATAAATGGACCGCCCCGACAGCGTCTGGGCTATTTCCCTGCCTGTCTCTCCGGAACACCACTCCCATGCGTTTCCCGAGAAAACAAAGTATCAACCAAAGCGAGGACTTCCTTCGCATCAGAAAAACCGGCCAAGCGAAAGCAGGCCGGTTTGTCATTGTTAGCACCTTAGCGGACCCCTCCCTACCCTCCATCCGCGCTGCTTTCGTCACCAGCAAACGTGCCGCGAAAAAGGCCCACGACCGCAATTACATCCGCCGCCGTCTCCGCGCCTGCCTTCAGGCCCACGCCGAAAATTTCACCGATCCCAAGCGCTACCTCGTCACCATCGCCCGCCCCGGCGCCGCCGAAGCTAGCTTCGCCGACCTCGAAGCCGATTGGCTCACCCAATGCAAACGCCTGAAACTTTTCCCGTGAAGTCCACTACTGAGGTTGACCAGAACCCCTCGACCACCTAAGCAGCGCGCGGTCTCTCTCCACTTTCCAATCACCAACTGATTTCCAACTCCATGTACGACCGTAAAACTTGGGTAGTCCTCGCCATCTGCGGGGTTCTCATCGCCCTCAATATTCATTTCTCGCCTAAAACGCCATCTACACCCGTCAAAAAAGGCACAACCTCTGAAAATGTCTTCTCAGAAAATGATGCCCCCGGCGGCTTAAGTGTAGAAACCGTTCCACCATCAACCACCGAAGAAACTTTTATTCTCGAAAACGACGAGGTCGCTTTCACCCTCACCAACATCGGTGCCGGCATCAAACACGCCGAGCTCAAGAAGCATCAAGACGTCGGCGATAAAACCAAAAACGTCCGTATTAACAGCCACGGCGGAGGCTCCATCGGCGGCTTTATTGATTCCAACAAAAATCTCGATACCACTTCCTTTTCCTACCTCGCAGATCAGTCCTCTCCAGGACAATCTGCTGTCTTCATCCAAACACTTTCATCAGGGCTAATCGTTAAAAAAACCTACTCACTTGAGACATCCAAAATTCCTGGCAAGAATTTTTTCCTCAATCTCTCGCTAGCTATTGAGAACACCACTCAGGCCAACTTCGATCTCTCCCAATATTCACTTTACCTCGGCTCCTCCGCGCCACTTCACGAAAAAGAACGCCCCGATCACACCGGATTCTTCTGGTATGAAAACAACAAAATGCACTTCGAAGCCGCCACCGCTTTCAAAGGTGGTTGGTTCTCTTCCGCGCGTTCCACCATCACCAGCCAGAGCGAAAACCCCATCGTGTATGCAGGTGTGTCCGACCAGTTCTTCTCCACAGTCGTTCGCCCGAAAAAACCTGAGATGACCCAAGTTTGGGGTAAACCCAAACAAGTCCGCCTCAATAAAAATGGCCAGTCTCTCTCCGCTGTCCGTGCTGCCATCAATCTTCCTGAGACCTCCCTTGCACCCAAATCACCGACCGTTCTCGACTACAAAATTTACATCGGCCCAAAAAACAACACCACGCTGCGCAAGCTGGATAACAACGAAAGCATAGGCCAAGGCTGGGGCGATATCATGCAATATGGTTGGTTTGGATTCGTCTCCCGCCCACTCAACTGGCTGCTCGATAACCTCCACTCCGCAATCAACAAATTCTCCACCACCGAATCATGGGGCCTCGCCATCATCTGCCTCACTATCATCGTCCGCCTTTGCATCTGGCCACTTCATGCAAAATCGACCCACTCGATGAAACGCATGTCCAAGCTCCAGCCGAAAATGGCCGAGCTGAAGGAAAAATACAAAGACGACCCCACCAAGCTCAATACCGAGATGATGGGCATGTATCGCAAATACGGCATCAACCCTCTCGGCGGTTGTTTGCCGATGTTCATCCAGATCCCCGTCTTCTTCGGCTTCTTCCGAATGCTCGACTACGCCGTCGAACTCCGTGGTGAATCTTTCCTCTGGGTCAACGACCTTTCTCAACCAGATACCTTAACGACCATCGCTGGCATCCCGCTCAACATCCTCCCCATCGTCATGGCAGGAACCAGCGTCATCCAAATGGCGATGATGCCCAAAACCGGAGATAAAATGCAGCAGCGCATCATGATGTTCATGCCGCTGATGTTCTTCGTCTTCTGCTACAACTACGCCTCCGCTCTCGCGCTTTACTGGACAGTCCAAAACATTTTCTCCATCGGTCAAACTTACCTGATGAACAAAATCCCCGAGCCTGAACTCGTTGCCCGTAAAGATGGTGGCAAAAAATCCTGGGTGCAGCGCATGGCAGAAAAACAAGCCGAGATGCAAAAGGTCCAAGCCCAACGCGCCAAATCCGGCGGCATGCGCAACGTCACACCGGAAGCTCCCAAGAAAAAACGCCCACCTCGCACGGGGGGCTGATGTAGCGGCGATCTTCGGTAAAACAGTGCTTGATTACACCACTTTTTTAATTCATGGTTTCTTTCGTGAAAACGATCCCGAAACCACCTGAATTCCTGCCCATCATCAAAGATGCTTATTCCTACATACGCTTTTCCTCCAAGAAACAAGCTGACGGGGCGTCGCTTGAGCGGCAAATGGCCGGCACAAAGAAATATTGCGAAGATAATAACCTGATTTTGAATGAGTCCCTGACGTTCCGGGATTTGGGGGTTTCGGCTTTCAAAGGAGATAATCAGGTGCGCGGGTTGGGGGATTTGTTGCAAGCCTGCGAGGATGGGTTGATTCCAAGGGGTTCGGCTCTTGTGGTCGAGTCCTTGGATCGGTTGTCGCGGCAGCGTCCCCGAGTGGTTTCCACGTTGTTGGGGCGGCTGCTGGATGACTACGGGCTTGAAGTGCATTTGACGGGCATTAACAAGGTGCTCTACCCCGAGTCCGACAGTGCGGCAGAGGAAGGTATGGATTTGCTGTATGTGACCATGCTTGCAATCCGCGCGTCGGAGGAACAGGAAACGAAGTCCGAACGGCTGTAGGATGCCTTTGAGAGAAAACGCAAAAAGGTAGTTGCTAAAGAGGTGTTGCTCGAAATTAGCGAGAACAGGTAGCCGTGGTGGGTGGTTTATAACGAAAAATCCGGCAAGTTAGAGTCGCCACCTGATCGAGCTGAGACATTGAGGCGGATCTTTGAGTGGGCTGCTGACGGGGTAACTTCTCCAGAGATTGCTCGAAAGTTAGATGCGATGGGCACGCCCACTTGGCGACCTCGTGCCTCCCATTGGTCGTCGTCCCGTATCAGGCACATGCTTCTTTCTCCCAC
>JANPEG010000097.1:0-11098 GCA_031431855.1 Akkermansiaceae bacterium | reverse complement strand
CAGCGCCGTTGCCTTTGCTTTCGCCCACAAGCTATACGGCGAACTTAAAGTGCCCATCGGTATTCTCAACTGTTCGTGGAGTCAGACCGCCATCGAGTCGTGGGTTCCGCGGGTAGGCTACGCCACGGCGGAAGACGACTACGGCAAAGGAATTCACAGCAAATGCCTGCTCACCGATCCGCGCACACCCGAACACAAGGAGGCCTGGGGAGCATTCTACAAGTCCTTGGATGAACAAATGGCCGCCAATCAGAAAATGGTGAAGGACGGCGTTAAGCCACCCGCCATCAAGCCTGTCCCGCCGGGTAATTCGACAGATAACAGGGATGCCTCTTGGATGTTTAACGGTCGCATGAATCCGGTGGTGCCCTATGCCATCCGCGGCGCGATCTGGAACCAAGGCTGGGCGAATCGGCATAGTGGCCTGCTTTATTACAACAGCTTGCACAACATGATCCGCGGCTGGCGGATGGTCTGGGATCGTCCCGAACTCCCCGTCTATTTTCACCAGTTCTACTGCCCTGGCAACGAACATTTCGGTAAGCCGAGCCTCGACTCCACAGCGGAAATGCGCCTCGGCACATGGCTGGCGCGCGATATTCCACACGTCGGCATGGCCTGCCAGATCGATATTCAGGGCGCGATCCACTACGGCAACAAAACTCTGCCTGGCAAACGCCTCGCTCTTCATGCACTCAAAAACCAGTATGGAAAAAATATCGTTTCCGATAGTCCGATGTTCAAATCCTACGAGGTTAAGGATGACAAACTCATTGTCTCATTCGACTTCGCTGAAGGCGGATTACTCGTTGGACAAGCGATTGAAAAAGATCTCATCAATGCACCCGCGCTTCTCGAAAACAGCGAGGACAAAGTGAAGGTGTTCTATCTAGCAGGAGAAGACCGAGTATGGCATCCGGCCACGATCAAAATCGATGGCGACAAGGTCGTCGTCAGCTCTCCGGGTGTCAAAGCACCGCGCGGAGTTTCCTACGGTGCGTCGGGGATTGGCTCACTGCCCAATCTTTACAACAAGGCGCTGCTACCCATGGTTCCGTTCATGTATTTCGATAACAAACTCGTCACCAGCAAGGATTGGCCGGGTGGCAAAATCGTCATCGCCGATGAAAAGATCGACACCTCACAAGATGGCAAAGTTTATGAATACCGTAAGATGCCGCTGTTGAGTCAGCAGTTCGATGACGACGCGGTTCTACAGGCAGGCAAGCCGGTGACGATCTGGGGCGCGACCCGCAACTTCGGAGAATGGCAGGCCGAACCGGAAAAAGGCGACTGCAAGGTGGAGTTCGAATTCGGCGATACTAAGAAGACCATCGCCGTCACACCGGATATGATCGAATGGCAGGTGACATTGCCTCCCATGAAAGCGGGCTCCACGCCCTTCACTCTGAAAGTGCGATTTACGATCGACGGTGAAGTGGTGCATGAGCGCGTGGCAAAAAATATCGTATTCGGAGATGTCTGGTATCTGGCCTTACCTGCAGGAGTTTTCACTGCGCCTGAGGTGAAGCCTTCCGGACAGATCGTGCGCATGATCCAGAACGAGTCGAAGCGTGATGCCAATGGCATGCCGAGCCGCTTCAGCATCGCGACATCGCGCGGACTAAGAGACGAAAACCGCTTCGCATCATACTGGAAGGACGCGGAGGGACTTGCGGCAGCGTTCGGTCATGGTATCGCCGCCAAGACGAAACATCCCGTGGGCATTATTTTCATGCAGAGCAAAACCGATGTGACGCTTAAAAACTGGATTGCGGCGGATTTCCTGAACCAAGCACCGAGCCTAATGGCGGACTACAAGACGGTCGGCAGCCAATATCCTAACAATCCATACTATCTGGAAAACGTGAAGCGCTACATGACGGATTGGCAGAAATATTGGGGCGAATACATTCCTGCAATGATCGAGACCAAAGCTGCGCCGGATGGAGCTCAGTGGGGCGTCTTTCCGAAGTTTGAACCGACGATCGGGGACTCGCAGGCCACGATGACTTACAACGTCTATGTGGATTGCTTCTCACCCGGACAGGTGAGTGGAGTCGTTTTCATCAGTGGAAACGCAGCGATCGCGGAAGAACAAGGCTCGAACTTCGGATCAGAGATGTCCGCGTTGGCAAACTGCTTCAAGGCGAAACTGGGCGGAGACGACGTGCCGTTTTTCTACACTCTCCCTACTTCTTCACTGGCTCCCAAAATCACCAAGCCACAGTCCATCAAGGGTGTAAGTACTGCCTTTGAGGTTGATCAATGGAGCGCCGCTAAGCCTGATTCTAAATCCAATGACAAAGATGAAATCGCTGCAGCGAGCGCGAGGATTAATGCGCTGTTGGAAAAGGTCGTTGAAAATACATCGGTGGTAAATCCTGAGAAGTGATCAGTAACTTACAAACATGGTTTGAGTCTCTTGCTGAACTAACAAACGAATAAAATCGTCACTTTATCCATGAAATCCATCTCCGGTATTTTCTCTTTCCTCGCTCTACTCACAGCTATCGCGTTAGCATTTCGAGCTAGGAATTTCACCGCAGCGTGATATTGGCGTCGAGGTTGAGTAAGGCTTGAGCTAGGGTGGTGAAGGTGGCGAGTTCGGTTTTGTCCAACTTGGGGTTAGCGGGTGAGTCGCCGATTTTAAGGAGGGCCTCGGCGTCGGAGGATTTTGAGGTGAAGAAGCCGCGTTGTTCGGTGATAAGTTCTGTTAGGAGAGTGATTTGCTCTTTGCTTGGTGCGGTTCCGATGACTTCGCGGTAGGACCATGTTGCGCGGGCTTCATCGGTGGTGCCGCCTTGTTTGATGATGCGTTCACTGAGTTTGCGTGCGGCTTCGACAAACTGCGGATCGTTGAGCATGACGAGGGCTTGGAGGGGAGTGTTGGTGGGCATGCGGCGGGTGGAGCAAACCTCGCGGGTGGAGGTGTCGAACAGGGTCATGTTCGGCGGTGTGGTGGTGCGGCGCCAGAAAGTGTAAAGCGAGCGACGGTAGAGGCCTTCGCCTTTGTCGGGTTTGTATTCGGGGAGGAAATTGTTGATCTCTTTCCACATCGAGCCGGGTGCTTGGTAGGGATGTACGGGCGGGCCGCCGATGGTTGCGGCGAGCAGACCGGATTGGGCGAGCGCGGAGTCGCGGAGCATTTCTGCAGTGAGCCGACGTGCAGGGCCACGGGCGTGTAGAGTGTTGGCGGGATCGCGTTCGCGAAGTTCTGGGGAGGCTTTGGAGTCTTGGCCGTAGGTGGCAGACAGAACCATTTGTTTGATGGCGCGTTTATGATCCCAGCCGTGGTTCATGAGATCGCGAGCGAGCCAATCTAACAACTCTGGATGGCTTGGCTGCGCGCCTTGCAGTCCGAAATTGTCAGAGGTTTCTACAATGCCGACCCCGAAGATTTCCTGCCAAACACGATTGATCATGACACGGGCTGTGAGCGGATGATCCGGCGAGGTCAGCCATTTGGCGAAGCCAAGGCGATTGCGGGGTTGGTCTTCGGGAAACGGTGGGAGCCATTTAGGCGTCTCGCGTTCGACTTTGTCGGTGGGATGCGTGTAATCTCCGCGGGCGAGGATGTAAGCAGGAATGGGTTTCTCGGACTCGCGCATGGTCACGATTTCACGCACGGGTTTTTCCGCATCGCGATAAGCGGCGCGGGCGGCGGATAATTTATTAGAAATCTCGCGGGCTTTCGGATCGACGGTGGAAAAGTAAAACTCGCGGAGTTGTTCGGGCGTGGCGGTGATTTCGGATGCCGATTTTCCTGAGTGAATCGCGGCGACTTCAAGCGCGGTGATTGCGCGGGTATGGATTTGAATTTCATCGACCATTCCACCGCGCAGACCGATGTCGCGACCACGGGCAGTGAAGTCCAGGCCATTGCCGATGTTGTAATCTCGAGTGAGGTTGTCGCGGACGGTGTTGGTTTCGGCGGGTTTACCGTTGATGAAAATTTTCAGTCCGGAGGCTTTGCGTGAGCCATCGTTGGTAACTGTGACGTGGCTCCATTCGCCGGTGGGAATGGTTTGCTTGGTGGTGATGGAAGCGGCGCAACCAGGGAGTTCGCGGGCGAGGTTCCAAGTCAAACGGCCTTCTTCGATGAGGAGTTCGTATCCGGAGAACGGAACATCGAAGGATGAGGTGTTAGAAAAAACGACGGCGTGTTTGTAGTCTTCACCGGGTTTCAGCCAGAGGGAGATAGAGAGCGGTTGATCCGCGTGTTTGATGCCGAAGTCTGGAAATGATGTCTGACTATCGCCATCGGCGAGGATGCCGTTGCCAGCTTTTCCAGGGGCAAGTTTGTTGCCACCGGTTTTGGCGGATTTTTTCGGATCGGCTTCGTTGATGAGTTCTCCTTTGGTTTCAGTCTCGAAGGAAAATTGACCGACCAGTTCGGGAGAAGGAAAACTTTTGTTAGAGGATAACCAAGATTGGAAAGCGGGTTCTGCGGATTGAAGGTAAGTGGTGAGTTCGTTAGCGGCAGCTTCGATATTTTTTTGTAAGCTGGCGAGTTGTGTCTCTTGTTCCGGGGTAGGGAGCAGTAAGGCGGGTTGTGGCAGGACATCGCCGCGAGTGGAGCCACCTTGGATGAGGCCGAATTCATCGACGCTGTTGAAAAACGCACCCATGGAGTAGTAGTCCTTCGTGGAGATGGGATCGTATTTGTGATCGTGGCACCGGGCGCATTCCATGGTGAGTGCCATGAAGGCGGTGCCGGCGGTGTGTACGCGATCGGAAATTCCTTCGATGCGGAACTCTTCTGGCACGGAACCACCTTCGTTGGTTTTGCGGTGGATGCGGTTGAAAGCGGTGGCGAGTTTTTGATCGCGGGTGGGGTTGGGTAAGAGATCCCCGGCGAGTTGTTCGATGATAAATTGATCGAGCGGCAAGTTTTCGTTGAATGATTTGATCACCCAATCGCGATAAGGCCATGCATTGGTGTTGATATCTGCTTGGTAACCGAAAGAATCCGCGTAGCGCGCGACATCGAGCCATGGGATGGCTACGCGTTCGCCGAAACGTGGCGAGGCAAGCAGGCGATCGACCACAGTTTCTTTTGCGGACGGTGATTTATCTGTTAGAAAAGCATCGATCTCTGCTTGGGTTGGCGGCATGCCGGTTAGATCGTAGGTGACGCGGCGGAGCCAACGCTCGGGGGTGGCTTGTGGGCTGGGCTTAAGTTTTTCTTTTTCGAGGCGGGCGAGGATGAAGGAATCGATGGGATTTTTCGCCCATGTTGGGTCGGTGGCTTTCGGAACGGAAATTTCTTTTGGCGGTGCGACAAAGGCCCAGTGGGCTTCGTATTTCGCACCTTGCTCGACCCAAGTTTTGATCAGATTTTTTTCCTTCTCTGTCAGAGTAAGGTGGGATTTCGGTGGAGGCATGACCTCCTTGCGGTCTTTAGAGAAAATGCGGATGAGAGCTTCGGATTCGGAAGGGTTTTTCGGATCCCATGCGAAGGCTTTGATCGCATCCTCACGAATATCAAGGCGGAGGTCGGCCTCTTGTTTTTCTTTATCGGGGCCGTGGCAGAAAAAGCATTTATCAGAAAGGATGGGTTGGATCTGACGGGCGTAGGAAATTTCTCCTTCAGCCGCAAAGATCGGCTGAATGGAAAGGAATAAGAAAATTGGAAAATAGCCCTTCATGATGGAGTAAGGATGATTCCCAAGAAGGGAAGTCTGGATCATACGGGCGCTGGCGGGTTTATCTATCTCAAAAGTGGGACTAGTTAAGCCGGCCAGAGGCACGGCTCTCCGGTTTCACTGCTGCTTAAAGATGAAATACACCGCGCCTATCATACAGATGCCGGCGTAGAGGTAGTTCATGGTCAGTTTTTTTTCGTTAGAATTGAACGATATGTTCTATGTCCTCATGAATTGCAGGGTGCGATATCTATGGTGAGTAACCCGGGGTAGTCGTCGCTTCGCTCCTCGACCTCGGGCTAATTTCTTTGATCCCTGCTGGGATGAGGTTCATTTGATGTAAAACGGGGACAGGATGTCCCCGCGACGGACTGGAACAACATGTTCCAGCTATGGTTGTGCTTCGCGATGCTTCATGAAATTTAGAGTTTTGAAATTTGAGATTTGAAACTTACTGTAATCGGCATGTCGAAGGTGATGGTTGGTTTATCGGGTGGGGTAGATAGTGCGGTTGCGGCCGCGCTGTTGGTGGAGCAGGGGCATGAGGTTGTGGGTGGATATATGAAGAACTGGATGAACGACGAGGGGATTCCGGGGGATTGTCCTTGGGAACAGGATATTGAGGATGCGCATGCGGTGGCGAAAACTTTAGGGATCGAGTTTCGGGTGATTGATTTGGTGGATAGCTACAAAGAGAAGATCGTTGAGTATTTGGTAAATGGCTATGAGGAGGGCCTGACGCCGAACCCAGATGTTTGGTGCAACCGTGAGATGAAGTTCGGGGTGTTTTTGGACTACGCCTTGAGTCAGGGATTTGAAGCGGTTGGAACGGGGCATTATGCACGGAGACGGGTGCTTTCAAATGGTCAGGCAGCGATTTTGCGTGGGGCGGATCCTAACAAAGATCAGAGTTATTTTTTATCGTTGATGACAGCAAGGCAGGTGGAGCATGCGCGTTTTCCGACAGGAGAAATGTTAAAGCCGGAGGTGCGTGAGGTGGCGCGTCGGTTCAATCTCCCGGTGGCTGAGAAAAAAGATTCGCAGGGAATTTGTTTTCTCGGGCAGGTGAAGATGAGCGATTTCCTTGCGCACTATTTGCCAGATAAGCCGGGAGATATTGTTGATACGGCGGGTCGGGTGATGGGGCAGCATCGCGGGTTGCATTTTTACACTATAGGTCAGCGCAAAGGTCATGGCGTAGCATCACCGAAGGAAGGTATGGCTTATGTGGTGGTCGGAAAACGGGCAGCGGAGAATCAGTTAGTGATTGGTTGGGATAGGGAGGATACCGCAGGGCTATATTTGCAGGAGTGCGTGGTGGGGACGATTTCATCAATCAATGAATCGATTCCGTCGCTGAAACGTGTGGAATCACAACCGCGTTACCGAGCCAAAGCGGAGACGGCGAAGTTGGAGGCAATGGATGGTGGGCGCGTGAAATTGATTTTCGATAAACCGCAGCGTGCGTTAGTCTCAGGGCAGATCATGGCGTTTTACGATGGAGGGAGATTGTTGGGCGGGGGAGTGGTTGAGGGGGGTTTCGTAGGAAATTGAATTAACCGCAGAGAACGCATAGAGCGCAGAGAATCAGATCGTAGCGGCGATCTTTGGTCGCCGATCTTATTTTTCATTCAGTCATTTTCAAAAATCGGAATTGAGAACCCATGATTATGCGACATAGTGGCAGCATGAGATACGGACTGATCGTTTGTTATGTGCTGGGAATGATGAGCCTATCTGCCTTCGAGCTACCGGAAAAATCGACTCAATGCGTGGTGGGCATTTCGGAGGGTTGGGATAGCTCGCATGTGACGCTGGCGTATCATGAGAAGAAGGATGGAAAATGGCAGCAGGTGGGTGTGTCATGGAAAGGGCGTCTCGGCAGTAAGGGTCTGGTTTGGGGTCGCGGGCTGCATCCGAATCCGGCAGGTGCGGTTTTGAAAAAAGAGGGCGATGATCGTTCTCCGGCGGGGGTGTTTGATCTCGGGGGTGTTTGGGGTTCGCATAAGAGCGTGAAAAAGCACCCGAAAACCTTTTACCATCAGGTGACTACGCGGGATTTGTGGGTCGAGGATCCGAAGTCGAAATCTTACAATCAGTTCCTGACATTGGATCACGAACCCAAGACGCAATGGGAAAAAAAGGCTCAGATGGTGCAGGATGATTACCCGCATTCCTTGAAAATGTTCATCGGGCATAACGCCTACCCGAAAGTGGTGGCGGACGGCGGATCGTCGATTTTCTTCCATATTTGGCGGCGCGAGGGCGCGGCGGCGAGTGCCGGCTGCACGACCATGCCGGAAAACAAACTGCGGGAATTGATCGCAGCAGTTGACCCGGGGCAGCGTCCGCTTTACGTCCTATTGCCGCGCGCGGAATACGCGAAATTGAAACCTACCTGGAAACTACCATGAGTTCGACTGCTACTTTACCTGATTCAAAAGGCCACTTCGGCCAGTTCGGAGGGATGTTTGTCCCAGAAACCTTGATGACTCCGCTGCAGGATTTGGCGCAGGCCTACGAAGATGCGAAAGCCGATCCAGCATTCCAGTTAGAGCTGGATGATTTATTGAAAAACTATGTGGGTCGGCCGACTCCGTTGTATTTCGCGGAGCGGTGGACGGAAAAACTCGGTGGGGCGAAAATTTACCTCAAGCGTGAGGATTTGTTGCACACCGGAGCGCATAAAATCAACAACGCGCTCGGGCAGATTCTGTTAGCTAAGCGGCTTGGAAAAACCCGCATCATTGCGGAAACCGGAGCGGGTCAGCACGGGGTAGCGACTGCGACTGTGTGCGCGCGTTTCGGAATGGAATGCGTGGTTTACATGGGCAAAGTGGACATGGAGCGTCAGGCGCTGAACGTTGCTCGGATGCGCTTGATGGGTGCGAAAGTCCGTGCGGTGACGGCGGGGCAAGCGACTTTGAAAGAAGCCGTCAATGAAGCGATGCGGGATTGGGTGGCCTCTGTGGAAAACACGCATTACATCATCGGCTCTGCATTGGGTTCGCATCCGTTTCCGATGATTGTTAGAGATTTTCATCGAGTGATCGGCGTCGAGACTCGTGAGCAAATTTTGGAACGTGAAGGCCGTTTGCCGGATCTGTTGGTCGCGTGCGTGGGCGGCGGATCAAATGCGATCGGATTGTTCCATCCGTTTCTGGGCGATGAACATGTGCGCATGGTCGGTGTTGAAGCCGGTGGTGACGGGATCATTCCTGAGCGACACGCCGCGCGTTTCCAAGGAGGAAAACTCGGGGTCCTGCAAGGCACGAAAACATGGTTGCTGGCAAACGATGACGGTCAGATCGAGCTTACGCATTCGGTTTCCGCAGGACTCGATTATGCGGCAATCGGGCCGGAACATGCGTTTTTGCAATCGGAAGGGCGGGTCGAATACACCTACGCGACGGATGACGAAGCGCTCGCCGCGTTTAAAGAACTCGCGCATACTGAGGGAATTATCCCTGCATTGGAGAGCGCGCATGCGGTGGCTTATGTTACCAAGGTCGCAGGCTCGCTGCCGAAATCCGATATCATCATTATAAATCTTTCCGGGCGCGGGGACAAAGACGTCGAGCAAGCAGCGAAATATTTGCTTGGAGATTCGCCGGAATAAATTCGCGCCGTCATTGCTCTCAATCAGAACCAATCGCCATGAAAAAACTATTTCTTCTTACCTCTATCTTCTCTGCGTTGTTTATTTCGACGGGTTGCAGCCAAGAAAAAATGGATCGCACCAATCAGGCAAAAGCCCAGCAAAACAAACCGGTTGAAGTTCCGTTAGAAAACGGCATGGCGAAAGCGTATTTCGCGAGTGGATGTTTTTGGTGCGTGGAAGCGAGTTATGAAAGTGTGAAAGGCGTGAAAGAAGCGATTTCCGGATATTCCGGTGGTCACACTGAGAACCCGACCTATGAGTCGACCAGCACCGGAACCACTGGACACGCGGAGGCGATTGAAGTGATCTATGACCCGAAAGTGGTGAGTTTCGCGACCTTAATAGATGTGTATTTCGCTTCGCAGGACGTGACCCAGGTCAACGGCCAAGGTGTGGATAGAGGTTCGCAATATCGCTCGATCATTTTCTATCAGAACGAAGAACAAAAGAAGATCATCGATGAGAAAATCGCAGCGATGAATAAGAAGATCACTCCGAAAGAGGTCGCTGCGGAAGTTTATCCGTTCCAGAAATTCTGGGTCGGAGAGGCACATCATCAGGATTTTGAAAAAAACAATCCGGAGAACGGATACGTCCAGAAAGTATCGATTCCGCGGTTAAAGAAATTTCAAGAGAAGCTGCCTGAGGTTTTGAAGAAAGATTGAAGATACCAGATACCAGATGCCTGATCCTATTTATGTGAAAGAAGCCTTCGCGCGTATTGCCGATCGCTATGTGATGACCAACCACGTGCTTTCCATGGGAATGGATATTTGGTGGCGGTATTTGGTGACGAAGCGGATCAAGGCGCTTAATCCCACAAACTTGCTCGATGTGGCGAGTGGAACGGGTGATCTCGCGTTGAGTATTCAGGATGCGATGCCGCACACGAAAGTGATCGCCACGGATTTCTGTGCGGAAATGCTTGAGCATGCTTCGAGCCGTGGAGTGCGCCAAACCTTGGTGGCGGATGCGCTGGAGTTGCCGTTTCCTGACGGTGAATTTGATGTCGTAACGGTGGCCTTCGGTTTGCGCAATATGGGGGATTACGAGCGCGCGCTAAAAGAAATGCGCCGCGTGCTGAAGACTGGTGGAAGTTTGTTTATTCTTGATTTCTCTTTGCCCAAAGGCGTGATGCGCGCGCCGTATCGGCTTTATCTGCACCATATCTTGCCTAAACTGGCAGGATTTCTGACTAAACAAAAAGACGCCTATGAGTATCTCGCTGGTTCGATCGAGCAATTTCCGTCAGGCGAGGCAATGATCGCGTTGTTGGAGAAAACGGGCTTCGGCGATTCGACCGCTACGCCCATGACTTTCGGGGTGGTGAGTGTTTACCAAGCGGTCAGGGAGGGCTGATTTCTTTAATGAATAATATATTTCTCCCACGGATAATTTTTGGGTTGTCAAAAGACAGTGGGGAATCCTTACTCGCGCCCCGCCCGCAAGGATGTTGTGAGGCCCGATAGCTCAGTTGGTAGAGCAGCGGATTGAAAATTCGCGTGTCGCTGGTTCGAATCCGGCTCGGGCCACCATTCTTCGCTTCAGTTCCTGAAGCTACGAATGGCAAGCCATAGAATCAGTTTTAGGAAGCGAAGAATGCCCTATCTGACCCATTTGTGAGAAGTAAGTCGCTATTCTCCTGAACTGTGAGAACCTTACATACGTCCGGAAATAGATCCTGGCTAACCAAGATCCAATCCTATGAAAAAATTACTTATCCTGACGGTGTGTTCGATGTCTGTTATCGCTTTTGTTTCCTGTAAGAAAAAAGGCCCGGCTGAAAAAG
>JANPEG010000096.1:0-24172 GCA_031431855.1 Akkermansiaceae bacterium | reverse complement strand
ACCATATTAATTTTTGGGTTGTGCCCCGCGCTATACCTCTCGCTATTATCAACTCCGCGGGTGTGTACTCGCGCGGTCCATTTGATTTATATCATGTCTAACTCGCCTTCCAAGCAGTCAAAGCACCACACAAATCTCCTAGCGCGCAGCCGACGGATTTGAAGAGGGTAATTTCTTGGTCGTTTTGGCGGGCGGGTTGGATGGTGCGGCAGAGATCGGCGAGCTGGCCTTTGACTTGGTCTAGCGAAAACACACCTTCGGAAACAGGAACTAAAATTTCACCAGCTTCGCGGAAGCAGTTTTCCTTACTATCGACATAGACGCTGGATTTGGTGACGAGTTCGGTATCGCACTCACGTTTGTCTTTGTGGTGGTTACCGAGGAAATCGGTGTGGGTGCCGGGTTTGATCCATGCTCCGTGGACGAGAATTTCTGGGCTACCAGTGGCAGTGACAACGATGTCCGCTTGGCCGCAGGCGCTTGAGAGATCGGGGATGGTTTCGAAAAGAATTTCAGGAAACTCCGCGGACATTTTATCGCGTAGCGTAGCGACTTTTTCAGGTGAGCGGCCCCATAGCAAAATTCGTCTCAGAGGACGGACGCTGGCGTGGGCGCGGATGAGAAACGGGGCGAGTTTTCCGGTGCCAAGTAGCAATAGCGTTTCCGAATTTTCACGCGAAAGCAGTCGCGATGCGAGCGCGGAGACTCCGGCCGTGCGCCAGCAAGTGACACTCACACCATCGATCAACGCCAGCGGCTCGCCGGTTTTACGATCAAACAACATGATTTGCGAGTAGAGCGTCTGTGCGGGGGCTTGGTTGTGAGGAAAATACGTGAACGCTTTTTGCGCGATCACTTCATCATTCCAACTCGGCAACATCGCGAACGCATCGTGAGAGCCAGCTGCCGCATCGAGCAACAACACCTGCCGCGGCGGCATGGTGTGCGGCGCGGTGAAGGTCGCGCGCAACGCATCGACGAATTCAGGGTAATGCAGCGAGGCATGGACTTGCTCAGCGGAAATCAGTTTCAGGCTCATGTTTTAAAGACTTTGTAGCCAAAGCCCTCACTTGCCAAGAGTTTGAATGGCGTTTAAAGATCGCGGGGTGTTTGAGACAAAAATCATAGAGGCCACCGACGACGGGATGAAGGAAGCGCAGAACGAGGCGGTTGCGTTGTTACTTGCGGGCGAGGTGGTTGCGCTGCCGACCGAGACGGTTTACGGCCTTGCGGCGGATGCGTTTAATCCTGATGCGGTGGCGAAAATTTTTGCGGCAAAAGAGCGGCCGGATTTTGATCCGTTGATTGTGCACATCGCCTCGGCGCGGGATTTGGATAGGGTGGCGATTGTGCCTGAAGACATTCGCGATGCGGTGAACCAACTCACCAACGAATTTTGGCCGGGGCCGCTGACTTTGATTTTACCTAAAACGCCCGAGGTCCCAGATCTCGTCACCAGTGGTTTGCCAACGGTCGGCGTGCGGCAGAGCGGTCATCCGATTTTTCGTGCGATCAACAAAGCTCTCGGAAATCCCATCGCCGCGCCGAGTGCGAATCGGTTCGGGCGGATCTCTCCGACTTCCGCCTCGGCGGTGATGAAAGAACTCGGTGGGCGGATTCCTCTCATCGTCGATGCCGGTGCGTGCAACGAGGGCTTGGAAAGCACGATCATCCGGATTGAGCCACGCGAGGGCAAGAAGCCGATTTTTTATGTCCACCGCGCAGGTCCGATCACCAAGGAGCAGTTACAAAAATTTGGAAAAGTCGAAAAAGTAAAACCCGGCGACAAACTGCAATCGCCCGGTCAGCTCGAAAGCCATTACGCGCCGCTAACGCCGTTTCGCCTGATCGAAAAGCCAAGTGATTTCACGCCTGAGATCGGGAAGCGTTACGGTTTACTGAGTTACACTGGCGAGGAAGGTGGAGAATTTGTTAGAATGCACCGCTGGGATAATGTGGTCGCGCTCAGCCCCGGTAGTGGAAAACTCTCCGAAGCTGCGGTGCGTTTGTTTTACGCGATGCGTGAAATGGACGAGATGGGCCTCGATGAAATCATCGCCGAGCCGGTCAGTGAGGTCGGGCTCGGTATCGCGATCATGGATAGATTGAGACGCGCTTCGGCGAAGTGAATTCGTGGAGAGGTAGGGTCGTGGCGCCGTGCGCGACCCTAATCAAAAAAGTATCCACGTGCTATCAATCTAAGGGACGTGAGAGCTTCCCAAATATTTCCTCTTTCACTCTCTCCTTGAAGAAAGTCACGGTCGAGCAAGGCTGCTCGACCCTACCTTTTTGGAGGATGGGCTCGCGGCACCTTACCGTTCACACACGGACTTTCACGAGAGAATCCCTTTAATCACCTTCGCGGGTTCGACGCCGGTGAGTTTGTAGTCTAGGCCTTGGAATTTTTTGGTGAACTGGGCGTGGTCGATTCCGAAGCGTTCGAGCAGAGTGGCGTGAAGATCGCGGACGTGGACGACTTGATCGACGGAGCTGTATCCGAGTTCATCTGTCGCGCCGTGGACGTGGCCGCCCTTGATGCCTGCGCCGGCCATCCAGATGGAGAAGGCTTTGATGTGGTGGTCACGTCCGGTGCCTTGTCCCATGGGCGTGCGGCCGAATTCTCCGCCCCAGATCACAAGCGTATCTTCTAACATTCCGCGTTGTTTCAAATCTTTGATGAGAGCTGCGGAGGCTTGGTCAGTGAGCTTTGCGGATAGCGGCATTTGCTTTTCGATGCCGCTGTGCTGATCCCAACCGCGGTGATAGAGTTGTACGAAACGGACGCCGCGCTCGAGCATGCGGCGGGCGAGCAGGCAGTTCGATGCGAACGAACCGTCGCCGGCTTCTTTGACGCCATACATATCGAGGATGTGCTGTGGCTCGCCTTTCATATTGGTTAGATCGGGTACGGATGACTGCATGCGGAAAGCCATTTCATATTGCGCAATGCGGGTCTCGATTTCTGGATCGTAGTGATGCTCGCGGAGCATGCCGTTGAGACGTTGGACTTCCTCAATGACCTGACGCTGGGTGGACTGACAAACACCTTCAGGGCTACCGACGTAATGGACAGCATCGCCTTTGGATTGGAACTGCACGCCTTGAAATCTGGAAGGAAGGAAGCCCGAAGACCATTGGCGGGAAGAAATCGGTTGGTCAGCAAAACCGCCGCGTGAGACCATCACGACGTATCCCGGTAAATTTTGCGTTTCCGAGCCGAGACCGTAGAGCAGCCAAGAGCCCATGCTGGGGCGGCCCTTAAGGATGGAACCGGAGTTCATGAACGCATGGGCGGGATCGTGGTTGATCTGCTCGGTGACCATGGAACGAATCACGCAGATATCATCTGCGACTGAACCGATGTGCGGAAAAAGATCTGAGATTTCGATGCCCGCTTGGCCATATTTTTTGAAACCCGTGAAGGAGCCACGAGCGATGAGCTTGTGACCCTGAAGCTGAGCGAGTTGTTGACCTTGGGTAAACGACTCTGGAAACGGTTTGCCATCCAAGCGATTGAGTTCTGGCTTGGGATCGAACGATTCCAGATGCGATGGCCCACCGGCCATGCAGAGATGGATCACGCGTTTGGCTTTAGCTGGGAAATGCAAACCGCCCTGCTCGTAAATGCGTGGTAGCGCAGCGCCGTCTGCAAACTGCGAGAGCGCAATTCCACCGAGTCCCGCGAAGCTTCGTTTTAAGAAAGTTCTGCGGGATAGGTCGTTTTGGAAAGCTTGTTGAAGGTGAAGGGCGTTCATATCAGAATCTCGTGATTGTTTCATGCAGGTTGAGGATGACGCGGCAAAGTTGCTCAGTTGGGTTGACCGAGGGATCTTCCTTGCGAATTTTTGTTAGAAAGGCTTGGAGATTTTCGATTTCCGCTGCGGAGGGTCCGCGAGAAAGGGCGAGCAAATAAGCGCGGTTGATCTTTTCTGCATCCGAACTGTTAGGTACTTCTTTTTCCAAGCGGGCGGCGAGAGCTTTTGCGGCTTCGACGAAGGTCGGATCGTTGAGCAGCACGAGTGCCTGCTGAGGTGAATTTGACTGAAACCGATCTGCGGAGCATTCTTCGCGGGAAGGGGCATCGAAGGCAGCGAACATGGGATGGATGAAGGTGCGCTGCCAATGGGTGTAGAGGCCGCGGCGGTATTGGTCTTTGCCAGTGGACGAAATGTATTTCCGCTCAGGAAAGTTGAGGTTTTCCCAATAATTCTCGCGCTGATAGGGCAGGATGGAGGGACCTCCGATCATGTCATTGGCGATGAGACCGGAGATAGCGAGGGCGTTGTCGCGGACGAACTCAGCTTCGAGGCGGCGGGCGGATTGCTCGGAGAGGAGGCGGTTGTCGGGGTCGATCTCGGCGAGCTGCGGGTTTTTCGCGGAGACCTGTTGGTAGGTTTCCGAGGTTACGATGAGGCGGACAACGTGTTTCACATCCCAGCCGGAGTTACGGAAATCGGTGGCGAGCCAATCAATGAGCTCGGGATGGGAAGGCCACTCGCCTTGGTTGCCAAGGTCGTCAAGAATGTTAGAGAGGCCTTTACCGAAGAACTGTTTCCACAAGCGATTGACGAAGTGGCGGGCGGTGAGTGGGTTTTCCTTTGCGACGAGCCACTCGGCGAGATCCGTGCGAGTGAGACGTTTTTCTGAGGGCTTGATGTGTGCGGAAAGAAAGGCGGGATAAGCGGGCTGCACTTTCTCTCCGGGATTCATCCAATCGCCGCGCGGGAGGATGTGGCCGTCCGGGATTTGATCCGCAGGGACGGGCTGGGAGATCATGGAGTGGGCGTATCCAGCGCGCGATTCGATGATTTGAGCACGGGCGGTTTTCGCTGCCTCGGGAAGTTTTGCATCCGGCGTGGTGGCGAGCACGAAGGCGGCGGCGACATCGGAGTTAGCCGCGTCTCCGGAGTTAAATGCGGAGGCAATTTTGGGTTGGAGGGCGGATGGCTCACCGGGAATCGGATCGGCGAAGGGGCTGACGCTGAGGCGGAATTTCCCGATATCCTCGGAAGCGAGGGTAAGAGTGAGCGTGCCGTTTTCCGCGGAAGCAAGTGATCCGTTGAGGTGGTAGAGGGCGTGGTGGGGCAGACTAGCGGCGTTGGAAGGCTCCTCGAAAATGGCGGGAGCGGATTGCCATGCGGGTTCGAGCAGCGGAGATTGATAGCCATCGTTGTAGCCTTTGGGGGTGCGGCGATCGGCCTGTTGGTATGAAAACCCTAATGCTTTGCCGTTGGCCGCGAAGGTAGGCGTCATGGTGAATTTTCCGTCCGGGCTGCGGCCAATCATACCCTTGTTGGCGGCGTCGGGCAGGGCTTCGAGGCGGAGGGTTTTCACGAACACACTGGGCGGCAGGATGTAAGTGACAGTAATCGTATCGTTTTTCGTGGGCGCTCCGGTGAGAAGGATGGTTCCATCTTGCGCTTGACTGGGCGGATTCAATCCACCGCCACGAGTGATTGTGGCAGCCTGGAGCGGAAGCCAGCCTGAGGGATTCGCGGTGAGGAAGGTGGCTGTGGTCTTGCGCCATGCCTCGAGTGCAGCGGGATCCGGGGTGACAGTTTTCGCAGCAGTGATGGAGGCCTCACGGCCGGCTTCTAAGCGCTCGATGACTGATTTGCTTTTTGAATAGAGTTCAGGCGGGAAAGGAGATTCGTTGTTGAAGCCAGGGAGATCCTTGTTGGGGGTGTTGCCGTAAGTCGTATAGATGCCCCACTGGCGGACGTCGTTGAAGAACGCGGCGAGCGAGTAGAAATCGCGCGCAGTGAAGGGGTCGAATTTATGGTCATGACACTCGGCGCAGCCAGTGGTAAGGCCGAGCCATCCGGCACCGATCGATCGGACGCGGTCGGCGGCGTATTTCGCAAGGTATTCCTTTTCCTGCGCTCCGCCCTCACGGGTCATGAGGTTCAGGCGCAAGAAACCCGTGGCGATTTTTTGTTCCTCGGTGGCATTCAGCATTAGATCGCCTGCGATCTGCTCGCGGGTGAATTGGTCGAAGGGCTTGTTTGTGTTGAAGGAATTGATGACGTAATCTCGGAACGGGAAGATACGCGCGTTCTGATCGCCGTGGTAGCCGACGCTGTCTGCGTAACGAACAGCATCGAGCCAAGGCACCGCCATGCGTTCGCCGTAACGTGGGGAGGCGATCAGGCGATCCACCTGTTTTTCGTAAGCATCGGGTGAAGAGTCTTTGAGAAATACATCGAGCTCTTCTGGTGTGGGTGGCAGGCCGGTTAGATCGAGGGAAAGACGACGGAGAAGAGTCGATTTCTCAGCGGTGGGGGCTGGAGCGAGGCCGTGCTTGGAGAGGTTCGCGCGGACGAATTTGTCGATGGGGTTCTTTGCCGTAATCTCAGGTTCAGCAGGGTTGTTGATCTCTGCAAAGGCCCAGTGCTCTTGGTATTTAGCGCCTTGTTCGATCCAACGGGTGATCAGTTGCTTTTCCTGATCGGTGAGTGGTTTGTGGAAATCCGGAGGCGGCATGAGGTCATCCTCGTCGCTAGTCATGATTCGCTGCCAAACTACACTTTTCTCCGTTTTGCCCGGCACAATGGCAAATTGTTTAGCATCGCTCTTTAGCGCTGCGTATGCCCCTTCGACTGTGTCGAGGCGGAGGTTTTCCTCACGCTTTGTGGAATCGAATCCGTGGCAGGCGAAGCATTTATCCGAGAGGATGGGGCGGATGTGGGCGTTAAAACTGACGGTTTCTGGGATTTTGGCAGCACTTACCGACTGAGTGGCGGCTTTAGAGTTGGCTTGTGTGGGAGAATGTTCACGCATAGCGAACCATGCCGACACCCCAATCAGGGCAGCGAGGCAGAGCGTGGATAAAATCAGGATAGGGCGTTTGGTGCGTGGCATGGGCGAATGAGAGTGGATGCTTACTAGCCATTAACTACGATTTGGCCGCAGGTCAAATTACAACCCATGTGGCTGGCCCTATCGTTATTCCGCCTTAAGATCCAAGCCCGTGGTGAATTGGGAAAATTGCTGCTTCATTGAATCGTTCCACATGTTTTTCGATTTTGCGGCTGTCTGCCATGCGTTGGCTGCGGACTTACATTGCTCTAACAACTTTGCAGAACCGGGTTTATCTTTCCACAAAGCCGGTGGATATTTTTTCATGAAGACGATCAAAGCATCGTCAGGAATTTTTTCGGTATCGGCTCTTTTGAAAGCGGCAGGAACCATTTTATCGACTTCTGCTTGGTTAACTTTGTTTGGAACGGCGGGCTTGAGGGTGGCGGTTGCTGATCGTGGAGACTTCGGAAGATTATCTAAGTTTTTCCATGCATCGCTGATGACCACTTCTTCCGTGGCGGATTGCCCTGGAAGACCCGTGGCGATTTGAAAGCATTGTTTTGTTAAATCCCATACTCCACCCGAAGCGGAATGGCCAACATCTGGCCAGGTTCCACCGATATAGCAGAATTTACCCTGATCCATCTCTTTCTCAAATCGATGATACCATTCAAGGCGATTGAACGGCGCTTCGGGCCATGATTTTGCTACATCCTTCTCACCACAGGATATGGCGAAGGGAATTTTTTTTGCGCCTGCGGACATTTCCCCATAGTTATCCGTGGCCCATGAACCACCCGAGTGAGATGATACGCCGCAGACAAATTTTGGGTTCAGCATGGTGAAACGATGGGTGAACTGACTCCCGCCGGAAAACCCATAGAGGAACATTTGATCTCTTAACTTGTAGGTCTTTTTCAGCGTCTCAAATAATTCGATGAGTTTTTCTGCGTGGATTCCATTACCTCCTTGATAAACATCCGCCGACCCTTTCGAGACGAACGACGGGCCGATCACGATCACATCCCCGCGCTGCGCCCAGCCTTTCATCCCAGCTGCGCCACCGCCTTTACCGCCTGCGCCATGTACACCGACGATAAGCTGATAGGTTTTCGCAGGATCGACGGGATCCGGGGTATATACAAAGCAATCCATGTCTTGTTTGTCTTTGATCACGGTCTCACCAGCGAATACAGGGGCGCAACAAATGATCGCTAAGGCAATCTTTCTAAAAATGGGGGTCATACGATTATCAATCAGGTTAGTCGGATTTAATTGAATCGCTTGGCACAATCCAATCCTATTCTATGATGAACTTGGAAATTTGCGCGACATTACATCAAAGTCAGTGAGAACTTGCGGATACAATCCGCAGCTATCAATCCTGCGGCACGTGAGGCTCGAAGGTCATGGAACGCTCGTGTTCACGAGCTTTGGCAGAGCGCTTGGCTTGGGTATGGAAATGCTCTTGGGCGCGGAACGGCTTCTCGCCTTTCTTTGCAGTGATGGGTTTTGAGCTGCCGTCGGCTTGAATGCGATAGGCGTTTTGGTTGTCTTTGAAATAGGTTTCCAAAATTTTAATCAAGCGGCGCTTGATGGCTTTTTCCTCGATCGGGATCATCAGCTCGACGCGTTTCTCGAGGTTGCGTGTCATCCAATCAGCCGAGGCGATAAAGACTTCAGGCTCGCCGCCTTGGTGGAAGTAGAACAAGCGAGCATGTTCAAGGAAGCGATCGATCACGGAAACAACTTCGATGTTTTTCGAAAACTTTTCACCTGGGATCAAGCAGCAGATACCACGGACGTTGAGTTGCACTTCGACGCCGGCTTGGGACGCGGTGTAGAGCGCAGCGATGATATCCGGATCTTGGAGGGAATTTGTTTTGCCGATGATTTTTGCGGTCAGGCCTTGCTTGGCACGTTCGGTCTCGCCGGCAATCAAATCTAACAGGCGAGGCTTCATCGCGGATGGCGCGGGGATGAGGCGTTGGAAGCGAAGCAGTTTCGAGCGACCTGTCACAGCATTGAAAAGCAGTGATGCGTCGTTACCGTATTCGGATTTGCAGGTGAGGTAGGAAAGATCCGTGTAGAGGCGCGAGGTGGTCTCGTTGTAATTTCCTGTGCCGAGGTGGACGTAGCGGCGCAGCCTGCCGGATTCGCGACGCACGATGAGGCAGATCTTCGCGTGGGTTTTGAGGTTTTTCACACCGTAAACGATTTGTGCACCGGCGCGCTGGAGCTCATCTGCGCGGGTGAGGTTGCGGGCTTCATCGAAGCGGGCTTTCAGCTCGACAAGCGCGGTGACGTGTTTGCCGTTTTCTGCGGCTTTGATCAGGGCATCGATGATGCGCGACTGACGAGCGGTGCGGTAAAGGATCTGTTTGATCGCAATGACATCTGGATCGGCGGCGGCTTCTTCGATCAAGCGAATGACAGGATCGAACGATTCGTAGGGATGAAACAACAACACATCGTTGGCGGCGATGGTTTCAAACATCGATGCGCCAGGTGCAATCGCTGGGCTGTTTTGCGACGGCCAATCCTCATCACGGAGATGATCAAAATCCGGAAGAAAAGCGAGCTCCATGAACGATGCTAAGCCCAGCGGACCATTGTGATGATAGATTTCCTGCGAAGTCGAGCCAGTGGCGACGCGTATCATTTGAAACAAATCGCGCGGCGCATCAGCGCAAATTTCTAACCGAACTGTATCAGCGAATCGACGGGCGGTAAGCACGTCTTCCATTTCGTCAGCGAGGTCGGTGGCGTCTTCTTCCTCGACGGCGATATCGCCGTTTCGGGTCACGCGAAACGCCGTCGTTGCAGTGATTTTTTCTCCGGGGAACAAGCGATCCGCATGCGCGGCGACGAGATCTTCGATAAGCATGAACGCATGTGTTTCATCTTCCGTCTGAACAGAAATCCGACGTGGTAAATTTTCATGAATCGGAATCAGGACATGGCGTGTGCTTTGATCGGCGGGGTCGAGCAAGCGGCATGCGAGGACGATATGCAGTGCGGGGACAGCAGGCGGCGGGGAGTTCGGATCTACGGCGAGCGGCGTGAGGAGTGGTGAAATGTTATCTTCAAAAATCGCCGAGGTTTGAGCGCTTTGCGAGTCGTTGAGTTGCGATGCGGTCAGCAGGACAATGCCTTTCTCAGCCAGACCGGGAATCAGCTTTTGGTTAAAGAGCTGATATTGATCCTCATTCATTTTCAAAACCCGCTCGCGAATCGCCGCGAGGTTGCGAATGGGAGTGAAGCCGGAGTTATCACGGGTTTTTCTTCCGCTACGTTTTTGTAACATCAACGATCCGACGCGGACTTGGAAAAACTCATCAAGATTGGATGCTGTGATAGCGAGAAATTTCACTCGTTCTAACATCGGCATGGATTCTTTCAACGCTTGATCGAGCACGCGTTGGTTGAATTCGAGCCAGGAGAGTTCGCGGTTATGATATTCGGGCATGGGAGACTATGGGTAAAAGCTGAAATACTGAAAGCAGAGTGAGTGGTAACGAATTATTGTGAGTTGCGTAGCCTGGTTGCTTGGACGGAGTGTAACGGAGTCAAATGCTGAGATGCTGAAATGATTTAGTTATCCTCGTCGACGATGACTTTTAGGCCGAAGACTTGTTCGAAGAGATCGGCTTTGGAATCCATGGCGAGACGTTCGATGGCGGTATCTTCCAAGCCGACGAGGCGAATGTGGAGTTTGTTAGATGAACGGGTGATTTCGATTTTGGAAACGCGTTGTGCGTGGGTGCGCTCGAGCGCATCAGCGACGCGAAGGATGGCCGCAAGTTTGCAAACACGAATTCTATCCTCCACGCTCAGTGCGGCGTAAGCAGGATGATCCAAACGGGGAACCGAGTGGCGATGATAACGCGACACCAAGGCCACAATAGTGACATCCAAGCGGTCCAATCCGAAGATCTCCGAGTTCAGGATGATGTATTCGGAATGCTTGTGGTGCGCGCGCGGGCTGACGTAGGTACCAACCTCATGTAGGATGGCCGCAACTTTCAACAGCAAGATATCATGCTCATCCAACTGGTGAAGATCCTGAAGGTTTGCGACGAAGTGATCGCAAAGTTTGCCGACATACTCACCGTGGCCGGGATCGGATTGATAGCGATCCGCGAGAATACGGGCAGAGCGCAGCACCTCAGAGGTAAAGGTATCGCTGAGCTCGCGGGAGGCGAGGAGGTCATGCAGGAGCCCTTGCTCATATTCGCTAACAGGTATGTGAACTTCTTTGAGAGAGAGTGTCTCTGCAATGGCAAGGTTGATTTCCAGAGCGGGAATCAGTGCCTCGGCGGTTTGATAATCGAGTTGGAAACGTTTGACGGCTTCTAGATCGGAGAGCGATGCTGCGTCGGCGGTAAAGGCCCGCAGTTTTTTCAGAGAGCACGCCTCGTTGCTTTTCGTTACGAAACTCGCGACCGATTGAATTTCATATCCGATCAACACGATGCCCTCGATAGAAACATCCGAGTAATCATGGCGGAGCTGAGCAAGATTTCCGGCAGCGTGTTCACGGATGACACGCAAAAGAGAAGGACCTTCGGCGTGTGAGGCCTCGACTGCTTCACGGGTTCGGTGAGTTCCCATGCGGTAACTCGTGTAGCGGGTGATCAGCCCTTCTTCGAAAAGCAGCGCACGGGTATTTCCCGGGCCGACGTGTACAACCAAGGCTGTGCGCTGATTCATCGCGGGCAGGTGCTGTATACGGCGGCGCGTTTTGAGATAAATCAAACGCGTCATTTCTCCGTCATCGATCATGGAAACCGGAAGCCCGCAGGCGATACGAATGCGATTCAGCACTGCCTCGTGATTGGTCGCCTCATGCAGGACGTTGGTAGCGACGGCGCGGGTGAAATTATATGGATCAAGCCCCAGCTCAGCGAGATTCTGCTGATAACCACGAATGATGGATACGATGCGCTCGGTGGTCGCATTTGAAATTTCGTTTCCACCGAAAACATCATGCGCCAAGGGTGCCGGCTGCTCGAGGAAATCAATAGGCACAAAAGCCCCATCTTTCCCACGTTCCGCGATAATCATCGAAACCGAGCTCGCACCAATATGCAACGCCGTAAGTAGGGTGGTCTGGTCAACCGAAGATAGTGAACGTTTTGTCCGTGCATGCGCCATCCCCTATATCAAATACGATTGAGCCGTTTTACAATGCCGAATGTTTGACAAGATCGACTGATTTTGATTTTGGGGAAGAAAATCCACATATCTGAAGAGAACCACAAACCAAGCACAGCGGAGATTGTGGTTCCTGTTCCATCAAAAATCGAGACGGGGCTTGTCACATCGTTTTTACCGAGAGATAAAGCAGCATGCCAGTTAGCGGAGCTTTGGAACGATATTTGGTCAAGCCGGGTGCAAAGGTCGATCTCGCGAAGATCGATTCTGATGAACGCGCCCTTTTCCAAACTGGTGGGAAAGACGAGAGCTCCAAGGCCTTTGATAAACTGCAGGACGAGCTCCGAGATCTTCAAAAAGTGCTCTACGCGCAGAACAAGCATAAGATCTTGCTCGTCCTGCAAGCGATGGACACCGGCGGCAAGGATGGCTGTGTAAAGCACGTCTTTTCAAGAATCGACCCACAAGGCCTACACGTCCGCTCCTTTAAAAAGCCCACCGAGGAGGAACTCGCCCGTGATTTCCTGTGGCGGGTGCACAACAAAGTTCCAGGAAATGGTGAGATGGTCATTTTCAACCGCAGCCATTACGAAGACGTCATCGCGGTGCGGGTGAAAAAAATATTTCCTGAGAAAGTTTGGAAACAACGCTACCAGCACATCGTCGATTTTGAGCGCATGCTCGCCGAGGAGGGCACCACAATTGTAAAAATCTACCTGCACATTTCCAAAGACGAGCAGAAACGCCGCATCGTTTCCCGCCTCGAAAATCCCGATAAACATTGGAAATTCCATCCAGACGACCTAAAGGATCGCGAGCTTTGGACCGATTTCATGAAGACCTACGAGGATCTAATGTCCAAGACCTCCACCACGCACGCACCCTGGTATGTTGTCCCTGCGAACCGCAAATGGTATCGCAACCTATGCGTCGCGCGGATCATGGTCGATACGATGAAGCGGCTGAACATGCAGCTGCCGAAGATCGATTGGGATCCGACCAAAATCGTCGTGGAAGATTGAGATGTCGGTGAAATTACTCGGCTTCGTCGCAGTTGCGGAGGTGACAAATCCCGTAGCTTTCGCTGCTATGATCCGCGGTGAACTGGAAACCGCCAGAGATTTACTCGGCACAAATATGGTCGTGCTCTCAGGTGCTAACACCGATTCGGAACTCACCTTTCTCCGCACCTGCATCGAGCTCCGCATCCCTACCATCGTGCTTTTGACCGTTGATGCATCCTTTCTTCCGGAAGAGCATAAACTGTTAGATAATCTACTCAGTGTTTCTCTCGCAAAATACTATCTTCCCTCATCGTCTCAAAATCTTCCCATCATCGAATGGGCGGATGCGTTATTTTGCGCTTGCTGCGATGACGACGATGAAATCCTCACCGACGCGCTCTCACTCGGTATTCCAACAAGAAAACTCCATTCCACAAGCCTTACAGCCAACTGGACTTACCCACCCCACCCTACAAGCTCCGCCAGACACGGATTTTCCACACGACGTGAACTGCTTGAGTTTTTGGATAAGCGTTTTGGGAAAACGAACTAAAAGGTAGGGTCGGTACGCCGTTGTCGACCCAAATCAAAAACGCCGAAGCGGGATTGCCACTAAGAGTGGTGAGACATACTTGAATGTTCTTCTTTGGATTTCTTAATCAAGGAAATCTACAGTCAACCCCGACAAGTCGGGGTTGACCCTACCCTTATTAGATCAAGCCTCGACACTCAGCGACAGAGCACGTGAGAAATCTTCGCGATCACAAGCAGCCAGGAAAACCCTGATCTCTTCTAACAACGCATCGCAATGTTTCGTCCATTTCGATTCACCGCGCAGAATCTGGGCACATTCGCGGAGGTCGGTGAAGTGGACTTTTTCCGCACCGGCTTCGCGGAGCTCTACGATCTCATTGCGCAAGGTCTCGAAAAACGCGAGTTCAAAACCATTTCCCGCTGATGTCGCGGTATTGACGAGAGAGACCGTGACCGGTGGAGCCAAGGGCTGGAGTTTGTCGGCGATAGGCGCGCAGCCAATTTTTACCAGCATCTTGCGTACGCGCTCGAACAAATCCTCCAACTGCAACAAACGCAGTGAACATTTGCTCTCCAGATACAACTCCACTCCGTAGCGGATTTCCTGCGCCATCGGGAAATTTTCATGATCCGCAGCTTTCGCGGCACGCATGATCGCGTCTTCCAACCACGCGGTATCGTAATCGAGCACCTGGTAAGGACCGATCTGAATCGCGGGGCGTTGGTTGATGAAAGCGATCACAAAAGTTTTATAAGGTAAGGTTGATTAATAAATGGGTTGAACAATGCATCATTCTTTGAACAAGCGGCGTTGGAACGTATCGCGCGCGGCGCGGCGGGAGAGCGATTGGATCTCGGCGATGAATTCGTTCACGTTTTCGAACTGACGGTAAACCGAAACGTAACGCACATACGCCACGGGATCGATCTCGTGAAGTTTGTCCATCACCTTCGCACCGATCGATGCGGATGGAACCTCGCTGAGGTGATCCTTGTGCAGATCTGTTAGAATTTCTTCCACCGCGCGGTCGAGTCGCTCCATCGAGACCGGCCGCTTCTCGCAGGCTTTGATTAAGCCGCTCATGATCTTCTCCCGGTTCAATGACTCGCGCGCACCATCGCGCTTCACCACACGCAACTCGGTGCGCTCGATCTGCTCGTAAGTCGTGTAGCGATAGCTGCACTTCAAGCATTCGCGCCGACGCCGAATCGTCGTCCCGTCTTTCGACGAACGAGAATCGAGAACTTTGTCTTTTAAGGAACCGCATTGGACGCAACGCATGAGGAAATTCGTGAAGCAACGAAGGCGAGACTAAATCACCATGTGGTAGCGTCAATTCAAAAACTACGGCATATTTAGTAGTTGGAGCTCAATAATTAAGATTTCCTTGGTGTTAGTTTTTAGAAAAGGAAGAGAGTTAGTAGTTCTTGGTTCTTAGTTCCTAGTTGGGCTTCGCGCTTACGCATGTTCGAACCAACCCCGACACATCGGGACAAAGAACCACAATGGAGTGGAACGACATGGACGTGAGTGCAACGAGCCCCGCAGGGGATCCCCGGAGGGCGAGATCAAAGCCCAGTGAGCGCTAGCGAGCATTCACCTTAAGACGAAGTCCTGACCGCTTGGACGAAGCGAAGCGGAGTCAAACCAAGAACCAAGAACCAAGAACTAAGAACTTCTACGATTACCCAATCAACGCGCCGTAGGCGCTTGGGGAAAGCAAGCCGGCGATTTGATCGGGCTTGCTGATTTTGATTTTGAAAATCCAACCATCACCATAAGGCGCGGTGTTGACCAAAGATGGATCGCCTTCGACGGCAGGATTCACTTCGACTACCTCACCGGAAAGTGGTGAGTAAATATCGGACGCGGCTTTCACGGATTCGACGACCGCGGTTGGATCTCCGGCATCGACTGTTTTGCCAACAGGTGGAAGTTCAACGAAGACCACATCAGTCAACTCAGCTTGGGCGTGATCGGAAATTCCAACGGTGGCGATGTCGCCATCGATGCGTGCCCATTCGTGGGAAGTTTGGAAAAGAAGGTCGGCTGGAATTTCGGAAGCGCTCATGCGGATGCTTTTTTGGATGATTGAGTGGATTTTAGAAAGGGTTTTTTCACGGTAACGGCAGCAAATTGCCGACCCCGGACATCAACCTTGAGAGGCGTGCCGATTTTTGTGAAGGCGGCAGGCAGATAAGCCATGGCAATTCCCTTGCCTAAAGTCGGGGAAAGCACACCGCTGGAAAGCTCGCCGAGAACTTCGCCGGACTCACTGAGCACCGGATAATGCGAACGCGGTGGCGGGCCTTTTTCGATTACTTCGATGGCGGTAAGTTTGAAAGCGGGGCCGTTTTGTTTTTGATTCAGAAGAACCTCGCGACCGATGAATTCAAGTTTCTCCAGATCGCAGAAAATCCCGAGTCCAGCTTCGATGGGCGAACGTTCCGGAGAAAGATCATTGCCGTTGAGCGGGTAGCACATTTCCAAACGCAAGGTATCACGAGCGCCGAGTCCACATGGTGTGGCACCGGCGTTGATGAAGGCGTTGAAAAATTCGATGCCCTGTGCGGCTGGGCAGAAAAACTCAAAACCGTCCTCGCCGGTGTAACCTGTGCGGCAGAGAATTTCGCCGCCTGCGGTTTTTGAAATCCCGTTGCGCGGTGGTAGGGTTTCATTGGAGAAAAGTTTACTAAAAGTTGCCACCGCATCTGGGCCTTGGATCGCGAGACCCGCCCATGCATCGGATTCGTTGCGCAGACTCACGCCGCTTTCGAGATGTTTCTCCATCCATGCGACATCTTCAGGAATCATCGACGCATTGATCACCAACAAGGTTTCATCTGCTGAAATGCGATAAGCGATCAGGTCATCGATCACGCCGCCTTTTTCATTGAGCATCATCGTGTATTGGCCTTCGCCGGGCTGGAGCTTGGAAATGCAATTCGTCAGCAAGCGATCCAACCAGGCGATGTGATTTTCTCCCGTCACAAACACCTGGCCCATGTGGGAGATATCAAAAACCCCGACCTTTTCACGCACTGCGGCGTGCTCGCTGAGGATGGAAGTATATTGCACCGGCATCGCCCAACCACCAAAGGGGATGAGTTTTGCGCCGAGCGCAAGGTGAGCGGCTTCTAATGGGGAATGCAGGACGTTTTCTGACACGCAGGGAAAATGTAGCTGCGAGACGTGCTTGTCAATCAGGCGAAGCTGGTGAAATCTCCCCGCGATGCAATTTCTGGATAAATGGGAAAGAAAATTTGGCTGGATCTCCTTTCCGGGATTCCTGCGCTATTACGCGATTTTTCATGTGCTGGTTTATTTGTTGCAGTTCGTCGATAAAAGCATCGGTCTAACTCTTGAATTCGACCGTGATAAAATTCTCGCTGGAGAAGTGTGGCGCCTGGTCACCTTCTTATTCGCAGACAGTGGCTTGGGCGGGCAGAGTGCATTTGGAATGATCTTCCTGTTTTTCATGGTGATGGTCGCTTTCATGATTAGCGATTCATTGGAAGGCGCATGGGGAGTGTTCCGGACCAGCATGTTTTACTACACCGGCTATATCGGACTCATCATTGCAAATCTCCTCTACGATACTCCGGCGTTTGGCAGTGGAACGTTAATCTATAGCGCAGCATTTTTTGCCTTCGCGACTTTGTTCCCGAAAATCGAGTTCCTCATGATGTTCATTATCCCCGTTCAAATTCGCTGGTTGGCATTGATAGGGGCTGTTTACTACGTCATTGGGATTTTTGGAGCACCTCTGCTTACCGGATATTACCTGCTAGTTTTTGCAAATTACCTGCTCTGGGCTGGAATCCCTGCGCTGCGCGGACAAGCACGCGTCGTCGGTGCTGTACAACGCCGTAAGCGTTTTAAGAAAGACTCCTCGTTGGATGAAGATACCTTTCACCGCTGCTCGAAATGTGATCGCACTGAAATTAGCGATCCGACACTCGAATTCCGTATAGCCATCGATGGAAAAGAATATTGCACCGAGCATCTGAAAGAATAAGGTTTTGCTTTCTTAAAAGTCCGAAGAATCCCATCGAATTCAATCCATGTTGAAATATATTAGCATCGCTGTGCTGACCCTGCTTGTCGCGGGGAGCTGGTATAAATTTGATCGATCCGGTGCGGAATCGGAAAAAATGAGGATACAGGCGGAAAAGTTAAGCTACGATCCTGATACCGAAGAAGAGGCTAGCGAGCTCAGGAAGAAACTCAACGGCATGGAAGGTGAGCGGATATTTTCAGGAATTTTACTGACATTCTTGAGTGCGGGATTGGTCGGCATCGTGTTCGTCACGCAGGTGCTGCCGATGCTTGCGAATAAGGTCTCCTCAGCGGTTTACGAAAACAACGAGCAAGTCGAAGAGGATCCTTTCCACAATGCAAGGGTTCTCATGGCGCAGGGCGAATGGGATGGCGCTATCGAGTCGTTCAAACTCGCTGCGAAAAAAGATCCCAGCAACCGCATGCCATGGACCGAGATTGCGAAGATCCAACGCCAACATTTGGAAAACCCACCAGCCGCCATCGCAACTTTGCGACAAGCCATTGAAAGCCAGGATTGGGAAATCGATGATGTTGCGTTCCTCATGTTCCGCCTCGCTGAAATTTACGAAGAAGACTTCCACGACCATGCCACTGCCGGAACCATCCTTTCACAAATCATCGAACTGTTCCCCGAAACCCGCCACTCCGCCAACGCCCGCACCAAACTCCATCAATACGGTGTTTGAAAAATTATTTAGAGTTTTCCCAATATCCTTCACTCTTCATTCAAAAAATCCAAAATCAACATTCGTCAATTCGTCAGCCCAACAATGCACACCGCTCTAAAAATCCATTGACGATTGACTCCGTTTCACTCCCCCTCTCCCCCCTCTCCCCCCCACTGATTGCACCCCGCAGGAACATTTTCCCGCTTCTGGGCTAAGCGGCCATTGTTCGTCATTGCCGTAGGGATGGTTGCGGTCATTGGGCTGGAGACTACGCACGCAGGTCTCGGGTGGCTCGCGGCGGTTTGTTTCTCCTTAATCATCGGATGGCTGATCCATTGGCGCATGGCCGGTGTCACATTTGTTTTGGCGGCAGTCATCCTGACCCACGTTCATTACCGCAATGCTCTCCAACGCGAAGGAGAAGCATGGCTTCTAAAACAAGATCCTCAAAGCGTCGAAGCGCGACTGTTAGAAGATGCGAAGGGAGATAAAGGCCGCTGGCACGCGACAGCAGAAATCCGCCGACTCGGCGCACACTCCATCAAGGTGCAGTGGCTGGGCGCAGGCGATCCGCCACCCGCTGGCACTGAGCTCATCTCACACGGCGTTTTCAAAGCGATGGAACCCGAGCGCAATCCCGGCGTTCCAGATCGGATGGCGATGATGCGCGCAGAGGGAATCATTGGCACATTTCGCGCGAGTGAAATGCGTGAAAAACGCTGGATAGGCCCGATTTCAGAAAAAAAAGCCGCGTTCAAAAAATCTTTTCATCAAAGTATCATCGCGGGACTTGATCCGGAAAGCACAGCAGCCAAAGTAATTCTTGCGGTAGTCATAGGTGAAAAATCTCCGAACTCTCTGGGCTTGATCCGAGCATTTTTTGAAAGTGGAACACTACACGCTTTTTCAGTCAGCGGCCTGCATGTAACGATGGTTGGAGGGATGCTTTGGGGTCTGTTGAGCCTATTAAGATGCCCGCGCAGATGCGCAATTCCTGTGATCATTTTCTCGATGTTTGGCTATGTGTGGCTAACAGGAAACGCTCCTGCCGCCTTGCGCGCAGGATGGATGAGCGCCGTTTTTCTCGGGGCTTTCATGCTGCGCCGCCGTCCCGACCTTCTCAACTCACTCGGCACGGTATTGTTGTTTGCGATGCTCTGGAATCCCGGAATCATTCGCTTTCCCGGCGTGCAGTTGTCCTACGGAGTCGTCGCGGCTATCGGTATGGGAACTGCCCTTGCGCGCCGCTGCTTTGATTGGATCGCAGAAAAAGAAGAGCTGCTTCCAAATAGCGAGTTGTCATGGCTGCAAACGAAATGTCTGATATTTCGCGAATACCTTGCCAACAGCCTTGCCGTATCTCTCGCGGCCTCAGTTGGCTCCACCCCCTTGGCCATCTTTCACTTCGGAGTCATTACGCCGGTTTCCTTATTCGCTACTATGTTTCTAGTATTTCAGGTGTTCATCCTGCTCGCCATCGCGCTGATCTCCGCGCTAGTGCATCCCATCTGGCCGGGCGGATCTGAATTTCTCAATCGCAACAACGCCATCGTCGCCGATGCCTGCGCGTGGACTGCTGGCGCATTTGCAAAAATTCCCGGCGCATGGGCTTCGACGAATTCCCCCAGCCAGGACACCCTCATGATCTACGATCTCGATTACGGTGCCGAGGCCGCGTGTTTTGCCTCCACTGATGGCAACGCCGTAATGATCGATACCGGTGGAAAATTCAGCCTACAGAGCACCATCGGGATGTCCCTCAACCGTCTCGGGATGCGCCCTGACTCCGTTATTTTCACACACACTGATGCCTCACACGTCGCGCCACCACCGCTCATACAGGAAATGCTCCCCATCCGCCAAGTCGTGCTCGGCATGCCTCTCACTAAAAAATCTGTCGTGCAGGATTGGAAAAACACCGACCCAAATATCCGACTCATCAACCCTCATCGTGGGGCTATCATAGAGCTCGGAAACGGCGCGTACGCAGAGGTATTACTCTCGCCGCATGATCAAACCGTTGGTTCTATCGCCGATGATCGATGCCTCATTTTTATGATCCATTGGAAAGATTGGAAACTACTCTGGCTCAGCGATGCCGGACGTTTGAGCGAACAAGCATTGCTAGAAAGTGGAATGGATCTCAAGGCGGATCTCATCGTCGCCGGCCTGCATCAAAGCGATTTCAGTCTAACCAAACCTTTCATCGATGCCGTCGCGCCCCAAGTCATCATCATCCCACGCCTAGCCGGCAGCAAAATGGACGGCCCACGCCTCGAACAAATCGAACGTCTACGCAACCCATCCCTCCAAATCATCGACCGCCAACAAACCGGTGGTTTGACGCTGACGATTGATGAGAAAGGTAGGCTCGTGATCGATGGATTCTTGGATAAAAGCACCGTAACTCTCACTCGTGCTCTAGACCGTAGATATTGAATAAAGCCATCTTCTCTTCAACACGGACATGACCAACGCAAACCAGGATAGCGAGCAAAGCCCTTATCTAATGTTACCCACTCGATTCCATACTCGATGGCTAACGCGGCATGATAAGCATCCGGAATAAGATTTCCGCGTGCATCTGCGTCTTGGCATAGCCCGACAAAAATATCCCAATGCCCCGATCCAGGTTGCACAATGGAAACAGATGCACGTGCGCGCAGATCCGCAACAAACTCAAGCGCCTGATTGAGCGGAGTCGGGGTCTTAAATACTTTGGGATGAGTGACCACACGAAGAAATCCCGAAAGCACCAAATCAGATACTGCTAATCCCGACGCTCCAGCCAATTGAGATTCCAACCACGGACGAATCACCTCATGGAAATCAGCATCTTCGCGATGAGCGGCTACGAGAATATTTACATCGATCAGCTTCATGCCCGCTCCATCTCCTCAATAAGTTCGGATGAATGACGAAGATCAATACCAGGACGAACTCCGTCGCCCCGAAAAGTCTTCAGAGGCGCGCTTGCCGTTGCTGAAGATCGTTTACCCATTCCAAGTAACCCCACCCGCAAAGCTTCGTTCACAACCTCGCCAACTGTGATCTTTTGTTTTCTAGCCCTATTCTTTGCCTCCTCCAACAGGCCATCTTCAATGCTCAAGGTCGTTCTCATACATCAAATCATCAGCTTAAATCATCAAGATGTCAAACCAAAAGCCATCTTCTTCATTGAAATTTGAGATTTGAAATTTGAAAGTTAGCGGATGACCCGCTGCCCATGGCTTCCGCCCGACAAACCGCTCTATGTGAAATATCACGACGAGGAATGGGGCGTCCCTTCGCGCGATCCGCGTTACCTATTTGAAATGATCTGCCTCGAAGGCGCACAGGCAGGATTGTCATGGTGGACGGTCTTGCAGAAACGCGAGCGCTACCGCGAAGTATTTCACAACTTCGTTCCGGAGAAAGTCGCGAAGATGACCGATAAACAATTACAAAAACTCGTCGCCGATCCCGGGATCATTCGCCATCGCGGGAAAATTTTCTCCGTGCGCGATAACGCTCACGCATGGCTCGCCCTAGAAAATCCCGTCGACTGGTTGTGGAGTTTCGCACCTAACAAAAAGAAAAATCGCCCCAAATCGATAGCCGATTACCCAACAAAAACCCCGGAGTCCGATGCCCTGAGTAAAGCCCTCAAAAAAGCCGGTTTCAACTTCGTCGGCTCAACCATCGCCTACGCCTTCATGCAAGCCACCGGCATGGTCGATGATCATGCAGCGGGATGCTTCAAAGCATAGAGCGAGGAGCTGAGAGCTTAGAGTTAAAACTCTTTGCTCTTTGCTCTCCGCTCTCAGCTCTTACTCTTCCTCCATGCACACCCTCACCCGCACGCCGATTTCCGACAAGGAGTTCGTTCCGCCGCATTATTTCAAGCGACTGGAACGCGATGAAATCGTGCGCGCCGAAAGGCCTTTGGAGATGGATCTGGGCTGCGGGGATGGATCGTTTTTGATCAACCTCGCCAAGCATCATCCGGAACGGGATTTTATCGGAGTGGAGAGGCTATTGGGTCGGTGCAAAAAAGTGGCGAAGAAAATCACACGCGCCGGCTTGGATAACGCGAAAATTCTTCGGTTAGATTCCAAATATGTCGTCGAGTGGTTGTTGCCAGAGGCGGCCGCTTCACGTATCCATCTACTCTGTCCTGATCCGTGGCCAAAAGTAAAACATCATCGGCGACGCCTCGTGCAGGTGCCGTTTTTAGGAGCTGTGAAAACTGCGTTGATGCCGGGCGGCGAGTTTCTCTTCATGACCGATCACGAGGAATATTTCGAATACGCCTGCGAACAAATCCACGCCAGCAGCATGTTCGAAATCCTTCCCTGGAATGACGATTCCTTCTTCTACCCCAAAACCGATTTCCAAATCCAATGGGAAGCCGAAGGGAAATCCATGCATCGGATCCGGTGTAGAAAGACAGAAGACTAGGAGACTTTAGAAACAAGACTGGAAGGAGGAAGCCAGCGTCACCGTTGCCGCAGCACCTGAAAACCGGACCGCGTGACTCCAGTCACGCTTGTGAATGGAAGAGCGCGACTGGAGTCAAGCGGTCCAAATTTTAGGTATTTGATATTAGCTTTTATATTCCATGCGGCGGCCTTGGCAATACCGCCCTACCTTGCTGTTCTCAAGCTTTACCTAGCACTAGCGACGTCGTTGGTTTGACTTTGAATAGTAATTGTGCCGTTTCGCGGATTTGCTCGGGCGTGAGGTTGGTGTAGATTTCTGGGAGGAGCCGATGGGTGTTGGCGGGGTTACCGAAGAGGAGATCCAGAGCCGCGTGGCGGGCGTTGGATGAGGGAGATTGTTGTTGGATGGCGAGGCCGGATAGAGCGGTGGAGCGGACGCGTTCGAACGCTTCATCGGGGATGCCGTGTTGGGCGATTTTTTCGATTTCGAGCAGGAGCTCTGTGCGGGCAAGATCGATTTGGTCGGGTGAGGTGGCGAGGTAGAAGAAGAATAAACCCGTGTCGTAGCCGAGGAATTGGCTGGCGCCGACGCGATAGGCGAGGCCGAGTTCTTCGCGGATGCGTCCGAACAAGGGACCTGCCATATCCGAGGCGTATTCATGGAGAAATGCTAGGGCGTGCCGGTGCTCGCCGGCGATGTCGCTGCCGGGATAGGCGATGGCGAGGACGGCTTGTTTTTTCGGCAAGGTGGTTTCGACGGCATTTCCCAAAGAAATGTTAGAAGTTGGGGCTTTCCATGCTTGTCCGGTCGGGAGGTTGGCGAGTTGGTTTTCAATGAGCTCTATCATGCGCTCGGGATCGAAATCACCGGCGATGGCAAGGGTGAGGTTGGAGGCGTTGAAATGGAGGGCGTGATGCGCGACGAGATCGAGGCGTTCGATTTTTGTTAGGGAATCGAGACTGCCGAGCGAGTCGAGCCCGTAGCCGCTTCCGGAAAAGTGGGTGCGGCGGAGTTGGGCGAAGCAGGTATGCAGCGGATCGGAGAGGGCTTCTTCGAGCGCGGCAATTTGCGAGGCTTTTTCACGGGCGATCGCAGCGGAGGGGAAAGATGGATTGAGCAGGACGTCGGAAAAAATTTCGAGAATGGTGATTTCATCGATGGCGAGTCCGGCGGCTTGGAGGAGCAGGGCGTTGTTGCCGGAAGAAGCGGAGATGGATGCGCCGAGGGATTCCAAGCCGAGGGCAATGTCATCCGCAGAACGCGAGATGGTGCCTTTGGTGAGGGTGGAGGCGAGAAGCTGATTCAGGCCGTTGTTAGAAGAGTTTTCCGAAGTCAGGCCGGCGCCGACGACTGCTTGGAAATGGAGGAGCGGAACGCGATGATCCGGCAACAAGGCGATGCGCAAGCCGTTGGCCAAGGTGTGGGTGGTGATCTCGGTTTGGTTGAGGGCGGTTTTTTTCTTGGTGGCTTTTGGCGCGACTCCCAATGGATCGAGCGAGGTATAGGTGAGTAGATTTTCTGTT
>JANPEG010000095.1:0-3212 GCA_031431855.1 Akkermansiaceae bacterium | reverse complement strand
TTTCATCAAAAAGGAAAACGTGCTCGGAATTGGTGAGATCGGTCTCAACAAAAACACCCGCAGCGAATTGCAGATTTTTGAAGAACACGTCCAGATCGCCCTCGATTACGATTTGCCGATTCTCATCCACACGCCTCACCTTGAAGACAAGCTCAAAGGCACGAAACTCATCATTGATTCGCTCAATTCTTTCTCAAAGCTGGATCATTCCAAAGTCATCATTGACCACGTCGAAGAACACACGGTGAAACTTGTTATGGACGCTGGTTTCTGGGCAGGGATGACTCTTTATCCTGAAAGCAAATGCACTCCGAACCGTGCGATCGATATTCTCGAAACTTATGGAACCGATCGCATCTGGATGAACTCCGCGTGTGACTGGGGTATCTCCGATCCCATGGCCGTGCCGAAATGCGCGCTCGAAATGAAACGCCGCAAACACACCGCCGCACAGATCGATAAAATCGTTTACGAAAACCCCCTCACCTTCCTCAAGCAGTCACCGAGGTTTAGTTTGTAGCTACCTCTAATTACTTCAGCAACGCCAAGATCGGTTGAGGATAGACTCCGAAAACCAAAGTCAGAATCGTTAGAGTCGCGATGCAGATTTTAGAGATCAGCGGAATGGAGATTTTGGAATCATCATTCGGCTCAATCCACCACATCGCGCGGATGGTTTTAAAATAGTAGTAAAAACCGGCAGCGGCGGCGACAACCGCAACACCGAGTGCAATCCAGAGTCCGGATTGCGCAGCGAGCGAGAACACGAAGAATTTACCGATGAAACCTGCGGTGAGCGGCACACCGGCGAGCGCGGCAAGCAACACGGTCAATGCGAGTGCGAGCGCAGGATTGCGTTTTGCGAGACCATTGAAGTCAGCAATCGCCTCGCCATCACGATGGATGCGGACCTGAGCAACGATGAAAAACACGCCGAGCGTCATGATCAGATACGTCGCGAGGTAGAACGAAACCGCTTGGATCGAGGTCACGGATGTTTCCGAGGTCGATGTCCAAGCAGCAAGAGCAAGGAGCAAAAATCCAGCATGCGCGATGGATGAATAAGCGAGCAAACGCTTGAAGTTGGTTTGCGCGATGGCTGCCAAGTTTCCGAACAACAAGGTCGCACAAGCAAGGATGAGCAGGATCGTGAGAACTTGATTACGTACCGGTGAGCTTTCCGCGAGGAAAGGAGTCAGGAAACGGATCAGCAAAATAAATCCAGCCGCTTTTGAACCAACCGAAAGGAAGGCAGTCGTCGGAGTTGGAGCGCCTTGATAGACATCCGGAATCCACATCTGCATCGGCACCGCACCGACTTTGAAACCAAGTGCAACCAAGACCAGCGCGATGCCGAACAGCAACGGAACGGTGTTCTGCATCTCGGCGAGTTTTTCCGGCATGAGATCGAGACGCATCGTGCCCGTTGCACCGTAAACCCATGCGATCCCGTAAACGAGGAAACCCGTACTGAGCGCACCGAGGATGAGGTATTTCACACCGGCTTCGAGCGAACCGACATTGCGGCGCATGTAGGCAACCAAGATGTAAAACGTGATGGTCACCAATTCCAAAGCCACGAACGCACCCGCGAGATCTTTCGCAGAAGCCATCCACATCATTCCGGCGCAGGCAAAAATCGGCAGTGCATAATACTCGCCCGTTCCCTCTTCGGAATTTGGATTCTCGGTGAAACGCGCAAGGATTTTCCGGTAATCAATCGCCATCAACAACACAGCAGCTGTGGTGATGAGTGCGAAGAGTTTGTAGAACTTCGCGAGCGCATCGAACTGATAGAAATTCCAGAGCGGCCATGAAGCCCAAGTAGAGCGAACTGCACTTACATGAGAAACAATTTCGCCCTCCAAAGTGTGCCCGTGACTGTTCACATTAGTCACCGGGCCGATGGCGAAACAGGTCGCGATGAGAATCAGAATCAAGCCTGCCGCACCGATAAGCCCGACCCATGATTTATTTTTCGAAGGAACAAATGCCTCGGCGAGCAAGATGATGAAGCCGAGGGTGACGGTGAAAGCTTCTAGGTAGTAGGCGGGCATTGCGTGAAACGTTAAATGTTAAAGTGGTTTAAATCCTTACTTGATGAAGAAGTTGAGAAGAAGGTTGGGATAGCAACCCACAGCAAGGAGAGAAAGAATAAGGAGCACAGCGGGAATATGATCGCACCATGTGAGATCGGCCGCGTTCATGGTGGCTTTCACTGCAGGACCTTGGAAAATTTTCCGGAAAGCACGGAGCATATATACCGCGGAGATCACCACACCCCAGATCGCCAGAATACAAGCGATCTGCAAGGGTTCAAAGCCTTTAGCTGGGTCGTAATCGCGAAACGCGGAGAGGAATACCAGTACCTCGCCCGCGAAGTTGGCGAGACCGGGAAGTCCTATGGATGCCATCGCACCGATGCCGAAAACAAAAGCCAGCGCGGGAGCGGATTTTGCAAGTCCACCGAGATCAGCAAAGTCGAGAGAGCCGGTGCTGCGTTCGATACGATCCGCCAATGCGAACTGCAGAGCAATCGAAATGCCGTGCGCGAACATCAGCAACACCGCTGCGGGAAGTGCGATGTCATTTTCCGGCATAGCGATCAACGCAGCGATCGCGAGGAAAATGTAGCCCATGTGCATGACCGATGAACTTCCTAGCATCGTATCGAGACGTTTTTGAGAAATGGTTACGAAACCAACCCAGAGAATATTTCCTAACAGCAACACCAATAGCGGAGTCAGCCAAACTTGCAGACCATCTGGAACCATCGGCAGAGCGACGCGTAACATCCCGTAGAGACCAAATTTTTTCAGCACACCCGCATGCAGCATCGCGGTCGGCGCTGGCGCGCTGGCGTAGGCGGGAGCGGCCCATGAATGAAAAGGAAACAAGGAAACCAAAGTTCCAAAGCCGATGATCAACAGAGCAGCGATGCCTTTCTGCGCAGCGGGATCGATTTTTCCAGCGAGGTCTTTCATCGCCACCAAATCAAAGGTTCCGGTAAGCGAAGCGAGCCAAACCAAACCGGCTAACAGCACCAGTGAACCAAAACCGAGATAGATGGTGATTTTCCATGCGATCCCACGGCGATCACCCCGACCCAGAATACCGATCATCAGGAAGGTCGGGATCAATGCCATTTCGTGGAAGGCGTAGAAGAAAAACAAATCTTTGGAAGCGAAGGCACCAATCGCACCCGCAGCGAT
>JANPEG010000094.1:0-26282 GCA_031431855.1 Akkermansiaceae bacterium | reverse complement strand
CTCGAATTCGTCCCATCCGTCGCCAACTTCATCCTCGTCCGAGTCGGAGAAGGCGACCAAGTCTTCAAGAAAATGCTCCAAAAAGGCGTCATCATCCGAGCCATGTCCGGCTACAAACTCCCAGATTGGGTCAGAATCTCCATCGGCACCCCCGCCGAAAACCAACGAGCCTTGGACGTCCTAGACGAAGTCCTAGCCGGAAAATAATTTCCAAAAAATTAATTTCTTAACACAAGCCCAGCTTTGCGACCCTTTGCGACTTTTGCGGCTTTGCGTTGAAATTCTTCACTCTGGCTGAGATTCCGGCATGAACACGGTTTACTTTCGGGTATTTTTCTCCATCCTCCGCGCGTTATGAATTTCTCTGGCATCCACACCGCCCTGATCACTCCTTTCCGTAACGGAAAAGTCGACACCGAGGCATACCGCACACTCATCGAAAGACAAATCGCAGGAGGCATCACCGGCATCGTTCCCTGCGGCACCACCGGCGAGTCTCCGACCCTCGATACCGAAGAGCATATCGAGGTCATCAAACTCGCTGTCGAATTCGCCGCAGGCCGCTGCCTTGTCATCGCTGGCACGGGTGCCAACGCCACCACAGAAGCCATCGAACTCACGCAAGCCGCTGAACAAGCAGGCGCAAACGGTTCACTCCAAGTTTGTCCTTACTACAACAAACCTTCACAAGAAGGTCTTTACCTCCATTTCAAAGCCATCGCAAATGCCACTTCTCTTCCCATCATGCTTTACAGCGTGCCGGGTCGCTCTGGCATCGAGATCGCAACCGAAACCGCCGCACGCCTAGCAGCGGATTGCAAAAACATCACCTCGATCAAAGAAGCCGGTGGCTCGGTTGATCGCGTGAACCAACTCGTCCAAGCCCTCCCCGATGGCTTCGGCATCCTTTCTGGTGACGATCCTCTAACACTTCCTTTCATTGCAGCAGGCGCAAACGGTCTCGTTTCCGTTGCCTCCAACCTCATCCCGGAAGTCATGACCCAACTCGTCAATCACTGCCTCGCCGGTGAATTTGCCGAAGCACTCACCATGCAAAAACATTTCTACCCGCTCATGCGCGGATTGATGTCACTCGATGTGAATCCAGTGCCGATCAAAACCGCCGTCGCCCTCCAAGGTCACTGCGATCCGGAGCTCCGCCTACCACTCGCCCCCATATCAGCAACCAACGAAAACGCCCTCCGCGCGCTGCTTCGCTCTTACAGTTTGATCTAAACTAACAGGACCGCGCGACTCCAGTCGCGCTCCCGCCTTTCACTCTTCACTATTCACCATTGACTCCGCTTCGCTCCGTCCAAGCTATCACGGCTTCGCCTAAATTCTAATAGCTCGTTAAAACTCGCTCTGCTTTCACTCTTCACTATTCACCATTCACTCTTTATATGTCCCCAAAACTATTCAATCCAGGTCCCGTCGATGTCTCACCAGAAACCTTCGCCGCCATGTCCCACACGATGATCGGACACCGAGGCAAAGATTTCGAAGATCTCTACGCCTCTCTCCAACCCGGCCTCAAAGAAATCTTCGGAACCTCGCGTCCCGTTTTCCTCTCCACCTCATCCGCATGGGGCGTGATGGAAGGCGCTCTCCGCAACCTCGCGAAGAAAAAAGTTCTTTGCCTCTGCTGCGGTGCGTTCTCCGATAAATGGTTAGATGTCGCCAAAAAATGCGGTTTCGAAGCCGAGGCCTTCCAAGTCGAGTGGGGCGATGCTATCAGCCCGGATGCTGTCCGCGCGAAACTCTCAGAAGGTGGATTCGACACCGTCACCTTCATCCATTCCGAAACCTCCACCGGCGTCCTCAACGACCTCGCCGGTATCTGCGCTGTGGTAAAATCATTTCCTGATACGATGCTCATCGTCGATACGGTTTCCTCCCTCTCCACCGTCGATATCGATATGGACAAACACGGCATCGATGTCTGCCTCGCCGGCGTGCAAAAAGCCCTCGCGCTTCCTCCCGGCCTCGCTGTGTTCGCTGTTTCCGAAGCTGGAATGGAACGCGCCAAATCCAATCCAAACCGCGGCTATTATTTCGACTTCATCGAGTTTGCGAAAAACGATGCGGTGAACAACACCCCAACCACCCCAGCGATCTCACTGCTTTTCGGCCTTCAATACATGCTCGGCAACATCGCCAAAGAAGGATATGCCGCACGCAAAGCCCGCCATTTGAAAACCAACACGATGATCCGTGAATGGGGCGCGAAACACGGCTTCCAGCTTTTTTCACCCATCGACCGCAGCTCCTTCGCCCTCACCTGCTTCGCCACACCGGAAACCTTGGATCTCAGCGGCTTCATCAAAGCACTGAAAACCAAATACAATTTCCTCATCAACGGCGGATACGGAAAAATCAAAGGCACCACCTTCCGCATCTCTAACATGGGCAACGAAACCGAAGCCACCATGCAAGAGCTCATCGATGCAATGGACGATGTCCTGAAAGATCTCTAGTAGCTGCCGTACCGGGGCAGGCCGTTTAAGCTGCGTCCCGCAGCTTAAAACAACTCTTTCAGCTCAGTACCTTGGCTATTCGAAATCAACGTATAAGCATAGTTTTCATTTGCCCAGCACGCCTGCGCCCATTCACCGGATTGGCTGATGTTTGGTTCTTCAACCGTCGGTAACACTCCTTCCACATCATTGCGGCGGAAAATAATCAAGTGAACGATCCCATCTTGTTCGCCAAAGCAAATCAGCGAACCTTTCTTTTCTCCCACCATGATTTCACGACAGCCCAGCCCTTTCATGCCTTCAAGTCCTTTGGGAAATTTCATTCCTCCACACGGCAACTTCTTGCCCTGCAAATAAGAAACCAACTCATGTTGATCCGTGCCTTTTTTCTCTAACGAAAAACCGGGTGTCTGATACATCCCAACAAAACTCGCCTGAACAGCATCCACTGTGATGCGATTTTTCGATGCACCTACGAGGTTTTCATTTTTTGGCTGATTCATCAAAAACACGAACGCCAGCACCACCCCAGCCGCCGCAGCTACAGGCATCGCGAAACGCATCCACGACTTCGGCTGCATCTCCACAATTTTCGTGCGCTCCATCGATTCCAAAATCCGCGCCCTGAGCTCAGTAGGAACTTTCACATTCGCCATTCCCAAAGCCAGCGCTCGGTCATTCTCCAGCTCCACTTTCGGGTAACCCGATCCGCTCTGAACCATCGCCAGCAACACGCTTTCACGCAAGCCTTCCGGTAGATCGACCCGCGCCAAACATTCCGCAAACTCTGCGTCGAATGCGCGCTCTTTCATCAACCACTCTCCGAGTTCACGATCTTTAGTCGCGAGCTGCAAAGCTTCCGCGAAATCATCGTCACCCACATCCGCGCCATCCGGGCGGAAACTCTGGAGCACAAATTTTGCCCGTTCTTTATCCATGATGTTTTTTGAAAATTTCTGGGTTCACATCGATCAAATTCTTCGGTGCGCTCGATGGCTCGGAAGTCATCCGTTTTCTTAATAAATCTTTTCCGCGAGACAACCGCGACATCACCGTCCCAATCGGCACGTCCAAAATCTCCGCGATTTCTTTGTAACTATGTTGCTGCAGATAAAACAACGCCAGCGGCGCGCGATACATTTCCTCCATCTCTCCCAACAACTCTACCACCCGCTGCCCATCCATCTGCCGATCCGCCTGTTCATCATTTCCACTCACCTCTTGCCCGATGTTCTCATCCAGCGGCTCATCCGAATACCTCGCCTGCTTTCTTCGCTGTCCTAAAAACTCCCGGTGCAGCGTCGTGAACAACCAGGTCTTCGCCTTGCTCCTATCCCGCAACTGCTCGTTCTTAGCCGCCCAGATACAAAAGGTCTCCTGTACCAAATCCGCCGCATGATCCGGACTTCGCGTCAGGGAATACCCGAAGCGATATAGCGCCTCGTAATAGGCATCCACCAAATCTGCAAACTCACTCATGTGTCCTTCTACGAGGAAATTTATCCTTATGCTATTCCGAAAATCTGCTTTCATGATGAAAATAAATCCCACCCCCAAACGTAGCGACTCTTTGACCCCTATTTTTATGCTCCGCCTCATTCTTGTAATTTTTGCCCTAGCGTCGTCCCTCCACGCCCAATTCGTCTTCTCCGAGAAAGACCAGTCCATCGAACTTCACGACGGCAAAAACCTCGTCACCGCCTTCCGCACCGACTACCGGTTCCCCTACCTCTACCCCGTCTACTCCCCCTCCGGTGCCAATGTTGTCCGCAACTGGCCGATGAAAACCGACGTCCCCGGCGAGGAACAAGACCATCCTCACCATCGCGGCATCTGGCTCGCCCACGGTTCAGTGAATGGCAACGATTTCTGGACGGATAACGGAAAAAAGGATCCGGCCATTCGTCTCAATTCCATCACCCAGAAAGAAGTCAAAAACGACATCGCCCATCTCACGGCCGACCTAACATGGGTCGCAAAAGAAACCGAACTCCTCAAAGAAACCCGTTCCTACGCGTTCTCGAAACCCAACTCCGAAACCCTCCGCATCGACATCCATTCCACCCTCACCGCCCTCGCGGATGAAGTCGTGTTCGGCGACACCAAAGAAGGCTCCTTTGCCATCCGCACCGATCGCACTCTCCGGGTCAAAGGCCCGACTGCGAAAGCGACTCTAACAAATTCCGAAGGGAAAACGAATCTCGATGCCTGGGGAAAACGCGCGAATTGGGCAGCTTACACCGGCCCCGATGAACTCGGCAAACCCACCGTCGTCGCCATTATCGAAAACCCAAATTCCTTCCGCAGCCCCACCCATTGGCATGCTCGCGACTATGGCCTCCTCGCCGCAAACCCTTTTGGAATCAATGATTTCGAAAAAAAGAAAGACAAAACCTTCGGCAACCATACCCTGAAAAAATCCGAATCCATCACACTCAGTTACACGGTCATCATTCATCAAGGCACCCTTGAAACTGCGAAACTTAAAGAAACCTTCGACTCACTAAAAACACCATGAACCTCTCACGCCGTCACTTCCTCTCGACCTCCGTCCTCGCCGGAGCTTTTACTTACATCCCCTCCCTCGCCCGCGCTGCCTCACCCAACGGAGACCTCCGCGTCTGTCTCATCGGCTTCAACAGCCGTGGCAAAGGTCTCGCTGGTGATTTACTAAAATGCACAAAAGCAAAACTCGTCGCCCTCTGCGATGTCGATTCGGCTGTGCTCGATTCCTACGCCGCCGAGCTCGAGAAAAAAGATATCAAAGTCATCAAGTTCAGCGATTTCCGCAAAGCCTGCGAATCTCCAGAAATCGATGCCGTGATCATCGCCACGCCCAACCACACCCACTCCCTTATCGCCACTACCGCCGCTGCCAACGGCAAACATGCCTACGTTGAAAAGCCCGTTTCCCATAACGTCTGGGAAGGTCGTCAACTCGCTAACGCTGCAGTGAAATACAAAACCATCATCCAACACGGCTTCCAACGCCGCTCCGAAACCGCATGGTACGAAGCTTACGATTTCATCAAATCCGGGGCCATTGGCAAAGTCAAATTCGCCCGAGGCTTCTGCTACAAACCCCGCCCATCCATCGGCAAAGTTGCACAACCCAAACCCGCACCCAGCACGGTCAATTACGATCTCTGGAGCGGCCCTCGCGAGATGTCTCCCATCCATCGTGAAAAATTCCACTACGATTGGCACTGGCAGTTTGATTACGGCAACGGCGACCTAGGCAACCAAGGCCCGCACCAACTCGATGTCTGCCGCATGTTCATCGGCGATCCGAAACTCCCCACCTCCGTCGTCTCCGTCGGCGCACGACTCGGCTACCAAGACGACGGCCAATGGGCCAACACCCAAATGTGCTATTTCGATTATCCCGTCCCCATCCTCTTCGAAGTCCGTGGCCTCCCTACCAAACCTTACAAAGATCATCCTTTCGGAAACCTCATCGAATGCGAAGGCGGTTATCTATCCGGCGGCCATGACCCGAAATGCGACGCCTTCGATAAAGACGGCAAAAAAATCCAATCCTTCGCCGGCTCGAAATCTCACATGCAATCCTTCGTCGATTCCTGCCACTCCGGAAAAATCGATGCAGGACACGGAGCCGAAAGCGGCCACCTCTCCTCCGCCCTCGCTCACATTGGAAACATCTCATGGAAACTCGGTGCCCCCACCAAACCCGCCGCTATCCGTGAGGCAATTTCTAACAACATCGCCTCTGATTCCTTCGCAAGAATGCTCACTCACCTCGAAGACAATAAAGTTGATCCCGAGAAAGATCTCCTCATCCTAGGCAAAACTCTAACAATGGATCCAGAAAAAGAACTCTTCACCGGCCCAGACGCAGAACAAGCCAATCCCCTTCTTAAAGGAACCTATCGAAAAGGCTTCGAACTCCCAGCTTAGGATTTGCGCTGAAAGGTAGCCCCGACAATGTCGGGGGAGGGCACCGCATGGAATGATGAAGAATATAATGTTTCAGCGACGAATCAAATACGATCCGCTGCGCGCGGCGCTCTCCCCCGACAACATCGGGGCTACCTTTCCTCTAACAATCAATCCACATCTGTGCGGAAAGGCGATGCAGGAAGTCCTTCCTTATTGAAAAGGTTAACATCAGGAACATTCTCCCAGCCGTAGCGGGCGGCGACTGCGGTGACGCCATCGGCGGAGACCACGACTTTGTCGCCTTGGATCTCTGCCTTCGCCGGCACGAATTTCTTGTCCTCGCCGGCAATGGTGAAGCCTTTGAGCTCACCGTCTTTGGCTATCAATCCGCCACCGACATGCTTGAAGCTTAAAGTGATTTTTCCGTCTTTCGCGGTCATCGAATCATAGAGCGGACCTGAGTATTCGATCTTCTCCCCATACGTCAGCGCGCGAGCGGCGAGAGCCAAGCGCTGGCCGACCGGTTCTTTTTGATTCGGATGGATATCATTCGCATTTCCGACATCGGTGGTCACGGCCATCGCGGTGTTTTTCACTTTCGCGAGTGTGAGAAACTGCGCTTCACGGATTTCCGGAGGTTGACCTTTGAAAGGTGCGATCTGGACAAAGAAGAACGGGAAATCTCCTTGTTTCCAGCGCCCCCGCCAATCGGCGATCATCGCTGGGAAAAGCGTGCGATATTGCTTGGACTGACCGGCGTTCGATTCACCCTGATACCAAATTGCTCCCTTGATGCCGTATGGTATGATAGGCGCGATCATGCCATTATACAAAGCAGTCGGATGACCGGATCCAACATCCGGCTTTCCAGGAGCTTTCGGCTGCGGTGTGGAGGGGTTGGGCTTCGCAGGCTGAGGTTGGCCATCTTTCTTCGCTTGTGCAGAGGCCTCGGTCCATGCTTTCAGCGTTTCCTCATAGGCTTTACCAACGGTTTCATTCCACTCCTTGAGCTTGACGTTAAATTCTTCAACTTTGGCTGGGTAAGCAGCTACATCGGCATCATTGGTGGAAAGTTTGTTATTCGCCGCATCCACGTAACCTTTTAATTCAGGATCGGTCCCGAAACCTTCCAAGCTCGTCCAAGCCTGAGCAGGCGTTCCACCCCATGAAGTGTGGATCATGCCGACCGGCACACCGAGTTTCAGATGCAGATCACGAGCAAAGAAATAACCGACCCCAGAGAAACCGCTCACTGTTTGCGGAGAGCATTCCACCCAGCTACCAACGGCTTCTGTAAGTGGCTTGACGGAAGTTGTTTTCTTCACCGTGAACATCCGGATCTTCGGATAATTCGCCTTCGGACCTTCCTCCTTGGCGTTGTGGGATTGGGCGAATTTCCACTCCATGTTAGACTGACCGGAGCATACCCATACCTCGCCGACGAGCAGGTTGTTGATGGTCACGGTGTTGTCGCCGGTGATCTTCATGGTGAGAGGATCGCCTTCTTTTAAAGGTTTCAAACTCACACTCCAATTACCCGCAACGGCGGTGGTGCTGACTTTCTGATCGCCGATTTCAACCGTCACTTTTTCCCCATCACGTGCCGTGCCCCAGACAGGAACCGCCTGGCCTCTTTGTAAAACCGCACCGTCAGCAAACAGAGGATTGGGTTTCACTTCGGCAAACAGCGGACTGGAAAGGATCGCCGCAATCGCGAGCGCAGATGTAGTGGGGAGAAATGTTTTAACGTTCATACAAGTTCGAATACGAGGGTATCGCAGGATTTTGTCAAGAATGCTAAAAATTTGCCAAAAGCTGAGCGCTGGATGAGCGGTTGCATTCCGGCTTTTCCGTGTGATTTTTTCCCAGACATGCTCCGAACGCGATTTCTCACTTTACTCGTCCTCAGCGCCGCCGCTTTGAATGGCTGCGCCCCCTCGCCAACCGCAACGCAGCCTTTCGCCGGTTTCTCGGTCAGAAAAGATGTCGTGTTTACTCCGAAACATTGGCCGACCGCGCAGTTGGCGGATCTTTACCTTCCCAAATCGACAAGGCCCGCGCCCGCAGTCCTGCTGATACACGGCGGTGGCTGGAGCGGTAAGGAACGTCGCGCCGATATGACGGGCATCGCGAGATCGCTCGCTAAACGCGGATACTTCGTGATGAACGCCACATACCGCCTCACGCCAGAGTGGAAATTTCCTGCGCAACGCGATGACTTGGAACAGGCCATCCGTTTCATGCGCGCGAACGCGAAGGAATTCAATATCGACACTTCGCGGATCGCCACTTTTGGCTACTCCGCCGGCGGACACCTCGCAGCTCTGATCGGCCTCAATCCCGCGAACGGGGTCAAAGCCATCGTCGCCGGCGGCGCGCCGACCGATCTTTCCTTTTGGCCAGATGGAAAACTAACAGGTCAACTTCTTGGAGGCCCGGTGAAAGGGAACGAGAAAATCTACCGCGAGGCCTCGCCCGTCCACGATATCACAAACAACAGCCCGCCGGTTTTCATCTACCATGGCACCGATGACGATCTTGTTCCGTTAGAACATCCGAACGCATTCATCGCTGCCCTGCGGAAGCACGGTGTGGAGCATGAAGTGTATTGGATCGAAGGCCGTTCCCATGTCCTCGCCCATTTATTTTCCGGCCGCGCGATCCCGAATGCTATCAACTTCCTAGACAAACACCTCGGAAACGAATCCATGTGATCATTTTTTGGAAAATGAGTGTGAATGGGAAATAAGTGATAAGCTAAGATGTATTTTCTCTTGTTCCGGTAGTAATTGGAATTTCCAACTGCGAGACTGGTATGAGGACACGCTTACCCGAATTCCACGGGACTAAGCCGTATTTCATGAAATAGGCAGGGACTTTTATCTTTAAAAGTCCCTGCCTATTAGCTTAATCCAAGACACTCTGTCGAGTCTTCGACTCAATATTTCACTACGTATAAATCGCCACCGGCCCGATTCCTCCGCCTTGGACGGTGCGGAGTTTTTTGACGGATTTGATGACGATCTGGGCGGCTTCGGCCGCTTCTTGTAGCGAGTTGAAGCGGGAGAAGCTGAAGCGCAAACTGGTTTTCGCAACGGTTTCGGAAATACCCATGGCGAGTTGGACGTGGGAGGGTTTGCGTTTTCCGGTCATGCAGGCGGATCCTGCAGAACAGGCTAAACCGGCTTCGTCTAACAAAATCAACATCCCCGCCGCATCGCAATCATTGAAGGAAAGATGGGTCGTGTTTGGTAACTTGCTGATCACGTCGCCATTGAGTGCGCAATCGCTGACACCTTCCATGACCAGTGTTTGAAAGAGATCACGCATCGCTGCTATATCATTTCCCAAGCCCGATTCCAGCGCTTGTTTCGCCAACTCCGCCGCCTTACCCATCGCCACAATCGCGGCAGTGTTTTCCGTGCCGCTTCTGCGACCCGTCTCCTGACCGCCTCCGACGATGAGCGGTGAAAAATCAAATCCGCTCCGCACATACAACGCGCCGATTCCTTTGGGTCCGTGAAATTTATGCGCTGAGATCGATAGCATATCGACCGAGATATCTTTCACCGAAACCGGGATTTTCCCGACGGCTTGAATTGCATCGGTGTGAAACGGTAAACCTTTCGCGTGGGCGATTTCTAACAATTGTATAATCGACTGAATGACTCCGATCTCGTTGTTCGCTAGCATCACCGAAGCAAACGCCGCGCACTCGCATGCTGCTGCAAAATCTCCCTCATCGATAAATCCCGCCGCATCCACTTTCACGAGTCTGACTTCGCGCTTGGACCGCTCCACTTGTCGCAAGACCGCACTGTGCTCAATCGCCGATACCACGGCCGTGCCATTTCCTGTTAGAACATCGAGTGAATGCAGGGCGGTGTTCACACTCTCGGTTCCGCAGCCGGTGAAAATAATTTCCTCAGGCGCAGCCGAAATCAAATTCGCGACCTGCTCACGGGCTTGTTCAATCGCTTTCCGCGCCATCTTTGCGCCGCGATAACTCCCCGATGGATTGGCATGATGATCGCGCAACCACGGCAGCATTGCGTCTACCACCTCAGGCAGCATTCGGGTTGTCGCATTTGCATCAAGATCGATCACGCCGTGAGTTTCGGTTTTCTGATTGAAAAAACAACCAGGAATCCCGGGTTACAAATAACTCGGCACCTGTGAGAGAGCTTGGTCGAGCCAACGCATGGCCAAATCGCCAAAAGTCATTAGATCGCCAAACCATTTGTAGCCGAAATCCCGCAAACTCTCCAAAGGATTCGGGGTCGCGAAGCAAAGCAATCCGACCAACACCACCAAATTTCCGAAGTAGATCAAAACCAGCGAAAGATAGGTGCCGTTGTCTTTGAGATCCGGTTGATCCCGCGGAATCATCCAGATTGTCCATGCCATGTGAAACGACCACGAAGCTCCCAACGCCGCGTAAAACACGAGATCGGCCTCGCCGGGAAGTTCCCAAAAAATACTCGGGACCGCATACAGAATCACCGCGATCACGCTCCAGATCGGAACGAAGTAAGGCGAAAGCGAAATGACCCAGTTACTTTTGTCCGTGGTGACATAACCGCCCGAAGAACCCCACTCCATGTCATACACTTTGCCGCCAAAACATTTCACAAACAAAGCGTGCGTCAGTTCATGGCCGAACACATAGAGATAGAGGAAAAACGACTGCGCCAGCTTCGACCAAAACCAGCCCAACATCACAAGCGCTCCGATGATGAAATACCAAAATTGCGGGCTCTGCCAAAATCCTTGCTCCAGGGTCGCGTGGGAAAAGGTTTTCAATAAGGTCCAGCTCGTCACCCAACAGAACGGCAGCAATAGCGTCGCCAAGGTCCAGCGGGCGAGTATTTTCAAGAAACCCGCCGAGTGCTCCTGCTCGATATCAACCTCCTCCAAAGCGATCGATGCCCAGACGGATTTTCCCGCTCTTTGGTTGAGCTTGCGGTTTTTCCCGAGCTGCGTGTCCGCCCGCTCATGCGCCCGCCGATTCACCGATACCAGCCCGTCATACGGGAACTTCTGTCCCCGCTTACGGTTCGGCGCTGCTCTCGCTGGCGATATCTTCTTTTTCAAACTCATCTCGGTTGAGGCGCGAACTTTATTTAAGAAAAGTTAAAGAATCAAGCCCTCAAACCGCAGCTCTATCCCAATCTCCAGAAACTCCTTGCAGGATCAAAGACCTTCTCGCCAATCTTCATAAAGTGACTGACTCAATATTCTGTCCATCGGTCATGCGAATTAAAATCGGTTACGCCAAACCATGAAACCCATTCTTGCTTACACACTCGCGATCGCCATTTGCGTGTTGATAACGCTAAAATTACTGCCTGCCAGCAACGACCAGGAGACCGCATCTGATAAGACTCAAAAAACCGAACGAGAAAAGCGCGGCTTGTCCGACTCGAACGATTCTTCAGGGAACGCCCCCCCTTTCGAGAGGCGACAACGCCCAGCGGAGCGTCCGAAGAAAGTTTCAGATGCAGATCTCGAGCAGTGGCTGGCTAGCAAGAAGGGAGATTCTCGCGCTCTGGCCGAGGCTCAGGCAATTGCTGGCTTGCTTACCGGCAACCCGGATTTGATTCGCCAAGCGTTAGAAGCTGATCCTGAAAATCCACACCTTCTCTACATCGGCTCAACCCTGTCGTCTTTTACCGAAGAAGAACGTCTGTCGCTTGGCGAGCGTTTCTTCAAACAAGACCCCCAGAATGGATTGGCTGCCTACCTATACGCGGCGCAACTGTTCAAGAGCGGCGATACAAAAAAAGGAATCGAGATCTTGAACAGCTCGCAAGATCGGCTCCGAATGGATTCTTATGCCACCCAAACGCAATTGCTGATGGATGATGCCTATATCGCAACAGGTTTATCGCCCAGCGATGCCAAGATACAGAGCGTATTGAGCCTTGGGATTCCATATTTTTCAGATTTGCAGTCATTAGCCGGTTCCATAAAAGACTTGGGAAATTCCCTGCCACCCGACGAGGCTGCCGATCTACGCTCCTTGTCTGCCTCCATGGCCATGCGTCTCAATGATCAAACGGGCTCGGTCACGTTCATCGACCATCTGGTTGGACTGAAATTGGAAGAAAAGACCTTGGCGGGACTGCCGGACAACTCACCATCGCCTTATACAGGAATGACTGTCGAGCAAGCGAGACAGGCGATCGCAATCGAGCGCGAGGAAATCCGCAGGCTAACAGAGCAAGCGCCTCTGGATGTCATTATGACAACCCACCCAGAGCTTGTGGATCGCTATTTTGAACGATTCCGGCTAAACGGCGAACTGGAGGCCACAAAATGGTGGCTTAACGAGACGAGGGATAAAAAATGAACATCGCTTACATATTAAGACTGCTGCTCATCGCTGCCGCTTTCGCCCACCCACTGCTCGCACCCGAAACTTCGAGCGAAGCATTCGTGACAGATTTTTCTGCTCTCATTTTCACGGGATTCGTTTTCCTAGGATGCGCTTTCGTGTCCTGTTTCACAGGTTGTATGAGAATCATTTTATCGCGAAGGCGTGACTTTCTTCGCCCATCTTTACGCGCCCCAATGTTCTCCGAGCGTTTACCCGTTCAGTTCTTTTGGTATGTTGGTATACTGATTTTATCAGCCGGTATCGGTACAAGCCTTAGCAACTTCACTCACACGTTGAGCACCGGTTCGGTGCTGATGATCGCTGGCGGGTTGGGTTTTCTAATCGGCAGCTTGTTGACGGTGAAGATGAACGCCCGTCGCTTCATCAGCCAGAATGGAAAAACCGACAAAGCGTAGCAGGCAAAAGTGTCGAGTAATTCCGCACACCCCATTCCCATCTGACTCTCCGTCCTCGCACCCCACCCAAAAATCCCACGCTTAACCTTTACGCATGGCCACCAAACCTGCTAATTCCATGACTCATGCGCATCAGCACCCTCATTTTGGCGATCAGCCTACCCCTTCACGCCCAAGAACCTGCTCCAGCGGAGAATCCAGCTCCGGCAGAAATCCCAGCTCCCGCAGAAGTCCCAGCCCCGGCTGAAAATGCGATCCCAGCCGAACCCACCGAGGCCGCATACCCAGCACTCGAGCGTTTTATCAAAGTCGTGGAAATGACCAAAGCGCGTCATCCGGATTTGGATAAACTCAGCTATGATCGACTTATCAACCAAGCCCTCGACGGAATGCTTTCCAGCCTCGATCCCCATTCATCCTTCATCCATCCCGAGATGCAGGAAATGATGAGCGAAGACGGCAAACTCAACAACGAGATCGCCAGCCTCGGACTGAGCCTTGGGAAAAACTCCGAGACACTTTTCCTCAGTGCTGTTGAAGCCGGCGGACCCGCCAGTGTCGCAGCTCTCAAGCCAGACATGAAACTCCTGCAAATCAACAAACAGGACACCGCGAAACTCTCTTTGAAAACCGCTCTGGATATGCTCGTCGGCAACGCCGGCCAAACCACCCAACTCATTCTTCAAGATCCATCAAAGCACGCGCAAACCGAAGTGACTCTAACCCATCGCTTCGTCGAAGAGCGCTCTTTGATTCTCGCGAAATCGTTAGAAAAAAATCCACAGATCGGTTACCTACGACTTGCTCAATTCGGAGCGAACTGCGCACGAGAAATCGAAGCCGCGCTCGACGAACTTGAAGACAAAGGCATGAAATCCCTCATCCTCGATCTCCGCGAAAATGGCGGCGGCGATCTCCATGAAACCGTCCAAATCCTCGGCTTGTTTGTCCCACCCGCCACAGCTGTAGTTTCTGTTAGAGAACGCAATAAGCCCGAAGAATTTCTCAAAACCCCCAACCGCCAACGCCGCAATCGTCCTTACCCGATGGTGGTGTTGATCGATCGCCATTCGGCATCCGCTTCAGAACTCACCGCTGGTTCTTTAAAAGACCTCAAACGCGCCACTATCATTGGCGAACTCAGCTACGGAAAAGGCAGCGTCCAAAACATCATCCCCATGGGGAATTCCACCGCCCTGCGTTTAACCATAGCCACCTACCACACCCCATCCGGAGAAACCCCTCACTACAAAGGCATCACCCCCGATAAAGTTATCCCATTCACCGATGCCGATCGCGAAAACTTTCTCAAAGCCGCCCACACTTCTTCCCTCAGCCCAACCGAAAAAGAAGCGTTCGATAAATGGACCGACCCCGCCATCGCCGAGGCGATCAAAGTTTTAAAGTGATTGGAGCTCAATTGATTCATTCAAAAATCAACAATCATCAATCGTCAATCAAACCGAGACACCAAAGCGTGCCTCGTTCCCAATTTCCCAGATTGCAAATCACTTGAAAGGCTCGAAGTTTCACTGAACGTATCCTCAGATCGTGACTTTCCCTCGTTTTCTCCCGCTCCTCTTCCTTGGCACACCCGCCATGGCCGATGAAACATTTAAAAAGGAGATCCAACCCTTGCTCGTGGAGTATTGTTTCGACTGCCACGGCGATGGTTCAAAGGAAGGTAATTTCCGCATGGACACCTACAAAGACCTGTCCGCACATCTCGGCGATCGCAAACATTGGATGCCAGTATGGCGAAACCTGCGCTCACAAATCATGCCGCCCTCGGATGAAGGACAACCGAGCGTGGAAGAAAAAAGAAAACTCCTCTCGTGGATAGAATCCACCGTCTTCAAACTCGATCCCAAGAAGCCTGATCCTGGGCGCGTCACGATACGCCGCCTGAACCGCAACGAATATCGCAATGCTGTCTTCGATCTGCTCGGCGTGGAATATGACACCGCAGAAGCATTTCCTCCAGATGATACCGGATACGGTTTCGACAACATCGGTGATGTCCTTTCCATCTCACCCTTGCTGATGGAAAAATATCTAACATCCGCCGAGGAAATTGTGAACCTCGCCCTACCCGAGGATGCTTCAGCACAGGTGCCTCGCGTCGAATTCCCCGCAACCGATTTCAAAAATCCATCCGTATCTCCCACATGGATTCCTTTCGCCAGCGGAGGTGAATTCACCCTGAATGTCCCTGTAAAATGGGAGGGCAGCTACCAACTCATTCTCGAATACACGATCCAAGGCGCGACCGAAGCCACCACCGCTGCCGCAACTTTGGAAATATCCACCGTCGAAAAGAAACTAACAGAAACCAAGCTAGGTTGGGACCAACGCCGTAGCATTGATCTCACCGCAACCGCGAAATTCCAAGCGGGTGATCAGCAGGTCACCGTCAAGGTCAATCCCGGCCTCCAACCCGCGGATAATGAGGAACTTTTATACCTGTCGATTCATCGTCTCACCCTGCAAGGCCCGCTCGATGGATCCCAGCGGGAATATTCAAAAGGCCACCGCATGATCTTTGTCGATGGCCCAGCACCAGAAGATCCGACCGCTGCAAAAACCTACGCACGGAAAATCATGCGCTCCTTTGTATCCCGCGCCTTCCGTCGTCCTGTGGTCGAAAGCGATATCAACCGACTCGTCGCCATCGTCGAGGAGATCGACAAACTACCCGGAAAAACTTTCCAAGACGGCATCAAGCAAGCCATCACCGCCTGCCTTGCATCACCACGTTTCCTTTTTCGCGTCGAAATCCAACCCGAACCTAACAACCCAGCAAAAATTGTCCCGCTCGACGAATACGCGCTAGCCTCACGCCTCTCGTTTTTCCTCTGGGCTTCCGTCCCCGACGACGAATTGCTGTCTCTGGCTTTTAACAACAAACTCCGCGCCAACCTCCGCCAGCAGGTCGATCGGATGCTCGCCGACCCACGCTCACGTCGACTAACAGAAAATTTTGTCGGTCAATGGTTACAAGCACGGGATGTCACAGAAGCAGCCATTTCCTCTCCGGTCATTCTCGGCGTAGCGGATAAACGCAAAGCTTCGGAAATTTTCGATCCGCGACTGCGCAAAGATATGCGTGAGGAAACGTTTGCCTTATTCGAACATGTCCTACGCAAAGGCAGACCCGCTGAAGAGCTAATCTCAGCGAACTACTCCTTCCTCAACGAACGCCTCGCTGCGTTTTACGGTGTCAAAGGCGTGAAGGGAGAACATTTCCGACCCGTCGATCTCAGCGAACATCCCGAGCGTGGCGGTATACTCACGCAAGGCACATTTCTCATCGTCTCCTCAAACCCCACCCGCACCTCACCTGTGAAACGCGGGCTGTTTGTTCTCGATAACGTTCTTGGCACCCCTCCTCCACCCGCACCGCCAAATATTCCGGAACTATCAGAAGCTGCGAAACAAGGAACCAACCCCACCATGCGCGAGATGATGGAAATCCATCGCAAAAATCCGGATTGCCGTAGTTGCCATGCACGCATGGATCCCATCGGCCTCGGCCTGGAACACTACGATGCGATCGGCCGCTTCCGCATGACCGAATTTGGCAAACCCATCGAAACCGCGGGCGAGCTGGTCACCGGAGAAAAATTTTCCAATATCGAAGGACTCAAAGCCATTCTCTCCAATAAACGCAGACCCGATTTTTACCGCACGATATCGGAAAAACTTCTTACCTACGCAATCGGCCGCGGCGTAGAGTATTATGATTCCACCACCATCGAGCAACTGGTTGCCCACATGAATAAAAACAACGGAAACCTCACCGAACTCATCCACGCCATCACCATCTCCGCACCCTTCCAAATGCGACGTGGGGATGAGTAAATCCCTGTTTTCCCAGATAGACATCTCAACAATTTAAAGTATTTTCAAAGAGTCATGGAAAAGTCGCACCTATCCCGCCGCAGTTTCCTTCGTGGATTCGGAGCCGCGCTTTCGCTGCCCGCGTTCGAATCATTCCGTCCCCTCATGGCCGCAACGACTGCAGCACGGGCGATCGGCACCACCGCCAGCGGCGCACCACTGCGCATGGCGTATCTTTATATTCCTAACGGCGTGAACCTCGAACATTGGCGCCCCGAAGGCACCTCGGAGAAATACAAGATGGGGACCTCCTTCGAGGCGATGGAAAAACACCGTGCCGATTTCCAGATCTTCACCGGCTTCGAGCAACAAAACGCCAGAGCTAACGGCGACGGTCCAGGCGATCATGCACGCGGCACCGCCGCTTTCCTCACCAGCGCCCGACCACGCAAAACCGCTGGATCTGACATTCAGCTCGGAATCTCCGCGGATCAGGTCGCCGCAAACGCGATCGCTTCACAAACCCGTCTCCCCTCGCTCGAACTCTCCACAGATGGCGTCCGCAAATCCGGTAATTGCGATTCCGGTTACTCCTGCGCCTATCAGTTCAATCTCTCATGGCGCTCTGAAAATCAACCGATGACCCCAGAGTCGAGCCCGCGCGCCGTGTTCGAGCGCCTCTTCGGTTCTGGTAATTCCGAAGAACGCGCCAAATCCCTAGGCCAACGCCTCGCTTCAAAAAAATCCGTCCTCGATTTCATCGGCAACGACGCGAAAGCCATGCATCGCCACCTCGGCCGCAACGACAGGCAGAAACTCGACGAATATCTAACAGGCGTGCGCGAGATCGAAAAACAAATCGAGAAAGCGGAATCTTTAGGCCTCCCAGCCGATCCCGGAGTCCCTGCCCCAGAAGGCAAACCCGAAACCTACGGTGAACACGTCCGCCTCATGCTCGATATGATGGTACTCGCTTTCAAAACCGATACCACCCGCATTTCCACTTTCCTCATGGCCCACGATGGTTCTAACAGATCTTTCGCAGAAATCGGAGTCAACGACGGCCACCACAACATCTCCCATCACAAAGGCAACCCGGACAACCTCGCGAAAATCGCCAAGATCGATACCTTCTACCTGCAGCAGCTTTCCTACTTCCTCGATAAGCTCAAATCCACCGAAGACATCGACGGCAAATCTCTGCTCCACAATTCCATGATCGTCTACGGCGGCTGCATCTCCGATGGCGACCGCCACAATCACAACGACCTCCCAATCCTCCTCGCAGGCCACGGCGGCGGAGCCTTCAAACCCGGTCGCCACGTCGACCTCGGGGAAGACGTCCCTCTCTCCAATCTCTACCTCCGCATGCTAGATGAGTTCGGAGTCAAAGAACCACGCTTCGGCGATTCCACTGGTTCGCTACGTAAAGTGTAGGCAGCCCCGACTTGTCGGGGCTAAACGTCCATATCTAATGGCTTGAATCACCAAGCGTGTCCTTTCCGTATTTAGCACCGTCAGATATGGACGCGTAAGGATACGCGTCCCTGCCTATGATATATAGATCTCAATCCCGAATGGATCACAGAAAGCATTCTCTTTCCGCCCTGAAAGGGCAATACACGCCAGCCTAGGGCAACGCCCTAGAACACAACATCCAAAGATATCCCGGGCTAGCAAACCCCTCCGCTTCATCTCTATCTCCGCCGCAGCCCGCACACCCAGATGTGACAGAACCGGAAATCCAGAATTCATGGATCCGTATGAGTTTGACGATTGGCTTCGCGTGGTCACTATGCTTCCCATGCCCGCTGAGACCAGCACCCACTTTTTTGACCATGAGCAAACTTTCGCGCTTCGCGATGGTTCGTCGTTGCCTGCGATCCGGATTGCCTATGAAACTTGGGGAACGCTGAATGCGGACCGCTCCAACGCCATTCTGATTTTCCATGCGCTCTCTGGCTCGCACCATGCAGTTGGGTTTAATTCGGATATCCCAGAAGTAGGCGAACTCTGGCAGCCCGAACTTCATCAAGGCTGGTGGGAAGACATGATTGGTCCCGGAAAAGCGATTGATACGGATCGGTTTTTTGTGATCTGCCCAAACTACCTCGGCGGCTGCTACGGCTCCACTGGTCCAGCCTCGATCAATCCACAAACCCAAAAACCTTGGGGTTCGAAATTCCCATCCGTCTCCGCAGCAGATCAGGTTAATGCCGTTGCGCTGCTGATCGATTCTTTCGACATCGAAACCCTGCACGCCGTCGTCGGCCCATCGGTCGGTGGTTTGGTCGCCCTCGCTTTCGCCACACGTTTACCGGACCGCGTCCGTAATGTTGTCAGCATCGCGGCCGGTTTTAAAACCACGGTTTTAAATCGACTCATCTTGTTCGAACAAATCCTCGCGATTGAAAACGATCCAAATTTCAACGGCGGCGATTTCTACGATGCGAGCCCGCCGCTCTATGGCCTCGCCCTCGCGCGGATGATTTCTCACAAAACTTTCGTCCACCTGGACTCCATCGAAAAACGTGCGCGCCAGGATGTGATCCAAGCGGACGATGTATTGGCATGGTATCGAGTTCGCGACCAATTCCAGAGCTACATGCTGCATCAGGGGAAAAAATTCGTGAAGCGCTTCGACGCTAACACCTACCTCCGTATCATCGATCTATGGTCACGCTTCGATGCCCTCTTCGAAGGCGATGCAGAAACCCCACAAGAACTCTTCGAACGCTGCGCCCGCAACGGCCAGAAATGGTTGGTTTTCTCCATCGATTCCGATTTCTGTTTTTATCCGGAAGAACAATCCGAACTTGTGAAGCATCTCGAAGCGACCAAAGTCGATTCCATGCACATCACCGTGCACTCCGACAAAGGACATGATTCATTCCTGTTAGAGCCGGATCTCTACACTCCGCACATCTCTTGGTTACTTCGCCCATGATTCGCGCCTACATTTTCTTTATCGGATTTGCTATCATCACCATAGGCATCCTCGGCATGTCACGTCTTGATAAAGATCCAGCCATGGCATTGCTGGTTGGCTCTCTCACTCTAGGCGGCGCCATCATCATCTGCGGAATTTTCTCCATCAAAATGCTCTGGCACGGAGTCATGGGCGCGGGTGCACTAGCACTCATCAGCTTCGGTAGAGGACTCTTCAACTTACCCGATGCCGCAAAATTCATCGTCGGCGAAAGACCTCGTGGCAACGAACCCATGTTCGAACTCGCCGTGACAATTCTTTCCGCATTACTCCTCACCCGAGTCCTCGCCGCATGGAACAAGGAGCGGAGACGCAGGATACTGGAGGAGAGCTAAAAATAACGCCTTAGCCCGCAGGGAGCGCCGACGAGGGCGTCATCGCTCCTAAGATACTTTGTCTGACACCGTGTTTAAACAGAAAATGCGCTAGACCCTGCGGCAGGTTGGACTAGCCTTGCATCATGCTTTCCGGCGAAAAATCGATTCGGCTCGTACTGCTGACCGCCACGGTTTCAGCGGTGATCATCGCTGGAATTTGGTTTGTTTCACAGTCAAGTGAGCAGGTTCTTGATTCGTCAAAAAATCAGGAATCACCAGCAACGACTCGCCGTATGCATCGCGAGCACCAGAAGGAATCCGCCAAGGTGCATCGGCATTCAGGTTTGCAGGAAATTAATCGGCTTTTAGCAGAAGCCAAGCCTTTGGGCCATGGCGAGATTCGTAACGAGGGCGTCATCGAATTGCTTCGTCAAATGGCGGCATACGATCCGGCAGCGGCTATTGAGTTCGCCGACCAACATCCTGAGCTTCATGGGCAGTTCGATTTTGTGGCGGAGTTGTTTGGAGGATGGATTGAGCGTGACGAGATGTCAGCTCGCGACTGGCTCGGTGGGGTTCCTGCGGGAAACTTGCGGATCCAAGTGGTGCCTGTCCTAGTCGCGCATCTCGCATCGGATCATCCGGAAGAAGCGTTGGCGCTGGCGGGAGAGCTGCCGGGCTATGACGGGGAGTTAGAGCCATTGCGTCCTTTCGGAAAATGGGACCATGGCGACGAGATCGAAGGCCGGATCCGCGAAAAGACGTATGCCGGAATTTTCGGCGAGTGGGCAGGCAGCGATCCAGTGGCGGCGGCCGCTCGGGCGACTGAGTTAGAAGACTCGCTGTTGCGGAATCTCGCGACGCAGGAGGTGGCGGCCAAATGGATTCGCAAGGATTCCGCCGCCGCGATCGAATGGATGAATCAACTTCCCGCCGGGGCTGTTAGAAACTCCGCGCTGCAAGGACTCGTACCGGAATGGACAGCGCAAAATCCGCAGGCCGCCGCTTCTTTTCTAATGGCACTGGCTGACAGTCCTGAGCGGAGTGAATGGCTCAGATCACTGGGTGAAAATTGGAGTTCTTCCGATCCAAAGACCGCACTGACATGGGCGACGCAGCTTCCTGGCGAGAGCGAGCGCAATCAAGTTGTGCAGACCGTGCTAGCTAAAGTCGCGGAATCTGGTGGTCGTCAGGCAGCGGATTTTGTTCTAACACTTCCCGCTGGTGCCACCCGCACGCAGGGGATGGAGACGGTGCTTACCCGCTGGCGGGCGAACGATGCGGAGGCTGTCAGCGCTTGGGTGAATGCGCTACCTCGAGAATCCCAGCGCGATGAGGCACGGGCGATTCTCGCAACGGAATGATCCAACCGGGTTTCAATATACCTGCTAGATTCACAGTCGGATCAATGATGCGCTGGCTGGGACGACCGTTGAGGGAAGCGAAGGCATCGGCGTGGATTTGGATGTTTGGATTTTGGTAATCATTCGCCAACCGACGGGCAAAATCGCGGATCAAATGCGGGTCTTGGGACATCATTACGACTTGTCGTGGCGTCAGATATTCGCGTGGATCGATGTGCCACGTTTTACTTCCATCGCGGGCGATGAAAGTGGTGGTTCCACGTTTTTCCACGATCATCACCTTCCATGACCAGTTGAAGCCATTGCCGGTCCAAGCGCTGTTTCCATTCATCCACCATGACCGCGAGGGAATCAATATCTGGCAGATGAGATAAACGACTAACAACGATTTTCCCCAAGCTGGAAGTGGCATCGACGGCGTTTCGAATTCGATAGTTTTACTTGTGGGCCAGTCCGGTCGGAAAAACAAAGTCGCCCCGGCAATCATGATCCACGGGAACATGCCGATGGGAAAAAATAGCCATGTTAGAATATGGAAAGCCACCACTGCGGCAAACGCCAATGGACGTGTGCGCGGGATCATCAATAGAAAGGGGATGCTCAGATCATAAGCCGCGCCGAACCAACTAGCGGCGTAGGCCACCCACGTTTGCTCTAGCAGCGGACCGATGAGCGGGAGATCACTGCAGGCGGGTAGCCAGATCCGCAGCGGCTGCGCCTCTAACAGCCAATCCGCGTTGAGTTTGGCCAATCCGGCGAACAGATAGACGACGGCGAATTGGAAGCGCAGCAGGTTCACCGTCCACGCGGGAATGAAGTCGCAGCGGAGTGATGGATTGCGCGCGGCGTCTAGGGACCAAGCGCGGTGAGCTGGCATGAACATCATCAATGCGGCGATGAGGGTGACAAGATAGTAGTGGTTAAGATAGGTCGTTTGGTCGATGAGTTCGAGGTAAGTGAATCCTAGGAAAAACAGGACGATACAGACGCGATAGTGAAATCCGAGAGCGACGCCGAACGCGCAAGCTGCTGTGGCAACGACGTGCCAATACATTCCATCGCCCGGCCATGGTCGGATCCATTCGAAGCCGGGGTAGGGAAAATGAAACTTCGGTTGCAGGAAGAGTTCGTCCACCCAGCCGTTCGCCATAAAGCGCAACATCGCTGCGGTCATCAGCAGCCCGAACAGAATGCGAAAAACCGCTAGCGAATGGATGGGAATTCTAGTCGCCATCGGTTGAAATGAACGTGAGTGTGACGCCGAGCGTGCTTGGGAGATCCACTTTGTGCAGGACGTTGAGCGAGTTGCAACTCTCTGCGGAAACCTCCTTCACGGTGGCCGCGAACTCCCGGTCCACGCGGTCCGCTAGAACTGGATTAAGCCGCCGTGTGTAGTCGTTCAAGCCTCCAGCGTGGATGCGCTGGAGACCGCGAATAGCGGCATGCAGAAGCGTTTGAGAATGTCCACTGACGGAGCCAGGCGTCTTATCTTTCTTGTCGGGATCCATCCGTAGAACGGCCACGGACTCGGAAGTCATCGCCATTTGATTGACCAAGGCATTGAGGCTATTCTGACCTCCTGCTAGAAAACGTTTGGCTGAATCGGCAGCCGGCTCTTGCCAGGCTTTTTCAAGTCGTCCCGCCTTGTCCGCCAACTCCCGCGCGACGAGCGAAAGATAGTGGCGACGCTTCGGGTCACTGGAAAGTTTCTCCAATGTTCCCTCGCCGTTTGAAAAAAGCAGAAACTCCACGGTGAAGAGACCTTTAGCAGCGGCGCCAAGTTGTTGGAGATCGCCATCGCCTTGGATCGCGCGCTCGATGCTGGCGGGGCGCACTGGCAGGAAATAAAACGCGGAGGCATCACCAGCATCAGCGATGGGGCCGAGCTTGAAACAATCGAGCTCCTGCGCTGCGACGGCGGCGGCTAGCCAACAGGCGCGGACTTTTTCCAGATGAGCCGTGTCGGGTTGTTTGTCGAACTCATCACTAGTCGCAGCAAGAACCCGGCAGTTTTCCGCAAGCCGCGTGTAGCCGGGAGCCACTGCGTTTTTCACGATCGCCTGCAACATCGCGTCCTTGGCGGATTGGGCGTTGGCGATGCCGCAAAATAGAAGTGAAAGCGCGAGTAGTTTCATAGGGACTCGATGAAATTAATGAGAGCTTGGCGGTCGGACTTTGGCAAGGCGTGGAATTTTTCACGCGAATTCTGTGCCTCGCCGCCGTGCCAAAGAATAGCTTCTGTTAGATTGCGTGCACGACCATCATGCAGCAGGAACGAGTGACCGTTGACCTTGGGAATCAGGCCGATACCCCACAGCGGTGGCGTGCGCCATTCGCTGCCGCTGGCGGCGAAGACCGGACGATGGTCGCTGAGTTCCTCGCCTAGGTCGTGAAGTAACAAGTCGGTGTAAGGTTGAAACATTTGCCCCGAGAGTTCGGGAAAATCAGACGAGGTTCCGGTTGTTTGTTCCGGCGTATGGCATGCGGCGCATTGGAGCTCATGGAACAACTGCCTTCCACGCTCGGAACCCTCGCGCCCTGTGGGCACGGCGAGAGTCCGGCAATAGTAGGAAACGCTGTCAAAAATCTTCTCACTGACTTCCGGCGAGCCGCCGTTTTCCATGTGTGGATCCTGGGTGACGGTGTGATTTTCATCCGGCAGCAATGGAGTTGTTAGGCCCATGTCACCCTGGAACGCAGCAGCGACTTGCCCGGCCACCGTTGCTTGTTCAGCTTTCCAACCGAAACGTCCGATTGCCCCGTCTTTGACTCGATTGACACGTCCGGAAATGCCGTCTTTGTCGCGATCGTCCGGGTCTGATTTTCTAATGAGCGCTGCATCCGGCAAGTTCTCTAACAGTCCGAGTCCAATCACTGCGGGAGCCACGCGTGCCGACATGAGAAGTTCTTTGGAAATGGGTCCGTAACCGGGATTTTCCAAGCGGTAGTTGGGTTTTCTAAGGGAATACGTCTCGCCATCGGAAAACGTTCCGGTGGTGGTTTGATAGGTTACTCGCACATCCGCCTCCGGAGAGACTCCCGGTAAGGCGGAGCCTTGAATTTGGCTGCCATACACTGGATCGGGAATCGGTTCACCATTTCCGGGAAGGCTGATCCGGAGAATCGTCGTCGTGAACGGTTGGTCGTCTTGTGGTGCTGCGCTGCGGCCGTCCTTGAAATGGCAGGTAGAACATGAGCGGGTGTTGAATAATGGTCCGAGTCCGTCGCGCCCGGCGGTCGATGCCGGAGCGGCTACCCAGTTCTGATTGAAGAAGGAGTTTCCCACGAAAAACGGCGTGCGGCGCTCGCCTTGGAGATTGGGAATCGGCTTAGTGAACGCATCACGCGATGTGTCATCGACCGTGATCTGACCGCAGACAGATTCCGCGATCATGAGCGCCAATGTTAGAAAACGAACTCTCATTCGCGTTTCTCCTTCAGACCGATCAGTGATGCAACCTTGGCAATGGTTTCCGCTTGCTGTTGGAGAGCGCGGATCGTGCGATGGATGGCGATCCTTCCCTCCGAAGTGTCGGGTCCAAGAAACGCTTGGTCGAACGGAGCGGGAATCGAACGGGCGGCCTCAACTGACGTAGTTAACTGAGCGGAGAGTTCATCTGCCAGCGCGGGAGATGCCTCACGGAGCAGGGCTTCAATGCCGGGTCCATCGATCAACGTGCCATCCAAGCGCTTATATTTTCCGCTGAAAATATTCTGAATGCCCACGGCATTGTAGATCACATCGGTCTGCGTGGTGTCGCTGAAACAGGAGTGTTCGTCTTCCTGCTCCTTGGTTTCGTAGGCGACGGTTAAGCGCTCACCTGCAAGCTCAGTGGCGCTGAGTGCGCCCATGCCGTGCAGGATTTTCCGTAGCGACTGATGGTGGGCGGAAGCAAGGAACCAGGCGCGATAGTTGTCGGGCCGATTGTCCTGCCAGTCGGCATCCAGGATTTTCAAATCACTGACGAGCATGTCGGTGACGATGCGGAGATAGCTGCGGCGGCGCTCGTTTGCGGGCAGATAATCCTGGTGGGAGCGATCCCCCGGACCTTTGCGGTCGTGATCTTCTCCCCATAGTAGAAACTCGATGGCATGAAAGCCAATGCTGATGCTTTTCTCGCCGTCCTTCTCATTCAATGCAGCGATCGATTCCGCTGATAGGGTTGGATGGAGTTCGGGGTGGATGATGATTGATTCGATATAAGCTTCGTCGACGGGCCACGAGTTGATACGGCTGTCGATCTGATCGACCGGACCTTCGTAAAAACGAAATGTTTCCGACTGGAGATAGGGCGTGCGTGCGGCGATCCACGCGGCTCGGGCGGCAGCGAGGGATTCTTTCGATGGCGCGTCAAGAAATCGATGAATGGAAGTGCGAAGGTCTTCGGCGGATTTAAGTGAATCGCTATAAGTCGCGCTGACGATTTCCGCGTAGTGGCGGATGACTGTGGTTTTCAGTGTGTCAGATGCGTAGGCCGCAGTGACTGTTAGAAAGAGAATAAGTAGACGGAAAAGGTTCATGTTGGAAATGAAGGAGAGCCCGGTGGATGACCACCGGACTCTCCCAGATTCAATTAAAGTTGGTGATTACTGATAGGTA